>JABHCC010000125.1 GCA_018669475.1 Bacteroidota bacterium | reverse complement strand
GACTGCAGTTAGCGCTCTTGATTTAATCAGAGTTGTACCTAACCCATATTATGGTTACTCTGCTTATGAATTGACCCAGCTGTCTAATATGGTGAAAGTGACTAATTTACCACAGATATGTACAATTTCGATCTATTCTCTGAATGGTAATCTGATCAGAAGAATCACAAAAGATAGTGATCAGACATTCGTTGAATGGGATATTAAGAATCAATACGGAATCCCAGTTGCATCAGGAGTATATATATTCCATATTGATGCTCCGAATATTGGTGAGAAAATTGTAAAATGGTTCGGTGCATTGAGACCTCAAGACCTTAACAGTTTATAATATATGTGACAATGTTAAGTATTTTCTCAAAGATTGTTAATGGAGAGATTCCCTGCTACAAAATTGCGGAGGACGAGCAATTCTTGGCATTCCTTGATATAAATCCTTTAAATGCGGGCCATACTCTGGTGATTCCTAAAAGAGAAGAAGATTATCTTTTTGATCTTGAGGATAATGAATTGGCCGATCTCATGGTATTTGCTAAAAAGGTAGCATTAGCCATTGACCGGGTAGTGAAATGCAAAAGAGTAGGGATTGCCGTCTTGGGACTTGAAGTGCCTCATGCACATATTCATTTGGTACCTATTGATGGAATCTATGATATTGATTTTAGCAAACCAAAGTTGAAATTCACTCAGGAAGAGTTTCAGGATATTGCAAGTAAGATCCGGGCGCAGCTTAGCTGATGCGTCCTGGATTTTTACGAATAAATTCTTTCCAGTCTTTAGCCTCTTTCCCACCCATAGGTTTTTGAGATTGAAAATGATGACAAATTGCAGCTGCAATACCATCGGTAGCATCAAAATACTGTGCTTTTTCTTCAATTTTTAGCAGGCTGTAAACCATATGGGCTACCTGTTCTTTTGAGGCATTCCCGTTGCCTGTAATAGATTGTTTAATTTTTCTTGGGGCATATTCAAATACCGGTATATTATGAAGGATTGCAGGAGCCATTGCAACCCCCTGTGCCCTGCCAAGCTTTAACATTGATTGAACATTATTTCCGTAGAAAGGAGCTTCGTAAGAAACTGCATCAGGTTTAAACTCTTTAATAATACTTTCAATACGCTGATAGATTAATCCTAATTTGCGATAATGATCCTGGAGTTTTCGTAAATGGATAACACCCATGGTTACCAGGTCTAATCTATTGCCAGTAACAGAGATCAAGCCATAGCCCATAACAACCGTTCCCGGATCTATACCTAGTATGATTTTGCTTTCATTAGCCATTTATGCCCGATTTTATCTCTTCCATTATTGAAATAATTTCTCTGACATACTCTCGTGCATTGAGATGATAGAAGCTATTTGGGAATTCAAGCACAAGCTCTTCAAAATATTTCAATGCCTGTTCCCAATTCTGTTGTTTATAAAATATCTCGCCGAGAAAAAAAAGTGCCTTATGCCCCCATATTTCATATCTGAAATTTTGGCACAATTCAAGCAGCAGTGGTTTTGCCAGCTCAAGTTCTTCGTTATGTATCAGTAACTCAGCTTTTTTATACATGGCATCATCTTTCACCATTAAGGAACTGTCTGCATTAATCAGGGAATCAAGAATAAGGTAGCTCTCAACAATACGTTTCTGAAAAATCAGATATTCAGCTTGTGACAATTGTTTTAATCCCTGGTTTAAACTGTCAGAAGGGCTTAAATTATCTCGGATTAACATTGCCTGCTCGAAGGCGTCATTGGCAATTAATTTGGAGCTACTACCTTTTAATACATCAAGTTGGGCAAGTGCCCATCTGAAATCGCCAGTAAAATATGCCAATTGAGATTTACGGAATTTTGCCAGAGATCCGGACGGATTCTGAGCGTTCTCCTTCTCTACTCTTGCATATATGAATGTTGCTTCCCATGGATCGCCCGAAACCAGGAGAATATTTCCTTTGTCAAGCAGGCATTCGGCCTTAAACTGAGGTCTTATGTCAGGCTGAATAAGTGCTGAGTCTATTTGTGCCAGAGCAATCTGATAATCAAATAGATAATAAGTGTTTATGTATGCCAGATCCTTTAGTAATACAGCATGCTGGGCAGGATGATTTAATCTGGTAAGTGTTTCTTCATAAACTTTTACAAGATTATTAAGAACGGTTTTATCAGTAATATTGGTTAATTCAAGTTCCTGAAGCTGAGTTTGAACGTTCTCAAGCAATGCCAGATTATATGGAGTTTGCGAGGGACGTGATCTTGATGAGCCTTTCTGCTGGGGGGGCTCACCTTTTTCAATCAGATATCCATAGGCCTGCAAAGCCGGAGGAAAAGCACCGGCCGCCCGCGCAAGCCTTGCAAGATTGAGCATGCGCATTCCAGTCTCCCTGTTTCGAATGTCAAGAGCCATTGATTGAGCAACAGCCTGCTCATAATTACCCTCCTGCTGATAGACCCAAATGAGCATTTCTGTGAAAACATCCAGTCCGGGAAACTGCTGAATATAGGAGAGTGTCTTTTCACGGGTCAAATCAGGGATCACCTTGTCAATATCATGTGTCAGAGCCGATTGAAGACTATTTTGAACAGTTTGCAAATACCTTGGCTGAGTCAGGAGGAGGGCCATGTATTCATCAATCATTTTGCTATGACGGCGTTGCAGACTGTATATACTGGCCTTGTCATGATGAAATTCATCTGCCAGATTTAGTGTTTTCCTGGCAATGTCGTATACTCGCAAAGCATGATCATATTTTGAATATGATATATAGCTGTTCCCTAATAGTTTAACACCAGATACTGTTGTCGGAAAAGCTTTAAATGGACGCTCCAGGTAATCCGCTGCTTTTTTGTCATTATTTGACAACTCATACAGATATGAGAGATCAATATTCAGGGTCACATCCCTGTTGCTACGAATAGCCTTTTTGATTTCTTTCTCTGCAACAGAATATTCTTTTAATTCAATCAGACATCTTACATAGTAGGTAAGATATGGTTTGGCCTTATTCACTGCATACATTTCAAGAAATAGAGGCGCAGCTTTCTCCCATTCCTGATCATTGTAATATTCAAATGCCAGCCTGGAATTGCTCTGCTGACCCAGTAGAAAAACAGGAATTAGCACCAAAAAAATGACAAGATGCAGACGGATGTTATGGCTTTTCAATACGATCAAACCCTGTGTATTTTTGCAGAACTTCAGGAATCTCAATGTAAGAATCTTTTTGGTTGTTTTCCAGAATCGCAGCCAGGATTCTTGGCAGAGCAAGGGCACTCCCGTTAAGGGTATGAGCTGTGATGTTCTTTTTGCTTTCCGAATCTCTGAAACGGAGCTTCAGACGATTGGCCTGAAAATCCACAAAATTAGATACTGAACTCACCTCCAGCCACCTTTCTTGTCCGGCAGAAAAAACTTCAAAATCATAGGTCAAGGCAGATGTAAAACTGATGTCACCACCACATAAACGTAAAATCCGATAGGGTAAGCCAAGTTTTTGCACCAAAGTTTCAACATAGGCAACCATCTCATCCAGTGCCTTATATGATTCCTCAGGGTGACGAACTTGTACAATTTCAACCTTATCGAATTGATGCAGACGGTTTAGCCCTCTGACATGACTGCCCCAAGATCCGGCTTCTCTCCTGAAACAAGGAGTATAGGCAATGTTTTTAACCGGCATCTCATCTCGTTTCAGAATAACATCACGGTAAATATTTGTAACCGGAACTTCAGCTGTCGGAATCAGGTAAAGATTGTCGACCCCGATATGATACATCTGACCTTCCTTGTCGGGTAATTGACCGGTGCCAAAACCCGAATCTTCATTAACAACAATTGGAGGCATGACCTCTTCGTAACCTGCAGCTTCCCCCTCATCCAGGAAAAAACTTATAAGAGCCCTCTGCAATTTAGCTCCTTGTTTTTTATACACAGGGAAGCCTGCTCCTGTAAGCTTTACTCCCAGTTCAAAATCTATCAAATCATAGCTGGCAGCAAGTTCCCAATGAGGTTTGAGGGATTGTCCTGTGAAATCAGGTAATTCTGATTTTTTCACCTCGAGATTATCTTCTTCTCCTTTGCCAGGTGGAACAGACTCATGAGGGAGGTTAGGAAGTTGAATCAGGAGCTCCCTTAATTGACCATCAATATCCTGATGTTTTTCTTTTAAAATCCTGCCGGATTCTTTTATTGCAACTGTATGTTCTTTGGCTAATGTAGCTTCCTCTGCCTTCCCCTGCTTAAATAAATCACCTATTTGCCTTGAAATTATCTTGAGCTCACCCAGTTCCCGATCAAGCTGATGTTGTAATTCGCGTCTTTCTGAATCAAGCCGGATAATCTGCTCTACAATGGAACTGGCGTCCATGTTCTTGATTTTAAGCCTGTCAATGACAAGATCCTTGTTCTCGATGATATATTTTACTGGCAGCATGATAATAGTATTTGGAAGGGATAAAAATAAAAAAACTCCTGAACTATACTCCATTAATATGGAGAATAAGACAGGAGGAAGTACTCTTAAAAGAATTCTTTATTCTTCAGTTACGAAAGGCTCAACCGATACATATGAACGATTGTTTTTCCTTTTCCTGAATACAACGGTTCCATCTGTTAAGGCAAACAGCGTGTGGTCTTTTCCCATACCAACATTGGTGGCGGGATGATGAGTTGTTCCACGCTGACGTACGATAATATTACCAGCTTTAATAGACTGACCGCCGAATATCTTAACACCTAGTCGTTTACTCTCGGATTCGCGTCCGTTTCTTGAGCTACCTGCTCCTTTTTTGTGTGCCATTACTAAACTTTTAAAATATTAACCCAACAGAATGTCTTCGATTTGAATTTGTGTGAAATCCTGACGGTGTCCGTTCAGAGTTTGATAACCTTTTCTGCGTTTTTTCTTAAATACTTTGACTTTATCCCCACGAGGATGTCCTAATACTTTACAGGATATCTTTGCTCCTTTAATTACTGGCGTTCCAACTTTGATTTTCCCGTCATTGTCTAATAACAATACTTTCTCAAAATCAACCTGAGCACCTTCTTCTTGCTCCAACCGGTGCACAAAGATCTTCTGATCTTTCTCCACTTTAAACTGTTGACCGGCTATTTCTACTATTGCGTACATGTCTGTTGTATTGATCTATATTTACTTGGGAGTGCAAAATTAGAAAATATTATGCTATTATACAATCCTTTGACCTGTTTATTTTTACTTGTACTGTTAGAAAATCACAATTGCATGAGGTTAGATGTGGGATTTTTTTTGATACTTTTACGGTAATACTTTTAGAATGGATGAAAAGGTGAGGTTAAAGATTTTGGGTTTGACCTATAGTCAGACTCAAACGGGTAGCTATGCTTTAGTGCTTGCCGAAGAGAGCGGTGAGAGGCGAATCCCAATAATGATTGGTGCATTTGAGGCCCAGGCTATTGCTCTGCATATGGAGGAACTTCATCCTCCCCGGCCTCTGACTCATGATCTGTTTAAAAGCTTTGCCAAGGCCTTCAGTGTTGTACTGAAGGAAGTGAATATTAACAAATTGGAGGAAGGGATATTTTATTCAGAACTGTATTTTTATAATGGAGAAGATATTGTAGTCATCGATTCACGAACCTCTGATGCAGTTGCTTTGGCTCTGCGCTTTAAGTGTCCGATTTATACCACCAGAGCAATCCTTGACAAAGCTGGTATCGTTTTAGAAGATCAAGAAGAAGAGTCAGAAGAAACTAATGAAGAGCTTAGTGATTCAATTGAATATTCTATTAAAGATAAATCAGAGTTGGAAGCCTTACTGATAGAGGCAATCGCCGAGGAGAACTATGAGAAAGCTGCAGAAATTCAGAGGGAAATAGATCGCCGGGGGTTTAAAAAATAATCAAGTTTGGCAACACAAGGATGATTATTTATTATTATGCAAGCTCCAATCGGCCATTAATAATCAAAATATAAACGGATGAACCGAGCATGACAAAAACAAAACCATTTTGTCAACACAAGGATTATTACTTTCTGTTACGCGAGCTCCATCTTATAAATAAAAATAAATATCACGAATGAAAAAGATACTCTATTTATTTGTTGGGTTTACTGCCCTTATTTTTGTTGCAGCTATTTGGGTTCAGGCCCAGGAAAAGGATAATGTGGATAGCCCTGCAGATACACTTCAATTAGTGGAATCAGATGATGGTTTATCAGATCAGGCTGAAGGAAAAGCTGGGCTGGTTGCTAAAAAGGTTCAGGATAAGTCTTCTATCAAGCCAATAAATGTTTTACGAGGATTTTTTGGTTTAGCTGTTTTGGTTGCAATTAGCTGGCTGTTCTCACGAAACAGAAAGGGAATTAACTGGAAAGTTGTTTTAATTGGGATTTCAACGCAGATTTTACTCGCTTTAGGGGTCTTGTTAGTACCTCCGGTTCAGGCAGTTTTTGAATTTCTAGGTAAGATATTTGTTCTGATCCTGGATTTTACCCGGGTGGGTTCTGAATTCCTCTTTGGAGGCCTGCTTGATATGGAAACCTTTGGTTCTATTTTCGCCTTCCAGATTCTGCCAACAATTGTCTTCTTTTCAGCTCTCACTTCAGTTTTGTTTTATCTCGGAGTAATTCAAAAAGTTGTATGGGGTCTGGCCTGGTTTATGACCAAAGCATTTAAGTTGTCGGGAGCCGAAAGTTTATCAGTTGCAGGTAATATCTTTCTCGGACAGACAGAGTCGCCCCTTATGATTAAAGCATATCTTGAAAAGATGAACCGGTCTGAAATTGTGCTGGTTATGATTGGAGGTATGGCTACAGTGGCAGGAGGAGTTATGGCTGCTTATATAGGATTTCTCGGAGGGGATGATCCTGTTCAGCGGCTGCTTTTTGCAAAACACTTACTTACAGCATCAGTAATGGCCGCACCTGGTGCAATTGTCGTATCGAAAATTCTTATGCCTCAAAGCGAAGAGGTTAAGAAATCTGTTGATGTTGAGCAATCAAGAATTGGCGATAACTTGTTGGATGCAATTGGAAAAGGTACCTATGAAGGGGTAAAACTGGCAGTCAATGTTGGAGCCATTCTCCTGGTTTTCTTTGCTTTTATCGCCATGGCTAATTTTCTCTTCGTTAAAGTTGGTGACTGGACAAATTTGAATGGAGCAATTGCTAATTTCACTAATGGACGATATGAAAGTCTCAGTCTGCAGTTTATCCTTGGTTACAGCTTTAGCCCGCTTATGTGGGTGATTGGGGTGTGTCCGCAGGATATGGCCCTGGTAGGCCAACTGGCCGGAGAAAAACTTATTGCCAGTGAATTTGTTGGATATTCAAGCTTAGCGAATATGAAAGATGCCGGTCTGTTTTTTCAGGATAAATCCATCATTATGGCAACCTATATGCTTTGTGGATTTGCTAATTTTGCTTCAGTCGGTATTCAGGTGCATGGCATTGGTTCATTAGCCCCCGGACGTAGAAAATGGCTGTCGCAATACGGTATGCTGGCTTTATTGGGAGGTACTTTGGCCTCACTATTTTCAGCTACAATTGTGGGAATGATTTTAGGATAAGAGGAATATGGTACAATATATTGATTTGCTGAAGCATGTAATGGAGAATGGAGAGGAGCGTACCGATCGTACCGGTACAGGTGCTAAAAGTGTATTCGGATATCAGATGCGTTTTGATTTGTCACAAGGTTTTCCACTGCTTACCACAAAGAAACTTCATTTACGAAGCATTATTTATGAGCTTCTCTGGTTTCTTAAGGGGGACACAAATACGCAGTTCCTAAAAGATAATAAAGTATCCATTTGGGATGAATGGGCTGATCAGGATGGTTCACTAGGACATATTTATGGATATCAATGGAGGTCATGGCCAGGATATAAGGGGGATAATATCGATCAGATTAAGGCACTGATACAATCTATTCATGATAATCCTAATTCTCGACGTCATATCGTCAGTGCCTGGAATGTAGCCGACCTGCCCAATATGAATTTACCTCCATGTCATATACTATTTCAGTTTTATGTTTCCAAGGGGCGATTGAGCTGTCAGTTGTATCAGCGTAGTGCTGATATCTTTCTTGGAGTTCCATTCAATATCGCCAGCTATAGCCTGCTGCTTATGATGGTAGCACGGGAAACCGGACTTGAACCGTACGAGTTTGTTCATACATTGGGTGATGCACATATCTATAATAATCATCTTGAACAGGTGAAATTACAGATTAGCCGCGAACCTAAAGATTTGCCAAAAATGTTGTTGAACCCCCGGAAGAAAAATGTGCTGGACTTTGAATATGATGATTTTGAAATCCAGGATTATGACCCGCATCCACATATTCGTGGGGCAATTTCAGTATAGAGTAAGTAGATTAAATGAATATACGGATGAAAAAAATCTCAATTATTGTAGCAACAGCCAGCAATTGGGCAATAGGGAAAGATAACGACCTGCTATGGCATATCTCAGGAGATATGAAATGGTTTAAAAAGCAAACCAGCGGACATCCTGTGGTGATGGGAAAACTCACATGGGATTCTCTGCCTATCAGACCATTACCTAAGCGAACCAATATTGTTCTTACAGATAATCCTGATGATATTTTAGAGGGTTGCGAAAAGGTTTACTCAATAACTGAGGCTGTTGAAAGGATGGACGACACTAAAGAAAATTTCATCATTGGTGGAGGTTCAGTGTACAAACAATTTTTGCCAATGGCACAGAAGCTTTATTTGACACAAGTTCATAAACATTATGATGCTGATACTTTTTTCCCCGAGATAAACTTCGATGAATGGACTGAGTTGTACAGAGAGGATCATTCAGAAGCAGAAATTCCCCATTCATATTTAATTCTTGAAAGATAGTAAGCGATAAATTAAGCCGAAGAATTACTAGGAGGCTTTTAAGCGATTAGACCCCATCTTTTCAATCTGAGATATAGCAAATTCTTTTGTTATTGTTTGCTTCGTATCTGAATTTGAAGGAGTCTCAAACATAACATCTATCATTATTGCTTCACAAATTGAACGCAATCCTCTGGCTCCAAGTTCAAATTCGATAGCTTTATCGACAATATACTCAAGAGCTTCCGTATTAAAACTGAGCTCAATGTTGTCCATATCAAAGAGTTTGATATACTGCTTGATAATTGAATTCTTAGGTTCGGTCAGAATATTCCTTAATGTTTCTCTGTCAAGAGGATCAAGGTGAGAAAGTACCGGAAGCCGACCAATGATTTCGGGTATTAGTCCGTATGATTTAAGATCCTGAGGTGCTATATATTGTAACAGATTTGTTCGGTCAATATGGTCCACAGCTGACTGAGCACCATAACCAATCACCTGAGTGTTTAGGCGATTGCTGATTTTTTTCTCAATGCCATCAAAAGCACCACCACAAATAAAAAGAATATTTTTTGTGTCAACCGGAATCATTTTTTGCTCAGGATGTTTTCGCCCTCCTTGTGGTGGGACATTGACTATCGATCCTTCAAGCAGTTTTAGCAGTCCTTGTTGCACACCTTCACCTGAGACGTCGCGAGTGATAGAAGGATTGTCACCTTTACGGGCAATCTTGTCAATTTCATCAATAAAAACGATACCACGTTCTGCTGCCTTTACATCGTAGTCAGCAGCTTGCAGTAAACGTGTTAAGAGACTTTCGATATCTTCTCCCACGTACCCTGCTTCAGTCAATACAGTTGCATCAACAATAGTGAATGGCACCTGAAGCATCCTGGCAATAGTTTTCGCCAATAATGTTTTTCCTGTTCCGGTAGCACCAACGAGAATGATATTGGATTTTTCAATCTCCACATCATCCTTACTTTCTTTCTGACCCAGTCTTTTATAATGATTATATACGGCAACTGAAAGCACCTTTTTAGCTATATCCTGACCGATAACATATTGGCCAAGAAGCTCTTTTATTTCTTTGGGTTTTCTGACTTTCTCTGTTTCCAGGTTAAAACCAGTATCCTGCTTCATCTCTTCCTGGATAATACTGTGAGCCTGCTCAATACAGAGATCACAAATATGTCCTGAAACCCCGGCAATAAGCAGGTTTACATCATCTTTTTGTCTACCACAAAATGAGCATTTATCCATGGCTGAGAGCTGGTTTTATTTTTCTATTTCTTTACTGCGTGTCAGTATTTCGTCAATCATTCCGTATTCTTTCGCTTCATCAGCAGTCATCCAGTAGTTACGGTCAGAGTCTTTTTCAATTTTTTTGAAATTATTGCCACTGTGTTTTGCCAATATTTCGTAGAGTTCTTTTTTTAATTTATTGATCTCAGCAACCTGTATTTCCATATCTACAGCTTGTCCCTGAGCACCACCCATTGGTTGGTGAATCATAATTCTGGAATGCCTGAGAGCCATTCGTTTTCCCTTTGTTCCGCCACAAAGCAGTACTGCTCCCATACTGGCAGCCATGCCTGTGCATATGGTGGCAATATCGGGATTGATATACTGCATGGTGTCGTAAATACCCAAACCGGCATGTACTGAACCACCGGGAGAATTAAAATAGATGATAATATCTTTTGTCGGATCAGATGATTCCAGAAAAAGTAGCTGACCTTGAATGATATTGGCAACATAATCATCAATCGGAGCACCCAGAAAGATGATTCTATCCATCATTAAGCGACTGAAAATATCCATGGAAGCAACATTTAACTGGCGCTCCTCAATAATAGTTGGTGAGATATAACTATTATGAATACTTTGATATCTGTCAAGATTCAAGCTGCTAATTCCCAGATGTTTTGTAGCGTACTTTTCAAATTCGTTTTTGTTGTTCATATCCTCTTGCTTTTTGATCTTACTTAAATAACTCCTTAAACTCGTCGAGACTTATTTTTTTGTCGTCGAGCTTAACTGCTTCCTTTACAAAACTAATGACTTTATCTTCGAGAATACGCTCAATCAGGCGTCTTTGTTCATCTTCATTCGTCAAAATGCTCTCTGAGAAGCGAATTAACTGCTCTTCCGGCGCATTCGGTATGCCATATTGTTGAAATTGAGCACGAGCAGACTGAATAGCTTCAGCCTTTATCTCATCCTCAAAGGCCTTAAATTCCTGTTCTTTAGATATCAGATCTTTTATTAATTGCCACTTAAGGTCTTCACTGAAACGTGGATATTCTTCTTCCAAACTTTCAACAGTAAGTTTTTCGTCTTTTGACGTGGTGAGCATCCATCTTTTCAAAAACTCATCAGGCAGTTGCAGATTTGTTTTTTGAACAAGCTTATCCCGGGCGTCGAGATGAAATTTATAGTAGCTCTCCCTGTCAAGTTGAGATTGTAGTTCTTCTTTAATTTTGCTTCTGAATTCCTCTTCGGATTTTACCTCATCTTCTCCGAAAGCCATGTCAAACAACTCCTGATTAATCTCAACGGGAGCAAATGATGAAACCTCACTAATTGTGTAACTGAATTGTTTACCAAGATCAGCCAGATCCTCTTTGGTTAATTTCAACAAAGAAGCTCTATCGGCCTCGTTAGGAAAAGTCGTTTCCATATCAAGAACCTTGACATCTCCTGTTTTGGCACCAATAAAAATATTTTTAATGCTTTCATCCGGCAGGGTGTTAATAGAAACCAGAGCATCAACCGCCACAACACCTTCTTCTTTTGTGGTGCCATCTTCGTTCAGCTCTACTAAATCTCCCTTTACCATATCTTCAGCTTCAGCAACTTCAGTTGCTTGGAATCCGCCAAATCTTTTTGTGTAGTTTTCTACCTGATCATTTATCAATGAGTCATCAATATCTATATTATACCAAACGACCTTGTCGCGCTTGGTCAGCTTGAGCTCAAACTCAGGAGCGATGCCAATGCTAAAGGCAAAATCAAATTCGTTTTGGGTATCCCAGTCGATGGAAGGAGAATCTTCAGCCGGTAAAGGTTCACCAAGAACACGAATATTGTTGTCAGTCAGGTGCTTGGTTAAGTTTTCAGACAATAAATTATTTACCTGATCAACAATAACTGCCCTTCCGTATACTTTTTTCACTAATCCTAAAGGAGCTTTCCCGGGCCTGAAACCATCAAATTTGGCTTTCTTCCTATAATCTGCCAGCACCTCGGCAACTTTTTCCTTGTAATCTTCTTCAGTGATTTTCATGCGGATAATCGCGTTCAAATCGTCAATGTGTTCTGTGTTGATATCCATGATTTTTTCAGAATTCTTGTATTAAAACAAAACCGCCTCGCTGAATGGTTATTAGCATAGGCGGTTCATGCATTTTGTGCGGATGAAGGGACTCGAACCCCCACGCCTCTCGGCACTAGATCCTAAGTCTAGCTCGGCTACCAATTACGACACATCCGCAAAAGAGCGGCAAAGATAGGGAATTACCTTCTTAGTTCAAAATTTTGACCCAGATAAACTTTTCGAACCTGCTCATCCTGAGATAGCTCTTCTGAAGTTCCTGATTTCAGTATGCTTCCTTCGAAAAGCAAATAAGCTCTGTCGGTGATGCTTAATGTTTCATGCACGTTATGGTCAGTAATCAGGACGCCAATATTTCGGGTTTTTAGTTTTTTGACAATTTCCTGAATGTCTTCGACAGCTATCGGATCAACACCGGCAAAAGGTTCATCGAGCAAGATGAAATCAGGATTAAGGGCCAGGGCTCTGGCTATTTCAGTACGTCGTCTTTCACCTCCGGATAATTGCACTCCTTTGTTACGCCTGATTTTATGAAGACCGAATTCATGAATTAGTCCTTCAGCCCGTTCTTTTTGTTCAATCTTTGGCAGCTTGGTCATTTCCAGGACAGAGAGGATATTATCTTCAACGCTCATACGCCTGAAAACAGATGCTTCCTGAGCCAGATAGCCAATCCCACTTTTAGCTCGTTTGTATACAGGCTCCTTTGTAATATTATTGTTTTCGAGAAATATTGTCCCTGAGTTTGGCCGGATAAGTCCGACAATCATATAAAAGGTAGTCGTTTTGCCGGCACCATTAGGTCCTAATAAGCCAACAATCTCGCCATTTTCAACTTCAATGGACACATTGTCAACAACAGTTCGCTGGCGGTATTTCTTAACAAGGTTCTGAGTAAACAGTTTCATCCGTTTATATTTAATTTTATTTGTCGGATGGAGCTCGCACAACAAAAACAATCATCCGCGTGTGTGTAAATAATATTTTTCCTTTTGTCATGATCGGTTCATAAGCCGATTATTATACGATTCCTTCTGTTAAAATATCATGTATGTGGATCACTCCAAGGTAACGATTTTCTTCTACAACGGGTAACTGAGTAATATTATTGGTTCGCATTAATTCCAGTGCTTGGCTCGCGAAAGCATCCGGCAGGATTGTCTTTGGATTTGATGTCATTGCATCAATGGCAGTAAGCCCGCTCAGTTCCTTATGCTTTTGCAGCAACCTTCTCAGGTCACCATCAGTTATTATTCCAATCAGGAGTTTGTTTTGGTCAAGAACGGCAGTAGCTCCGAGGCGACGGGCTGAAATTTCAAGTATGGTATCGTGAATTGATGTATCAGAAGAGACCTCAGGTTTCTCATTCAGTGTATATAAATCAGACACTCTCAGATAAAGCCTTTTTCCCAAAGCTCCTCCCGGATGGAGCTGTCCGAAATCATCTGCGCTAAAACCTTTCATCTTCATAAGGCAAATCGCGAGTGCATCTCCTGTAGCAAGAAAGGCAGTAGTTGAGTTTGTTGGGGCCAGATTGTGCGGACAGGCTTCCTTTTCGACAGGAAGGTGAATGCAAATTTCAGCCTGTTTTCCCAAATAAGAGTCTTGATCACTCACTATGGCAATAATAGTATTATTCCTCGAACGGATTAATGGAATCAGAACTTTTATCTCGTGAGAATTACCCGAACGGGACAAAATAATAATTATATCATCTTTTTGAATAACACCCAGGTCTCCATGAATAGCATCAGAAGCGTGTAAAAAAATGGATGGACAGCCGGTAGAATTCAAGGTAGCAGCGATTTTTTGTCCGACAAACTGATTTTTACCTATACCGGTAATAATCACTCTACCATTTGATTGATCAATGATTTGGGCAGCCTTCACAAATCTGCTGTCAATAGATACTGCAATCTTTGAGAGAGTATCTCGTTCAGTTAATATTGTCGATTTTGCAAGGTCAAGAATCTCTTCTTCTGTCATTTTGTTTATATATGCTTTAGATTGATGTTAGGTGTATCGACATTTTTTGTAAATTTAGTCTACAATAATACGAAAACCCCAATTTAAGATTGGGTTTTATTTATCATAAAAAAAAGCTTAATGTCAGAGAACGGGGTTGCTGTTAGTCATTATCTGAAGATGTACTTCGGATTTGATACATTCAAAGGCAACCAGGAGGAGGTGATCCAGAATGTTTTGGCTGGTGGTGATTCGTTTGTTTTGATGCCTACCGGTGGAGGGAAATCTCTGTGTTACCAACTTCCTGCCTTGATGATGGAAGGAACGGGGATTGTTATATCTCCACTAATTGCCCTGATGAAAAATCAGGTTGATTCAATCCGGAGTTTAAGTATGAAGGATGGAATTGCTCATTTCATGAATTCTTCTTTAAGTAAAATGCAAATTAGCCATGTCATGGCTGATATAAGATCCGGCATAACAAAATTGCTGTACGTGGCTCCCGAATCTTTAACAAAAGAGGAGTATGTGAATTTTCTCAAGGAAGCTAAGATTTCTTTCTTTGCTGTTGATGAAGCACACTGTATCTCAGAGTGGGGTCATGATTTCAGACCAGAATACCGGCGTATTCGCCCGATAATTGAAGAAATCGGACGGAAACCTATTCTGGCCCTTACTGCAACTGCTACGCCTAAAGTACAACATGATATTCAGAAAAACCTGGGTATTTTAGAGGGTGAAGTGTTTAAATCATCGTTTAACAGGCAGAATCTGTATTATGAAGTCAGGCCAAAAACAGATCCGGAGAAACAAATCATTCGTTTTATTAAACAGCATACAGGGAAATCTGGTATAATTTACTGTTTGAGCCGTAAGAGAGTAGAAGAACTTGCTGAAACGCTCCAGGTAAATGATATTAAGGCCCTGGCATACCATGCCGGAATGGATTCGGCTACAAGATCAAGGAATCAGGACATGTTTCTGATGGAGGAGGTAGATGTAATAGTGGCAACAATAGCCTTTGGGATGGGGATTGATAAACCGGATGTACGCTTTGTCATTCATTATGATGTGCCAAAAAGTCTTGAGGGATATTATCAGGAAACCGGACGGGCTGGTCGGGATGGAGGTGAGGGATTGTGTCTGACCTTCTACAGTTACAAAGATATCCAGAAGCTTGAAAAATTCATGCAGGGAAAGCCGGTAGCTGAACAGGAGATCGGACGGCAGTTATTATTTGACACTGTTTCCTATTCAGAGTCTTCAGTTTGCAGGAGAAGACATCTTCTCCATTATTTTGGTGAGGATTATCATCAGGAAAATTGCGAAAATTGTGACAATTGCAATAATCCGAAGAAAAAATATGAAGGGAAAGAATACCTTACTATGGCTCTTCAGTGTATGATTGAAGCGAAAGAGAAGTATAAGCCAGAACACCTGGCAAGCATCTTGACAGGGCATGTGAATTCAGCAGTTAAGTCATACAAGCATCATCACCTGGATATTTTTGGAAAAGGGAAGGACAAGGATTCAAAGTTCTGGCAGGGGGTTCTTCGTCAGGCCCTTATCGCAAAACTTGTCAGCAAAGAAATCGAAAACTACGGTGTACTAAAGTTTACTGCCAAAGGTCTGAAATACCTCGAAAATCCCCATTCATTTATTCTTTCTGAAGATCATAGTTATGAGGAGGCCGATGGTCTAACCATATTACGTTCAGGTGGAGGAGGTGCAGCATTAGACTCAGGGCTTTTCAATATGCTTAAAGAACTGAGGCGGGATATCGCCAGAAAATTAAAGCTGCCCCCATTTGTTATTTTCCAGGATCCCTCGATTGAAGATATGGCTACTAACTATCCGGTGACCCTGGAGGAAATGGCACATATGACCGGAGTGAGCTCTGGAAAGTCAAAAAGATATGGAAAAGAGTTTGTCAGTCTGATCAAAAAATATGTCGAAGAGAATGAGATTGACCGACCTCAGGATATGGTGGTTAAATCCATTGTAAACAAATCAGGCTTAAAAGTGTCAATAATACAGAGTATTGATCGAAAGGTGTCACTTGATGTGATTGCTCAGTCAAAAGGAATTAGCATGGATGCTTTGCTGCATGAGATTGAGTCAATTGTGAATAGCGGAACCAAAATCAATATTGGATATTATGTTGATCAGGTTATGGATGAGTATCATCAGGAGGATATTTTTCTTTATTTCAAGGAAGATGCTAAAGATGAGTCTCTTGAAGCTGCCCTCGAAGAACTTGGTGAAGAGGAGTATTCTGAAGAAGATATCAGGTTGGTGAGAATTAAATTCATATCTGAAATTGGTAATTGATTTTATATCTTTTTGTTATAATTTCCCCAAAAATTAAGAACTACAATTTTGACAATTCTTGAAATTAATGGTCTGGATAAATCATACGGACCTGTACATGCGGTAAAAGACCTCCATTTGAAGGTTGATAAAGGTCAGGTATTCGGAATTCTTGGTCCGAATGGAAGTGGTAAAACAACCACACTGGCTATGATCCTGGGTATAGTAAGAATGAATGCCGGAGAGTTCTCCTGGTTTGAGGAGGCACCCAAGCCTGGAAGCCGACAAAAAATCGGAGCTCTGATCGAATCTCCGAATTTTTATCCCTACTTAAATCTTGAGAGAAATCTGAGGATTATTTGTGATATAAAAAATATTCCCATGACCGAGGTTTCCAGAGTTCTTCAGGTGGCGGGATTGTATGAGCGACGCAAAAGCCGTTTCCAAACATTATCATACGGAATGAAGCAGCGCCTGGCTCTGGCTTCTGTTATGTTGGGTGATCCAGAAGTTTTAGTTTTAGATGAACCTGCTAACGGGCTGGATCCTCAAGGGATTGCCGAGGTCAGAGAGATCATCCGGGAGGAGGCTAAAAAAGGTAAAACTATTATAATGGCCAGCCATATTCTGGATGAAGTTGAGAAAGTTTGCACCCATGTGGCCGTACTTCGACTCGGTACATTATTGGCTAGTGGTGAGGTGGGACAACTTATGAAAGTTGAAGAGACAATCTTTTTGTCTGCAGACAATATGGAAACACTTGGTAACTTGTTGGATAATTATCCGGGAACTGAGAAAGTATCCGGAGGGCAAATTCATTTTGAGCTTGTACTTAAAGATGGGTTTTCTTCAGGAGATCTAAACAAATCGTTGATGGATCAGGGCATCTCTTTAAATAAAATGGAAATACACAAACAAAGCCTGGAAGAGCAGTTTCTGGAACTGCTTAAACAAGCGGATAACTAATAATTAGATTTATGAATCGACTATTACGAATAGAATTGAATAAAACCCTTAATTACAATGTATTTAAAGTTTTGGGTATTATTTATGTGGCCTCGTTTCTGATTTCTATTATTGTACTGCCATTGATAAAACTGCAAACTGATCTGACGGCTGATAATGATATTCTTGATATACCCTCCTTCTATTCTTTCCCGGTTATCTGGGATACATACGCATGGTTGGCGGCCAAAGCAAATTTATTCCTTGCAATATTGGTGATTTTCCTGGTTGGCAACGAATTTTCATTTCGCACTTTCAGGCAGCATATAGTAGATGGAATGAGTCGTTTGGATTTAATCCACGGTAAGCTATTGGTAATTATTGCTATAGCATTTGCAAATACAGTTTTGATATTTGTTTTTGCCTGGATTTTCGGATTGATTTATAGTAATGGTTATGATTTCTCTGATACTATCTCCCATATGTATATGTTGGGAATATACTTTATACAGGCCATTTGCTATATGGTTTTTGCTATGTTTCTGGCTATTTGGTTGCAGAATAAGACATTGTCGATGGTAGTATTATTAGTTTACTCCCTGATTTTGGAGCCTATTATCAGACTGGTAGTTAAAAAGTATATCTGGACTAAGATGGGGTTGTTTTTTCCGGTGAAAGTCATTACAAAGTTAACTCCTATACCCGAAAATGGAGTGGTGGCTTTTATTAAGGAGAATGCTGAAATCAATGGTTTTACAGAATCACTTCCTCTTTATCAAAACCTAATTCTGGCAATTGTTTATTCGGTGATATTTTATTTGATTGCACGTAGAATTATGATGAAAAGAGATTTATAACTTATCTTTTTCTGTCTTTCCAGTTAAAAGAGCCGAAAACTCCGTTGAAGGCAACGAAAACAACGTAAAATGGATATATAAGCTGGGCCAGAGGGAATGAGAAAACAGCCCTGGGAATCCGGTAAAAATTACATCCTGCCATAATAATAGGAAATTCAACAGCAGCCTTGAAAATCCATAGGATAACAGGAAAATGAGGGGGGATGACATTGAATATTGCTGCCAGCAAGGATAAAAGGATTAATAAGTTGAGGAGAAGTACGAGGAAAGCCGAAAATAGTATCCCATTATCTTGATAGTTAATCGATTTGGAGCTCCATCTTTTTCGCTGGTTCCATAGTTTAATTCCCTTTTGCATGGGAGGAGTGCTGACAATTGCCCCAGATTGCCTGCAATAGTAAATATTACTGTTTTGCTCTTTTTTTGCTTGTTCAAGAAGAAACATATCATCACCAGTATTTATATGATCCTTCAACTCCAGGCTAACTTTCTGATAAAACTTTTTGCTAACGGCCAGATTTGCACCACTGACAAGTATTCCCTGCCTGATTCCAATTGACCCGGCGGCGCTCATCATAAGACTTAGAAACTCTATTTGCTGTAGTTTTGCAAGAAGAGTTTTAGCAGGACTTATCATAACAGGTCCCTGACAAAGGATACACGACGGATCGGAAAACGATTGTACCATTGTGCTAATCCAGTCAGGAGATAATCTGCAATCAGCATCTGTGAAGAGAATTATTTCCCCCTGGCTGAATGACAATCCATACCGCAAAGCTTTTTTCTTGCCTTTTTCATCCGGAGGGCTGTTCAATAATCTGATGGCAGAATGTTGCTGTTGGCACTTTTCAATAATAGCGGGGCCTTTATCACTGGAATGATCATTAATGAGAATAAATTCACTCAATCCTACCGGATAATTCTGTTGAATGAGATCTTCTAAAATATTTGGAAGGTGAGGGGCCTCATTTCTGAAGGCGATCAGAACAGAAACTTTAATTTCCGCTTTTTTATCAGCAATTTCAGATGTTATGACTTCTTTGTTGATCTTGAACCATCCAACAAGGATTGAGGCCATCAGGAGTAGATAAGCAAGCCCGAGGATTATCGCCAGAACCAGCCAGATTGAAGCCATCAGAAGGCAGCTTTGAAAAAATGGTAAAGCAGAAATCCGGATACAACAAATTTAAGTCCTGTGCCAATAAGAAAGCCCAGAAGAGATCCTAATCCTGATCGCACAGCCTTTTTCATGTCTTCAGAATGTGTGAGTTCACCAACAACGGCTCCGACAAATGGTCCGAGAATGATACCAATCGGAGGGAAAAAGAATAAACCCAGGAGGAGCCCTATAGTGGCACCCCAGGTACCTCTTCTTGTACCACCAAATTTCTTTGTGCCCCAGATTGGGGTCATAAAATCAATAACTGTAACTGCTGTGACAATGATGGCCCAAGTGATAAGGAATTTTTGGTCGAAATGAACTTTCTCTGTAAGGTGCAAAAGAATAATACCACCATAGGAGATTGGGGGGCCCGGAACTATTGGAACTATACAGCCTGCTAGTCCTATGAGTATTAATATTATGCCGAGAATGATTAACAGAATATCCATATTATGTTGTTTGAACAGGGCTTAAAAATAACATATTAAAATTTCACTTTGGGCATAATGAAGCCTCCGATAATTGCCGGAATTACAATATTCAACAACCAAAGACCAAAGGATGCGGCCAGAATGCTGATTGTGGCTTCTGAAAACTGACCAATAATAAATAGAGTTACTGAGCCTCTGATCCCTGCTTCACCAATAGCAATTACGGGCATATAGTTTAGCAAGATATAGATTGTCATCATAGCAGGATAACAGGTGTACCAAGGAATATCAACACCAAAATATACGAGTAGCAGGTAAAACTGCGTGGTATATACAAAATACTTTAGACCTGACCAGAAAAGTACAGTCCATTTGTGCTTGTAACTCAGTCTGTTAATAATATTGATCGAGTCAGTAAATTTCTTTATTCTTTTCCATCTGCCGAAAACCTTGCCAATTTTATCGATTCTGAAAAAAATGATAACAATGAGTACACTTATCAGAGCACCTAAAACCAATATCGTCCATCCAATATTTGTTCGGGTTGTCTCCAGAAATAGCTCATTATTGAGCAAAATAAGTATGCCTAGTACTCCAAATAGTTGGATGATAACGATTTGAGCCAGACTGTTTACAGTTGACAGACCTACTCCTGCAACTCTTTGCTCTTTGGGCAGAACAAACACACGCGAGAAAGTTTCCCCAATTCTGTTTGGAGTCAGAAGGGCCATTGTTAGCCCTGCAAGCACAGCCCTAATGGTTTCTGCCCATGATATTGGGTGTAAAAAACAAATGAGATTTTTCCATTTCTTCATTTCCAGCAACCAGTTCAGGGGCATCATAAGTATGGCTAAAACCAGGAGTAAGACCGGGGCTTCGCCTAATTGTCTTATGAATAATTGACCAGTACTACCCAAATCCTCATACCTCATGAGCTTCCAGGCAATATAGCCGAAGGTCGCCAGGGTGATCAGAATCTTGACCAGAGTTTGTATACGTTTTGACAACTGCAAAATGGTTACATTTGATGTGCTTGAGAGCTTAAGCAAAGATAGAATCAAAATTGAAATCAAAAAGGGTATGCGCGTTCAAGCTAAAAAGGGATTAGGTCAGCATTTTCTCAAGGATAAAGGAATTGCAAAGAGGATCGTGGACTTGTTAGAGCCACAAGCTCAAGATATTATTCTTGAAATTGGTCCGGGAATGGGAGTACTGACTGAGTTTTTGCTGGAAAAATTCGGAGAGCGAGTTCATGTTGTTGAGATTGATAAGGAGAGTGTAGAGTACCTTGAAACAAATTTCCCGGAGTTACAGGGTCGCATTTATAACGCTGATTTTCTCAAAATGGATTTAGGGGCAACTTTTAAGTCAAAGCTTGCCGTAATAGGTAATTTTCCATATAATATTTCCACTCAGATTCTGTTCCATCTGCTGGATTCACGTGAACAGGTAAGTCAGGTTATTGGTATGTTTCAGAGGGAAGTAGCCAGGCGTATCACGATTGGACCGGGAACGAAAGAATATGGAATATTGAGCGTTTTGCTGGAGGCTTATTTTACACGAAAATATGTTTTTACAGTTCCTGAGAATGTGTTTCAGCCGCCACCTAAAGTAAAATCTGGTGTATTAGTATTAGAGAAAAAGGGAGAACAGCCTGTGGAACTGAATCATGTTTTATTCCGACGTGTAGTTAAGGCGGCTTTTAACCAAAGGCGTAAAACCCTTAGAAACAGTCTTGGGATGATGCTACCAACAAAAGATGCGGATATACCATTGCTGAAGTTACGGCCGGAGCAACTTGATTTGAATGGATTCATTGAACTTGTGAGATTTATTGAATCCGACTCTTTCGGAGCTCAGAATTTGTGATTATTTTTGCGGCATTCTGTCAGCGTCGACAGCATTTATCATTATTCAACCTGGTAAACTGAAATTATTATGGCACACAAATATGAAATAACCAGGGATTACATCCAGAAATTAAAAGATATTATCAGAGCTGAGGATAAAAACCTGGCTTTGTCTCAAATGGCTACTCTTCATCCGGCAGACCTGGCTGAAATTTTTGATTTTCTGAGTTTGGAGGAGGTGTTATTCCTGTTCAGATTGTTAGATGAAGAAGTTGCAGCAGATGTACTGGTTGAAATTGAAGAGGATGACAGAGAACGATTACTGAAAGCTCTTCCAAGTGAGGATATTGCACAGAAGTATCTCGACAATATGGATTCAGACGATGCTGCCGATGTTCTTGCCGATATGTCAGAGCAGCGTCAGGAGGAGGTCTTATCCAAGATGGATGATATGGACCAGGCCGGTGATATTGTAGATTTGCTTAACTACAGTGAAGATTCCGCCGGTGGAATCATGGCAAAGGAGTATATTGTTGTGAAAGAGAACTGGACAGTAGATGAGTGTATTAAAGAAATCAGACGACTGGTTGAAGAAGTAGAGGAGGTTTTCTATGTTTATGTGCTGAACGATGATGAAGTTTTACAGGGAATCCTATCATTAAAAACACTACTGATTTCTCCCGCAAATCGAAAGGCAATAAATCTGTGTGAAAAAGACATCATTTCTGTGAAAACCGACATGGAGGATGAAGATGTTGGAAAAATTATGCAAAAATATGACCTCGTAGTTCTACCTGTTGTAGATAGTCTGGGGCGTCTGGTCGGCAGAATTACTATTGATGATGTTGTTGATGTAATCAGGGATGAAGCAGAGAAAGATTACCAGATGATTTCGGGTATTAGTGAAGATGTTGAGCCTGATGACAGATTACTGGTGCAAACACGTGCTCG
Organism: Bacteroidota bacterium; assembly: GCA_018669475.1. Classification (GTDB taxonomy): domain Bacteria; phylum Bacteroidota; class Bacteroidia; order Bacteroidales; family UBA12481; genus JABHCC01. Next base: position 111,595 of record JABHCC010000125.1, on the reverse strand, counting down.
TTTACCCTGGTTAATCATAGGTTTGGTTGGGGGGATACTGGGAGCCAAAGTAATTGGTTTCTTTAAACCGGAGCTTGCCCAGGAAACGGCATTTGTAATGTTTCTTCCTTTGATTGCTGCGATGGCTGGAAATGTTGGGGTTCAATCTTCTTCGATAATTGTTCAGGGTTTAGCCAGTAATAGTATTCACATGAGTAGCATTGCCCGAAGAGTGTTTCGTGAAATGAGAATTAGTGTAGTTAATGGGATCATATTATCGGTTCTGATGCTTGTTTATAATCTCCTCGTTGGGGAGGGATATCTCTTAACTGCGACTGTTAGTCTTGCTTTATTTACTGTAATAATTTTCGCATCAATTTTTGGAACTTTTGTTCCCTTGATATTGAATAGATATAAGGTTGATCCGGCTTTGGCTACAGGTCCATTTATCACAACCACTAATGATATAATGGGTTTACTGATTTACCTTGCTTTGACTAATATGCTATTATAAAAATTGGAATTGTGTAATGTTTGGTTCATCATACAATTTCATACAATTTATCTAAATTTGCTTGAAATAAAACTTTTATCAAGTGGGAAACAAGAAAGAAATCAAAACGGCTCTAATCTCAGTTTATCACAAAGATAAACTTGATGAAATAATTTCCCATTTACACCTGTTGGGGGTGCGAATATTTAGTACAGGTGGTACTGCCAATTTTGTTGAAAGCCAGGGTATACCGGTTTCACGCGTTGAAGATTTAACAGGTTATCCAAGTATATTGGGAGGCAGGGTGAAAACCCTTCACCCCATGGTTTTTGGAGGAATATTAGCCAGGCGGGAAGTGTCAGAAGATCAGGATACTATGGTTTCATATGGTATTCCGGAGATTGATCTGGTTATTGTTGATTTATATCCTTTTGAAGAAACACTGGCGGCAGGAGGATCGGAATCAGAAGTTATTGAGAAAATTGATATCGGTGGTATTTCTCTTATCAGGGCCGCTGCAAAAAATCACCGTGATGTACTTATTGTTCCTTCCAAGGATTCTTATGGCGAGCTTTTAAGAATTCTTACTGAGCAAAAAGGAATAAGTAGTTTAGATGAAAGGAAAGAAATGGCTGGTGAGGCCTTTGCTGTTTCGTCTCATTATGATACTGCTATCTGGCAGTATTTTAATGGAGAAAAGAAATCTGCTTTAAAACTCAGCCTTGATAATTATAAAACTCTCCGATATGGGGAGAATCCTCATCAGGAGGGCAGGTATTATGGAAATCTGTCTGATTTGTTTGAACAACTTAATGGTAAGGAGATATCCTATAATAATTTATTGGATATTGATGCTGCAGTGCGATTGATTGATGAATTCAGCCAAACTACTTTTGCTGTTCTTAAACATAATAATGCTTGTGGATTGGCTTCACGAGCAAAAATGTCAGATGCCTGGAAAGATGCTCTTGCTGGTGACCCGGTTTCTGCCTTTGGAGGAATATTGGTGACAAATCGAGTGCTGGATCTTGAAACAGCAACGGAGATAGATAAAATATTTTACGAAGTTATTATTGCTCCTGACTATGAGAAGGAGGCACTTGAAGTTCTGAACAAGAAGAAGAACCGAATTATTTTGAAACGGCGTCCTTCCAAATTGCCGGATGTTCAGTTCAGAACGATTCTCGATGGCGTATTATGGCAGAATCGTGATATGAAAACTGAAGGCAGGGATGATTTTAATCCAGTCACAAAAAAATCCCCCAGCTCAGATGAAATTGCAGATCTGCTGTTTGCAAATATTCTTGTAAAACACACAAAATCAAATGCTATTGTTCTTGTCAAAAATGAACAATTACTGGCAAGCGGAGTGGGGCAAACATCAAGAATTGATGCACTGGAACAGGCAATTGAAAAGGCAGGCAAGTTTGGTTTTGAACTTAATGGAGCTGTTATGTCATCGGATGCTTTTTTCCCATTCAAAGATTCTGTTGAGATTGCACACAAAGCAGGTATAAAGTCAGTGATTCAACCAGGTGGATCAATCAGGGATAAGGAGTCAATTGATTTTTGCGATGAGAATAATATGAGTATGGTAGTTACAGGTACAAGACATTTTAAACATTAACTGACGGATACAGGAGAGTTACGATTATGGGTTTATTTTCTTTTTTAACTCAGGAGATTGCGATAGATCTGGGCACAGCAAATACAATAATTATTCATAACGACAAAATTGTTGTTGATGAACCATCCATTGTTGCAGTGGATGCCCATACTGGAAAATTGTTGTCTCTTGGAGAGAAGGCCAGGCAGATGCATGGGAAAACGCATGAGCATATTAAGGTTATCAGACCACTAAGGGATGGAGTAATAGCCGATTTTAATGCTGCAGAGTTGATGATCAGGGGAATGATTAAAATGATCAATCCCACAAAAAAATATTTTTCTCAGTCGCTAAAGATGGTGATTTGCATTCCAAGCGGGAGCACAGAAGTTGAGGTTCGGGCAGTACGTGATTCAAGTGAACATGCTGGAGCCAGGGAAGTATATATGATTTATGAACCGATGGCTGCGGCTCTAGGTATTGGCCTTGATGTGGAAGCACCGGATGGAAACATGATTGTAGATATTGGAGGAGGTACAACTGAAATTGCAGTAATTGCTTTGGGTGGAATTGTATGTAATGAATCAATGCGAATTGCCGGGGATGAATTCACCCTTGATATTCAGAGTTACATGCGGCATCAGCATAATATCAAAGTTGGGGAACGAACTGCAGAGGATATCAAAATTAATGTTGGGGCAGCTCTTCCTGAATTGGATTCAGTACCTCATGATTACGTTGTACGCGGACCTAATCAGATGACAGCTCTGCCTTTTGAGATACCTGTTTCTTATTCCGAAATTGCTCACTCACTTGATAAATCTATTTCGAAAATTGAATCAGCAATTATGACTGTGTTAGAAATGACCCCGCCTGAATTGTATGCTGATATTGCTAATTCCGGAATCTACCTTGCCGGGGGTGGAGCTCTGTTGCGCGGACTTGATAAGCGTTTGTTTGAGAAGATTAACATTCCCTTTCATATTGCCGATGATCCATTACATGCAGTGGCAAGAGGTACTGGTATTGCTCTCAAAAATGTAGATAAGTTCAGATTTCTTATGCGATGATAAGCTAACACTATGCGGAATCTGCTCAGGTTTATTGTACGATATAATTTCACGATCATTTTCATAATTATGGAAGCGATTGCCATCGTCCTGATCCTGAGTAATAGTCCAGTTCAAAGGGGACGTATGAGTGCCAATGTTAATGCTTTCAGTTCAGTGGTTTATAAAAAAGCTTTCCAAATAACTCAATATATGAGTTTACGCCAGGCAAATGAAAAACTGGCAAAAGAGAATGCCAACCTGAGAGTATTTACTGCAGATCTGGCCCTCGATTCTGCTCTTGTTCAAAAGGATTTCGATTTTTTCCCTGCTCTGGTTATCAATAACTCAATAAATAAGTCATTTAATTATCTCACTCTGGATAAAGGATCCAATGCAGGTATTGAAACTGATATGGCGGTAGTTTCTCCCTTCGGAATAGTTGGTGTTGTAAAAAGTGTATCTCCGGATTTTGCTCGGGTAATCTCAGTTCTAAATAAGCAGTTAAGAATTAGTGTCAAGCTGAAAGGATCTCAGTATTTTGGATCAATGAACTGGAACACAAGAAACTATATGGAAGTTGAAGTTTCTGAAATACCTTCACATGTTGATGTGAACCTTGGAGATAGTATTGTTACCAGTGGCTATTCTGCCATTTTCCCTTCCGGAGAATTGGTTGCCAGGGTTATTGAGGTTTCAGCTGCTACAGATGGGAATTTCTTAATTCTACGGGCAAAATTGACTAATGATTTCAAACATCTCAACCAGGTGTATATTGTCAAAAATAAAAATAAAAAGGAGCTGATCGAATTGGAGAAGCTAACTAATGAGGAATAGACTGATTAAATATGGATTATATTTTCTTTTTCTCATCTTATTTCAGGTGCTGATTTTGAATAATATGCAGTTCAGTGGTTATATCAATCCGTATTGCTATATATTGTTTATACTGATTCTCCCTTTCGAAACTCCGGGCTGGTTACTCCTTGTGCTGGCTTTCATTTTAGGAATGATTATCGATGTTTTTCCGCAGGGATGGATGGTTTATGGATCATCGATTGGATTCCACATAGCAGCCACAGTAGCAATGGCATTTTCTCGTCCGGTTATTCTATCATGGATCAGGTCACGCGATGAGTATGAGCCGGGTAGTAATCCTGATGCCAATGATCAGGGATTCAGATGGTATGGGCTATATGTGGTGATCATGGTAAGTATTCACCACATTGTATTGTTTTTTCTCGAGGAGTTTAGTTTCTCCGGAATACCAGAAACATTTTTACGGTTTGTTTTAAGCTCAGTTTTTACGATCTTGCTCTTGTTGATCTGGGAAGGATTCAGATACCAACGTAAATAGTTATATCAACTGTGCAAGGACATTTTGCAAACCGAAAGTTTATTATCGGAGGCGCGGTACTCCTCGTTGCCATTGCATTCATTATTAAGCTTTCAATTTTACAGTTAATCAACCCCAAATATAAGCTGTCAGCTAATAGTAATACCCGTCAAAGACAAACTGAATATCCAGCCAGAGGGAAAATCCTGGATCGTTATAATAATGTTTTGGTTTATAATGAAGCGGCTTATGATCTGATGGTTTTGCCTCGGCAAGTTGTGGCTTTCGATTCTCTTGAAATGTGTGAGATGTTGGAGATTGATCATAATGAACTGGTTCAACGACTGGCAAGAGCACGCGATTATTCTACTTCGCGGCCATCTTTATTACTAGGTCGGATTTCGGGTGAACAATATGCAGAGCTTCAGGAGAAACTGTTTAAATACCCGGGATTTTATATTCAGGGACGGGCTCAACGCGCTTATCAGAAGAAGGTGGCTTCTCACGTGCTGGGCTATGTTGGCGAGGCTGGTCTCGGAGATCTGAGACAAGATTCATATTATGCAGTTGGAGATTACCTGGGCGCTTCCGGAATAGAAAAGGAGTATGAGGATATGCTTCGTGGAAAGAAAGGTGTGAGCTATTACATGGTTGATGTTCACGGACGTGTTCAGGGAAGCTATGAACAGGCAAAATACGATACTCTTCCTGTACATGGACAAGATATTACTACAACTCTGGATGTCGAATTGCAGGCCTATGGGGAGCAGTTAATGAAACACAAAAAAGGTAGTATCGTAGTTATTGAGCCACAAACTGGTGAAATTCTTACTCTGGTCTCCAGTCCCTCATATGAACTATCTTCGTTGATAGGCAGGCAACGTTCGGAAAGCTTTGCCAGCTTGCAAACAGATACGCTGGACCCCTTATTCAACAGGGCTACCATGTCACGATATGCTCCTGGTTCAATTTTTAAAATAGTACAAGCTCTGATCGGACTTGAATTAGGAGTGATCAATGTTAGTACTGGTTTTGCATGTAATAAGGATCTGATTGGTTGCCACAATCATCCAGAAGCTACTGATGTAAAAAAAGCCATACAATTTTCCTGCAATCCATATTTTTATGAAGTATACAAGAGAATTATTCAGCCACGGAAGTTCAGTAGTATATTTAGAGATAGCGAAGCAGGTATTCAGGTTTGGAGAGATCACGTTTTAAGTTTCGGATTGGGTACTCAACTGCAGGTTGATTTACCTAATATTAAAGCTGGTTTTATTCCTGATGCAGCCTTTTATGATAAATGGTATGGTCACAGGAGATGGGCCTTCAGTACAATCTACTCAAACAGCAATGGTCAGGGAGAAGTGGAGTCTGTCCCAATTCAGATAGCCAATCTTGCTGCGATAATAGCAAACAGAGGATACTACATTGTGCCTCACTTTGTTAAAGCCATTGAGGGTGAGAGCCAAATTCCGGATATCTACCATGAGAGAAAATATACTACTGTCAGGCCTTCTTACTTTGATATATCGGTAGAGGCAATGTATGATGTTGTTTGGGAACCATTTGGTACAGGCAGGCGAGCACGGGTACCAAATGTGAGTGTTTGTGGGAAAACAGGTACTGTAGAGAATGTACATGGTGAGGATCATTCAGGATTCTTTGCATTTGCACCAATGGATGATCCAAAAATTGCCATTGCCGTATATGTTGAAAATGCCGGTAGTGGTGGGGAATGGGCTGCCCCAATAGCCAGTTTGATGATTGAGAAGTATTTGACGAAGGAAGTAAGCCAGACTGAGAAGGAAAAACGGATCCTTGAAAAAGCATTATACTGATGGTCGATTATCGCAAAAGTATTACTGCCAGGATTGATTGGATCACTATAGTAATTTATTTACTCATGGTGGGGCTGGGTTGGGTTAGTATATACGCTGCAACACATCAGGAAGACCAGTCATTTGTACTTTTTGATATGTCCACAAGATACAGTAAGCAATTTGTTTTCTTACTCGCAGCCCTGGTTTTAGCTCTAATCGTAATAATAATAGACAGTGAATTCTGGGTATTATTTACCTATCCCATATATCTTGGAATGGTTTTGATTTTGATTCTGGTTCTTTTTGTTGGAGAAGAAATTAATGGTGCACGGTCGTGGTTTGTTTTTGGGCCGCTAAGCATGCAACCCGCAGAATTTGCCAAAATTGCTACAGTTTTAGCCCTTAGCAAATTTTTGTCACGCTTCAATTTTGAAATTCATAAAACAAAAAACCTATTACTCCTTGCATTAATGATAATTGCACCAACACTCCTGATTCTTAAGCAAAATGATACTGGAACAGCTATGGTCTTTTTAGCTCTTGTGTTGGTTTTATTCAGGGAAGGCTTGAATGAAAGTTTATTCATTTTTGGGTTATTCTCTGTCATGTTCTTTTTTCTCACCTTAGTTATATCCATATCAGTACTAATTCCTTTAGTGAGTCTGGCCTCGCTTATTTTTGCGTCCTGGAGAATTCGTCGGATCAGTTATTTCATTTTTGGAAGCGTTCTTCTCGCAGGAATTTTCATGCTCATATATTACCTGTCTCAAAGACTGGGCTGGGAGTTATCAGCAAACAGAATTGTTTTATCAGGATCTTTGTTCTCAGCTCCAATCGTATTATATATTTTGTACAGGACAAGACGCAGACAATTACAGTTTATTTTTGCAGTATGGCTCGGGTCTGTAATTCTAATCGGGAGTGTTGACTTTTTGTTCAATGAGGTACTGGAGGAGCACCAGCGTTTAAGGATTGATCAGGTGTTAGGCATGGACAATGATCCCTTGGGGGCGGGCTATAATCTGAATCAGTCAAAGATAGCAATTGGTTCAGGAGGGTTCATGGGTAAAGGATTTCTTCAGGGTACACAAACCCGTTTTGATTTTGTACCTGAGCAAAGCACCGATTTCATATTTTGTACTATTGGCGAGGAATGGGGTTTCGTAGGAAGTACTTTAATTGTGCTTCTGTTTGCAGGCTTCCTGATAAGACTCATTTTTCTCGCTGAACGTCAGCGATCCCATTTCTCAAGAATTTTTGGTTATGGTGTATTCTCAATTTTTTTCTTCCATTTCCTTGTAAATATCGGAATGACAATTGGAATAGTGCCAGTTATAGGCATACCATTGCCATTTTTTAGTTATGGAGGATCGTCATTATGGAGTTTTACAATTCTTTTGTTTATTTTTCTCCACCTTGACACAGATCGATTTGATGTTGTAGCCTAACATAAGTCATAATTGCGTTATGGTTTAAAATGTATTTTTGTACATCTTGCTTATCTAATAACAATATAAAACAGTTCATATGTCCAAAAAGAATGTCATTATTATCGGTGCTGCCGGTAGAGATTTTCAAAATTTCAATACATACTACCGGAATAGTGAAGAATACAGTGTAGTTGCTTTTACAGCGGCTCAAATTCCTGATATTGACGGCCGTAAGTATCCTGGTGAATTAGCTGGCGATTTGTATCCGGACGGTATACCCATATTTGATGAAAAGGAATTGCCTGGTTTGATTAAGAAGCACTCTGTAGATTGCTGTGTGTTCTCATACAGTGATGTGCCTTATGACAGGGTGATGAATATGAGTGCTCTGGTAAATAGCTGTGGTTCTAGTTTTGCACTACTGGGTACAAAGCATACAATGATTGAAAGCACAAAACCTGTAATTGCTGTTGTTGCCACACGTACAGGATGTGGGAAAAGTCAGACTTCACGAAGGGTTATTGAGCTACTCATGGAAAGAGGGCTTAATGTTGTGGCAGTACGTCATCCAATGCCATACGGAGATTTGGCAGCACAGAAGGTTCAACGTTACGCGGAGCTAAGTGATCTTAAAAAACATAAGTGTACAGTTGAAGAGATGGAAGAATATGAGCCACATGTGGTTCGTGGGAATGTAATTTACGCAGGAGTTGATTATGAAGCGATTCTTCGTGAAGCTGAAAAAGATCCGAAGGGTTGTGATGTGGTATTATGGGATGGAGGAAATAACGATTTCTCTTTCTACAAGCCTGATCTTACAATTACTGTGGCTGATCCACATCGTCCAAATCATGAAATTTCCTATTACCCGGGTGAAGTCAATCTGAGATTAGCTGATGCGGTTATAATTAACAAGATGGATACTGCAGATCCTGAAGGCGTTCAAATTGTAAGAGAAAATATTGCTAAACTGAATCCTGAAGCAATCGTAATTGATGGAGCCTCACCAATCAGGGTTGATAATCCGGATGTGATCAGAGGGAAAAGGGTTTTGGTTGTTGAAGATGGTCCCACCCTTACTCATGGTGAAATGACAATAGGAGCTGGTGTGGTGGCGGCTCAGAAATATGGCGCTGCTGAGTTGGTTGATCCTCGTCCATTTACAGTTGGGAAATTGAGCGAAACATTTGAAATATATCCTTATATAGGCGAATTACTACCTGCAATGGGTTATAGTCAGCAACAGCTTGATGACCTTGAAACGACTATCAATAATACTGATTGTGATTCAGTTATTATTGGAACCCCGATTGACCTGAACAGGATTATCAATATTAAAAAACCGAACACCCGTGTTTTTTACGACCTGCAGGAGATCGGAGAACCTGACCTCAGCGGATTATTAGATGATTTCATTAAGAAACATAATCTGAGCAAGTAACAATCATTTAGCATAACGATCCAAATGGTTTTCAGCAGTAGCCTTTTTCTGTTGTTCTTCCTGCCAATATTTTTATTGGTTTATTATGTGGTGAATAAGGCATATAAGAACCTGGTAGCTTTGGCTGCCAGTGTTCTTTTTTATATGTGGGGAGCCCCACTCTTTATTTTTGTTGTATCTGCCTCCATAATAGCAGATTTTTATCTTGTCAGATGGTTGGCTGTTCGTAGGGGAAAGAAAAGAAGACAGGGTTTAGCCTTATCCGTGCTGTTAAACGTGGGTTTACTGGTATATTTTAAGTATGCTAATTTTCTGGTTGACAATGTCAATGAGCTGGTTCTGGCACTTGGAGGTAGTGAGTTTACATGGGTGAAGATAGCCTTACCCATCGGGATTTCCTTTTTTACATTCCAAAAGTTAAGCTATTCAATTGATGTGTATCGGGGAGTGCACACTCCTTTACGACGCCTCCCGGATTATGCCCTTTATATCATCCTTTTCCCTCAGCTGATTGCCGGTCCAATTGTTCGTTTTCATGAAATTGCTGACCAGATAGAAGATCGCTCCCATCAGGAAACTGTGGATAATAGGCTTCTTGGTCTGTTCAGATTTATTTTAGGCCTGGCTAAAAAAGTTCTTATAGCCAACACACTTGGTGAACAGGTTGATGCCATTTTTGCCTTGTCAGGAGATAGCCTGAGTACAAGTCTGGCCTGGATTGGAATAGTGGCCTATTCTTTTCAAATCTACTATGATTTTGCAGGGTACTCTGATATGGCAATCGGTATCGGACGGATGATCGGATTCAAGTTTCCTGAGAACTTTAATAATCCCTATATCTCTCAAAATATTACAGAGTTCTGGAGACGCTGGCATATGACTCTGGGGCGCTGGATGAAAGATTATCTGTACATTCCATTGGGAGGAAGTCGCGTGAAAAGTAAACGGCGATTATACTTCAATTTATGGATCGTGTTTCTGATTTCCGGTTTATGGCATGGAGCAGCCTGGAACTTTGTTGTTTGGGGAGCCTTTCATGGATTATTTCTCGTTCTGGATCGATTGTTCCTGGCTAAATTGACGCAAAGAATGGGAAAAATTCCCGCTGTTATTTTAACCTATGTGATTACTCTTGTGGGATGGGTATTGTTCAGGGCTGAAAGTTTTATCCAGATCAGGGATTACCTCGGTGCAATGTTTACCTGGCATCCAGCAGGATATGAACTGCGCCCCGGATCTGAGTTTTGGTTTTTCCTTATTCTGGGCGGATTTTTTGCTATTTATGCAATCCGGCCAGGTATTGAATCATGGCAAAACCGCTTTCTTTCTGAGCCGACCTCGCTAAAAAACTATTTCTATCGCTCTATTGCAGCTGTTTTGATACTGATTCTTTGTATTGGATTTATAACATCCTCCGGATTTAATCCATTCATTTATTTTCGATTTTAATGAAGAAGCATGGGAAACATATCATCTTTTTAGTTCTGCTGGTATTACTATTCCTGCCTTTCTTGCAATTTAAAACCAAGCTGGTACCGATTAGTAAGCTAAGGGGTTCAGTATCTGCACCAGTATTCCCTGCCTGGAACCTGAATGCCTGGATAAATGGCGAGTTTCAGCAACAATATGAATCGGCAATTGAGGAAAGAATTGGATTCAGACCATGGATAATACGATTAAAGAACCAGGCAGAATTTTCTTTGTTTCATAAAGCCAATGCATCAGGTGTAGTTGTTGGTAAGAAAGGTTATTTGTATGAGTCTGACTACATTCGCTCCTATCAGGGGCAGGATTTTCTTGGTGAATGGTTTTGGAACGAAAAGTTTGCACGTTTGGCTCTTGTCAGAGATACACTGACGAAACTGGGTGTGGAAATGGCTTTGGTTCTGGAGCCGGGGAAAGTCAGTTTTTATCCGGAGTATATCCCTGATCACTATATGAGGGATACAATACGACCCAGCAATTACGATTTGATCAAGACTGAGGCCAGAAAGAAAGCGATTCCAACTATTGATCTGAATGCCTGGTTTGTCTCACAGAAATCTCTCAGCGAGTATCCTTTGTTCCCCAAAGGTGGAATTCATTGGTCGAATTATGGCATGATCAGAGCAGTTGACACCTTGTTGAGATTTGCTGATGAGTTGACATATAAGCAAATACCTCATTTAATTATTGATAGTATTGAAGTGACAAATGAATTAAGGGATACCGATAGTGATCTTGAAGACATTATGAATTTGCTTTGGAATTCTCCACATCCCAGGATGGCTTATCCCGAATTCTCTTTCTCCATCGTTTCTGATAGCCTTAAGCCAAGAGTTTTATCCATATCTGACAGCTTCTTTTTTAATATTCTAAACGCAGGTATTCCTGGGAAGGCCTTTGCAAATGAAGCATTCTGGTATTATAGCAATACTATATACCCGGATACATGGACAGCCAGGAAAGATACTTCCATGATTAATATCCGGGAGGAGGTTGAACAAATGGATCTTATTTTGCTAATGCTGACTGAAAGGTTCTACTACAAAATGTCATGGAATTTTATTGACCATCTGTATAAGCAATACTATCCGGATGAAATGGTCAATTATCTCTATGATTATTTTGCTGCAATTATTAGAAATTTTGAATGGTTTGACCTGGTGCAAAGAGAAGCCGGGAGGAAGAGCATCAGTATGGAAGCATCGATGCGTGAACATGCATTTTACCAATTTTGGCGTGATGATCAGGACGGAAAGATTGTTAAGGATGCTGCTTTTTATGCGATGAAGATACGCAAGGATACCACCTGGTATAATAAGGTTGCGGCCAAGGCCGTAAAAAACGGAATTGATGTTGAAAAGCAATTAGCCTTAGATGCCTTGTGGCTTGAAAACCAGGAGGATAATTAAGCTGATCGTTTTCTTTTGATACGCTTTCCGCTTGTCAGGAGAAATACTCCGATCAAACTGAGGATCCCACCAATAACCTGATGTATTTCAGGGAATAATCCAAAGAATATCAGGGCTGAGATCAGGACCCATATGCTTTTTGTACTGATAAGAATGGACATTTCTACGGCCTGAATGTATTTCAATGCTGAATAGGCTGCTACCATTGTGATCAAAGCCTCCAATAATGAGCCGATAGCCATATTCACATAAGCTCTCCCGGGTATTTCAAGATCAAGATTGAGAGAGAAAAGGAGAATTATAAAAACAATCAATAACAATAATACACGAATCATTGAGAGCATTGAAGGACTGACTTTTTCAATTTTTTTTCTGCCAATAAGCGTACCGGTTGCAAACATCAGTGAGGCCAGAATTATCCATTCTGTGCCATCGATAAATAGTTCTTTTATCAGGTTACCACCGCGAAAAGAGATCGTGAAAATTCCCATGATGGCCAGGAGTACACCGAAGAGCTCAAGCCCGGAATACTTTTCCTTTAATAAAAGAATACCGAAAATTGTTACAAAAACAGGTCCGGCATTACCAAGAAATGAAACAATAGCCGGATTATCGACTTTATTTAGAGCCAGATAGAAGAAAACAGTTCCCAAAGCCTCAAAGAGTCCTACCAGAAATGTATAAATATGTCCTGATGTACCAAGCTTTAGGATTTTTCTGTAATCTCCTGAAATCCAAATGTACCCGCAAAGCCAAATGAATCCCATTGCAAACCATACTAGTCCGAATTGAACAAAATGAACCGTATTGAGAGCAGACTTGCTGAAAATGAACGACAAGGCCAGCGCTAAGGCTCCGATCAGAGCCAGAAGATAACCTTTTAGAGTATTTGACTTCATCTGGATTATTGCTTCAATCGTTTCATTATCTCCAGAGTGGCTTCTTCAAAACCAGGTTTTCCGAGTAAGGCAAACATATTCTTTTTATAAGCTTCAACTCCAGGTTGATCAAAAGGGTTTACACCCAACATATAGCCTGATATACCACAGGCTTTTTCAAAGAAATAGAATAATTCACCAAGGGAATAGGCGGATAATTCGTCCATTTCTATTCTGATAACAGGTACTTCGCCATCAGCATGAGCCAACAATGTTCCTTCTGCTGCTTGTTTATTTACATAATCCATGCTTTTTCCGGCGAGATAGTTTAATTGATCAGAATCGTCATCTTGTTCCGGAATGATTATATCACCAGCTGCCTTTTGAATTAATATTGTTGTTTCAAAAAGATTACGTGTTCCCTCCTGTATAAATTGCCCCATTGAATGCAGATCAGTTGTGAGATCAACACTGGAAGGAAAGATACCTTTGCCATCTTTTCCTTCACTTTCCCCGTATAATTGTTTCCACCATTCTGCTACGTCATGTAAAGCAGGGTTGAAATTGGATAGAATTTCGATGTTCTTACCTTTCTGATTCAATAAGAAGCGAGCAGCAGCATATTGTGCTGCCATATTGTTATTAAATGTTCGATCATGGCCACATTTTTCCATTTGAGAAAGGGCTCCATTCACTAGTCCCCTGATATCAATCCCAGCAAGGGCAAGCGGGATTAATCCAACCGGTGTCAGAACAGAGAATCTGCCCCCAACATCATCAGGAATGACATAAGTCTGGTACTGTTCTTTATCAGCAAGGGAACGCAGCGCTCCTTTATTTTTATCGGTAACAGCAATAATTCGATGACGTGATTCATCTGATCCGAACTGAGATATCAAAGCATTTCTCAAGAGTCTGAAAGCTAATGCAGGTTCTGTGGTTGTTCCTGATTTAGAAATAGCTACAATACCCCAGTTTTTTTGCTCAAGATGCTTAAGTAACTGTGTATGATAAGCCTGGTCGAGCTGATGACCTGCAAAAAGAATTTGTGGAGCAGATTGATCAAGTGCCAGAGTTGGACGCAGGGCAGTTAACACCGCTTTAGTTCCTAAATAAGAACCGCCAATTCCAATTACGACAATGCAATCAAGTTTTTCCCTCAGGGGTGTTGTTAGCTCAATAATACCTGAGAGCTCAGGATTCACTCCTGCTGGCAAATTAACCCAGCCCAGGAAATTATTTCCTGCTCCTTGTCCATTATGTAAGAGTTGGTTTTTCTCCAAAGAGTTTTTCGCTACACTGTCAATTGAAATCAATTGTTCAAGACCTGATAAATCTAATTGAATCATTCTTTATTATTTTGAATTAATCTTCTCAATCCAGGATTTAACTTCATCCTGACTTGGATTTTTAAGTCCCATTTTATGTTTCTTATTCATTCCGCACAGATCTTGGTGAAATTTGTTTGGATTAACATCTGATAGCTGACTTAGCCTGATGATACCGGTCTTTTTTATAAGAGGAATCAAATCTTCATGGATGCCAAGCTCGGTAAATACAGAATCCTTGTCTGGCTCAATAATTTTTTCGGGTCGCATTTGCGGGAAGAATATTACATCCTGTATACTGGCAGCATTGGTCATGATCATAGCGAGTCGATCAATTCCTATTCCCAAACCGGAGGTTGGTGGCATACCCAGATCTATGGCTCTTAAGAAATCCTCATCGAGGGCCATGGCCTCTTCATCACCACGCTGAGCCAACAGCAGTTGATCTTCGAAGCGCTGTCTCTGATCAATTGGGTCGTTCAATTCTGAATAGGCATTACAGATTTCTTTACCATTACAGATGGCTTCAAAACGCTCCACCAATCCGTCGGCTGAACGATGCTTTTTTGCTAATGGCGACATCTCTACCGGATAATCAGTAATATACGTAGGTTGAATAAGCTTGGCTTCACAGCACTCACCAAAAATTTCATCAATCAATTTACCTTTAGCCATGCTCTCATCTGTGTCTATCCCCAGTTGTTTACAGGTAGCCAGCAATTGACTCTCATTCATGGCACTTACATCAATGCCGGTGAAATGCTCTATGGCTTCAAACATGGTAAATCTTTTCCATGGCCTTTTGAAATCTATTACATGTTCTCCGACCTGGACTCGTGTGGTGCCGTGGAGGTCAAGAGCTATCTTTTCAACCATCTCCTCAACGGTATCCATCATCCAGAAATAATCTTTGTAGGCTACATATAACTCCATCTGAGTGAACTCCGGATTATGAAAACGGTCCATTCCTTCATTCCTGAAGTCTTTGGCAAATTCATATACTCCATCGAATCCACCAACTATAAGTTTCTTGAGGTACAGCTCATTGGCTATTCTCAGGTACAATGTCTGATCAAGAGTATTGTGGTGAGTTTTGAAAGGCCGAGCAGCAGCACCTCCATGAATGGGTTGCAATATAGGAGTCTCTACCTCCAGATATCCCTTATCATCAAGAAAATTCCGCATTGAACGTACAAGTTGGCTGCGCTTTTTAAATGTCTCCTTCACTTGAGGATTCACAACTAAGTCAAGATACCTTTGCCTGTACCTTTGCTCGGGATCCGAAAAAGCATCATATGTTTTACCCTCTTTTTCTTTCACAACAGGCAGAGGTCTTATGGATTTAGAAAGTATGGTCAGCTCCTGACAAAAAACACTGACTTCCCCGACCTGAGTAATAAATACATAGCCCTTGATACCAACAATATCTCCAATGTCAAGAAGCCTTTTGAAAACAATATTGTACAGGGATTTATCCTCTCCTTTGCACAATTCATCACGGTTAAAATAGATCTGTATACGGCCCTTACCGTCCTGAATCTCAGCAAAAGAGGCCTTCCCCATGATACGTCGGTTCATGATTCGTCCGGCAATACAAACTTCCTGAAAGTTATTTTCTTCCTGCTTGTAAAGCTGTTTTATCTCCTGGCTGTTTGTATTCACCGGGTATTTAGCTGCTGGATAGGGGTTAATGCCCAGCTTCCTGATTTCATCAAGTGACTTTCTACGTATGATTTCTTGTTCGCTTAATTCCTGCATGCTCATGCGATTGATTTTGTGCAAAGATACTTTACCGACAGAATTAATCAAAAGGTAAAAATGCGTATCTTTAAATCTTGCGATTTGCTGCTGGATGGAGAAGAAATGGAAAATATTGTCCGAACCGAACCGAGCCCTTGTTGATAGTCTTTCAGATGAACTTGGTATTGATGTTGCGCTGTCTAGTTTGTTGGTTCAAAGAAGAATCAATGACTTTGATCAGGCACGTCATTTCTTTCGTCCTGAATTAGAAGGCTTGCATAATCCTTTCTTAATGCTGGATATGGATAAAGCAATTCAACGCTTAAAAAAGGCTTTGGATGATGGTGAAAAGATTCTCGTTTACGGAGATTATGATGTTGACGGAACCACATCTGTTGCTCTTGTATTCTCTTTTTTAAGACAAAGGACAGAAAAACTTGGGTATTACATTCCTGATCGATATGCAGAGGGTTACGGAATATCCTTTATGGGTATTGAGTATGCGCTTAAGAATGATTATAGTCTTGTAATTGCCCTGGATTGTGGAATAAAGGCAGTTGATAAGATTGCTTATGCAAAAAAGAAGGGACTTGATTTTATAGTTTGTGATCATCATCTGCCAGGAGAGGAATTGCCTGATGCTTGTGCTATACTTGACCCCAGACGTGATGGTTGTGATTATCCGTATAAAGAATTATCAGGTTGTGGTGTGGGTTTTAAATTATTGCAAGGTTTTTGCTTAAGGAATGGAATCCCATTTGCACAAGTTGCGCAGTATCTGGATTTGGTTTGTGTTAGCAATGCAGCTGATCTGGTTCCGATGACAGGAGAAAACAGAATCCTGGCATATCATGGTTTGCGCAAACTAAATGAGGATCCTCTCCCCGGTTTGAAGGCCTTAATTCAAATATCAAATTGTGGCAATAAGCTTTTATCTGTTTCAGATTTGGTTTTTAAAATTTGTCCAAGGCTCAATGCTGCTGGTCGAATATCCTCAGGAGCCAGTTCAGTTGAACTCATGGTATGTGAAAATGAAGTCAATGCAATTAAATTGGGAAACAAGATAAATTCGTTTAATGAGGACCGGAAAAATATAGATGGTGATATTACTGAGGAAGCCATGAAACTTGTGCAGGAACTTGAGTTAGGACCAGCTAAGAAATCTACAGTGCTGTATAATCCTGATTGGCATAAAGGAGTGGTTGGTATCGTGGCAAGTAGGTTAATAGAGCATTTTTACCGACCTACTGTTATTCTTACCCGTTCAGATAACATGGCAACAGGTTCAGCCAGATCAATTGATACATATGATCTCTACCGGGCAGTTAGTGCATGTTCTGACTTATTAGAGAGCTTTGGTGGTCATAAGTATGCCGCAGGATTAAGCATGCCGGTAGAAAATGTTGATGCTTTTATTGAGCGCTTTGAGAATTATGTGGAAGAAACCATAACTGATGACCAGTTAAAGCCACAGATACTTATTGATCAGGAAATCACACTGAATCAGATTAGTGCAAAGTTTTTTAGAATTTTAAAGCAATTTGAACCCTTTGGACCTGATAATCTCACTCCGGTTTTCATTGCCAGGAATCTTAGGGATACAGGCAGGTCACGACAGGTGGGCAGAGGATGGGAGCATTTAAAACTAAGCCTCGTCATTGAGTCACCTGGTCATGGCACAATGGATGCTATTGCTTTTAATATGGGGCATTTTTTTAACGATATCCATAAGGGGAAAGCTTTTGACTTGGTTTTTAGCGTGGAAGAGAATACCTATAGAGGAATGTCAAGTATTCAGCTCATGGTGAAAGATATGAAAATCCATAATACCTGATCTGTGGATATTCTCACAATCAGAATAATCGGATCATGTTAAAAAAAGCCCGACAAACAATCCGATAGATTCAAATATTAATTATAAATTTGAGCTTTGAATTTTTTGAGATAATTTTTAATTAATTAGATAGTTTTTCATGACGAAAGTTATTGCAATAGCCAATCAAAAAGGAGGAGTTGGCAAAACCACTACGGCTATTAATTTGGCGGCAAGTTTGGCTGTACTGGAAAAGAAAGTATTATTAGTAGATGCTGACCCACAGGCAAATGCCACATCAGGAGCTGGTTTTGATGTAAGGGCTGTAAAGACAAGTATCTACGAGTGTATTATTGATGAAGTAAATGCCATTGATATTATTTTAAATTCGGAAGTGCCCGGATTTGATGTTTTGCCTTCGAATATTGATTTAGTTGGAGCTGAAATTGAGATGCTGAATCTTCCCAACAGGGAGAAGATGATGGCTAAGGTTATTAATGATGTGAAAGATGGCTATGATTTTGTGCTGATTGACTGCTCACCATCTTTAGGATTGTTAACTGTTAATGCACTTACTGCAGCCGATTCTGTTATTGTACCTGTACAATGTGAGTATTTCGCTTTGGAAGGACTGGGGAAATTGTTGAATACGATTAAAATCATACAAAGCAGACTTAATCCTGAATTGGAGATTGAAGGATTTCTTCTGACAATGTATGACGCACGTCTGCGCTTGTCAAATCAAGTGTACGATGAAGTAAAGAAACATTTCCAGCAAATGGTTTTCGAGACAATAATACGCAGGAATATCAAATTAGGTGAAGCACCGAGTTATGGGAAACCTGTGGTTATGTATGATGCTGATTCTAAGGGTTCTGTAAATTATCTGAACCTGGCCCGTGAGCTACTGCAGAAAAATAGTATGACCGAGTTGGATGAATCTGATAAAGTGATTCAGGTTGATGGAGAAGATGAATAGGCCCGGGGCCTGATAAACAGTTTATATGGTTGCGAAAAAAACCGTGTTAGGCAGAGGATTAGGTGCACTTATTGAAGATGCTGACGTAAAGCCTGGAGCTTCTGTAAATGAGATACCAATAAGTCAGATTGAGACAAATCCGTTTCAGCCTCGTGAGAAATTTGATGATGTGGCTCTTGAAGAATTGGCCGACTCCATAAGAGAGCTTGGCATTATTCAACCAATCACAGTTCGTCAGACAGCTGCGAATAAATATCAGCTGATTACAGGTGAAAGAAGATTCCGGGCTTCGATCAGGGTGGGTTTGAAAAAAATACCAGCCTATATTCGTAAGGCCGATGATCAGGCTATGCTGGAATTGGCTCTGGTCGAAAATATCCAAAGGGAAGACCTGGATGCCATTGAAGTAGCAATATCTTATCAGCGCCTGATTGAAGAATGTAAGCTTACTCAGGAAAGTATGAGCGAGAGAGTGGGTAAGAAACGATCTACAATATCCAACTATCTGAGATTGCTTAAGCTTCCTGCTGAAATACAAGCTGGTATTCGTAATAATGAACTTAGTATGGGGCATGCCAGAGCTTTGATCAATATTGAGGATCGAGAAAGACAACTGGTTATTTTCAATAAAGTATTAAGGGCGGGATTATCAGTCAGACAAACAGAACAGCTGGTCAAGGGAAATAAAACTAAGCCAAAAAAACCTGTAAAGGGCACTATTGAAAAATCAGATCAATATGATAAACTAAAAGATCAGCTAAGTCGTTTTTTTAGTACCCCGGTTGATTTTAATAGAAATCAATATGGGAAAGGCAATATAATAATCCCATTTACTACTGATGCAGACCTTGAAAGAATCATCGGAATACTTGATCAACTCGACAAATAGAAATGCCCAATTTAAATTAATGCACCCAAAGAGGCGATTTCTGATTGGATTGATTCTCATTCTCTTGTGGGTGACTGTTCCTCAAAACCACGCTCAGTTGCGTGCAAAGGCAGATTCCAGTAAACTATTTCAACTGTTACGGTCAACAGAACATTCACCATCTAAATCTGCTTTGTATTCAGCGCTAATCCCAGGCTGGGGGCAGGCATACAACAGAAAATACTGGAAGATTCCGATCGTATACGCAGGTCTGGCCACGGTAGGATACTTTATTTATGATAACCACCATAATTATGTAGTTTGCAGAGACGATTATATCAGGCTGTATGAAGACCCAGAGGCTGAGGTGTTTAATAAAGATGATATTCATACAACAAGTCAACTATTGCCAAAAATTGACGAGTATCGCAAGAACAGGGATATGTCAGTAATTATCATGCTGGCGGTTTGGGGACTGAATGTAGTAGATGCCAATGTAGACGGACATTTCTTTAACTATGATGTGAGTGATGATTTAAGTTTAATTTTAAGTCCCATTCAGGGTTATTTGCCCGGGAAAGAGAGTTATCTTGGTATTAATCTGGTATTTGAAATGCACTAGGAAAGATTGAACATCTAAACAATTATTGAATTGAAAGAGTATCCACCTTATAAGGTTTTTATTAGTTTTATTTGGGTGCTGATAGCTCTTTTCTTGTTTAGAATTCTAATCAGTAACAGTACAATTGAGTTAGGAGGTCATGAGATCAGATTGCCGAGGCTTTCAGTTGATCGTACAGTTATTGTAAGAGGATCGGGACCAGTTATCGCAGCTCCGATTTACAAACCTGCCGATGAACCTGCTGAGTCCCAGCTGAAGTACGAAATTTCAGATTTAAAAGCCAGTCATGGAAAACTCGTTCATCCACAACCTGTTGAGTATCCGGATGAAACTCAGATGGCTCTGCTTGGCTTTTTTGAGTCACTCCAAAAAAGCAAGCTTGAAGGAAAGAAAACCAGAATATTATACTATGGTGATTCTCAGATTGAGGGGGATCGCATTGTACAGTATTTAAGACAATCTTTCCAGAAAGAATTTGGTGGGTCAGGATCTGGATTGTACGCATTGTACGAGCCCCTTTATACATCACTGATATTTGAGCTCAGTAATAGTAAAAACTGGAAGAAATATGGAGTGGTAAGATCTGGAAATGGACCTGGAGAGAATCGCTTTGGTGCAGCATTGAGCTATTGCATTTTCTCGGGTATAAAAGCATTCTCAAGTTTTAACTTAAGAACTAGCAATGACCAGTTTAACCAAATCAGTGATGGTCGTTTGTATATTGAATCGCCCATCAGTCATACAGAAGTAGGTTTGTCATCTATGCTTGATAATTTTACGGCTACAGTGCCATCGCGTCCAGGAATTCAGGCGATTCCTTTTGCGTTTGAGCAATCAGCTGAACAGTTTAAAATTAGTATTAATTCTACAGGAAGTCCAATTATTCATGGTATCAGCTTCGAGTCAGACGACGGTGTGATTGTCGATCATATTCCACTGCGTGGGAGTGCAGGATTGGAGTTCAGCAGCATCAACCCAGAGGTGTATAAACAACATCTCAGTTATCTTGACCCTCAATTAATTATTTTGCATTTTGGAATTAATGTTGTGCCAGCCAAAAGATCAGAATTTGATTATTATCGCCAGTTGTTGGTACGGGAGATAAAGACCATCAGATCAATGGCTGGTGATATCCCGATACTCTTGATTGGGGTTTCAGATATGGGAAAAATCAGAGGCAGTCATGCCAGATCATTTGCTTCAGTTCCGAAGGTTTCTGCAGCAATGAGAGATGCCGCCAGAGAAACTGGCTCTGCATTTTTTGATTTATTCCAGTTCATGGGTGGAATGGAATCCTGCATTCTTTGGGAAAAGGCACATCCACCATTATTGCGCAAAGATTATACCCACTTTACTATTCCAGGTGGAGCAGTAGTTGCAGATGGAATATATGCTGCTCTTATTGAGGGTTTTCAGAGATATGTAGAGCAAGGGGAGAATGGAGAATAAGTGGTTACATATCCTCCTTTATACACCGGAGGATCCGATGTATTTCACCAGTTCCCTTTTTTGGGTGATGCTGGCAGTAGTACTGCTCGTTTATTCCTTCTTTTATAAGAAACCCGTTATGAGGAATGCCTACCTCCTGGTAGTCAGTTTGTTTTTCTATTATAAAGCCGGGGGATTATTTTTCTTTATGCTGGTTGTATCAACACTTGCTGACTATTTCATCGGTAAAGCCATATTCAGGAGTTCTGACGGATACAGGAAGAAAGCCTGGCTGATCCTAAGTATTGTAGTCAACCTGAGTATTCTCTTTTATTTCAAATATGCCTATTTTATTTCAGATCTGTTGTCTGGATTATTGAATCACGATATTGGAGTTACCAATTATCTGGCTCTTTTCTGGAATGAATTAAGTGGAGCAACATTAGATATTGATCATATCATCCTGCCTGTGGGAATTTCATTTTATACATTTCAAACCATTTCCTATTCAGTAGATGTGTATCGGGGACAGGTCAAGCCTGTGACCAGTCTCCTGGATTTTGGTTTTTACGTGTCCTTCTTTCCACAGCTGGTGGCAGGGCCAATTGTAAGGGCAGCCTCCTTTATCCCTCAATTGTATCAAAAGTATAAGCTCACGCGCCGCCAGATGTGGCATGCTGTGTATCTTATTCTTGGTGGCTTACTTAAAAAAATGGTTGTAGCTGATTTTTTGGCCGTTCAAGTAGTTGATAAGGTGTTTCAATCACCGGCTTATTATTCGGGTTTTGAAAATCTTCTTTCAATATATAGTTATTCCGTTCAGATATTTTTTGATTTTTCAGGATATACAGATATTGCTATTGGGGTTGCCCTGCTGCTTGGTTTTAAACTACCTGTAAACTTTAATGCTCCGTATCAGTCTGTGTCAATTACTGATTTCTGGCGACGCTGGCACATCAGTCTTTCAAGTTGGTTGCGCGATTATTTATACATTCCAATGGGAGGAAACCGGCATGGTAAATTGCGACAGAATATCAATTTAATGATTACAATGGTACTGGGTGGTTTATGGCACGGTGCTCACTGGCGCTTTCTTATTTGGGGAGCATATCATGGGATATTGTTGGTTATAGAAAAGCTCCTTCCAAATCGAGGTCAATCCACCAGGCTTTGGATCAGACGATTATTTACTTTTCACCTGATTACCATTGGCTGGGTATTTTTCCGGGCCGAAACGCCCCAGGTTGGTTTCAATATGTTCAAACAGATATTTACCAGCTTTGGAGGCGGTAGTTTTGATAGTCTTTTCCCAGCCTATGGCCTTTCCTTAATTATATTGATAATAAGCTTTTTATTTATCCTTGTACCTACCGGATGGATTGAAAACTTCAGAGGAAGGTTTATTACCTGGCCTTATTGGCTCAAAATTGTTTCAATGATGGCCGTACTATTTATTATTTACATGTTCCAGTCAAGTGAATTAGTACCGTTTATTTATTTCCGGTTTTAATCAGGTAAATGCTAAATTTGCAGATATAACACCCAACAAATGGCAAAAGAAGAATTGAGTCGTTTATGGGAGATGATTGGCCTGAGATATACATCCCATCCATGGCATGGTATATCAATAGGTGAACTCGCTCCTGATGAGATTACAGCATATATCGAAGTTGTACCAACTGATACTGTTAAGTATGAGATTGATAAAGAATCAGGATATATGAAGGTTGACCGCCCACAGAAATTTTCAAATCATGTTCCAGCTCTCTATGGATTTATTCCTCAGACATATTGCTGGGAGAGAGTTGCGAATTTATGCCGGGCAAAAACCGGACGAAAAGAGCTTATGGGTGATGGGGATCCCTTAGATATTTGCGTTCTTACTGAACGACATATTGAACATGGTAATCTTTTAGTGAAAGCAATTCCTATCGGAGGATTCAGAATGATTGATGGTGGTGAAGCTGATGATAAGATAATTGCCATTATGAAAAATGATGAAGTATATCAGCATTGGCGTGATATAGAGTACATTCCTGAAACTCTTATTGCCAGGTTGAGACACTATTTCTTGACATATAAGGATATGCCTGGTCTTTCAAAAAAGAAGACTGAAATTACACATATATATTCCCGTGAGGAAGCGCATGGTGTGATACGCAGAAGCATCGAAGACTATCAGGATCGATTTGGCGATGTGGAAGAACAGATGACTGCAGCTCTTTGGAAAGCACTGGATTTTGATGAGAAGAGCAAGTTGTTAAAGTCTGGGGAGAAAGGTGATTAGATCTTCTGTTCTGATACTGTCAGATTCGATGATATGTTTGGCTAATCCGTAGTATTGTTCTCGATGGCATAGTTCTTTTTGTATGTATTCTTCCAATTCTGATATTGATTTCCCGGCTAGCAAGGGACGTGGATTATGAGATCTATGCAGGCGTCTTGTCAATTCTTTTGGCGAAAGTTTCAGATACACGCTTCTGGAAAGATTATTAATTTCATTCATGTTGTTCAGAAAACAGGGTGTACCTCCTCCAAGAGACAAAACTTTCGGTATTGGTGATCGCAAGATTTCAATTAATGCCAGGCGTTCTTTTTTTCGGAATCCAGATTCACCATGTAATTCAAAGATGCGGGATATACTCATTTGTGTACTGGCCTCAATATAATGATCAAGATCGGTAAAGTCGCACTGCCAGCTTTTAGCAAGTGAACGCCCCAGGGTTGATTTCCCTGAACCCATGAATCCCATGATTACCAGGCAATTTGTTGTTTCGTCTACCATTCAAGAGTCATCTGTGCTGAAGAATTGTCATCATCATCATCCCGATTCTGTTCTTCAGTGGTTTTGGGAGATTTAATTTTATCATCAGGTTTCTTACTCTTATCCACTGTTTTTGTTTCTTTCTCTGCTTTCTTCTCGGTCAGTTTTTCAGGAATTACGGTAGTTTCCTTATTGCCTGAATCTGATTTGGTGAGGGTTTCATAATCCTCCACTTCCAGAGCAGTTTCTTCTTGATGAATTGTGAAAAATCCTTCACCATAAATTGAATCAATCAGTTCAGGGTCTGGTTCGGTAGATTCGAGTTTGACAATCTTTTCAACTTCATGGTTTGTCAGACGTTTACCTCGGGCCTTGAAGCTTTTAAGAGCTATGAATTCCGCAACAAAGATCTTTTCGTTTTCTTTCTCTGAGTTCTTACCGCCGAAGCAAATCTCAATATTGGGTAAAAGATCTTCTATTAGATGAATAAGGATTGAATCAGGATTATCACCAACAAATGTTTGAGGCCTCCCATTGGTAGAGCCGTCAATCTGGAAGCGTTTCAAATAATAGAATTTCTGGTCAGCGTCAAAGAATATGCAAGAATATACTTTGGAGGAATCAAATTTCTCAATAAGTAAAATTTCTTCATCAAAATGATTGCTCAGATCATAATTCGTGAGTCTGAAACTGCCTCTTTTGGTTATAATCAGAATGCGATCGTCTCCGGTGAATTCTCCAAGGTATATTCCTCGCGAATCAGCATTGAGCCTGTTGACATCTCCGTCAAACCATATTTGTCTTCCTCCAAGAGTTGAAACTCCTTTTTCTTTTAGACTGATCTTATGAACACTATGCTTCGTAAGAATATTGCCCATGGCGTTTTTATTCTTTATCGCCAGTTCACTGAAATCAAATTCGAAATTGAGCTTCTTTAATTTTGGTTTGGGCTTCAAAACAACCCTGATTACTTCAGCTTCGCCATTTGGATTAACGGATAAATAGGTAATTCGCGATCCGGTGGTTCCTTTTGTCAGTTGATATTCTTTATCGCGGGTAACTCCTTTTATTGCGAATCTTTTTATATATGAATGGCCATTCTTACCATCTCGATAAGTAAGGTTATAGGTTGTTCGGGCGTCATTTTTTTTGAATACGCTTACATGCAGAATATTCTTACCCACAAAGGCTTTGGGAGCAACCTTAGTGATAAGGTATGATCCATCTTTACGAATAATGATTACTTCATCAATGTCAGAACATTCGAAGAGAAATTGGTCTTTTTTCAGGGATGTTCCAATAAAACCATCATCAAAATTAGCGTAGAGCTTTTCATTGGCAACTACAACTTTGGTTGCCACAATATTATCGAAGTTTCGTATTTCTGTTTTTCTCTCTTTCCCCTTACCGTACCTTTTTTTCAATCCTTTAAAATAGTCAATGGCATATATTATGAGATTGCTAAGATGATTTTGTACAATCAGGAGCTCCTTATCTATAGCCTTGATATGATCATCTGCTTTGAAAGCATCATATTTGGAAATTCGCTTTATTTTTATTTCGGTAAGTTTTGTGATATCATCTTCAGTGACAGGTCTTTGTAGTAGTTTTTTAAAAGGATTCAATCCTTTGTCAATGGTTTTGATGATACATTCCCAGGTCTCACATTCCTCTATCAGAAGGTAAATTCTATTTTCAATAAATATCTTTTCAAGTGATGAATTATGCCAGTCATCTTCTAATTCTCTTTTCCTGATCAATAATTCTTCCTTCAGCAAGGCAACGGTATTGTCTGCAGAAGTTTGAAGCATATGTGTAACACCGAGGAAACGTGGTTTGTCATCAGATATTACGCATGAATTTGGAGATACAGAGATTTCACAATCTGTAAAGGCGTACAATGCATCAATTGTTTTGTCGGTTGATACATTTGGAGCCAGGTGAATCAGAATCTCTACTTTTGCTGCAGTATTGTCATCTATCTTTTTGATTTTGATTTTGCCTTTATCATTGGCATAAATGATAGAGTCGATCAGACTGCTGGTGGTTTTACCAAAGGGAATCTCGGTAATAGCCAGTGTTCTTTTATCCTGTTTGACAATTTTTGCTCTGATACGAATTTTACCACCACGGAGTCCATCCTGGTATTTGCTGAAATCAGCATTTCCGCCTGTGGTAAAATCCGGCAGGATAGTGAACTCTTCATTTTTAAGGTAGGCAATTGTGGCATCTATGAGTTCAATGAAATTATGCGGAAGAATTTTGGAAGCCAGACCAACAGCGATACCTTCTACCCCTTGCGTCAGAAGCAATGGAAATTTAACTGGCAGGTTAACCGGTTCTTTATTTCGACCATCGTATGATAATTTCCACTCTGTAGTTTTGGGATTGAAAACTACCTCCTGAGCAAATTTAGAGAGTCGTGCCTCAATATATCTCGGCGCTGCAGCTCTGTCACCAGTGAGAATATTTCCCCAGTTTCCCTGAGTTTCAATCAGTAGTTCTTTCTGGCCCAGTTGAACCAAAGCATCTCCTATTGAGGCATCTCCATGTGGGTGGAATTGCATAGTGTGCCCAATCACATTAGCAACTTTGTTAAACCTGCCATCATCAAGACGTCGCATTGAATGAAGAATTCTGCGTTGTACTGGTTTAAGTCCATCATAGAGATGAGGAACGGCTCTTTCCAGAATTACATATGAGGCATACTCCAGGAACCAGGTTTTATACATTCCGGGGAGATGGGTAATCTCTTTAGTACGACCATTACCGTTCTCCGGATTAAGATCCTGCTCATGATTTTCTTCAGGTATATTATCTAAGTTTTGTTCTTTGGTCATGTTACTCTGCTTCCTTATTCAGTCATCACTGTATCTTCTTCAATTACCAGATTGTCAATTATGAATTCCTGTCGCTCGGGTGTGTTTTTTCCCATATAGAATTCAAGCATTTTTTGAACGGCATCCTCCTTCCTTAAGAGAACAGGTTCAAGACGAATGTCTTGCCCAATAAAGTATTTGAATTCGTCGGGTGATATTTCACCGAGACCTTTGAATCGGGTAATTTCAGGTTTTCCTTTGAGCTTTTTTATGGCCCGGGTTTTCTCAGTCTCACTATAACAATAGTATGATTTTCTTTTATCCCTTACCCTGAATAAGGGAGTTTGTAGAATATACAGATGTCGATATTTGATTAGATCAGGAAAAAATTCAAGGAAGAAAGTAAGCAGAAGTAAGCGTATGTGCATTCCATCCACATCTGCATCGGTGGCAATAATTACATTGTTATATCGCAGATCTTCAATGCCTTCCTCGATATTAAGTGCTGCCTGAAGTAAATTAAACTCCTCGTTTTCATACACCAGCTTTTTGGTTTCACCAAAAGTGTTTTTAGGTTTCCCTTTCAAGCTGAAAACTGCCTGTATTGCTACATCACGTGATTTTGTAATGGAGCCTGATGCTGAGTCACCCTCTGTGATGAAAATTGAGGTTTCTTGTCGGCGGTCATTCTTTGAATTGTAGTGAATTTTGCAATCCCTCAGTTTTTTGTTGTGAAGTGAAGCTCTTTTTGCCCTATCCCGGGCAATCTTTTTAATACCCGAAATGGCCTTTCGCTCCTTCTCTGAATCCAGAATTTTTCTATACAATATTTCTTTAACCTCTGGATTTTTGTGTAGATAATTGTCAAGGTGTTTCTTAAGGAAGTCTACAATGAAGTTACGGATACTTATTCCATTGGGCCCGATATCCTTTGACCCCAGCTTAGTCTTCGTTTGAGATTCAAAAACAGGCTCCTCTACTTTTATACTAACGGCCGAAACCACAGATGCACGAATGTCAGATGCATCGAAATCTTTTTGATAATGCTCACGAATCGTTTTTACCAGAGCTTCTCTGAAGGCTAATAAATGGGTTCCTCCCTGTGTGGTGTGCTGCCCATTCACAAAAGCATAATACTCTTCTCCATACTGGTTTCCATGAGTAATTGCTATTTCAATATCTTCTTCTTTCAAATGGATAATCGGGTATAAACCCTCCTGGCTCATTTTGGATTGTAACAGATCCAGCAAGCCATAACGTGAGAAAAACTTCTCCCCATTAAAACGAATGGTCAAACCAGCATTCAGGTATACATAAATTTTGAGCATATTAGAAACATACTCATTCAGATAACGATAGCTGCCAAAAATATTTTTGTCAGGAACAAAACTTATTTCAACTCCTGATTCTTCTTCAGTCTTTGCAAGCTTTTTATCATCTATCAGCTTACCTTGAGTAAAAGTAACTTCCTTTACTTGTTCTTCTCTGAAAGAGCGAATTACAAATGAACTGGTTAATGCATTCACAGCTTTTAATCCAACACCATTCAAACCAACAGATTTTTTGAAAACTTTGGAGTCGTATTTTGCGCCTGTATTCATTTTGGATACTGCATCGGCTACCTTCCCAAGAGGGATTCCCCTTCCATGATCGCGTACAGATACTTCCCGTTCTTCAATGGATATGTCAATTACCTTACCATTCCCCATCATGAACTCATCAATAGAGTTGTCGATCACTTCTTTGAGCAGAACATAAATTCCGTCGTCATGCGAAGAACCATCACCCAATTTACCAATGTACATACCAGGTCTTAAGCGAATATGCTCTCTTGGCGATAGAGTCTTAATAGATTCTTCTGAATATTGTTCAATCTTCTTTTCTGCCATAAGTACAAAGATAATAAAAAGCCCCCCCGATTTGGAATCAGGTTTTCAACAGAACTATTAACACTGCTGGGTTTCAGCTGGTTTGGTGAGACCTTTTTTGTTAGGCTTTGTGATAGTGATAGGTCAGTTCTCTGGTAAAACCAGCATTGATTTCCTTGATCAACTGCTTGTTTTCATCATATTCGAAGCGGCTCTGATACTCCATCTCATTATTGGCAGATAAGCGTTCCTCCAGAACAGCATTTCCATTTGTGTCATATTCAAAAACAAAAAAGAAATTGTCGCTAAAGCTCTGTTTAACTACCTGACCTTTACTGTCGTATTCTACTTTGAGAAAATCAGATAATTTACCTTTGCGGTTGCGATTAGCACGATAAACCATTAAGCCATTTTCATTGTACTTATACTCTGTTTGCAGCTCGGGTTTACGTTTGTGATCAAACTGAGCCCTTTTTACAAGGTTCCCATCACTATTATATTCATAAGTAAAAGCTTCTTTCAGCTTATTGTTAAAGTCGTAAACTTCCTTACTTAATAATTGTTTGTCAGAGTTGTATTGATTTAACTCTCTGAATTCCAGTTCATCGTCTTCGTCTTTTTCTTCAATAGTCTCCAGAAGTGAATCAGGGTCGATGTGTGAAGTTTGAAAAGCTTTTGAACCATCCTGATAGGCGATTTCTACTTTTAGCAGCTCACCCTGCTCATTCCTATTGTATTTCTTATGATCGGCCAAAACTCCTTCATCTGTATACTGCTTCTCTTCAAGAATGCGATTGTCACCATCATACCAGGATTCAGTTTTATTTTCAATGCTGCCATCCGGCAGGTACTCTTCTTGAAGAATTAAATTTCCCCTTTCATCAAATTCACTAATTTCCTTAAGATAAATTTCTTCACCTTCCGGATGGGTATGGATCTCAATTTTCTTTACTTGTGGGGCCATTTAATAATTGTCTTTGATAAATTAGTTTGAAAAGTGCAAAAGTAAGCAATCCGATAATAGTACCAAGAATCCAGCCGCCGAGTATATCACCAGGGTAGTGGACACCCACATAAATTCGGCTGTAACTGACGATTAAGGCCCAGATTAGAAGGGGCCAGGTGAATGATTTTTTCATGAAAAACAATATGCTGAAAACAACTAAGCCAGATGCGTTAGTGGCATGTGTTGATACAAAACTAAAACGGCCACCACAACTATTTACTACTAAGCGAACTCTCTCTGCCATATCAGGATCATGACAGGGACGCAAACGTTCGAAAACTTCTTTAAATGCATGAACAGAAAGCTGTTCTGTAAGGAAATATGTAATGATTAAAAAAATCACTGCCCATATCCCTTTTCTCCTGCCGGATTTTAGCATGAACAGAATTAGAAATAAATATACTGGGATCCATATCCATGTTGCGGAGGCTAAACGCATCACAGGGTCGAAAAACGGAATTCCCCAGCCATTCAGTAGGGTGAAAAGTTTCTGATCAAATTGAATAAGTTGCTCAATCATCTTGCTACATATGCAAAGCCTGCCATAACATATCTTTCAAAGGGTCAAGCTGATAATGGCTAAGGGCCGAGAAAAAAATATGCGGCAGATCAGGCAAATCCTGAGACAATGCCTCGGTCAGCTCTTCGTCAAGCAAATCGGCTTTAGAAATTCCTAATACCCGACGTTTATCCAATAATTCAGGATTATATTGCTCAATTTCTTTGAGGAGAATATTATATTCCTCCCGGATATCTTTGCTGTCAGCAGGTACAATAAAAAGGAGAACAGAATTTCGTTCAATATGTCTCAGAAAGCGAAGACCCAGGCCTTTACCCTCATGAGCACCTTCAATAATCCCTGGAATATCAGCCATAGCAAATGACTGATTGTCGTGGTATGAAACGATACCCAGATTAGGAACCAGGGTGGTAAAGGGATAGTTGGCAATTTTGGGCTTGGCCGCTGATACAACAGACAGCAGAGTTGATTTACCTGCATTCGGAAAGCCAACGAGGCCAACGTCAGCAAGCACTTTAAGTTCCAAAATAACCCAACCTTCAATTCCAGATTCGCCTGTCTGGGAATACCTTGGTGTTTGGTTTGTCGAGGTTTTAAAATTATAATTTCCCAAACCCCCTCTGCCCCCTTTCATTAGGATTACCTCCTGACCTTCCTCTGTAATTTCAAATAATAGTTCTCCGGTTTCGACATCGCGAACAACTGTACCCAAAGGAACTTCGATAGTTTTATCATCACCATCAGATCCAGACCTTTGTTCACGACTTCCATTACCACCATTTCCGGCAAATACATGTCGGTTATATTTTAGATGGAGTAAGGTCCAGTGTTGCTTATTGGCTTTCACAATTACATGTCCGCCACGTCCTCCATCACCTCCGTCAGGTCCTCCTTTGGGCATATATTTCTGTCGACGCAGATGAGATGATCCTCCTCCCCCGTTTCCTGAACGGCTGAATATTTTTACGTAGTCTATGAAATTGCTATCTGCCATAAATTAAATTGCTTCCACAATCGGTTCAATAATATCAATCAGGCGTTTTGACACGTCATCAATCATCCCAACTCCGTTAACCGGGTGATATTTTCCCTGTTCGCTATAATGTTTTATAACGGGGGAGGTTTTATTGTCATATACCTTTAAACGGTTCTCAATGGTTTTTATGCTGGAGTCATCAGCCCGGCCTGATGTTAAGCCCCGGGATTCTAAACGTTTCACCAGCTCTTCTTTAGGAACTTTGAGAGCAACAAGGGCTGAAATCTCTTCACCTCTTGATTTTAATAAGCCGTCAAGCGCTTCGGCTTGTGGTGGTGTGCGTGGAAAACCATCAAAAACAACTCCATTCTTGCCATCCAGAGAGCTAAGAATACTTTCTATCATACTGATTACAATTTCATCGGGGACAAGCTCTCCTTTATCCATATAAAGTTTTGCTTTTATTCCCAGATCAGATTGATTCATAATCTGTATTCTTAATAAATCTCCTGAAGCAATGTGGAGCAGATCAAAATGTTGTATAATACGTTGAGACTGGGTGCCTTTTCCGACACCCGGAGGTCCAAATAGTATAAGGTGAATCATACTTTAATAAGGGTTCATTAAATAACTGTATAAATGGCTTTGAGGTTTCTTCCGTATCCTTTGTAGTCAAGGCCGTAACCAACAATGAAATCATTTGGAATTGACATACCAATGTAGTCAATTGAGTAACTTCCTTTGAAGGCTTCGGGTTTATAAAGCAAACTAGCGATTCTGACACTTGCCGGCTTTTTCTTCTCCAGTACTGGCAGAAATTGTTGCATAGTAAGACCTGTGTCAATGATATCTTCCAGGATGACAATGTTTCTTCCTTTTAAGTCCTCCGATAATCCGATTAGCTCTTTGACCTTCCCAGTTGAGCTGTCTCCTGCATAGGAAGCAAATTTCACGAAGGAAATAGTACATGGCATTTGTAGCATTTTGAACAGGTCGGAAGAAAAAATAAAGGCTCCATTCAAAATTGATAAGAAAAGAGGGTCTTTTCCCATAAGGTCACGATCCATATCAGCAGCCATACGGGCAACAGTTTCCATAATTTTATCATGAGAGATGCTCTTTCTGAATGTCTTGTCCAGTACTTTTACCTCGTTCATATCAATTGGATCAGTTGATTTTTGTACCTTGCAAAGCTATAAAAAGAATGGTATTTCTATAATACATTACATTATCAAAAACAATCGATTAGGAATCCTATGAAGCCAAGAGTTAGTATTATAATGGGGAGTACATCTGACATGCCAATAATGCAAGGAGCAGCGCAGATACTCGACGAGTTTGAAATTCCTTTTGAAATTAATGCTCTTTCTGCTCATCGTACACCAGAGAAAGCTATGGAATTTGCTAAAGGTGCGTATGACAGAGGTGTTCGTGTTATTATTGCCGGTGCGGGAGGGGCTGCTCATCTTCCCGGTGTTATAGCAGCATTAACACCAAACCCAGTGATCGGAGTACCAATAAAATCATCTAACTCTATTGATGGTTGGGATTCAATATTAAGCATTCTTCAAATGCCATCAGGGATACCAGTAGCCACAGTTGCTCTGGATGGTGCCAAGAATGCAGGGATTCTGGCAGCTCAGATTATAGGTACGGGAGATGAGGAAATGCATAAAAAAGTTATTGACTTCAAAGCCTCTCTTGCTCAGAAGATTGTCAAAGCAAATGAGGGTCTTGCAGAAATTAAATTCAAATTTAAGACCAATTAATTTCCATTTCAGGTCTCCGGATTCATCTATACTTGTAAACAGTATAGATGAATCCGGTATTTTTTTCCATTAATTTCTTCTTTTGGGTCACCTTATTAGCTCCTTGTTCAGCCCAGGTGGCTGGTTCTGTATTGTCTACAGGCTGGCAGGAAATTCACCTGTCCAAACACCTGATGCAAGAGCGAGACATCCTTTCAATCCGTTTCGACCAGCCTTTAGCCGTTTCAAATTTATTGTATACCGGGCTTGAGGCGGAAACGACTTTCATGTCGAGTAGATTGAAGGCTTCGTATTCTTTACTGGCTGAACCGGGAATGCAGGTCCATGGCATCAGATTATCAGTGGGTAAATGGCTAAGCTCCTGGATTTTTGTCCAAACCGGACTGGTGACTCAGATTACTGCCACTCCTAAGAGAAATCCAGTTGCTTTGTTGTGGAGCAGTTCGAATACTCTTCTGATCAGACTGACAAGTCAACAATATATTAGAACAAATATTGATCACCTGAGCAGTTTGTTCAGCAGATCTCCTTCAAAACCACCTTTGTTTATTCATAGCCAATATCAGTTTAACTTTGAGAGGGATAAATGGTTCGGACTGGGATTTGTTGCGATGAGTGGTCACAAACTCAGGATGTATTCCTGTTTATTCTGGACATTGAACAAAAGTCATGCTTTGTTCGCCGGACTTATTCTTAATCCTGCCGGAATGAGTTTAGGCTATGCCTTCACTAATGAGAATTTTTCTGTTCGGATTATTGTTGAGACAAGTTCTTTATTCGGACTTGCCCCTTCAAGCACCTTTAGCTGGATTCGATGAGAAGGATAAAATTGATAATGCATCTGCTGATTCTTATTGGCAGTCTTTCGGGGGTCAGGGCTCAGTGGCTGCCGGATCCCTGGACAACAATGAGTCTGATGTCAAGTTTGATGGATCTTGGAATTGAATTGGAAGATGTCGATATCCTTGAGCTAATTGAAACTGTGGTGGAAAATGAACCAGGTGATAGCATTGGTAATAAGTATTATTATAATCAAGATCTCAGCATGCAGTTTATGTTGACAATGGGAAGAGTTCTCGAAAAAAAGGCTGGTTATTCCAAGGATGAAGTAGTGTATCCGGGATCTCCCTGGCAGAGTAGATTCCGGGCTGCTGTAAAAGGAAGGAATTTTTGTTTTTATTCATTGGCTGAGAGTGACCCAGGTGAATCAATGATTCCCTTTACCGATCATCAAACTGCCGGATTGGAAATAGAACCCATCCGGCAGGAACTTAAACTTGTATTTGGAGATTATAGTCTCGACCATGGTTTGGGATTGCTATTTTCAACAAGATTAGCCTTTTTTGGATGGAATATGGATCCTCATTTACTGGTATTCAGAGCCAGAGGTATTAAGGCGAATTCTACTTCAAATGAGGATCGTTTTTTAAGGGGTGGAGGAATAGAATGGAAGAAAAAAGGATGGAAACTGACTGGGTTTTTCTCTGATAAAAGGATCGATGCCCTGGTGGACAAGGGAAATTTACTGAAGTTCCAGGGATCTGGCTATCATCGAACGAAAACAGAAATCGAGCGAGTCGGGCAGGCTGATGAGCAAGCTGAAGGTATGCTTATTGAATACAGGACTGATGGAATGCAGGTTGGAGGAGGGTGTGTGGAGCTCAAATATTTCGAAGAAAAAGTGTTTCGTTTGGGAGGATTCACGAAAATAAAAATACCGGGAGGGATGTTCTTTGGAGAGATGTCAATCTGTGATACCAGTGGTCTGGCTACCTGTTTAGGCCTGAGCTATTTCGGTAGCGACCGTCATCGCTTCATGTTCTTTTTCCAAAATGCCGGATCAGCATACTTTAAACGTTATACCAGTCTGGATGGATCTGATCAACTGTTTACTGATAAAATATGCCTCAGAGTTAATTACCAATTCCATTTACGAAAGAAATGGATTCTGCATTCTGATTGGATGATTAAGGAGTCAAGCTGGTGGCGGCAAGGATTGACCAGACCAATTCAGGATTATAGTTTCAGGCTTGGTTTGAGTAAAAAACAGTATGATGATTATCAGACAGATTTCAGAATTACTCTGAAAGGAAGAGAGATGTCTGCCCTGGCTAGGTATCGCAAAGAATTAGATACGGGTAGCTTATTTCTGATATACGAATTGGGAGCGGCATCTGACCTGAGTATTAAGCCATCTGAAATGCATGGATATTATGTGGCCTGTGACCTTGGGGGAAAACTTACAAACATAGATTTGACTTATCGTACAGGAGTTTTAATTCATAGCATGGGGCCTGATTCTCCATTGATGTATCGTTATGAGCCGGATCTGTATTATCAGATGAGTATACCAGTTCTTTCAGGTAATGGATACAGGGCTTACCTATGCTTGAGATGGAGAATCTCAGAACAACTTAGTTTTGAATGCAAGCTGAACAGGTATTATTACCTTGATCGTTCTGTTCTTGGATCGGGTGCTGAGAAGATTGATTCTCCTCACCGTAGCCTTTTTAGGTTTCAGGTTCTGTTCAGGCCCGGAGTATCCTGAAAATATGGTACATATGAGACCTGAATTTAGAGAAAAGTCTGTGGTATATTGATTACCCGGATCCGTTTAAACTGTATTTAATGCTTTTTCTATTTTCTCAAGGGCTTCTGTTAGAATGGATCTTGGACAGGCAAAATTGATTCTCATAAAACCTTCCCCTCCCTGACCAAACATGGTTCCTGAATTAAGAGCAACTCCCGCTTTTTCAACCATAAGTTTATTCAAATCTTCTTCAGAGAGTCCTGTTTTGCTTAAATCCAGCCAGGCCAGATAAGTTGCTTCAGGCATCAGCATTCGAACAGAATCAAGACGGATTTTAACAAAATTTGAAAGATAATCCCGATTGGCTGTCAAATAATCCATGAGCTGATGAAGCCAGTTCCATCCCTCAGCATAAGCTGTTTCAGTAGCAATGCTACCCAGTATGTTGCCCATGTTAATATGAACTGTTTGCAACATTTCATTATAAAGCTTGAATGTTTGCTTGTCAGGAATGATGACCAGTGAGGTACTCATTCCGGCGAGATTGAAAGACTTTGAAGCTGCCATGCAGGTAATAGACTTAACCCTGCCGGATGGTACTGCTTTCGCAAATGGAATATGCTTATGTGGTTCAAAAACAAGGTCTGAATGTATTTCATCAGAGAGAACCAAAATTTGATGCTTTTCACATATATCTCCAAGGGCTTTCAGCTCATTTTCATTCCATGCTGATCCTCCCGGATTATGGGGATTACATAGAATAAGCATTTTGGTTTTAGGTGTAATAATTTCTTCAAGATGTTCCAGATCCATGCATAGCCTGCCATCTTTTTCACGCAGGGGATTGTGTTTAAGAACCCGATTAAGACCTTTTACGCAGCGGAAGAAAGGGAAATATACAGGAGGTTGAACAATGACTTCATCTCCAGGGAGGGTACATGCCATAACAGCCAGAGTGACAGCAGAAACAACCCCAGGTGAGAAATTCATCCATTCCTTATCCACATCCCACTGATATTTTTGTTTGGCCCATTGAATAAATGCCTCATTAAAAGAATCCGGACGAATTGTATATCCTAAAACCGGATGTTCCATCCTGTCCTTTATTTTTTCAATAATGAAGTCAGGGGTTTCAAAATCCATGTCAGCTACCCAAAGAGGTAATATATCAGCCTTTCCAAAAAACGTTTCTCTCAGATCCCATTTTACACAATTAGTATTTTCTCGGGCTACCAATTTGTCGAAATCATAGGTTTTAGTTTTGCTCATGCTAATCTTGTATGTACAATTGTTTTATTTCTTTAATGTTTTCCTCAATTCTGTTTTCATAAGCCTTTCTTAAAAGGGCACATTTATCAGATTTATTGTTAAACATATATTGGTCAATTATGTTGATCGGAAGAACTCCGGGTGAAGTTCCGGTAAGGAAAAAAGAGTCAAAACTTTCTAAATCCGGATAGGAGATGGTTTGCTCAATAACAGGAATTCCCAAACTATTTGCCAGATCGATTATTATTTGCCTGGTTATTCCCGGTAAAACACTTGCCAGTGGTGGTGTGTAGAGACATCCCTTCTTTTCAGCAAAGATGTTTGATCTGCTGCCCTCTGTTAAATTACCTGAATTATCCAGCAGAATTACCTCTTTAAGTTTTGATGATTTAATGATTCTATCAGCTTCCTCACGAACATTTAGATTCCAGGTTTTAATATTCGGATCTGTTCTTTCCATCAGGATAGTGCCAGTAGAAACTCCCTTGATAAATTCTTCAGGATCAGGGTATTTGTGAGGAATAAATCCAATCATAATAGTGCCTGATCCAATTTCGACCTGGATTCGGATGTTTCCTTCACTGTTTTCTGCTGAGTTTAGCAAATTGAAAATACCCTCCAGGATTTCATGCTCTGAACTTCTTAAAGATGTTCCGGATATTTTAGTGCCCGAAATCAGGCGGTCATAATGTTGTTTAAAGAAAACAGGGCAATGATCCTTTATACGCAGCACTTCGTATATCCAACCTGATTCTGATGATCGGGGATAGGTAAGCAGATTCCCTGGTGCAATATTTCCGTTGTGCCAAATCACTTCTTCTATCTGATGATATTAAGTAGATTTGAGATTCTTTCCGGGAATGAGTTCTGGTTCTGATTTATTTGCTTTGGATCGCTTGTTAATCAGATAGACTCCGGCGAGAATAACAGACATGAAGATGAGACTAAGTGCTGTAATATTTTCACCATCAACGAGGCCCCAAATAATGGCAAATATTGGTATAATATATGTTACGGATGAGGTGAAAACAGCAGAGGTATATCTAATTAAGCTGTTAAGGAGTAACATAGCCAAAGCTGTACCGATTATTCCTAAAATTGCCAGTGCACTGAGGTGCCATATCCATCCTTCACTTGCGAAAACTGGTTGGAAGTCGGTTGTTAGTAGAAAAATGAGTGATACAGGCAAAAGGAACATGAAAGACAATGAAGTAATCTGTATTCCTGATAAATGAGTGAGTTTAGTTTTTACGACATTAACACTGGTGGCATAACACATGGTCGCAAGAACAATATATAATGAATAGGAATTAATATTACTAAGACTGATCATTTCACCATCAGAAATTAAGCCTAATGCTCCTGCCAGGCCAAGAATCAATCCAAGTATTTGTGTCCATTTTGTTTTCGTTCTCATGAATAGCATCCCAATAATGAGGGTGAAAACCGGAGTAAGAGAATTGAGCATCCCGGCCAGTGCACTATCAATTTGCGTTTGAGCTTTCATGAAAAGAAAGGCTGGGATAAAACTGCCTATGAATCCGGCAACGAGCAGACTGGAAAGGTCTCTGCGCCTCAGTTGTTTCATGCTCCTGATTGACAGGGGTAATAATAACAGAGATGCCAGCAATATCCTGATTGCAGCAGCCTGGTATGAGGTGAAGCTTTTCAGTCCTATCTTCATCAGGATGAAAGAACTACCCCAGACAAAAGCTAAAAGCATCAATATCGCAAACTGAAACCACGGTTTTTTCCAATACATGGTGATAATACAATTGGGAACGAAAGTAGTTAATTTCAGAGCAGGAATTGTCATTTCTGGTTTATATGGTATTTCCTATCGGATGATACCAGTAATCAATGGCAAAACGCCGTCTACATTAACGGGATCTGTGAGTCGAATAATAGGAAGCTCTTCACAATTGACGATAAAATAATTATCCTTTTTTACCAGGTAAGAGAGTTTTTAGCATTTGTTCAAATACTGGTTTCTTGCGGCGTGAGACTGGCACTGATTTGCCATTTTCCATCTCAACCCATCCACCATCACTGCGATTGTATCCCGACATATGATTCAGATTAATCAGATAAGTATGGTGAATTCGAAAGAAGTTGGATGATTCGAGTAATTCCTGGAATTCTTTAAGATTTATACATACTAACAGAGGATCCGGGTTGGTAAAAAATACCTTACAATATCTGCCATCAGCTTCAATTATTGAAATGGAGGCCAGGGGTACAAATTTATAGCCATTAGTCAGAGGGAGTGCAATTCTGTCAATAGCCAATCCTTGATTGAATTGCTTAAGTTGATCAAGATGTGGCTGAACAGGGTAGTGCTGCTTCGATCGTTGATTTGCTTTTTCTACTGAAGATTGAAGTTCTTCAATGTCAATAGGTTTTAATATATAATCAAGAGCACTGTATCTGAAAGCTTTTAAGGCATACTGATTGTAGGATGTGACAAAAATCAATTGAAAATCAGTTTTTTGTAGTCGGTCAAGAAAGTCAAAGCCACTTAATTGAGGCATCTCAATATCAAGAAAAAGCAGGTCAAACTCGAGCTCGGCGAGCCGTGTTATTGCTGCCCGGGCAGATGTAAAACTGGCAATTACTTCAACAGATGAGCAATATTTTTTAAGCAAAAAATTTAGGTTGTCAAGCGCATCCTGTTCATCATCTATTATGATTGTTCGCATGATTATTAATTCTTTGTAGGTAAAATCAGAACTGCCCTTGTCCCGATAGGTTCTCCATTATTGTTTTGCAAATCATAGTATTCCAGAGTACATCTTGAATGGAATAGTTTTCTCATGATACTGATTCTGGTTTTTAAGATTTTAGTCCCTTTGCTGGTGTAAGGACCTGAGTTCTCAGATTTCAGACTCTCCGCTTTCTTCCTGCCGATGCCATTATCAGAGATCTCACATTTAATAAGATTTCCGGTTTCATTCCATGAAAAAGAGATTTCAATATTCCCGGCTCCTTCCAGAGGTAAAAGGCCATGCCATATTGAGTTTTCAACTATAGGCTGTATTAGCATTGAGGGAATTAACACATCAGATTCATCCACTTCATGATCAAGTTTTATTTGGAAAGAAAACTTATTGTTAAATCTGAGGTTCTCCAAATCGAGGTAGTTTTCCAAGAAGCTTATTTCTCTTGATAAAGGAATAAATGATTCCATCGACTGATCGAGAGTCTCCCGCATCAAACGGGCAAACTTTGTCAGATAACGGTTTGATGCTTCGAAGTCTTCCTGTATCATAGACTTCTGGAGGCTGTTCAGTGAGTTGAAGATAAAGTGTGGATTCAGACGCATCCGATTCAGCTCAAGAGTAAGATTTTGCTCTTTTGTTTTTGATCTGTATCTGAAAAGTAAGAGGAGTGCCAGAACTAGTAATAGAAGAGTGGATATGGCTGCCATCAGGAGTTTGTTTCTCTGTATCTTAGCTTGAGCATGATCCTTCTCTTTTGCCAGTAGACTCAGTTCCTGTTGCTTTTGAAGAGTCTTTGTTCTCGCTGCTTCAAAGGCCAATTCTATTCTTGAATTTTTAAGATTAATTGAATCTTTATACAGTGTATTGTATTCTATGTATCTCAAGGCCAGTTCCTTTTCGTCAGTTCTTCTGTAATGACGATAGAGAGTATTACTTATCCATACAAGAGCTTCAAATTCTTTTTTTTCAAGCGCCAGGGAGAAACAGTTTCCCCAGGCTTCGAGAGCTTCGGTTTCTTCGCCGATCTGGTAAAGAATCTGGCCAAGAGATGTGTATGCAATACAAATACCAAAAGAATCTCCTGATTGCATGAATAGCTCTAGATTAGACCGTGCCAGTTTCATGGCATCATCTCTTTTGTCAAGATAGAACAGTATCCTGATTAACTCATTTTGGAGGAAGGGAATTTCAGACTCCGGAGCATATTTAAGCGCATCCAAAGTCCACTTTTCAGCTTCTTTATTATTGCCAATATTCAGGTAGCAAAGAGACAAATAGCGTGAGATGTATGACTGTAGTGTGTCATCTGAGATTGTATCCCTATCCTGATTGCATGTCTCAAAAATGTTGAGAGCTTCCTGGTATTCTGAGAGGTCGTAGTGCACTAATCCCAAGCCGAGTTTCGACCATAAAAGATCTTTTTCTGATGCTAAAGAAACCGATTGATCATTTATCAGTCTGAAGTAGTTCCTTGCCAGATCATATTGTTTGCTTTTATAGAAACTGAATGCCAGCTCCAGCTGTATACATACTGTTTCCTGTGTGTCATTATTTAGCTTTGATGCATCCAAACGGATGAGTAACTGTGATATATGCTCTGGAATAATCTCAGGTCTGATATCCTCCAAGAATGTCGGGGCCTGGCTTGAGGAATTGGTGTTTTGTCCTGAGACAAACTGGATTCCATGAGAAAACATGATGGTTAAGAAAAACAAATGCAGACTTAGTCTTCTCATAAGAACCGTTTTGTCTAGGATTTTTTACAATTTAATAACTTTCTTCACGAATTGCTTCTTACCAATTAGTATTTGTATTAGGTATGTCCCTGAGTCAAGATCAGAGAAGTTTTCCTGAGAGCTAATATCAAAGTCTGAGTTGGATCCTGAGGCCTGAATTTTTGATCTAAAAACTACCCGGCCATCCAGATTAAGCATGCTCACTTGTATGAGTTTGTTATCATGTTCAGGTACTGAGATAAATAATGCATCATTGAAGGGGGTGGGGTAAACTGAAACTTGAGCTTGGTGATCAATTATTTCAGATGAAGAGGTATTGCTAAAAAAGATCTCAGCTCTTTCAATAATTGTTTTAGCCATTTCATAATTGTTCACTCCTTCGATTCCAAAGCTGAGGTAGATTAATTTGTAATCTCCTTTGAATTTTATTCCACAACTTTTATTCGAGTGGAAATACTGAAGAAATGAAACAGCTTCATCATCCGGCAGGATGGCTCCAGGTGAATACTGTGTGTTATTGCTTTCTCCTCCTGAGAGAAAAAAGCTGATGCCTTCACCAAGAGGTTCTGATGAAACACCCACCACACGATCAATGCCTGACCATGTGTTTTCAGCAGAGCTTGCATGAAGATAATCTGTAAAAAAACTGGTGTGTCCGATTTGATCATTGATGTTCTGTCCTGTTAGAAACAGCTTGCCATGATTGTCAAGAAAGGACCCAAGGAGCTCTTGTTCTTCATCCGGGAGGAGGGTGTGATTTGAATTATCAAGACCAGTCATCCAGTAAACTGTTTCATATTGCATGAGCATTTCAAGATTGGGCATCCCGCGCAAAGTCATGTCGTAATAGGTATATGTGATATCCAGATCGGTGAAAATCTCCTCATATCTTGATATTGAATTGGCCACGTTCTTCTGAGCATGATGCTCATCATGAACAATCAGACTGTGTTTTAACCCAACAGGAATAGTAAAGGTGGAGGATGAGAATAATTGGTCTTGCTTGTAGAAATCTGCTCCTATATTAATATGGTCGCAATTCTCAACATCAGTCGGTTTGATCTCAAAATCCTGATTGGTGAAAATTACAGCATCAGGGGTGGTTGAACTAATGTCAGATTGATTTACAATAAAGTCAATACCAGTATTATCACTTCTTAATTCAACACGCATTGGATCAGACCGATCGAGGGTGTTGTTTCGAATTCCCAGCTTGATTTTGAGTAATTCATTATTTTCAGCAATGCCATTCCCATTTTCATCACCAATGTCGAGATGTTGGATTGACATTTTCTCATATTCCTTGGCTGCCTGCATCAGAAAGTAGAATATTGGATAGGGATCACCGAATCCATTGGTGAGAACTGATATGCCCCAATTTTCTTCTTTATTCACAAAGTAGCATGTTTTTATTTTTGTAGCGGGCAATCCGCCTGTATGACCCCAGGTCTGATACAAGGGATCATATCCCATGAATAAACCTGTCGCGGGATTAATATCGGGATAAGATTGTGTTGACATCTGCTCCAGCAGATCCTTTGCGAGAATTTCCTGCCCATTAAACTTACCATCGTTAAGTAAAAAGATGAGCCAGTTAGCTATCTCATTGCTGCTTGAATGAAGGAAACCTGCCGGATTTAATGGCAGACTTATGTGTCCGACTCCCTGATAGGCCACACCTGCGTTATTGTAATGAACAGCCAGTTCGCTCTGGTTTATTTCAGATAGTTTGAAATGGCTGTTAAGCATTCCCAATGGAATCAGCACTTTTTCTTTGCAGTAATCCTCATATCTCTGACCAGAAATACACTCAATAAGATATCCTGCAAGGGCAGTTCCAACATTACTGTATAAAAACGCTTTCCCTGGTTCTTTACCGAAATTCAACCCGGAGTTGTAATACTGCTTACCATGGCTGAGATAGTCTTCTAAAAACTGGCCAAGCTGAATCGGACTGTCCTCACCGTATGTAAATAATTGATCCAGAACTGACCAGTTGTCCCGGATACCGGATACATGAGCCATCAGCATACGAAAATGAATGGCTGTATTAGGATAGTTAGGATGTTTTACTTCGAAAGGCAAATAGTCATTAATGGGAGAGTCAAGTGATATGTCTTTTGAGTCGAGCAGTTTTAATAGTGCCACTCCTGTAATGCTTTTTGTCATTGAATACCACAGAAATGGTGTGTCATCACTTACCGTCAAATTGCTTGCACGGTTAGCCAGTCCGTAAGAAGATTTCCAAACAAGTTCGTCTCCAACAACAATATTTGCTGCAAGTCCGGAGATATGGTTCGTTTCCATAATGGTATTGATGTATCGGTCGATTTGAGAAATTGAGATTGACTTGTTTTGAGATTGTTTCAGGCTGACATGACTTTGACCATAGATCGAGCTTGTCAGGATGATGATCAGACTGATAATACTGATGAACTGTTTCATTTTTTTTCTTCAAAAGTAAACAGATGATGTGCTGCTTTTCTGAGGAAGTAACAGAATGAACCGAAAGAATACTATCTGGTATTTATTGTGTAGTAG
Organism: Bacteroidota bacterium; assembly: GCA_018669475.1. Classification (GTDB taxonomy): domain Bacteria; phylum Bacteroidota; class Bacteroidia; order Bacteroidales; family UBA12481; genus JABHCC01. The sequence goes on along the minus strand of JABHCC010000125.1, from coordinate 67,370 downwards.
ATGGTGCCTTTCGCTTAGCTTGGGATACTATTGAAGAGGTGGATTTTCAAATGCAGAATACCTGAAAGTATAATAAAACAGCTTGCACTATCTATGAGGACAAGAAGGAAATTATTATGCTCCTGATTCTGTTGTCGAAAAGGGTTGAAATCAATACCTTTAGATCAGATAATCTAAATAATTAGTAATGATTCTTCTATTGTTTTATTTATTCCTGGCCTTGTTTGTTTCCTTTCTGTGTTCTGTAATGGAGTCTGTATTGCTTTCAACGCCAGTGTCTTTCCTGAATGTAAAAGAAGAAAGTGGACATAAATCAGCTACAGTATTTATCAAACTTAAAAACAATATAGAAAGACCGTTGTCAGCAATACTTTCTTTGAATACAATTGCCCATACTATTGGTGCAGCAGGGGTTGGAGTTCAAGCAACTAAGATGTTCGGGGAATTATCTTTCGGGATTATTTCTACTATACTTACATTTTTAATATTGGTTTTTTCTGAAATAATTCCGAAGACGATTGGTGCAAGGTATTGGAGAAGATTGGCATTGATTTCCGGAATAATTATTAATACAATGGTAGTTATTACATTTCCATTAGTGATAATGACAGCTTATTTAACGAAAATATTTTTCCGGAAGAAAGATGAACTCTCTTTGAGCAGAGAAGAAATATCCGTGATGGCTAATATCGGAACAGAAGAGGGTATTTTTGAAGAAAAGGAGAATAAAATTATTCAGAATTTAATCCAGCTTCGAAATGTTAAAGTATCTGAAATAATGACACCCAGGGTAGTTGTTATTAAGGCAAATGAGAATATGTCATTGGGAGAATTTCTTAAAGAAAAGGAGTTTCTTTATTATTCACGCATTCCTGTCTATTCAAAAAATGATGAGAATATAACAGGATATGTTTTTCGTCAAACCGTATTTGAAAAACTTGCTGAAGAAAAAGCTAATTTAAAACTTCAGGATATTTGCAGAAACATTGTCGTTGTTCATGAATTTCAAACACTTATGAACGTATGGGAGATCTTACTCGAAAAAAAAGAGCATATCGCGCTTATTGTGGATGAGTATGGAGGAATGGATGGAATTGTTACAATGGAAGACATAATTGAAACCTTATTAGGTATAGAAATTATTGATGAGAAAGACAGGATAATAGATATGCAACAGTATGCTCGTGAAAGATGGGAAAAGCGAAAAGCTAAGTATAACATTCTCAACAAAGAACCTTAAAATACAGGTGTCTGAGCAAATCATTAGTGTCAATATTCCAACTTATTGGAACAACAACACAACACTCAGCACGATAATGTAATTGATCTCGAAAGGTGCCAGCTTACCAGAATTAATTATTCTTCAATAGCTTAACTATCTGACATGCGTCTCCCTGAGTCATTTTGACAAAATAGCTCCCGGCTGCCCAGGAATTACAATCGAGTGCAAAGCTTTGTTTGCCTTCTATTGTATTAATACTGAATTCTCTGATTGTCTGGCCAGTAAGATTAATGATCTCAATTCGGGCTTTCCCGTTTTCCTTGTTATTAAATTCCAGTATTGCCTGATCACCAACTGGGTTTGGGTAAATCCGAATGCTTGACATAATATCCATACTATCATACCCGGTGGCCATAGTGACCTCCTTTTTTTTGGCATTCAGAATTGGACGATAACTCGCATTTGAGTTAAATGCCTGAATAATACCAACCAGATGAATGTTTTCCATTCTCCAGCGATCTGTTTTGGCTTTGATAGTTCTGGAAAATATATAACGTTCACCTTTCTTAGCTTTATTAGGTATGATACCACTTTGCCCCCATGGACCGCCAAGCATTTCTCTCACAACATCATTGTGGTAGTATCCTGCTATCGGACTCCCAATACCTGTTAATTCAGGGATGTCAGTTCTCGTATTGTAGTAATTGATCTGATCATATCCTGAGCCGGTTCCGGTAACACTATCTTCGAGAATGAAACAATTCAATCGCAAATCTCCTTGATAATCAATAATAAAATCAACTACCACATCAATCTGCCATTCATAAGTGTCGGGATAGAAATAGTTATATACGTTTAGTTCCACGGGAGTGAAATCGCGATCCATCATTTCGATAGCTGTTCTCCAATCTCCTGTTGACATTCCAAAAGGGAAGTCACCAGGGTTGCGACGATCGATCATTCCACTCGGAAAACCTGTGATATATGATTGAATAACGGTGTTCCCATCGGCAATGGCCATGTCATCACCATTATGTAAGGCGACAAGTATTGTATTAGGATAATTTGGCTTGATAGCATCCCTGTATGTGATCGGTCCTCTCGGACACCAACCGCACCATGCTCCTGTTGCTTCCTCAATCAGGATATTTCGTTCAGGAAACTCAGTAACTACCTGAATTACTTTTGACAGAGTATCATTGCTATGTTTTAAATCTTCTTCACCATTTGGTTCAGAGACCCAAACTTTAAGAGTAAAATCCTGCTGTTTGTCAACTATCAGCTGATCAGGATGCTCAAAATTTTCCCGAATACTCTTACTTAGGTTCATTCCTCCTTTTTTGTAGCTATGTATCTCACCGTCATCAACTTGCCAGTTAAGAATAATATCAGTTAGAACAGCGGTACCATTATTTTTAAAGATTCCTTTTATTATAAATGAATCTCCCGGGCTGGCATATCCAGGGCTTTGGATTGTCACCATGGCAGCATCAAAAGCCGGTACTGATGACTGGCTCTTTGCATTAATACTGAAAACTGTGACGATAGCGATTATTAATAAGAAGTGCTGTCTCATGTTTGTTTGTTTGGCTCAGTTATGGCGACAAAACTACAAATAATTACTAATTTAGGTTGTTAATACCATTTAGATCTTATTTTTTGCAGCGATCATCAAATGCGGACTTAGGGCTAATAAATCAGTGTCAGATTCTGTATTCCGTAGTAAGCTCATCATATTAGCCTTTCTAAGTGCATCAGAACGGGTCTCAAAATATTTATTATCAAGCCAGATAATCCCTTCCACAGGCAGAAGTTCCAGAAAATTAAATCCGGCAGAGAGAATTTCTTTTTTGAGTTGACTGGGTTTGTGATAATATGCTGAAGGCAGCATACCCGCCATATTAGCCGGTGCAATATGAATGCTTGTGCTTAGCTCCTGTTTGCATAATTCATAAAAATCATGATCATGAATTAAGCCCTGAATTAAACCCACCAATGTGGATGCTGAGTAATTTATGGCAAACCCCAAAATGATACCATCTGGTTTAAGAATTCTTTTTGCCTCCCGGAGGCTGTCTATTCGATCAGATTTTTCCAATAAATGATAGAGAGGACCATGCGAAATAACAAGGTCAACAGAATTATCCGGCAGGTCAATCTTTCTTGATTCCCCCAATAGGCATTGAAAAGGATTTTGCATAGCAGCCGCCTTTTTTTTAGCCTCTTTTATGTGCTTGGCAACAGGGTCGATCAGGTGTAGGGTATGACCTTTGTTCGCCAGCCATTGAGAATAAATGCCAGGGCCACCACCTATGTCAGCAATTACACTGTTTTGTGCTGGTAAATAGCGAGTAATTAGTTCCTGGTTTCTTTCAAATTCAAGCGGACCTAATCCATAAAGCAAACGATCGTTCTCTGAAGTTTCATTGTAGAAATCATTGATTTCCTGATCGATCAGCTTATCAGACATTTTGGTAATATATTTATTTTCCTGCCGGATAAATATAGACGCATTACACATAAAAAAAAAGGCCGTCCGAAGACAGCCTTTAAATTCATCCGTTTATATTGAATTTTACTTGTCGGATGGAGCTCGCACAACAAAAACAATCAGCTGCGTGTGTGTTAAAATATTGTTCCTTTTGTCATGCTCGGTTCATCCGTTAATATTTATTCAATTTGCCGGATTACTCCAGCACAACAAACATCATCCTTGTAAGCGTCACAATGGTTTTGTTTTGTTATGCTCGGTTCAACCTATGAGAAAACTTTTTACTGAACGTAATCGTAATTCATAATATACTCATCACCGAAATGCGGCATTGATCCTGCAACCATTTCATCATATGCCATTCCATTTACTCCATATAGCAATGACTTAGCATCATATCCTAAAACGCGCAGATAGGCAGTCAGGTTGGCACTGGTTTGGCCTGTATAGCAATAAATTACAACTGGTTTGGTAGTTGAAAGAGTTTTCAGATCTTCACCAACTTGCATTGATAGTTTAGGAGTATACTGCATAGCTCCGGGAATGTGTCCGGGTGCAGCATAATGTTCAGCACTCCAGTAGTTAGCAATGCAATAACTGTCTAATGCACCGAATACTTCAGTTTTACTTACTTTGGCAGCACCAAAACCTTCAGTGAAAACAGCAGCAACGCGTGCCTCAAGAATTTCCTGACCAGTTTCGAATCCGGTAGTTAATGTTGGCATATCACCAGCTGCTCCTTTGGCTGTTTCTTCTGAAACAAATTCAGAAACATGTGAGTTAGTAATATTGCCTTGCCATGATCCGGCAAAATCAGCATGCCATGAGCACATACCCCATTTCATTGCATAAACGTTACCATGTCCCATAATTCTGAGTAAACAAGTTGTCCAGCAAGCTGTTTGTCCTGAGTAACATACTATAGCTACTTTTTCATAAGTAGTCAAATCAACTCCATCTACATGAGTCAGCATATCCAGAGTAGATACATTCACCGCATTAGCAATGTGACCTGCTGCAAAATCAGTAGCACCACGGATATCAATGATATACACCTGTCCGGTTTGGTTCAGGGTATGTACATCGCTGGCCAGAATCATTGCTGGCATATCTGTACTTACATAATCTTTCATTAGTGGTGAATCAGCTGATTCGAGATAGTCAACTAAAACCTGGGCTTCGTTAACCGGGACTGGGTCTTTTTTACAAGATGTGGCCAGCAGAGAAACGCAGAGAATGCTGAGCACAAGAAATTTTAAATTTGATCTTTTCATAATGTTTAAAATGTTAATTGTGTATTTTATTAGTTAAGTAGTTAAATGGTCATTTTGTCCATGAGTCCGGAAGGTTACCATCCACAGTGATACTACCTGTGGCAGATTTTTCCCAATCGAGTAAATTTTCTTCAAAAAGGTAAAGCTCCTTATTAATTAATACTCCACCCTCATTTCTGATATGGCAGTTTGAAGAACAACTGGCACCATCTTCAACTTGTGTACGTGTAGTCCATTTTTGAAGATTGTGAGGTGATGTATAATTATATGTAGGGAACTGGTCAAAATTGGCATACTGGTCAACTCCATATTCTTTCCAGTTGTCAGGTGCTGCCAAGGTACGACGTACCAGACAGAAATTAAATCCTGTTTTAATGTCAGGAATAGGATTCATTGCGATTTTGAAGTCCATATATGAAGGAACCCGGGCTCCCTCACCATGAACATGGCAGCTTCCACAATTGTTATAGTCTTGTGAATGACATACCTGACAGTTGAAGTCATCATAGTGAATAGAGTGGTACATGTTGCCTGATTTAAGTCCGCTGTGGCAATTATCACATGTTGGCAGTTTTGCGTATGCATATCGTTGGTCAACAGGATTACCGTCACCATGTAATTCTGAACCGCTATGACAATTAGTGCACTTGAAACCCATTTTCTGCAAATGAGTGTCTGACTGAGTTCCCGGTGATACTCCTAAATAAGCATGACCACCTCTGGAAACGTGACAACTCACACAAATACCGACCATATCCGGGGTTTTGGTGAATTTATGTCCTTTAGACAATCCTCCTCCAGCAATTTTCGGCCGTACGACGTGACAGTTTCCACAGGTTCCGTGGCAAGTTGCACAATTGGCATTGTATCCTTCAATCTGATGGGCAGGCAGTTGGTCAAAATCCTGGGCTCCGCTAAGTCCACTTCGCATGGTTACTTTCCTTTTTTGACCTGTTCCCTGATGAATACTGGTATCGTAGTTATTGGATATTTCGCTATGACAGGTTCCGCATTTTTCTTTGTAAAACATTGATGGATGTCTGATGAAGTCGCCTGAGTGTGCTTCTACTTTGTCAGCTGTTTCATCCACTCCATTATGGCAACCTACACAACCTATAGCATAGTGGCCTGATTCTTTATAGTCTTCAAATCCTGTACCTCCCATATACACACGGTCATAAGGCTCATAATGAGGAGCTGTTCCACCGCATCCTCCAGCTGGAGCAGACGTGTCAGGTGAAAAAACTTCTTGCAAATGAGCATAATTTGTATGACAAGCTTCACAGGATGCAAACTCAGCATCAGGGTTGTCTTTTTTGCAACTACCAAATACTATGCAAACAAGAATCATTCCTAATAGTAATCTCAGTTGACTAGTAATCAATTTGTTCATAATGGTGAAAGAATTAATGTTTTCCGTTTTTGTAATAACATAAAGATGTGGTATTACTATGAGATCAGGAAGTAATAGATGGTGACATAGCTTTTGAATGAATATGCTTCGGGTCGCTAAAAAAACTGATCTAAATCAATACAATTCATGACTTTTTAGTAGTTTTGGACAATAGAAAGGTTTAACGGGATGGGAAATCAACAAAAGTTCACTGGCTGCCCTATAAGTATTCATCCTTGTAAATGTTTTGAGAAATTGTCTCCAAGTGAAAAGGCTTATCTGGACGATAATTCGGTAAAAATTATTTACAAGAGAAAGGAAATTATTTGCAAGCAAGGTAGTTTTGTTTCTGATGTGATGTTTGTCGAGTCAGGGCTGGCAAAAGTATTTCTTGACGATGGTGAAAACACGCTGGTTTTGAAGATTATACCTGGTGGCAATTTGTTAGGTTTGGCTTCAGTATCTGAAGACAATAATACCTACCAATATTCAGCATCCGCCTATATAGACACAGAAATCACACAAATTGATATCAATGCTTTCAGGGAATTATTGAATATAAATGCTGATTTTGCCAGGGAGGTAATTGATATACTGAGTGCTAATAGTGTGCAGATTTATGGTCGGTTCTTTTGTCTGACACACAAACAGGCCTATGGTCGTCTGGCTGACATTCTTCTATGTTTGTCTGATCGCGTGTTTAAAAATTCAGAATTTGAATTGCCCCTTTCGCGCAAAGAGCTGGCTGAGTTATCAGGGATGAGTTCTGAGACAGTCATTCGGATGCTAAAGAAGTTTAATGAAGAAGGCCTTATAGCCCTGGATGGCAAGAAATTTATAATAAATGATTTCAGCCGTTTGAGAAGAATTAGTGATACGGGTTAAGTGCCCTCTTTTTTTTTCTTTTTTTTTTTATCATACCGGATCAACATCTGCCTGAATAATTACAGATTTGAAACTTTTATCTTGTTTGATTCTGTTGGTCAGATTTATTATGCTGGAACGTATCTCTTTTAATTCCTGACCTTTTGCTGACTTGATAAGGATTACTCTTAAATGATTCTGTTGAACTCTTGAAATTGCAGGAGCCTGAGGACCAAGAATTCTGGTAGTCCATTTTTTCCTGAGCTTTTGAGCAAAAACATGGGCACATCTGGCTACCAAATCCTGATCTTTGTGTTTGAAAGTTAAGTTAATTAATCTTGTAAAGGGGGGGTAGCCAAAGCCTCTTCTTTCTGTCATTTCATTATTATAGAGGCCCAGATAATCATTATTCTTCACTTGTAAAATTACCCTGTGATTTGGATCAAAGGTTTGAATAACCACTAATCCTTGCTCCTCCTTACGTCCGGCCCGGCCACTTACCTGAGTCATCAGTTGATAGCTTCGCTCAAAAGATCGAAAATCCGGAAAATGGAGCAGGTTATCGGCATTAATAATTCCTACAACCCGAACATTGGGAAAGTCCAGACCTTTTGATACCATTTGAGTGCCAATGAGAATATCTGTTTTCCCAGCTTCGAAATCCTCAAGAATGCGTGAGTATCCTTTTTTTGACCGGGCTGCATCTAAATCCAGTCGAGCAATTTGTGCATCAGGAAAGATTATTCCAATTTCATCTTCCAGACCCTCTGTTCCCAAACCACGTGTGCGCAAAGATGAGTTTTGACAGGATGGACACTTAGGTGAAACTTTTTCAGAATAGCCACAATAATGACATACCAGTCGATTTTTATATTTGTGGAGTGTCAGACTAACATCGCAATCTCTGCATTTTGGTATATGTCCGCAGCTGCCACACTCCAGATAAGGACTATATCCACGACGGTTTTGAAAAAGTATGATTTGTTCCTTATTTACCAGAGCCTGGTCCACAGCTTCAAGTAGCTCTGGTGTGAAATGACCTGTAATCTTTTTTTTACGATATGCTTCTTTTGCATTGGCAATAAGTATTTCAGGAAGTGGAATTTCACTGTATCTTTCAGTTAGCTCAATAAGATTATACTTGCCTGTCTGAGCATTGAAATAGCTCTCCAGGGCTGGTGTGGCTGTTCCTAATACTACCTGAGCCTGATGAATTTGTCCAAGTACGATAGCAGCATCCCTGGCATGATATCTCGGAGCAGGATCTTGTTGTTTATAACTGGTTTCATGCTCCTCATCAATGATTATCAGTCCAAGCTTGCTAAAAGGTAAAAAAAGTGAGGAGCGGGCTCCGAGAATAAGTTTATATCTGCCATCCGGCAGGTTAATGTCATTCCAAACTTCAACGCGCTCACTGTCAGAATATTTTGAATGAAAAACACCAACAGTATCACCAAAAACACGGCGTAGTCGATTAATAATTTGTTCTGTCAGAGCAATTTCTGGCAATAAGTATAATACTTGCTTCCCCAAATCTATCATATCCATGATTCGGTGAATGTAAACTTCGGTTTTACCACTGGATGTGACACCATGGATGAGGGTAACCGGCTTGATGACATCGAAATCACGCAGTTGTTTCAGGGCTTGCAGCTGCATTTTGTTGAGTGTCTTTGGGTCTTCAACATCAGCATTGAATCCTTCAAGTCGGCTTTTATGCTCATGGGTTTTGACAAGTATTTTCTTGCTGACCAGGGAGCTTAAGGCTGCAGAAGAAACCCCGTCACATTTGAGCAAAAGGGAGTGTTCAATAATCCAAACCGGCTCATCAGCTTCCTGATTAATCTGAGATATGTATGCCTCCAGACTGGCTTTTTGTTTTGGCGCCCTGATGAGTTGGTCCAGGACCTGATGCAGGGCTTCATCTGAGCGCCATTCAGGTGCTAACTCCAGATAACTTTGTATGCGTGGTTTGTAACTTTCAATCAGTTTCTCCTCGAGGCGAATAGCTCCACGTTGGTTAAGACTTTGAACGATGGGGAATGGATTTTTTCGTTTTAATACATCTCCCAAATCTTGTATTTTAACTCCCGGATTTTTCAGAAGATAAAGCCAGGCCAACTCTTCGATCTCAGATAAACCCTCGGGGGCTTCAAAATTTTCATTTACAAGAATCCGTGTATGGGATTCAAGCTTTAATCCGGCAGGAAAGGCTGCTTTCATAACTTCTCCAAGGCTGCATATGTAATAATCAGCAAGCCATTCCCAAAATTTTTGCTGATATGGGTTAATAACAGGATCCTGATCGAGGAGCCCTAAGAGAGTCTTTGCTTCGTGTTCTGGTTTTTGTTGATGAATTTCCCAAACCAGGGCTGATAACACTTTTCGCGGACCGAATTGCACAATAACTCTCTGTCCCACTTTGAGGCGGGAAACCAATTCTTCAGGGATCTCATATGTAAAGACCTGAGGAATAGGAATTGGTAACAGAACATTAGTATATTGAACCTGGCCCATATCATTTGCGGGATTAGTGTTCCCCGACAAATGTATTAGTAGGACAGGATATCTGCAACTTCCAGAAGGATTCTGTTCAGATTTCGATTAAACTTAATCGTTTTATTGAATGGCACATGTACAATGTCGTGATTCACAAAGCCAACCATAATTGAACGTTGGTTATCAAGCAAAGCATCTACAGCTGCTACTCCTAAGCGGCTAGCCAGAAAGCGGTCGAATGCTGAAGGCGAACCTCCCCGTTGCATATGCCCCAGTACATTAACCCGAACATCATGGTCTTTAAAATCTTCTTTTACCCGTTCAGCAATTTCCGCTGCACCTCCCATTTTACATCCTTCTGCTACGAGAATGATATTAGATTTTTTGTCCTGACGTTTCAAATAAGCATGTAAGCCCTCTTCCTGATGATCAATCTCAGGTATCAGCATCGCCTCAGCTCCGGTAGCAATTCCTGAATGAAGAGCAATAAAGCCGGCACCACGTCCCATTACTTCAATGAAAAAGAGCCGCTCGTGCGAACTTGCCGTGTCGCGAATACGATCAACAGCTTCAACCACAGTATTGAGTGCAGTGTCGTAACCAATTGTATAATCGGTGCCATAGAGATCGTTATCTATAGTTCCCGGAATTCCAATAAACGGGATATCATATTCTTTGCTGAAAATTCCTGCTCCTGTGAAAGATCCATCTCCTCCTATTACCACACAAGCGTCTATCCCTTCATTTTGCAGGGCATTGTATGCTTTTTTTCGGCCTTCTTCTGTTTTGAACTCCATACTTCTGGCCGTTCCAAGAATTGTTCCACCACGCTGAATAATATTTGCCACATCTTTGGTTGACATGGGAATAAAATCTCCTGCTATCATCCCTTTGTAGCCTCGACGAATTCCAACAACTTCAATTCCGTGGTATAAACATCCACGAACAACTGCACGAACTGCAGCATTCATTCCCGGGGCATCTCCTCCTGATGTTAAGACGCCTACTTTTCTTATATTTGGCATATCTGGTAATTTCTATATTTGAAAAAAGCGGTGCAAAGATAGTCAATAATGAGCACCCAGAAAAGAGGCAATAAATAAAGAGTTTCTTAAGAAATTGTCCAATTGAATCTCTCAGCGATAATATCTGTGATCCATTTTAGCTGTTCTTCGCGACTTAAATCCGAATTATCCAGTACAAGGGCATCCTCAGCTTGTTTCAGGGGGCTAATATCACGATTAGAGTCAATGTAGTCACGTTGATTGATGTTGCTACGGATTTCCTGAATGCTAACTGTTTGACCTTTAGCAATAAGTTCGTCATAACGCCGTTTAGCGCGGGTTTCAGCATCAGCAGTCATAAATATCTTGATATCAGCATCTGGAAACACTACAGTTCCGATATCCCTGCCATCCATAACAGTACCTTCTCCATCACTTAAAGACCTCTGTTGTGCAACCAAAGCCTCTCTTACAAAGGCGATCTTACTTACGGGGCTAACCAGATTAGAAACCTCAATTTCACGTATTTTATCTTCTACTCTTATATTGTTCAGAAAGGTTTCAGACTGCCTTGTTGAATCGTTGATTCTGAAATCAATTCTGATTTTGTCGATACTTTGAGCCAATTTTTCCTCATCAATTATTGAATCTGACACCAGATTCTGTTCAATGCAAAATAAGGTTATGGCCCGGTACATTGCACCACTATCGATATATTTGTAATTCAAGAGTTTTGCCAGTGCTTTGGCTACTGTGCTTTTTCCACATGAAGAATGCCCGTCAATAGCAATGGTTAGTTTTTTATCAGAATTCATTTTTGGAGTTAAAGTATAATATCTGAATCAGAAATCGCTTAAACGCGAAGTTAAGCTCAATAAATGTGAAATCCCGGCCACGTGATAATTAGCTAATGCATAATCTATAACGAAATTACCCAGATTCAGACCCAGGCCAAAAGTTAGTCCGCTGGCTGTATTTCTGGTTCCGAGTTTCAATTCAGCGCGATTGCGAAAGTTGTAACCAAATCGCAGGGAAATTACCTCACCCGGGACAAATTCTACTGCGGCGACCAGATGATCTAATCCTTTTGAGGCAAATTCTTTAAAGTTGCTATCATAAATCTTTTCACCTGTTGCAGGATCTGTTTCGTCATCAGGCTGTATCAGGTCTAAGTTGAATTTCTGTAAGTTTCTCAGAGTGAGAGAGAGTCGAAATGGTGCATATCGGATTTTTTGCGAAAAACCTGCCAGTAACTCAAAAGGCAGAGGCTCAGGGTCGGGGGAATAGTATGTGGTAAGCTGGGTGCCAATATTTCGTACAATCAGAGAGGCGGCACTCAGTTGTCCGGGGGATATATATAGAAGAGCGGCATCTACTGCTATACCCCAGGAATTGTAGCGTTCAAAAACTGAATAAATCGGACTTACCGACACACCAATTGATAGAATACTGTCAATACGGTAGCCCCAGGAAAGATCAAAAGTATATTCTGCTGCCTGAAATTCGCCGGTAATGTCACCATACTCATTGGCTTCAATGAAATCCCCATAATTTAAATAAAACAAGCCAGCTGAGAAAGTTCCAAGCTTTTTTGTACCATGCGCGTATTCAACCCGTCCGTAGTTGATGTCGGCAAAATAGTTAACATAATTCAAGCTGAGTTGATTGTCTATTCCCAAACCAAGAAATGCAGGATTTTCATTAACAACAGATACATCAGGATCAGTGACAGCAATGAGGGCACCACCCAAAGCACCTGATCGGGCTGAAGTATTCAGATTAAGCAAACCATAAGTATAGCTTCCTCCAATTTGTCCATGAACCGTGTTAAAGCAAAGTAGTACTGCGCTTAACAAAAGGACTATTTTATGATGATTCAGTTGATTCATAGCAAAAACAAGATAGTAATATTTACCTAAGCTAACGGTTTTTGGAATTATTTAGTGTGCTTTTTCGCAAGCCCTCAGATTGCGCGAAGAGTAAACCTGATATAACTACTAATATACCAATGATTTTACCCAGAGACATTTCTTCATTCAAAAGATAAAATGACATAAAGGCAGTAAAAATCGGAATGAAATTAATGAAAACATTTGTTCGTGTAATTCCAAGAATCCTGACAGTTCTGGCATAAAAAATAAAGGACAGGGAGGATGGAAAAACTCCTAGCTTAATTATCGGTTCAATGACAGTCCAGCTCCAATTAATCTCTTTAGCCAGCTCCCATTCTGTGAGTAGAAAAATCGGCAGGAAATATAGGACACCCAGAGCACTTTGCCCCAGAATAATAGTCAGAATTCTATAACGAGGTAGGAGATATGCGATTATTACTGAGTGACATACAGCAGATATTACAGCCAGAAACATCAAGGCTATCCCTTCGACAGGTGCGATAAGTTGAAAGCCTTTACCCATGATTACCAGCAAAACCCCAAAAAAGCTGATTGTTATACCTGCCATTTTATACCATGAAATTTTTTCTTTGTAAAAAATCAAGGCGGCAAATGGGGTGAAAAGGGGAATTGTTGATATAATAACTGAGCCTACTGTCGAACTCACTATTTGCATTCCATAGCTTTCACCCAGGAAATATAGAAGGGGTTCAACCAGAGCGAGTAATAGAAATATGGGAATGTCTTTTGTTTTGACCATCTCAAGACGTTTTAGAATGGCCATTAAACTGAACAGAAAGACTGATGACACAATCAATCTAATAAATATCAATGTCATTGGCCCCAGGTATAAATAAGCTTCTTTATACCAGATGAAACTGGCGGCCCAGAAAACCATTGCCAGTGAGATCTCAGTGTATGTCTTGATCTTTAACCAGTTCATAATAAAAAGAAAAGTCCCAATCTCCAGGGGGCGATTGGGACACAATTTTGGGTGGATGACCGGATTCGAACCGGCGACCTTTGGAACCACAATCCAACGTTCTAACCTACTGAACTACACCCACCATTTTTGGTGGCACAAATTTAAGAAAAAACCAAGCACAAAAACAAGCACTTGAAAAAAAACACAGTTTGAGTATCTTTGACCCGCTACCTAATAGGAAATTTATGCAAGTTATTGAGGTAAATGATCAAATTGGCATTGAGTTGTTTCATGCTGTCGCTATTGAGCAATACAGGGATGACAATAATTATGTGGCTCCTTTAAGGATGGAGCTTGAGAATATGTTCGACCCCCAAAAAAACAGTTTGTTTCAGAATGCTGAGGCAATCCGGTGGGTTGTGAGTACAGATGACGGACAGCTTCTTGGCAGGATTGCTGCTTTTGTTGACTTTCAAAAAACAGGAAAAGATAAACTGCCAACAGGAGGGATTGGCTTTTTTGTATGTCATAATAATCAGCCAACTGCAGATTTGCTTTTTGACACAGCAAAAGACTGGTTGGAGGAGCGAAGATGTAAGGCAATGGATGGCAGCATAAATTTTGGTGAAAATTTTGTGAATTGGGGTGTGCTCGTTGAGGGATTTGTTCCTCAGGGTTATGGAATGCCATACAACAAACCATATTACAGGGATCTATTTGAGGCATACGGGTTTAAAGATTATTACCAGCAATTTAGTTATCACGTCGATATGAACAAACCATTTCCTGCCAGGATGGTGAAATTTGCTGAATATCTTGAAACTCGTCCCGGCTATACATTCGAACACTACTCAAAAAAGAAATCAAAAAAGTTTATTCCGGATTTTGTCAGAATATTGAATAAAACCTGGTCAGATTATATGGAAGGTTTTGTTGATCTGAAAGAAGCTGATCTAGCACAGGTTCTGGAATCGGCGCAATCAATTATTGTTGATGATTTCATATGGTTTGATTATAAGGATGGAGAACCAATCGGGGTAACAGTGGCTTTTCCTGATGTCAATCAGATACTGAAGCATTTCAATGGAAGGTTGAATTATTTACAGGCATTGAAATTTTTATATCTGAAAAAGAGAAAGACAATAACACGCAACCGGGTCTTTTTAGCAGGTGTCATCCCTGAATACCAGAATTCTGGTGTGATCAGTGCACTTTTCCTGCAGTTTGTAAGGTCAATGAAAAAGCGGCCGGAATATACTGAGATGGAGCTTTCATGGGTAGCTGATTATAATCCAAGAATGATAAAAATGTATGAGCAAATAGGAGGTGTGCAAATGAAAAAGCATATCACCTTCCGGTACTTATTCGATCAGAATGCTACTTTTCAACGTTTTAGCAATGAACAAGGAAATAGTAGTCTGCGAAAGCATGTAAAATCAAATTAGTAAATTACCAGGGATAATTTTGGAATTATGTGGATTGTGTTTACCTTTGCACTCCCTTAATGTAGAATGTAGTAAGGGTCTGCAAAAAAATTAGAGCAATGAAAAAAGGAATACATCCGGATAATTACAGAATGGTGGCCTTCAAGGACATGTCAAATGAACACACCTTCCTGACTCGTTCAACAGTTAACACCAGAGACTCTATCGAGATTGAAGGGACTACATATCCATTGGTTAAACTTGAAATCTCCAATACTTCTCATCCTTTCTATACAGGAAAGATGAAGCTTGTTGATACTGCTGGTAGGGTTGATAAGTTTAAAAAACGTTATAGTCAGCATATGGATAAGCGCGTACAGAAATAATAATTTCACATATAGATTTTATAAGGGGGTACTGACAGTACTCCCTTTTTTTGTGAACTTGGCACAATGATTGCCAATAGGGCTGAGCTGGATATTATTAGGGGATTCTGCCATATTGGCTGGTATCCTTACTTGATTCCGGTGAAGAAATTTATATTTTTAGTGAACACAATTAGAAAGTAGGAACTGTGGGTAGAAAACTAAGTGATAATATTTTCATGGACTTTGGGGATGATGATTCAGATTTCATTCCTTTACTCTCTGACGGCAAAGATGAAGACATAAACAGCACTGAAATACCAGATAATCTGCCAATACTCCCTTTAAGGAATACGGTACTTTTTCCTGGTGTGGTAATTCCTATTACAGTAGGGCGGGAGAAGTCAATAAAACTGATTAAAGATCTGTACAAAGGCAATAAGCAAATTGGAGTTATTGCTCAGAAAGACACAGTAATTGATGACCCGGGAATTGATGATCTGTACAGTGTCGGGACTGTGGCAAGTATTGTGAAAATTCTTAATATGCCTGATGATTCCACTTCTGTAATCATCCAGGGAAAGAGGCGTTTCCATTTGGATGAACTCTTGTCAGATGATCCCTATTTATTGGGAAAAGTGACGGCACTGGAAGATGTGAAACCAATTGATAAGCAAGAAGATTTTGATGCCGTTATTGGATCTGTCAAAGACATAGCACTCAAAATTGTTCAGTTTTCCTCTAATATTCCCCAAGAAGCCAGTTTTGCTTTGAAAAATATTGAAGGTGCAAGTTTTCTGGTCAATTATATTTGCTCAAATCTGGATATTGATGCAGACCAAAAGCAAAGACTTCTTGAAATGGATAACCTTAAGGAACGTGGTGTTCGTTTACTTGAGTATCTGTCATTGGAATATCAGAAACAAAAGCTAAAAAGAGATATCCAGGACAAAGTGAAACTGGAGCTTGATCAGCAGCAGAAGGAGTATTTGCTTAATCAGCAAATGAAAACTATTCAGGATGAGCTTGGAGGCAATCCAATGGATCAGGAGATTCAGGAGATCAAAAATAAGGCAAAAAAGAAAGATTGGTCTGAAGAAGTTGCCAAAGTATTTGAGAAGGAGCTGGATAAACTCTCACGTATTAATCCCTCATCAGCAGAGTATTCTGTGCAGTTGAATTATCTTGATATTATCCTTGATTTACCATGGAATGTGGTCACTGAAGATAATTTCGATTTGAAAAGGGCACAGAAAATACTGGATGAAGATCATTCTGGATTAGATCAGGTGAAAGATAGAATTCTTGAGCACCTTGCTGTCTTAAAACTTAAAGGTGACATGAAATCACCAATAATTTGCCTGTACGGACCTCCTGGAGTCGGTAAAACTTCTCTGGGAAAATCTGTAGCGAGGGCAATTGACAGAAACTATGTTCGCATGTCTCTGGGTGGCTTAAAAGATGAATCTGAAATTCGAGGACACAGAAAAACATATATTGGAGCCATGCCAGGTAGAATTGTACAGTATATAAAAAGGGCACAAAGCTCGAATCCTGTATTTATTCTTGATGAGATAGACAAGGTCGGGAGTGATTTTCGTGGGGATCCAGCATCAGCTTTGTTAGAGGTTCTGGATCCGGAACAAAACAGTGCTTTCTATGACAACTTCCTTGAAATGGAGTATGATCTTTCCAAAGTATTATTTATTGCTACTGCCAATAATCCGGCAACAATCCATCCTGCTTTGAGGGATCGGATGGAAATGATTGAAATTTCAGGCTATGTTGTGGAGGAGAAAATTGAAATTGCTCATAAACATTTAGTTGAAAAACAGCTCGAAGCTCATGGCCTCAAAAAGGGCCATGTGAAATTCTCAAATGAGGTATTATCTCATATTATAGAGAATTATACCCGGGAATCAGGTGTACGCCAGTTAGATAAAAAAATTGCTAAAGTCGTGAGACAAATAGCAAAGAGTGTTGCTTTTGCTGAGAAAGTAGAAAAGAAGCTGTCTTTAGAGGGGATTCGTAAATTTCTTGGCCCTCCTGAAGTTTTAAGGGAGAAATATCAGGGAAATGAATACGCAGGTGTGGTTACGGGTTTGGCCTGGACAGAAACAGGAGGACAAATTCTTTACGTGGAAAGTAGTCTTAGCCGGGGCAAAGGCAATTTAACTCTGACAGGAAACCTGGGTGAGGTTATGAAGGAATCAGCGATGCTAGCTTTAGAGTACATAAAATCACATGCCGATTACTTCAATATTCCTGCTGACATTTTTGAGAAATGGAATGTTCATATTCATGTACCAGAGGGTGCAATTCCGAAAGATGGTCCCTCAGCAGGTGTAACTATGGTATCCTCTTTAGTTTCGTCTTTTACTCAGAGAAAGATTAAAAGTCAGCTTGCTATGACTGGCGAAATAACATTGAGAGGCAGAGTATTGCCAGTTGGCGGGATCAAGGAGAAGATTTTAGCTGCGAAGAGGGCTTCTATCAAAGAAGTACTGCTTGCAGAAGAGAATCGTAAAGATGTTGAACAAATTAAACCAAAATATTTAAAAGGTTTACGAATTCAGTACGTTAGTTCTATTAAGGAAGTGCTGGACAATGCTTTATTAAAGCAAAAGGTAAAAGACGCAATAAAAATTGATTAATATTGGCTAAGGCCCTGAAAAAACTGTTCAGACCTGATTCACTATCGGGACTGCAAATAGTGCAACTAATCCGTTATGGTTCGTTGTTTCTGATCAGTATTGTTCTGGCAAAATCAGCCTTATCAACCGAATCAATCGGTAAATTTGAGTCTTTGCTCTTGTTCACGGGAGCCTTGACTTTCTTCTGGGTAACAGGAATCATCCAGTCATTACTGCCGCTTTTCAAAAACAGTAAAAGCTTTGAAGATCAGTCATCTGGGAAGAAATCACCAGAAATTTTCAATGCCTTTATCAGCTTAATGGCTTTTTCATTACTGGGCGGATTATTAGTGTTGCTTATTGGTGAATCAATAGCTAATCTGATCGATATAAAACTTGGCCGGAACCTGAGCTATTTTGTTGCTGCATTTGTAATATTCCAATCACCATCGGCACTAGTTGAATATATATATCTTCTAAATAAAGAAGCACGTAAATTAGTCCGTTACGGGTGGCTGGTATTCGGATTTCAATTTTTGCTGGTATCTACTGCTGCTTTGTTAAACCTGCCTCTGAATTGGGTGCTTACAGCCTTAGTAGGAAGTGCTTTTTTGCGTTTTGTGTACTTACTTGTTGTAATATCCGAATACAGCCGGATACAATTTTCCTGGAAGTTTCAGGTCGAGCATATGAAGCTGGGTATTCCAATTCTGGTAAGTGTGTTCTTAAGTGGATCAGCTCACTATGTTGATGGATTTATTATTAAGGCCTATTATGACGAGAGCACTTTTGCGGTTTTCAGATATGGAGCCCGGGAATTACCTCTCGTAGCATTACTGGCTCATGCTCTTAGTAATGGGATCATACCAGTGTTTACAGAAAAAGGAATTCATGCCGGATTAAAAAGCCTCAAAGAACGTTCTACAGTACTTGCAAAGTGGTTGTTTCCGGTAACATTATTCCTGATACTTACTTCTTATTTGCTTTTTCCACTTATTTACGATGAACGGTTTATTGCAAGTGCAGGTATTTTTAATGTTTATTTACTATTGATCCTTACTCGCCTTCTTTTCCCTCAGGCAATATTTATTGCTCTGAAGAAAACCAAAGTATTAATGCTGGCTGCCGGATTTGAATTGCTTGTCAATGTGGGTCTTAGCCTGATTTTTGTTCAGTATTTCGGACTCTTGGGTGTAGCCTTTGCAACATTAATTGCATATTCTTTTGAGAGGGTATTCTTAATGGTCTACCTCCGGGTAATACTGGGTATCAGGGTCAGTCAGTATACAAATATAATCAGACATTTACTCTGGTCGCTTGTTGTTTTACTTGCCTTCATTTTAGTGGAGAGCTTCCTGAAGGATGCGATACTCTCTCTTTTTTCGTAATTTTAGATCAACTAGTTTAGGATTTGTTTAATGAATAGAAGCACACGTATCATCCTGTTTATTTTACCCATATTGCTTATAGCTTTAGCTGTATGGCAATTGGGCAATGTAATGGCTTATGTATTAGTGGCCTTTATAATTTCTATGATTGGCCAGCCTCTTGTGGATGTAATGCAAAAGATCAGAATAAGGAAATGGCATTTCCCAAGATGGCTGTGTTCTCTGTTTACACTATTAATAATCTGGGTTCTTATTATTTTCTTTTTCAGATTCTTTATTCCTTTGCTCGCTAAAGAATTTCAGTATTTCTCAAGTCTTGATATTCAGTCGGTTCTGGAAAATCTCAGGGAGCCGATAGCCGAACTTGAGCACTTCGTTGATGAATTTAAATTGACTGGTGATGAGGAGTTTACTGTGGAGGCCTGGGCTACTGAAACAATCACATCTGTTATGGGCCTGGAGAGAATTACCAGCTTCGCCAGAGGCGTGGCTGGAACTGTAGGCAATATTTTTGTAGCTTTTGTAGTCATCTCTTTTACTTCATTTTTCTTTATGAAAGAGGCCAGGTTATTTGAAAACTCACTTATATTATTTTTTCCTGAGGAGCAAGAGCAAAAAATCAGAAATGCCCTGAGTTCAATCTCACGTTTCCTGAAGCGCTATTTTATTGGTGTTTCTTTACAGGTTACAGGAATAATTCTGCTCAACGCTGTTGGCTTATCCATAGTTGGTCTTGATTTTAGTACGGCAGTAACTATTGCACTTGTGTCGGGTGTACTTAATGTTATCCCTTATGTAGGACCGCTAATTGGATTGCTCATTGGATTAACTATAGGGACAGCTGTTAGTATTCCGATGGACTTTTACACTGAGCTTTTACCCAGACTTGTCTTTATTATTATTGCTATGGAGATCACTCAGGTTATAGATAATATCTTATTCCAGCCTTTGATTTTTGCTAAATCAGTGAAGGCTCATCCTCTGGAAATCTTCCTTGTTATCATTTCTGCCGGCACACTGGGCGGAGTTGTCGGGATGATTCTGGCGGTACCCACATATACCGTTATCAGGGTGGTTGCTAAAGAGTTCTTAAGCCAATCAAAGTTGGTTCAAAAACTCACCGAACGATTAGAATAGATATTGAAGGGTTCTGAACTAATTTATTTTTTCGTTTCTCATTAATTGAATAGAAACCTGGTCTCCGAATCCTTTTAGCGTAATCTCTTCGTCATCAATTGTTAATACAGCGAATGATGGGTTTTCGCCTTCAACCATGCCATGTAATGTAAGCAGATGAACCTTACCCGATTTCTCATACCCTCCTTTATGATCATGGCCATTAATCCAAAAAACCTGGTAAGGATAATCATTCAACAGGTTTAGGATATTCTGATAATTCCACAAACTATGGGCGTTACCTGGAGAAAGAGGTTGGTGACAGAAGAGCATAATATCCTGTTGATCTTCAGTAGCTGAAGCCAGTTGATTAATCAACCATTTTTCCTGCCGGATGCTAAAACCACCATTCCAGTCATAAGCATTGACTTGTTTCTCTGCCTGCTGTTTTTTTAACTCTTTTCTGGCAATCCAATGCTTCGGGAGGTACCATGGGTTCGCTACCAGACTATTGTCAAGCCCATTCAGGTAGATAAAGCGCCACTCCCCCTGCTTGAGTGATTGATACCCTCTGTTTGATTTGGTTTTGCGTCTGACCACTTTTTTAAGTCGGTTCTTAACAAGGAAATCATGATTACCGGGAACGAAAATAACAGGAGCATTTAAACGATTCAGGATAGCATCAACAGGCTTAAAACTTGCGAAATCCCGGTCAATCCTATCTCCCAGATCAACTATGAAACTGAGCTCATAGGAGTTCATGACATTTACCATTTCCTCCAGTTTCTGCAGACTTTCACGGTAGTGTCGGGATCCAGCTGTAGCTTGGTCAGTATATTGAATATCAGCAACTAATCCCATACGGATCACATTTGTACTTTGATTTTGGCCAAGGACTAAAGTTGTACTTGTGAGCAGTGCGAAAAGAAGGCTGGAACTTTTATTCATAATACTAAGATAATCAGTTTTGCTGTGGTTTGTTTCTAAAACACTAAATTAATAACTTCACAGCTTGCTTAAGCCATACCATTTTCTAATAGATTGTAATATTAATTTCATATAGAATGGAAAAGAAAAGATCTTTAAAAAGGAGGGATTTTCTGAGGAACTCTCTTGCCTCAGTTGCTGCGTTTACCATTGTTCCCAGACATGTATTGGGTGGACCCGGTTATATTCCTCCCAGTGACCAGCTAACCAAAGGAATTATTGGTGTAGGTGGCATGGGACGTGGCCATATTGGCTATGAAGGAACAAAATTGCTGGCGGTTTGTGATGTTGATAAAAGTCATCTCAAACAAACCCTGGATTCAGTAGGAAAGGATGTCAGCGGGTACTCTGATTTCCGTGAACTACTGGCTCGTCCGGATATTGACGTTGTTCATATAGCCACACCTCCACACTGGCATGGCCTTATGTCAATTGCAGCTGCACGTGCAGGGAAGGATATCTGGTGCGAGAAACCAATGACCCGTACAATTGGAGAAGGTATTGAGGTTGTAAAAGCTGTTAAGCAGCATGGACGTATGTTCAGGCTGAATACATGGTTTAGATTTAAGGATAACTTCTATGGTTTAGGCACGGATGTTAAGCCACTCAAGAAATTGATTGAAAGTGGTATGCTAGGCTGGCCTCTGAAATTCACTGTAAGTGGAATTACAGGTTATAACTGGAAGTTTTATTGGAGTGGCAAACACAATCTCAAACCAATGCCGGTACCTGGCGAGCTGGATTATGATATGTGGTTGGGACCTGCACCATATAAACCATATAATCCTGAACGAGTACATTCAGTTTTCAGAGGATACTGGGATTATGATGGAGGTGGATTAGGAGATATGGGCCAACATTATCTTGATCCTGTTCAATATCTCTTAGGCAAAGACGATACCAGTCCGGTAAGAGTTGATGTGGATGCTCCACAACAACATCCCGATGCCGTAGGATCATGGAGACGTATTGAATATACTTATGCTGATGGTTGCAAAATCATTCTGGACGGTGAGAACAAAGACAAGGATGCAGCATATATTGAGGGGCCTAATGGAAAAGTTTTCAGGGGATTCAAATCAACAATTCCTGATCTTCAGAAAAAGATTGCTGCTATGCCTGATCCTGAGCCTCAAATTGGAATATTTTCAGATTCTGTGAGGTCAAGACAGAAGTTTGCTCTTAATGAAATGAACGGACATCGTTCATCGACTGTTGTTAACCTCGGAATTATTGCTGTTCGGCTTGGACGTTCTTTGGACTATGATCCGGTAAATCAGAGATTTATTAATGATGATGAGGCCAACAGGATGATCTATCAACCAATGCGTGGTCCATGGCGACTGTAAGAATTGAAGCATTGATTTAAGAATCAAAAGAAAGAAAAGAAATGAAAAACATAAATAATACTCTGGTAATTATCCTCCTGGCAGCTTTGTCATTTTCAGCTTACGGACAGGATAAAAGAACTCTGGAGACAAAAGTAGCTGATGTTTTAACGCAGATGCCTGCTCATGATCTTAGTCATAGGGATAGATTGATGAATGATATGATCAATCTGGGTGAAGACGGACTATTTCAATTCACTGATATGATTGTTGCCCCTGGTACAGGAGACGATACAAAGGTGAGGTTTGCCCTTGGCGATTTGTCAAAATATGTAGGTCGTAACGGTAAAGAAGAAGCTCGCATAATGGTTTCAAATGTGTTCATTAAGGCATTGGAAAATAAGTCGGATAAAGAGATTAAGGCTTTTTTCTTCTACCATCTGAATTTCTTTGCTAAAGATGAGGCCGTCCCTGTTGCTGTTGCTTACCTTAATGATGAACGGCTCAATGCTCCGGCAGTTGCTCTATTGCACTCTATAGCAGGCCATAAGGCTGTTCATGCACTTGCAGATGCTTTGCCTTCTCTTGACACAAAAAATAAGATCACAGTTGTTAAGGCTATTGGTGAAATGGGTCAGCTTTGTGGTCTTGAGGCGGTTACACCTCTTATTGACACTAATGATTCTGATTTAAAACATGAAGTGCTGTATGCCCTGGCAGAGATAGCTGACCTTTCTTCTTCAAAGCTGATATTGAATGCGGCGAAAGAAGCCGCTTACAAGTATGAAAATACTCAGGCAATGCCTGCCATGCTGCGTTATGCGGAAAGACTGGGTGAAAAAGGCGAATTGGAAGTAAGTGAGAAGATTTGTGAATTGCTGATGAAAAAGTGCAAAGAACCGGAACAACTGACTTATGCTCTGAATGCTCTTAGTATTTTGGTTGATCAACAAGGATATGAGGTTCTGGAACTGCTTCTTGAGGGAATAAAACATCCGAATAAAGAGTATCGCGGTGCTGTTTTATTATATGCCGGACAAATAAATGATATTGGAGCTACCCGTAAGTGGATGGCTTTGTATCCTGATGTGGCTCCTCCAATTCAGGCCGAACTGATGCAGTTTTTCGGTCAACAAGGTGATCTTACTGTAATGCCTTTGGTAATGAAGGGTATGCGATCTGATGCCCCATGTGTGCGTAATGCCAGTGTTGTAGCTCTGGGAAAATTGAAAGGCTCATCTGCGACAGGAACATTGTTGTCTTATATGGAAAAGGCTTCAGATGTAGAGGTGAAAACCACTCAGGCTGTGCTAAATACATTGGTAGGACCTGCAGAGATAGAACTTGTGGCAGATCATTTTGAGGGACAAAATCCGGCAGGCAAAGTTGCATTACTGGAGTTATTTGCCAATCGCCAGGCAACTTCTTACTACAAATTGGTAAGGAAAAATGTTGGCAGCGATGATCCTCAGGTGCAAAAGGCTGCTTACAAGGCTCTTGCTGCGGTGTCAGATTCCAAAAACATGAAATCCCTGCTGAATTTGTTGTATATGTCAGATGAGCTGCCTTATCTCGAAGAAACACAGGCAGCAATTATCTCATCAGCTCAAAAATTTAAGACTGATCACGCAAAACCTGTCCTTGATGCCTATTCAGGTGCAACTAAAAATCATGATCGTTTTATTGGAATTTTCCCTTCACTGGGAGGCCCAAAGGCCCTTAAAACTGTAGCTAAAGCCTTTAGTTCAGAGGATAATGAACTTAAAAAGCTGGCCTTTGAAGCCTTAAGCAATTGGAAAGACTATTCGGCTTCTTCTGCTCTGTTTGATATTTGCAAAGAAGGATCCAGGGAGTATCAGAAGCAAGCTTTTACTGGCTATGTAAGACAGGTGAAAAAGGCTCCTGTTCATGCAGACCAGAAACGTCTTCTACTAAGAAAAGTCATGCCATTGGCTAAGAATGCTGATCAGAAAAAGCTGGTAATTAATGCTCTTGGCGGTAATAAAACCTTCCTTACTTTGACCTATCTAAGCAGATTTCTGGACGATTCTCAGGTAGCAAATGAGGCAGGACGAGCGATTGCCACAGTCGCCCTCCCCCCATCCGGTAGTAAAGAAGGGATGTATGGAGACCTGGTAAAGGAAATATTGAACAAGGCCAAAAAGGTGATCTCAGGCGAAGAATCAGATTATATAAAAGCTAATATAACAAGATGGATTGAGGAGATGCCTGAGGGTGAGGGGTATACATCAATGTTTAATGGTAATGATCTCTCCGGATGGAAAGCCCTTGTTGGTAATCCTGTTTCCAGAGCTAAAATGACGGAGAAAGAATTGGCTAAAGCTCAGGCCGAAGCTAATGCTCTGATGTCTGAAAACTGGGAGGTGGTTGATGGTGAAATTAGGTTCATTGGCACAGGGTATAAAAATCTATGTTCAAATAAGGATTATGCTGATTTTGAATTTTTGGTCGACTGGAAAATCAATGATAAAGGTGATAGTGGGATTTATCTTCGGGGAACACCACAGGTTCAGATTTGGGATACATCAAGAGTAGATGCCGGAGCACAGGTTGGATCGGGCGGTTTATACAATAATCAGAAGCATGAGAGAATTCCACTTGTTGTTGCTGATAATCCTATTCATGATTGGAATACCTTATATATTACGATGATAGGTGAAAATGTGACTGTTTATCTTAATGGTGTATTGGTAGTTGATAATGTAATTCTTGAAAACTATTGGGATCGTTCGATTCCAATTTTCCCAAGCGGAGCAATCGAATTGCAGGCTCATGGCACTGATTTAGGCTTTAGAGATGTTTATGTTCGTGAAATTAAATCAGGAGAGTACAATTTGAGTGTAGCAGAAAAGGCCGACGGTTTTACCAGTCTTTTTAATGGCAAAAATCTCGATGGCTGGATAGGCAATAAGACTGATTATCTGATAGAGGAGGGCGTGGTTGTTATCAGGCCAGATCGGGGTGGATCAGGAAACCTTTACACAGAGAAAGAATATGCTGATTTTAATTACCGATTTGAATTTCAGTTAACACCCGGAGCAAACAATGGCCTCGGTATTCGAACCCCTCCAAAAGGAGATGCAGCATATTCAGGGATGGAATTACAAATTCTGGATAATACGGCAGCAATTTATGCTAATCTGCAGCCTTATCAGTATCATGGGTCTGTTTATGGTGTGATCCCTGCAAAGCGTGGATTCTTAAAGCCAGTTGGTGAATGGAATACTGAAGAAGTTATTGTTCAGGGTACCCGGGTTAAAGTAATACTTAACGGAACAGTCATTGTAGATGGTGATATTGCTGATGGACGTGATAATGGAACCATGGATCACCGTGATCATCCCGGATTGAAGAATACCAAAGGACACATAGGTTTTCTGGGACACGGATCAGTGGTCAAATTCAGGAATATCCGAATCAAAGAATTATAGCCAATTTGGTAAAAAGGAAAAAACGATATAGTTTTGTCAAGATTTTCGAACAAATGAGAACAATAAATCTGCATATGAACCATCGTCATCATCATTCTGATGTGGTTCCGCTGTGCAGATAAGTAAGAAATTGGTATAAACTCCAAAAAGGCTTGCAGATTCTGCAAGCCTTTTTTTTGTGCAAAAAAATGAAAAAACTAAAAATCGCAATCCAAAAATCCGGCAGGCTAAGTGAGAAATCACTTGACATAATTCGTGAGGCCGGCATTAAACTTACAAACGGAAAACGTCTCCTATTGGCCCAGGCGACTAGCTTTCCTGTTGAGGTATTATATCTGAGAGATGATGACATTCCGCAATATGTATCTGATGGTGTGGCTGATATAGGTTTTGTTGGGGAGGACGTATTCCTGGAAGGGGGAGAGAAGTTGGATATTGTTTTACGTCTTGGCTTCAGCAAATGTCGTTTGTCTTTGGCAATTCCCAAAGGTTTTGGCTATGATTCACCAAAATGGTTTTCTGGAAAAAAAATTGCCACATCCTTTCCTAATATTCTGAGGAAGTTCTTAGAGGAACACGGTGTTAATGCTGAAATACATAAAATCAGTGGCTCAGTAGAAATTGCGCCTGGAATCGGTCTGGCCGATGGCATTTGTGATCTGGTAAGTTCAGGGAGTACACTAATGTCAAATGGTCTGAAAGAGGTTGAAGTTATTCTGCGATCAGAGGCTGTTGTGATTGCAAGACCTGTTCTTGAATTGTCAAAAGTCAGGATATTGAATGAGTTTATTTTTCGTCTCAAGGCCGTTTTGTCAGCACGTGACAATAAATATATACTGTTGAATTCACCTGATGAGAGTCTGGAAAAGATATGCAGTATTTTGCCAGGAATGCAGAGTCCCACTGTGATGCCCCTGGCCAGGGAGGGATGGAGCTCAGTTCACTCAGTAGTTAATGAAAATACTTTTTGGGAAGCTATAGGACAGCTGAAAGATGCAGGGGCCAAAGGTATTTTAGTGATTCCAATAGAAAAGATGATACAGTAAAAGATTTAGTATGAACCGAGCATGCCAAAAGGATAAATATTTTAACACACACGCGGATGATTGTTTTTGTTGTGCGAGCTCCATCCGATAAATTAAATTAAATATAAACGGATGAAAACAGTTATAAGACCACCAAAAAGTCATTGGAAAGAATTGGCAGTCAGACCACTTATAGATAGCCGTCAGCTTGTCGGAAAAGTAAGAAGTATACTTGATGATGTGAAAACTTCAGGAGAAAATGCAGTTCGGGATTACTGTCTGAAATTCGATGCTTATGACCCTTCACCAATGGAGATTCCTGCGATGGAATTCAGAAGTGCTGAGGAAGTATTGGGTGAAAAACTGAAGTTAGCTATCAGACGAGCTGCTCGAAATATTGAACTATTTCACCGAAATCAGTTGGTCGAATTACCTATTGTTTATATCAGCCGGAGTATTCAGTGTTGGCAAAAAGATATTCCTATTGAAAGACTCGGTTTTTATATTCCTGGAGGTACAGCCCCCTTATTCTCAACGGTCCTGATGCTTGGTATTCCGGCAAAAATCGCCGGATGTCAGGATGTAATTATGTGTACACCAGCTGATTCATCGGGCCGGATACATCCGGCCATCTTATATGCTGCAAATATTTGCGGGATAAAAAAAGTTTTTCGCATAGGTGGGGTCCAGGCAATAGCGGCTATGACTTATGGAACCAAAGAAATTAGGCCTGTTGACAAAATATTCGGTCCGGGAAATCAATATGTTACGCTTGCAAAGCAGTTAGTGAGTGAAGAAGGAATTGCCATTGATATGCCTGCAGGGCCTTCTGAACTTTTGCTTATTGCTGATGAAACAGCAGATCCGGCTTTTGTGGCTGCTGATCTCTTATCTCAAGCTGAGCATGGTGCAGATAGCCAGGTTGTTCTTACTTGTATGAGTCTAACATTTGCAAGTAGGGTTAAAGAGGAACTTATGCTTCAGGTAGAAGAACTGCCCAGAAAGGATATTGCTTTGCAGTCATTGATTAACTCCAGGATTATTGTACTCGAATCATTGAGTGAGATGATGGAGTTTTCAAATTTTTACGCTCCGGAGCACTTGATAATTTGCGTAAAAGAGGCCAGGAAATTATCAGAAGACGTGAGGAATGCAGGTTCGGTTTTTATTGGCAACTATACACCTGAGAGTGCGGGAGATTATGCATCAGGAACCAATCATACCCTACCAACAAATGGCTATGCCAGGTCGTTCAGCGCTCTGAATCTGCAATCTTTCATGAAAACGATACAATTTCAGGAGATTCAGGCAGACGGACTTGCAGAGCTTGGGCCTGATGTAATTGAAATGGCTGAAGCTGAGGGTTTACAGGCACATGCTCAGGCAGTACGGATGAGAATGATGAAAGGAGAGTAAAATGAAGTTCAGTGCAGATAATTGGGTCAGGGAAAATATCAGGTCATTACAATCCTATTCTTCAGCAAGAGATGAATTTGAGGGAACGGCCCGGATTTATCTTGATGCCAATGAAAATCCATTTGGGACTGAGTTGAACAGATATCCTGATCAGAAACAAGTCGAGATTAAAGTTCTGATCGGCGAAGAGCTGGAGATAGAGCCAGAACAAATTTTTCTTGGAAATGGAAGTGATGAGGCAATTGATCTCCTAATACGGGCCTCATGTGATCCTGGCAAAAACAGGGTAATATCAATTGCACCAAGTTATGGAATGTATTCTGTTTGTTCAGCGATACAGGGAGTTGATATTGATATGGTATTATTGAATGAAGATTTTAGCCTTTCGGCCGATCGTGTTATCAGCTTGTTCAGGAATAATCATAAGCTTCTCTTCCTTTGCTCACCAAATAATCCGACAGGAAATTTACTGGATGAAGATGAGATTATAAAACTTGTCCGGGCTTTTAACGGGGTAGTGGTAGTGGATGAAGCCTATATTGATTTTTCAGACAGTCAGGGTTTGACAGGTCTCTTAAAGAAGTACCGGAACCTTGTTTTGCTCAGGACTTTCTCTAAAGCATGGGGACTGGCAGGAATCAGATGCGGGATGGCATTGGGTCATCCTGAGATAATTATTTATCTATCGAAAATTAAATATCCATATAATCTTAATGTCTTGACCCAGAGAAAAATCCGGGAGGTATTGAATAACCCCATTTATGTATATGAAATGATTGGCCTGATTGTAAAAGAAAGAAAGCGGATGGCTGGTGAATTGCAAAAAATTGGCGGAGTGTTAAGGGTGTATCCCAGTGAAGCAAATTTCATACTCATAAAACTTGATGAAGCGGATTATCTGTACGCAGAACTAATAAAGCGAGGAGTAGTTATAAGAAACAGGAGCAGTTTAGAACTCTGCTCTGGCTGTTTACGGATAAGTATTGGTACGAGAGAAGAAAATGAATTTCTGTTAAAGGAGATGCAAAATATTTTAGCATGAACCGAGCATGACAAAAGGAAAGATAGTTTAACCCACACGCGGATGAAAAAGAGGATATTATTTATTGACAGGGATGGAACCTTAATAGAGGAACCACCAGATGAACAGGTTGATAGTTTTGATAAGCTCAAATTTCTGCCAGGAGTTTTTACACATTTGGGGAAGTTGGCCAGGGAACTGAATTATCATTTGGTTTTGGTGAGCAATCAGGATGGTTTGGGAAGCGATGCTTTTCCTGAATCTGATTTTTGGCCAGTTCACAGGCTGGTTATGGGGACATTGCGAGCAGAAGGCATAATATTTATTGATGAACTTATTGATAGAACTTTACCTTCGGATAATATGCCTACGCGCAAGCCCGGGACTGGAATGTTTGCAGCATACCTGAATAATCCTGATTATGATCTGGAGCATTCTTCTGTTGTTGGTGATCGTCAATCGGATGTTGAATTAGCAGATAATCTGGGCTGTAAGGCCATCAGGTTCGGATCAGATGAGTTTGCTACATGGAAACTTATTGCTGAATATTTATTTAAGGTTGAAAGACAGGTCAAGATCGAAAGATTTACAGGTGAAACCCGAATTTGGCTCAATATGTCACTTGATGGAAAGGGACGATCAAAGATAAATAGCGGAATTGGTTTTTTTGATCATATGCTTGATCAGATATGTCATCATGCATCTGTAGATATCGAGCTTAAGGTTGAGGGAGATTTACAGGTGGATGAACATCACACGGTTGAAGATACAGCCTTAGTTTTAGGAGAGGGATTTCTGATAGCTCTTGGTCATAAGCGGGGCATCAGCCGCTATGGGTTTGAATTACCCATGGATGATTGCAGAGCGAAGGTGCTGATCGATTTTGGTGGGCGGCCATGGTTTTCATGGGATGCTGAATTCAAAAGAGAGTTAATTGGAACCTTTCCAACAGAATTATTTTCCCACTTTTTTAAATCATTCTCTGATGCTGCTAAATGTAACCTAAGAATAGAGGCATATGGAGAAAATGAGCATCACAAGATTGAAGCAATTTTCAAGTCATTTGCACGGACTATAAAGATGGCTGTTTCTCAAAACGGAGAGTGTCAGTTACCTAGCACGAAAGGGATTTTGTAATGGAGAATATTGTCATAATAAAATATAATGCAGGAAATATTGGCTCGGTGGCAAATGCTCTGAAGAGACTTGATGTTAATTATAAAATAAGTGCTGATCCGGATGTCATAGGCAAGGCAGATAAAGTTATTTTTCCGGGTGTTGGAGAAGCCAGTAGTACTATGAAAAACCTCAGAGAGAGAGGTTTGGATGTGTTAATTCCGCGTTTAAGACAGCCAGTTCTGGGTATATGTCTGGGTATGCAACTTATGTGTGCCTGGTCAGAAGAGGGTGATACACGGGGCCTGGGCATTTTTAAGGAGAGGGTTTATAAATTTCGAATAAATGAAAAGGTACCTCATATGGGATGGAATACCCTGATGCCTTCTACCGATCCCTTATTAACTGATCTGCCTGAGCAAGCCTGGTTTTATTTCGTGCACTCTTTCTATGCTGAATCTGGTGAATCTACTGTTGCGAGTTGTGAGTATGGAATCTCATTTGGAGCCTATCTTAAGAAAGACAACTTCTATGGGGTTCAGTTTCATCCTGAGAAAAGTGGGAAAACTGGTTCTAAATTCATTCAAAACTTTATTGCTTTATGATGGAGATAATTCCAGCTATTGATCTGATCAATGGCACTGCCGTTCGTTTGATTGAAGGTGATTTCAATCGACAAACTATTTATTCAGAGAATCCTTTGTCTGTGGCACTTTCATTTCAGGATGCCGGACTTCGCCGCTTGCATATAGTAGATCTTGAGGGTGCCCGAAATGGTGCGCCAAAGCAGCTTAAACTTCTTCACACATTGTGCAGGGAGACTGATTTGAATATTGATTTTGGTGGCGGGGTACGGGAACGCATAGATGTGGAAAAAATTCTTGAAGCAGGGGCTCAAAAGGTAAGTATTGGAAGTATTGCACTTAGCGATCCGAAAACAGTTATGGATTGGATAGCTGAGTTTGGATATGAAACTTTTTTTGTTGGAGCAGATGTGAGGGACGGACATATCGCAACACATGCATGGCTAAGAAAAAGCAAGGTGAGTTTGACAGGCTTTATTGATTATTGGAATAAGCTGGGAGTAGCAGACTTTTTTTGTACAGATATTAGTAGGGATGGAACATTAAAAGGACCAGCAACTGAGCTTTATAGAGATATCCTGGCAGATTATCCTAATATAAACCTGGTCGCGAGCGGTGGTGTTTCAGGAGTTGAAGACCTTGAGAATCTGTCTGAAACAGGAGTCACCGGTGTTATTATTGGTAAAGCTTTTTATGAGGGAAAACTTGATTTTAACCACTTAAAGCCATGGATCTATGCTGGCTAAAAGAATAATTCCCTGTTTGGATATTCGTGAAGGAAGAACTGTAAAAGGAGTGAACTTTGTCGGTATCCGGGATGCAGGTGATCCGATTGAACTAGCTTGCCGCTATGTGGAAGAAGGAGCAGATGAACTTGTATTTCTTGATATTACTGCAAGCCATGAGGGCCGTAAAACCAGAGTGGACCTTGTGAAGTTGATTGCAAAGGAAATCAATATCCCATTTACTATAGGTGGAGGAATTAATGATTATCGGGATGCTGAGCTATTACTGGCTGCCGGTGCCGATAAGATTTGTATTAATTCTGCGGCAGTTAAAAATCCAGTGTTGATTAATCAATTGGTTAATGCATATGGAAGCCAGTTTGTTGTATTGGCAATTGATGCTAGTGCTTCGGGGAATGATTGGCAGGTGTATATCCATGGTGGGCGGATTAAGCATACAAAAAACTTGTTCGAATGGGCACTGGAGGGGCAGGACAGGGGATGTGGGGAAATTCTATTTACCAGTATGAATCATGACGGAACAAAGGGTGGGTATGTGTGTGATACATTAAGGAAGTTATCTGATTTGTTACATATTCCAATTATTGCATCGGGAGGAGCCGGAACAATGGATCATTTTCTTGAGGTATTCAAATGGGGCAAATCTGATGCTGCACTAGCCGCCAGTGTGTTTCATTATGGTGAAATACCTATACCTCAATTGAAATTGTTTTTACGAAAAAATAATGTAAGTGTAAGAATTTAAGAATAAGAACCATAATGATGAATATTGACTTTAAAAAAGGAGCCGGACTGGTTCCGGTGATAATTCAGGACTATAGTACTCAGGTGGTACTGATGTTAGCATATATGAATGAGGAAGCCATGGAAGAAACAATTCATAGCGGTATAGTTACTTTTTACTCCCGCAGTCGCAAAAAACTTTGGACCAAAGGAGAGACAAGTGGGAATTATTTGGAAATGATCGAAATACTGCCCGATTGTGACGCAGATACTTTGTTAGTTAAGGTTAGACCATATGGACAGGTATGCCATAAAGGATCAGATACATGTTTTGAGGAGGAAAATCATTCATCTATTACATTTTTAATTCAGCTAAATGATTTTATTAAGGAAAGGAAAAAGAATATGCCAGCAGATTCATATACAACAAAACTATTTGAGTCTGGAGCGAAAAGGATTGCACAGAAAGTTGGAGAAGAAGCTGTTGAGCTTGCGCTGGAGGCCTTAAGTGATAATGATGAGGCTTTCCTTTCTGAGAGTGCCGATTTAATGTACCATCTGATTGTTTTACTTCAGGAGAGGGGATATGACCTTGATGACTTAGCTGGGGTTCTTGCAAAGCGCCATGACCCGTAGCGAATGGTATATCTCAAAACAAAAAAAACCTTCACCATACGGATCAGGTTTTTGTTCTTTTGAAAAGGTTGGCCCGACTGCGGTGTTGCAAATTCGATTCGCAATGCGTGACTTTGTTGCTAACGGTGTCCCCCTTCCGTTTATGCTTTCACGATTCAGGTTCAGCCAAACCTCCTTATCGCTTCCGGTCTTACATCACCCGTCGGACCAACCGATTACCCTTGTCTTTCCACTTTAAAGGTAAACAAGGGTTTTGTAAATACCAAGCAATCAGAAGGTTGCGAGAGGCTTTAATTGTTATATCCGTAGCTTAACATAGTAAGTGAGTAGCTTGTATTAATAACTGTAGGAGGCAGCATTTGTTATTCTTTATTTGAAGTGTATCTTCGTTCAATAAAAAAATCCGGAAATGGAAAATAATCACACCCTCCAGAGTTTACTGAGAGACAGTTTTATCAAATACTCATCTGAACCTGCAATAGGATTTGTTGATGGGAAAGTATGGACATATTCAGAATTGCAAAGTAAGGTTGAAGCTCAGCTCTTCCGTTTGGCACAAACAGGAATAAAACCTGGTGATAAAGTAGCTATTGTCGGAGCCAGTTCGCCTAATTGGGTAGTGGCATATTTTAGCATTCTGTGCCATGGAGCAATTGCAGTACCTGTACTACCTGACTTTACTGCTCAGGAAATTGAAAATGTACTTCTGCATTCCGAGGCCACAATGATTTTTGTTTCTGAAAAATTACATACAAAAATAACAGAAACCGTTTTTCAAAAAGTTGAGCACTTTGTTCTCATTGAAAATCTTGGAGCAATTCCAAAGGAGCTGGAAACCAGTCAGCTGAAGCAGGTTGAGGCGTTTCAAGGTATTGGAAGTAAGGAGATTGCTTCAGAAGTCATGCCTGATGATCTGGCTTCAATTATTTACACTTCCGGCACAACAGGTGGCTCAAAAGGTGTGATGTTAAGTCATAAGAATCTATATACAAACATCCAGCAGTGTGCTAAAGTTGAACCATTGGGGAAAGGTGAAGTTTTCTTATCTATTCTTCCATTATCACATACTCTGGAGAATACTGTTGGTTTATTACTACCAATAGCATTTGGTGCTTTTGTGAACTACCTCGACCGTCCACCAACAGCATCAGTTTTGGTTCCTGCTCTGAAAAAGGTTAAGCCAACATATTTGCTCAGCGTTCCATTGGTTATTGAAAAAATCTATAAGCTGCAGATTAAAGCAAAATTCAATCGTAGTCCGGTTGTTCGAAGGTTATATCGCATACCACTTATCAGAAAAAAATTGCATCGCATTGCAGGGAAACGTTTGTATGAAACATTTGGTGGTCGATTGAAATTCTTTGGAATTGGAGGAGCTAAACTGGATGCTTCTACAGAGCGTTTTCTCAGTGAAGCGGGCTTCCCATACGCTATTGGATATGGTTTGACAGAGACAGCTCCCTTTGTTGCCGGCGATGGTGTTAAGTACACTAGGTTCCAGTCAACAGGCAGACCTGTTGATAATGTCGAGATGAAAATCCATAAACCTGATAAAGAAACAGGTGAGGGCGAGATTTGGGTCAGAGGAGATAACATTATGCAAGGCTATTACAAAGAGCCTGAGCTGACCAGTCAGGTGTTGACGAAAGACCGTTGGTTCAGAACAGGTGATCTTGGCTTTCTGGATAAAGAGAATTATCTCTATATAAAGGGCAGGCTGAAGAATGTAATTGTTGGATCATCAGGAGAAAATATCTATCCTGAAGAAATTGAATCTGTTATAAACAGGTTTAGCCATGTGTTAGAATCTGTTGTAGTTGACCGGGATGGGAAATTAGTTGCCCTGGTTCATTTTAATTTTGAAGAAATTGAAAAACAACTACATCACATGAAAGATGAGGCGAAGAAGAATCTTGAAGAAAGAACAGAAGAGTTAGTTCGCGAATTACATGCTTTTGTTAATCACAGGGTGAATAACTTTTCCAAACTTCAGACTGTTGTAGCACACACAGATCCATTTGAAAAAACAGCAACAAAGAAGATTAAACGTTACATATATAAATAGAAGCATTTAACCTTTTTACATTACTAATTTGCTGATTTAGTTTGTTTTGTTGAAAATTTGCTTTAATTTTCAAACAAACCAGACTACTTATCTTATGAACTGTAAAATTGGATTATTCATAATCATTCCTGTTCTGTCCTTATTATTTTCATCTTGTGAGCTGATTAGTGATGCTAGTGGATATGGAGGAAATGGGGGGAATGGAGGAGGCGGTGACGAGGAAGAGATCTTTCCTGTAAGTTCAGGCACATTGGGGGATATCCTGTGGGAGTATAATCTTGGAAATTCAGAGTTGAAATTTGTTGGTGATCCTGCCTTTGACAAAAGCAGACAAACTGTTTATGTTACTGTTGAAGCAGCTTCGGTATCATCAGGAGAGAATGTAAGAGTTCTTGCAGTTAATGGAGACGGCACTAAAAAATGGGAATCAAATCCCGGGGATTTCAGAACTGGTGGTTGCCCAATAATAGGGGGAGACGGGATAGTTTATTACCATGGAATGAATGTCATCTATGCGCTCAATCCTGTTACCGGAGGTAATTTATGGGTGTATAATATCACAGATCGTGAGATCAAGAATTTATATTACCATTCAGAGAGAAAGTTGGTTGTGATTGCAGGTGGAGTGAAAGGAGGTATGGCAATAATTGGGGAAGATGGCAAGGGTATTGATGATACTTTCGAAGGTGATGTAGATTTTTATGAGGGCTTATCTATCGGACCTAATAATAACCTTGTGTCACAATTAAGTGGCCAATCATGGGATGGTTCTCAATGGGAAGACTTCAATTGGCTGAACAAGAGATCAGTGGGGCTAAGCGAGGTTTGGCGTGTCCATCTGAAAGATTATCAATTGGCTTCATCCAATATACCAGTTTCTGGCAGTGGTGATATTTTTGTTTCTCAAACCGGAGTAGATATGATGGGCAAAGTTGAAGCGTATTATTCAAACCAGAATCTGAAATGGGTCTATTCATTCAGTAATTCACAGAGTGTTGCGAATACTGTGATTGGACCAGACGGAAGTTATATTTCGGTTCATCCGGTGGATGGCTTGGTTGTTTTTTCTTCCACAGGCATTATCACAGTGAGCAATATTGGTGTTAATCTAATGGAGGGAAGAACAGCAGTGGATGCCCAGGGGAATTTCTTTGGAAAAGAAAAATATGTGGGCAATAATTTTGGAGTATTCAATGCCTCGGGCCAGCTTTTATGGTCAAAAAATATTAGTTGGGAGAATAGTTCTCCAGTGATTGTGGATAATGGAGCTATTTTGATTGTTGGGCATAGCACCATTACTGCGGTACAAGGTTATTCAAGCTTATCAAAAAGCTACGCCAGAGCTCGTGGTGATAATCGGAATACTGGTCGTGGTAATTACTAGGAGCTACTTTATATTTAACTGATTCAGAGAGTCTGTGATCTTTCTGTGGATAGTAAACTCAATTTCCTTATTAAACTCCAAAAGATTGAAGTGATCACGGTTGATCCTGAATTGAGTCCTTTGTCCATTAGCAATTTGATGGAATCCAACCCGATATTGTAAATCGGAGTAAGCTGACAGTAATTGTAATTGTTCAGGTCTGGAAACGACTTCAGCATCATTTGTCTCAAAAGTCTTTCTGAATGCCGAGTCAAGAACAAAAAACCTATCAGATGTTTCTAGCATGATTACCTGAAATGATCCATTCTTTTCGCCTGTTACCATTTTAAATTCAACTACGCCAAGCTGAGTCTTAGCTATCCTCTCCTGATACACAGACCAGATGACGAAAATCACTGCCAGAGTTAAGATTATGAATCTGATAGATGTGTTTTGCTTGCTTTTTGCTGCCATTACACGATAGTTTTAACGAAAGTAATAATGCTGTTTCTTTAACTTCTGATAACGAAATTACGAAAAACCAGGAGATTTTTTTATGATAATGCCAGGATGATACATATCAGCTATTCAAATTCTTAATGTTAGAATCTATCTCTTATCTTTCAGCCACTAAATGCTCGAATTAATCCAGAACAACAAACATGAAATCAAGAATCCGGGGACTATCCAGTTTAATAGGGAATACACCATTACTAGCACTTGAATTTGAGTTTAAAGGTCAGACCAGAACAATTTATGCGAAAGCAGAAAATCTTAACATGACGGGTTCGATTAAAGATCGGATGGCATTCCATATTTTGCAAAAAGGTTATGAAAACGGACATTTGAGACAGGGAGATCAGCTGATAGAGGCAACAAGTGGGAATACCGGGATTTCTATTGCTGCTATTGGCAGGGCTCTTGGTCACCCTGTGACTATTTTCATGCCTGATTGGATGAGTAGTGAGCGAATTAATCTGATTAGAGGTTTTGGAGCAAATATCCGTTTAGTTAGTAAAACAGATGGTGGTTTCACAGGTAGTATAGCTCAGGCTAATGAACTAGCCCAATCTGACTCTAACAGTTTCTTACCACGACAATTTTCTAATAAGGATAATGTAGAGGCACATTATCTTACCACCGGGCCAGAGATATACTGGCAATTAAAGTACCGCAATCTCAAGTTGAATGCTTTTATTGCCGGAGTTGGGACTGGTGGCACAGTAATGGGTGTTGGTAATTATTTGCGGGACAAAGATCAATCAATTAAAGTATATCCGCTGGAACCCTCAAATTCACCGACCTTAACTACAGGATGCAAAGTGGGGCACCATCGAATTCAGGGAATCTCAGATGAGTTTATTCCGGAAATAGTTAAACTGGATGAATTGGATGAAGTTATTTGTGTTGACGATGGTGATGCAATCATTATGGCTCAAAAGCTCTCGTCAGAATTAGGTATTGGAGTTGGGATTTCATCAGGAGCTAATTTCATTGGAGCCCTGAAAGTGCAGGAGAAAATTGGTAAGGATGCTATCGTTGTGACAATCTTTCCGGATGACAATAAAAAGTATTTAAGTACAGATTTATTGAGACAGGAAAGAGTCAAATCTGATTTTTATTCTCCAAATATTACACTAAAAAGTTTTTCAGCATTTAAGAGGGTTTGTCAGACATGTTGTGACCCAACAGATTGTGTTGAGGCCCAATATAAAGGTACAGATATACCTTTCAAGCTGCCTGTTTGTCCACGGCGATCCTAGAATTTTATAGCATAGATTCAATCAAAGATGTCATCTCACTTGCCAGATTATCGAAATGTTTGCCAGTTCCAGGTCCGGTAAATCCTGTGAATATTTTCTGGATTTCCCCCTCTTTGTTAATAAAAATTGAGGTGGGGTAGCTAATCACCCGGTTAATCATAGGCAGGGTTTGGGAGGCTTTATTTTTGTTCGATTCACCTGCATGTAAAAAAGTATATGCAGCATTCAGGTCATTCTTAAATCGAAAAATAGCTCTCTTTGATGCTTCAAAGTCATCAGACTCATAGCAGAGGGCGATGATCTCTAATCCTTTAGTCTTGTACTTACGATAAAGTTCCGCGAAATATCTGGTTTCATCCATGCAGTTTGGACACCAGCTCCCTATAATCTGGATGATCAGAGCTTTGTTATTATATTTCTCATCTTCAGGACTTACCATTTGTCCTAACAGATCCGGGAATGAAAAGTCAATTGATTCATATCCGGATTTTAAATAAGTCAGTTGTGTAGCATCAGGCAAACTGACGTCTGGATCCTTTACCGCTCTCCAGGTACCTTTCCAATATGGCCCACCACAGAATATTCCTTCTTCTATTTCTCCATTTTCACTCAGTCGTGCTGTAAAAATCAACGAATGAGCTCCATCAAAGCATGACATCATAAACTGATCTCCACTGACTTTACCCTCCAGATATCTGTAATCACCAATAGTGGTGAGGAAAGTGCCGGTAAGGTGATTCCCTTCTGCCCGAAACTCGCCTACCTGAATTTCAGCACCAGGGCTTTCAGGATTGATCTCAACCTTCCATTTTCCTGATACATCAAACAAAGCTGGTTCATCAGGGATTGTGAATCGATCATTTTCACCGCGGAAGGCTTCAAATGGCACTGACCATGTTCGACCAGCCGCTTTATGAGTATAAATGCCAATTAGTTTGGTCTTCTTTTTTTCGGCTTTGATAGTTCCTTCAAAAACTGGTAAGTGCAGGATAAGAGAATCATCTGTTTCAACAATCTCAGTAACTTCAATTATTTCATCAGCATTACGGATTTTTGCCAGAATAGAAGAACTGTTTCCATAGCTAAACTCTATGTTAAAAGGTAATTCCAGATCTGGTCTTGTGGTGTCAGGTATAATGACTGCACGCCAATCTCCGGATTGGAGTTTGCCGTTTGAATTGCATGAAGTGAGTGCAAAGCCTGAGATACAGAATGAAATCGCTAATAAATAGTTTCTTGTATTTATTTGCATGCCAAATATTGTTTAATGTTCTCTTTTGTAATAATATCAACAGGAGTGCTTTTTAATGTAGAAACCCTTTGTTTGAGCGCCAGAGCCGTGTATAAGGTTTGAATCCCCAAATACCCTTGTTCCTCAGGTTGTTGACTTATCAGAAAGTCAATGATCTCCAGATCTAAGTATTTTACATTCTGTTTTACGAGGTCAAATCCAACCAGTCTTACTGAATTCATGCCAAGCTTCTCTAACTCCTTAGCAACCTGATGAGATTTTGCACTGGTAACAAATATACCATCTAATCCAGCTGATGACCTCTGGTAATCCAGTAGAATCTCATTTAATCGGGCTGATGTAGCCCCATGAATATCATAGCTGATAATTTCGTTATTGCTTACTTTTTCCTTGAAAAACTCGCGGAACCCTTTATCTCTTTCATTGAAATGATGTAATTGGTCCCTCTCACTGGCGATATTAAAAACTGCAAATCTGGAATTATCAGCTTGCCCCATCCCGAGTAAGCGACCTGCTACAAATCCTGCCTGACAAGAGTTTTGGCCAATATAACTCAAGTGATTAGAGTATTTAAGCTGCGCGTCAATAAAGACTACAGGCAAACTTAAAACAGAGCATTTATCTAAAAACTTTGTGGATGCTGAATAGAATAATGGGGCTAATAATAATCCATCTGGTTTCAACTCAAGCAGCTTAGAGCTTTTTTGCGCGAAGTCTCCAATGTTTGTTAAAGAAAATGTTTTAATGCTTAGTCGTACTCCATAGCTTTGAAGTTCGTTTTGGGCTTTCAGTATGCCCTTTAGAGGAGCTTCCCAATATGGATTTGAATTGGAGGCATCCGGGATGAGAACACCAAAATGGAATTCCTTTTTTGACGCCAGCGTACGTGCGACAAAATTTGGCTTATATTCAAGCTTTTCAGCAATTCTCAGAACTTTCTTTCTTGTCTCTAAAGAAACTTCACCACGTTTATGCAATACCCGATCCACTGTGCCGGTTGATACACCAGCCTGTTCAGCAATATCCTTTATCCTGATTTTCCTATGTGGGACTTCTTCGCTCACCTTTTTTTTGTATAAAGATAAAAAAAACATGAACTTCGTGTGCGTACACGGAAAACGAATTATTACATAACAATGGAACTAGGAAAATATTCATTTGGTACAGGAGATCGTTTCGCTTATCAGGGAAAAGCACAATTGGCAGCCATTATTAAGGCTCGTGATATAGGCCTTGATCTAACTCCAGTATGGAACAAGTCAAACCGCGAACATCAAATTATTGGCACCTTACCTGTTTCAGTAAGGCTGGAAGCTGAT
Organism: Bacteroidota bacterium; assembly: GCA_018669475.1. Lineage (GTDB taxonomy): Bacteria > Bacteroidota > Bacteroidia > Bacteroidales > UBA12481 > JABHCC01. Next base: position 26,084 of record JABHCC010000125.1, on the reverse strand, counting down.
CAGGCGATAAAGGATTCAGGATTCGATAATCCATATTTTGTTGATGCTGATCACATAAATATGGAAAGCGTTGATCCCTTCATTGATCACTCTGATTTTTTTACTCTGGATGTTGCAGCCTATATTGGAAATGTACCCGATTCTGATCAAATAGCACGGGGCAGGGCGATGATTTCAAAACTGGAAAAAACTGTTAATATTGCGGGTTTGGATAAAGCTATACTCCTCCCGGATGATTTCCTCGAAGAAGTTCTCAGGAATTATCTGCTGGCCATTGAGGCGGCGAGTGAATTGTATGCTTATATCGTTGAAAAGAAAGGCACGGATAATTTTATTGCAGAGGTGTCAATGGATGAGGTCGATACACCGCAAAGCCCTAATGAGTTATTAATTATTCTTGCCCTTTTAGCTGAGTATAAGATACCAGTACGAACAATTGCACCCAAATTCTCGGGCAGGTTCAACAAAGGAGTTGATTATGTTGGTGATCTGGAGTTATTCAGAGAGGAATTCGAATCAGACCTTTTAGTAATCAAATATGCAATTGAAGAATTTGGATTACCGTCTGATTTAAAGTTATCTATTCACTCAGGATCAGATAAGTTCAGCATATATCCCATTATAGGTGAACTGATCAGAAAGCATGACATGGGGATACATGTAAAAACGGCTGGTACTACCTGGCTCGAGGAGATTATCGGTCTTTCAAAGGGTGATTCACAAAGTCTTCTGATGGTCAAGGAAATATATAAGGAGGCATATTTACGCCAACATGAACTTTGTAGCCCTTATGCTGATGTGATTGATATAAAGAAAGAAGATTTACCGCAAAACATTGATAAATGGAGTAGTGAAGAGACTAGCGCAGCTTTCAGGCATATACCTGACAACTCATCTTATAATCCAAGCATGCGACAGTTAATGCATGTAGCATATAAACTGGCAGCAGAAAGAGGGGATGAATTTCGACAGGCTCTGAAAAGGAATGAACTGATTATTGCAAGAGAAGTGGAAGAAAATTTATTTGAAAGACATATTAAACGCCTTTTCTAAAACGCGAAGATTATGAAAGAATTTATTCATGAGAACTTTTTACTTCAAACTGATCAGGCAGTAGAGCTATATCATAAGTATGCTAAAGATCAGGCAATTATTGATTATCATTGCCATCTGGATGCGGATTTAATTGCTTCAGATCACAAATTTGAGAATCTTACAGAAGTATGGCTCAACGGAGACCATTACAAATGGCGGGCCATGCGCAGCAATGGGATTTCAGAGGACTTTTGCACAGGAGATAGAAATCCCCGTGAAAAGTTCAAAAAATGGGCAGAAACGGTACCTTTTACTCTTAGAAATCCACTTTACCATTGGACCCATCTGGAACTATCACGGTATTTTGGGGTCAATCAATTGCTAAATGCGAACAATGCAGATGATATATATAATCACTGTAATGAGCACTTGTCTCTGCCTGAATTCAGTTGTCAGAATTTGCTGAGAAAGATGAATGTTGAAGTTGTTTGCACAACGGATGATCCGATTGATGATCTGGATGCCCATCAAAGAATCGCAAGATCAGATTTAGAAGTAAAAGTATTGCCAAGCTTCAGGCCAGACAAGGCCACTAATATTGTGGATAGTCGTACTTATTGTAAATATCTGGAGCAACTCTCAGGGAAAGCTGGTTTGCCAATTAAGTCGTATCAGGATTTGTTGCAGGCACTTGAAATACGTCATGATTATTTCCATTCGAGGGGATGCAGGTTATCTGACCATGGCTTAAGCACCTTCTTGTGGTCACGAGCCGATGTGAGAGAACTGGAGGTCATTTTTAGTAATGTAGTGACAGGCAAAGAATTGTCTTATAGTATGAAAGCAAAACTTCAGACAGGTATTCTCTCTGAACTTGCACGAATGGATCACAAAAAAGGATGGGTTCAGCAGTTCCATTACGGAGCACTGCGGAATAACAGTACAAGGATGTTCGAGGCAATTGGCCCTGATACAGGTTTTGATTCTATTGGAGACTTACCTGTAGCTGCTTCTCTTTCCAGGTTTTTAGACAGCCTGGATCAAAGTAATCAGTTGACAAAAACAATTTTGTATAATTTGAATCCTAATGACAACCATGTTCTGGCATCCATGATTGGGAACTTCCAGGATGGTAGCACGGCAGGTAAAATGCAATTTGGATCGGGCTGGTGGTTTTTGGATCAGAAAGATGGAATGGAAAAGCAGATGAATGCCCTGTCAAATTTGGGATTATTGAGCCGTTTTGTTGGGATGTTAACTGATTCCAGAAGCTTTCTGTCATATCCAAGGCATGAGTATTTCAGACGAATTCTGTGTAATATACTTGGTAATGAAATGAAATCAGGTCTCCTCCCGGATGATATGGATTTAGTCGGTCACTTGGTTTCACGAGTTTCATATGGCAATGCCAAGGAATATTTTGCTTTCTTTGACTAGAATTTTGAACAGAACTCTTGTAATTTCGACATAAATCTAATTATGAACAGAACACTACTAATTTCGTTTTGCCTGACCCTGTTGACTACAATCTCTTTTGCTCAGGATAAAAAAGCTTATCAATTATTTACAGCTGAAGGTTCACCTGTAACATATGACCAAATGCTCGAGGTAATCCAGCCTGCTGATCTTGTTTTTTTCGGTGAACTACATAATAATACAATTGCTCACTGGCTACAGATAGAGCTAACCAACTCATTATATGAAAAGCATAAAGAGAATCTGATTCTGTCAGCAGAAATGTTTGAGTCAGATAACCAGATAATTCTTGATGAATATCTTAGCGGACTTATTTCCCGATCGAAATTTGAGGCAGAATGTCGTTTGTGGCCTAATTATAAAACCGATTACAAACCATTGGTTGAATTTGCCAAAGACAAAGGCCTTAAATTTATTGCAGCCAACGTTCCACGTCGTTATGCAAATATAGTTTCTAAAGGAGGGTTCGAGGTATTGAGCTCAGTTTCAGTTCAGGGACAATCATTTTTTGCCCCTTTACCCATTCAGTATGATCCTGAAGTAGCTTGTTATAAGGAGATGCTCAATATGGGCGGTGGAGGAATGCCAGCTCATGTAACAGCTAATCTCCCTAAAGCACAGGCCCTTAAAGATGTAACAATGGCTTTCTTTATTCTTAAGGAGTTTATTTCAGGTAAGCAGATTTTACATTTTAATGGATCTTATCATTCACAAAATCATGAGGGAACTATATGGTTTGTTAATCAAATGGTTCCTGGCCTTAACATCCAGGTGATACATACAGTTAGCCAGGCTGATGTTCATTTATTGGAAGAGGATAACAAGGGCCTTGGTGATTTTATTCTTGTAGTGGATGAAGATATGACCGAGACCTACTAAAGCTTATATTCAGATTCCTACTTGCATATCTCATAAGCATCACGGATCCAGCCTAAAAGTTGCTTGTCGATTTCATCGAAGTCTTCGATTTTGACATGATTGCTCCAACGGTTTTTGGAGTATTGATGGCATTGATATACTGGAAAATCATCAAGAGCTTCATCGCGTACGAAAACAATGCCCAGATAGGTTTTTTCAGGATTAACTGAGAAGAAGGTTGAACCAGAGCGTAAAGTAATATTCCATTTCCCGGCATGAATATCCATTGGGCCAATTTTTTTTATTTGGCTGATAAGCTCATCGTATAAATCCCGGATAATAGCTGGTTTATTAGTAAACAGATCATTCATATCATGCTTTTCGCAAGAGTGCCATTGTTTGTTGCGCGAAAATGATCTTTTACAATTCGGACATGTCCATGTCATTTCTACTGGATTAATTGCAATTCATTTAATTTGCGATAAACTCCCTCAGTTTTCTCCATTAATTCTTTATGTGTTCCAAGCTCAACTATGCTTCCCTGATCCAATACAAATATCTGGTCAGCCCGGTGAATAGTTGACAGGCGATGAGCAATAACAATTGAGGTTCTGCCAATCATTAGCTTCTCAAGTGCTTCCTGTACTAATTTTTCAGATTCTGCATCCAGGGATGAAGTTGCTTCGTCCAGAATTAGAATTCTGGGATCGTTAAGGATTGCCCGAGCAATGGCTATGCGTTGTCTTTGACCTCCTGATAGTTGCGTTCCTCGCTCTCCTACAATAGTTTCCAGCTCGTCGGGAAATCTACTGATGAACTCCCAGGCATTGGCTTTCTCTGCGGCTTTCCGGATTGCATCTTCAGAGGCTCCAGGTTTGCCATAAGCAATATTTTCCCTGATTGAACCACCGAACAGAAATATATCCTGAGGAACTAATGCAATATGATTCCTTATGTCAGATAGTTCATAATCACCTGCCGGATGCTTGTCGTACATAATTTTTCCATCTGTAGGTTCATACAGGCGTAGGATCAGATTTGCGATGGAAGATTTTCCTGCACCGCTGGGCCCCACCAGGGCAATCATTTGATTTGGCCGTATTGTAAGATTGATGGATTGAAGAACCATTTCATCTTTTCGGGATGGGTAAGCAAAGCTTAGATTCTCAAATGAAATTTCACCAGTCAGGCGGTTTGCTGATTCAGAATCAGTGGAAACCTGAGTAATTGTTTCTTCTTCTGCATTAAAAATCTCAAACAGATCCTCAGTAGCTCCAATAAATCTTTGCATTCTTGTTATAACAGCAGCCATTCCACCAATATTACCTCCTATATAGGCTGAGTAAATGACAAAGCTGAATAAATCTCCTGCCAGCATTTCACCCTGTGACATCAATATCGCCCCTTTCCATACTACTGCAACGAGTGATCCAAACACACTGAGTATCAAAAATACTGAGAATGCTCCACGATAACGACCACTTTTCATCCCGATTTGGGCAACTTCCAGAATTTTTTTATGGTAACGTGCAATCTCAAAAAACTCATTAGTATATCCTTTTACACTTGTTATTCCCTGTAGAGTTTCTTCTACAATGGTATTGGATTCAGCCACTTTTTTTTGAGCATCTTTTGAAAACCTGCGGATGAAGCGCCCAAAGAAAAATACCAGTATCACTACAACAGGTAAAATGGCAAGCATGAACAAGGTGAGTTGAGGAACAATAGAAAGCAAAAGGATTATTCCTCCTGAAATTATGACGACCTGCCGGATGAAATCAGCTAGAGTAGAAGTGAGAGTTTCCTGCACCAGAGATACATCGGCTGAAATGCGGCTATTTAATTCACCAACCCTGTTTTTGTCAAAAAAACGCATGGGAAGTTTAACCAGATGACTGTATGTTTTGCGACGCAGATCGGCCATTGATTTTTCTGTGACATTCACAAAAAGAACAGTTCTGAAATAGCTGAACAGAGCCTGGACAATCAGTATAATCACAAGTAATATGATAAGATTGCTCAGGTCATTATTCAATTGGCCCGTATTGCCAGAGTTGACAAGGTCGCCTAACAGTTTTGGGAATGCCAGATTGGCTAAGCTGGCTCCCAGAAGAAAGAATAGTCCCAATCCATATTCTAAGCGATATGGCTTTATATATCCGAATAATTTCCAGACATTGAATAATCCTTTTCGGGTAATCTTACGTCTCTTTATTTTGTCGTATTTCAAGTTGTCTCTCACAATTCAGGTCTTATGATTTATTACTGTACAACTTCAGGTTTGAAAAGTTTACTAAAAACTTTGGGCAGCATTAATCATTGCCTGAATATTTTCGCTTGAAACTTCGGGAGGCATTCCACCACCACAGGATAGTAATATTCTGCTTTTCCCCTCGAAGGATTGGATTAACTCCCTCGTTTTTGCATATACAAGCTCCGGAGTATCTGCAGCCAGTACATCCCTTGGCGGAAGGTTTCCTAAGAAGGCTACCTTGTTATCAGTGATATCCAGCAATTCAGGTATGCTTACATCAATACCCATGTTGAAGAGATTAACTCCCATTTCGGGTAGTAATGGGGCTGATTCACGCGAAGGAGCATCATTATGTAGGAGTTTAACACTAAGTTCTCGTTTGTATAGTTCTTTGAAATATGGGAGTCCGAATTCTTCAAATTGTTCACGGCTAACGAAACCTACAATATCATCGAGCATCATAATTCCATCTATCTCTGGAAAGCGGTTTTTCTGTAAATCGTGCCATTGGATTAAGAAATCAGTGATGATTCGTATCAATGTATGGCATCTTTTACTATCCATCATCATTAGCATCAGAAATTCAGTAGTCCCCATGAGATAAGTGGCAATGTTAAGAGGGCCTCTTGAAACAGAAAACCGGATTCTATATCCTTCTTTTTCCATTTTTGCTCTGTTATGCTCCAGTCGTTTTAACATAAATGGAAGCAGCCCGTCTTTCCTTGCATCCGGCAGGGAAAGATTGTCAATCTCATTTGCATTATTAATTATTTTATGAGCATGAGGAAATTCATTCTCGGGAAAAGAGCAGCGGGCACCAAAGGCAGATGGCTCAGTGCACATACCGAATTCTGACCAAAAGCCAGGTAGAAAAATTGTTTCAGGGAAAGTTTTTGCAGCTTTCAGGTGGGCCTGGAACCACATCTCCTCGCTTGAGAAATAATCCATGATGCTCATTCCGGCCCAATTGGGTAACCACGGTGAGTCAATAATAAATCCGGTTGGGTACTGTTTGAACTTATCTCCATTGATAACTGAGAGGAGCGTTTGCCATTGAGTGTCAGTCATTTCGTAATGTTTATCAGATATGTTTTTTTATATTTATTCCGCCTTGCTGGAGAGGCGTACTGGTAAACCCCAGGTTCGCATTTCGATACTTAGCTCTCCACCCTCAGAGGTGAATTCACCGTTAAAGCTGATTTCATGCTTGCCCTGATCAAGAATGAAATGATCCTGAATGATTCGTCCGGTCGAAATAAGATTCCATTTGGCATCATACAATTCTACATAGCTTCCTCCTGTATATTTCAGATGGTGATTGGGTGGGAGATCAAGAGGCAGAAGGATTTTTCTGAAATTGTCGATCTCAACTTGCATGTTCTGGAGACCTGATTCTTTGGGAGATGAGAGCATCAGATGCAGGGCTTGTTCAGGATTCTGATTGTTTAATTCCATTTTTACAATATTGGGTTCTCCCGGCTGTTTATCAATATTTTTATATTTACTTTTTACCAGGGTGGCCTTATAAAGCTGCCATGCGTTTGATCCGGCCTTTTCAAGATGAAATTCCTGGCTTATATCCTGAAGTTCAGCTTTGATTTTATCAGGGAAAGCCCCTGCCATTCGTGCAGTCTCCCATATTTTGATGGTTTCGAGCATTAAGGCACCTTTACCATGTTGTTGTACGATTTCCGGACCGGTCACCAGGGCAAATCCTGCATTAAAACCTGCCGCCCGGGCCAATAACCATTCAATATCTTCAAGACTTATTTCATTCGTCATTTTAAACCAACCCAACATTGACGGCATAAGATTTCGCTGGAATAATGCCTGGTTCAATAAGCGATATTGGGTTTGACTTTCTCTGAAACCAGCATACCAGGGCTCACCCCAATTCATGCGGGTATACATATGCCAGAAATAATGGCCAGGGTTGGAGGCATCAGTTATTACAGTTCCCTGGAGATCTTTGTTGAGAGCATCATACCAGTATTTAACGAAAAGTTGTCTGCCGTATTGACCCATACCAGTGGACCAATTTCCTTCAAGTCCGTCAAAAGAAATTTGACGCACTCCGGTTTGGTTATAAAGATCAGCTATTCTTAATGCGACTTCTTTTGACAGATCAGCATTGGTTAAGAAAGTACGATATCCATGATCCATTAATTTAGAAATCAATTGGCCTTCATCGTGAGCTGAGGCCTGGGTTCCGAAAGCACCACGTTCACAGTTGCGTAATATCCACGGGGCAGATTCTGATACACTTTCATAGCGGATGATCTCATTTTCAATCATAAGAGCATGAAGAGTGTTGTTTTTCATTTGATTGAAAAACAAGGGGTCAACAATTTCGATTTCCTTACTAGTTGGGCTGGTGCTTTTTGCCAGAGATGATGATCCTACCTTTGCTAATCTTGCATCTGGTACCGGGGTGACATAGGGATCATTGGTAGTGATGAAGTTAGAAAGAGTGTGTAAGCCCAGGTGAATACCAGCCTGCTCAGCTTTTTTTACGTATGCCTTCAGAGATTCCCAATTCTCAGGAAACTCTTTTTCATTCAAATCAAAGTGGCCCCAATTTACGAAAGGACCACCATGATACAGATATTTCAGGCCCGCTTTCTTGGTCAGGTCAATTGCCTCCTCAAGATTTTCTTCACCAAAGTTCATGATGAGGTAGGAAGCAGAGGCTGATCGTACGGTTTTTCCCCATTCTCCATCTATCATAGGATGGGGCAAGCCCTCGGCTATTTCAATCTTTCCTATAATCTCAAGAGCCTTTGAGGCTGGCGCTCCAAATAAAGCAATTGCGGAACCAAGGATTCCTTTATCCTCAAATGCCGGAGCAAGATAATAGTCGTGATTCCAATTAGAGATTATTCGTTCACTATTACGATTTCGTGAATAGGCCTGAAGAATGCTTCCATAGTCTGTATGGCGGGCAGTTTGACCGCGGTAAAAGACCCTCAGCGAATCAGATACATCCACCAAACTATTCGTTTCAAAAATATCATAACTTGGATCCTGGTCGTTTTCCTGACTTGGGAAGCCACCCAGAGTACGGATATTGAGAGATTGAATACCTATTGCAAAACTGCTGTCGCGAACAACACCGACTATCTCCCCAATGATTTGATTAATCGTATTGGCATAAGGACCCCATACGATCAAATCGAGTTCATCTGCCTTGTCACACTCAACCAGTTCAAACACAATGTGACTGGATTCAGCTCTAACTTTTATCTGAGCTTTGATATCAAGGTCTGAAAAGCTGAGGATGAATAAACCCTCTGTTTCTCCCTTAACCATATTGTCAGGCTGATAATAAACAGAGTCTTTCCTGATTTGCAATAAGGGGGATTCTGCCTGATCAGGATAATATGTTTCTGAGCTTGCCAGATTGGTCCATTCAGTTAGAAATCCATTATTGTTTACTGAAAGCTTTACATAATCTGTTGTCCAGTGAAAAGTTCCTGACTGACAAGAGACAAGAATAATAGACAGGCAAAGCGCAGTAATAGCATTGAGAATCAGCTTTTTCATTAGATATTAGTTTTATTGAACAAAGTCATTGCAAGCTTTGTTGAAATTTTTAGGTTTCAATCAATAGAATGAATTAGTAAATTTAGCTTTTTAAACAGGTTTATGCATGAGAATTTATGAAATCAGCTAAGAATTACTGGTCAGTTATAATTCTTTTAGTCTCACTAAGTTCAGTTACGAGTCTGGCGCAGGAGTCAAAAGGTATTGTTGAATTTGACCGGCTCATGTCTCAATTGCACAGGGATTTGAAAATTCCCGGGATGTCGGTGGTTCTTTCCCAGGAGGATTCAATCCTCTTTGAGAAAGGGTATGGTTATGCTGATTTAAGGCAACTAATTAAGGCAGAGCCCGGTACATGCTATAAGATTGCATCGCTAAGTAAGCCCATTGCAGCATATTTGCTAATGCTGTACCAGCAGAGAGGTATTATCTCACTAAGTGATAAGGCTTCTGATTTTGATATTAGCTTCAGGAACAGTTCAGATATCCGCTTGTATCATATTCTAAGTCACAGTAGTGAAGGAGAACCAGGCAAAAGGTTTCATTACAATGGATATAGATTTGGTTCATTAGATTCTGTATTTGTGTCAGTATCCGGACTGAGTTATGCAAGTTTATTGTCAAGGGATGTGATAGAAGCTCTTAGTCTGAATCAGACTGCACCGGGAACGATTTCCGGCGGAATTCCAATAGCTTTGGATGACCCGAATTATGTCAACATAGTTGATAATCTGACAAAGTATTATTCACTTGACGAAAAGGGGCAAGCCCGGGAGGTTCAATATCCTCAGGGTTTTGGGCCCTCTGCTGGTTTGGTAAGTTCTGCTTTGGATTACATGCACTTTCTGCAATGTCAGGATAATCTTCTGGCTGCCAATACCCAGAATAATATGTATCAAATTGTCGAAGGCAGAAAGGGCAATATCATACCTTATGGAATGGGTTGGTTTGTGCAGGACTTTAAGGAGCACCATTTTGCCTGGCATTACGGCTGGAACCCTCCAGGGGTGTCGGCTATGGTTATTCAGGATCGTACTTCAGGACTAAAACTGGTAGTGATGGCAAACACAGATGTTCTTTCACGGCCCTTTGAACTGAAGCATGGTGATTTTTTGAAATCACCTTTGACCCAGGTGTTTCTACGTACAATGGTCTTTCAGGGAGAGGAAGTTCCTGAACTTGTTGCTTATGAAAGGGAGAGTGAAATAATAATTGATAAGCTTAAGGGGGAAAAACCGTTTGTGTCATTTTTAAGCAAAATCGGAATCTGGGTGATTTTTCTGTTTCTTTTATCGGCACTGATACTCTGGCCTCTTGCATGGTTATTACGGAAACCTTGGAATATAAAGCATCGCAAACTGTTTATTAATGTTCGATATGGCAAAAATTTTACCTTTTTCAGATACTATGGAGTAGTCATGATCGTAATTTGTCTGATGATTAGCGGCATGCTTTCTCAAGAGGTAGAACTCATGTATTGGACAGATTTTCCAGGTATTATAGCTGGAGCAGCAATATATCAAAATGTATTTATTGCTTTGCCCAGTTTACTTGGAATATTGCTACCTCTGCAGCTTATTTGGACAATAATAATATGGACTGGTAAATACGGCACTTCAAACTGGAGGATACAGTACAGTCTTGTCAGCCTGGCACTGATAGCCTATTTGGCTTTCCTGATTAATTGGAATCTGGTCAATCCTGCTTATTATGCATTCTGGCTATTTTAAGCTTATGATAATCTCAAGTGTTTTCGTCTGAAAAGCCAGGCGCCAATTATGAAATAGAATATTGTTATTGCTGAGAGGCAAATAAGTTCTGGCCATATTTCATTTAATCCAGCTTCATAGATGCTTACCTTTTTTAAAGCCTGAACAGCATGATAGGGCGACATTAGTCCCGGAAGAGTAACATCATATTCTGCAAAGCTGAAAAATGTTGGACCATGAACCGGCATCATTGCACCCGTAAAGAACATGAACAGAAAAAGAGGAAAGTTCCCAACAATCAATACCTGGTTAACTGTTTTTGTGAGAGCTGCAACAATAAGGCTGAAGCCAATTATTGACAGACAGGTAATAGAAAGAATGACAAGGAAAATCCCCCATGATCCACTGAATTCAAAGCCTAACCCTGCTGCTATTCCAAGAGTTAATAGAATTGATATAAAGCCAATCAAAATTTGCACCAGGCTGATACCACTTATTAGTTCCCATGTTTTTGCTTTGGAGAGTTTTATCCGGATAATTGTTTTTTGCTCAGATTCTCTGACGAATGCAATTGCAGCAGTAAACATGAGCATTATTGTAGACAGAATTATCAGTCCGGGAACATAGAGATCAAATTCATCCAGATCACCGGATACTCCAGCCGGGGTCTCTGTGAACTTGGTGAAGCTATCCACCTGTCCCTCTTCTCCGATATACTTCACAATCATTTCATGGGTCCAGATTGCGGCGACCATATAATTAATATCTGAAAGATCACCTGTTATTTCAAAAGGAACCTTAACAGCTTCTCCTGCTGATAGTTGATTCAGTGCAATACTAAAATTGGAAGGAAGGATTAATAATGCTTCAGTTTTTTTATTGCGAATTCGATCAATTCCGGTTTCTCGATCTTTGACTTTATTGAAACTGATGGGCAAGCTGTCAGACTCCTGACTGAGGGCCCAGGAAGCAAATTCATTGCCATGATTTTGCTGCTTAATGCCTTTGTCCAGATTTAAAATGCTTACAGTTATATCCATGGAGCTTGTTTCCCACATCAGGTAGTAAACACCAACAAAAAATGGTGCCATGGAGATAGTTAATAACACCAGCCATACTTGTCTGATCTGCTCACGCAAACTTTTTTGAATAATAGCCAGGATTTTCATGTACGAAGACTTTTACCTGTGAGATTAATAAATACGTCCTCGAGGGTTTTCCGGCGAATTACCACTTCTTTGATTTGCATGTCTCCATCAATGGAAGCTTTCAATTCATGAGGAGTTCCTATCCTGATTAATTTACCTTTATCCATAATGGCAAGCCTTTCTGATACCCGATCTGCCTCGTCCATATTGTGTGTTGTTAGCAGAACGGTTTTTTGAGGCGTCAAAGATGTGATAAATTCCCTGATCATAATGCGGCTTTGTGGATCCAGACCAGCTTCAGGTTCATCGAGTACAATTATTTCGGGATCATGAACCAGGGCCAGAGCGATGTTCAGCCTCCTTTTCATTCCTCCCGACCATTTCACTGATAGCTTTCGAGCATGATCTGCAAGGCCCAGACGATCCAGAAGCTCCATCCCTTTCTTGCGACTAGTGCTCAAATTCATACCGTACATACTGGCCATAAACTGGAGTTGTTCAAGGCCAGTGAGTTTAGGCCAGTAAATATTTTCCTGGGGACAAATACCAATTTTATATCTGACTTTATCGTGAATACGTAAATCCTCTCCGAAAATCAGCACCTTGCCATGATCAGGTTCGAGTAAGCCACAAATCATATTGATACTAGTACTTTTACCTGCCCCATTTGGGCCAAGAAAACCCATAATCTCGCCTTTTCGAATATCCAGATTTAATCCATCAACAGCATTTATTGATGCATAGCTTTTTGTGAGATTTATACACTGAATTGCAAGCTTATCATTCATAAATGCAAGGTATAAACTTATTTCTAAAGCACCTAGAAGCCTTGGTCTATATGGAAAAATTTGTATATTTGATATATCCAGCCACTTTTAGTAAATATTGTCTCCCTGTACATAAATCTTCAGACAATGAATCTAAACAAAAGGGTCAACAAAAGGATCAATAAAAGGGTCAGGTTTTTGGAGCTATTTAGCCTGGTGGTAATTATATTACTATTAATACTTCCCCGACAGTTGGTAGCACAAAACCAGCTTAGAGGATATGTCGTTGATTCTAAAACCAAGGCAGGAATTGAAGGGCTTAGTATAATCAACAGGTTCTCGGGGAAGGGAACTATTAGTGGCTCAGATGGATATTTTTCACTACGAGTTGAAGGATTTCCGGTAATCCTGAATTTCAGTCACCTGGCATATGAGAGAACTTTTCTCTCATTCGAAGAGGCTAATGCGGAGCTTATTCAGGCAGAGATGATCCCCAGAGCAATAAAACTTGATGAAATAATGATCAGGGCTAAGCCCTACATTGATCTGATTGATGACAAACCACTTTTTATAAGAGAATATGAGTTTGTTGGAGATAAAATACTTTTATTAGCTAACCGGGATATCAATTCTCAGAAACCCGAATTGCTTGTAACAGATCATTTCGGGAATGAGTTAGCAACTCTTTCGCTTAACCGACCTGAAAAAATTGTTCGCGATTGTTACGGTCAGATTCATGTTCTCAATTATTTTAATGCCCGTCAGATAGGTGTTTTGGGTGATTCTGTCTTTATGATGCCTCCGGTTAACAGAGATTTCTTCCATTCATGGATGGATAAGGCCTATCTGGCAATTAGTGACACGTTGATACTCAGGCAGATGGATAAGGGGGCTCAGGAGTTGACTTATTCTTTTATCCATAAAGACTGGACTGAATATCAGGTTTTAAGATCAATTAGCAATCGAAAAACAGTTGAGGATTATGAGTATTGGGAAGATTTCATGACATCAAAACTGTATGAGTACCTGATTATGCAGTCAACTGAGATGTTAGATAGTCTGGATTTTAATTACCTGGGACTCGGAACAGGTGCACTTACCGGAGGAAGTCATGTTATCGGATCAGCTGGCCGATCGGATAAACCCGCTGGTTGGAAGGATTTCAAAGGTCCATCCGAAAAATTGAATTTGCTCAGGCATACAGTATATCATCAGCAGTATTTGCAGCATGTAAGTTTTGTAGATGCTTATGCTCCTTTATTCGAAAAAGACTCCAGTTTGATAATCTTTAATTGTGTGGATAACCAGATTGAAATATACGACAGAAAGGGTAGGTTTACCTTCATGCGCCCTATGGATTTTCACCTTTCCTCCCGATGGGCAAAAAAAATTATTCAGGATCCTGTCAGCCGCCGTTTTTTCACACTGTATTCTTATGGTTTTACCAAAACTCTTAAAGAGATAAGTGCGGTAAGTGGAGAAATAGTAAAATCTATTACTCTACCCCAATTCCCGCACATGACAGATTTCAAAGTATATAATGGTTCTCTGTATTTCTTATACACTAAAAAAATTGGTGGGATTGAGGAACCCACGCATCTTTACAAAGTACCGCTTGGACTCACTTCTCAGTAAAACAATAGAGAGATTTAAATCCTCTGAGAAAAAGATCATTTCCAATAATTACCGGGGAAGCATGGAAGGTGTCATCAAGATTAGTGCTTGACAGTAACTCATATTGTTCACCAGCTCTGATCACAACAACTATCCCGTCAGCAGCGATATAGATTTTTCCATCTGCTCCGGTGGGTGACGAATACAGGTTGCCAATTCCTTCAATTTTAACTTTACTGTAAAGAGGATCGCCGGTTTTTGCATCCAGACAGCTTAAGAATCCGTTGTTATTCCTTAAGAAATAAAGTTTACCATCCATCAAAAGAGGGCAGGGTGTATATGGAGTATCCTGATTGTATTGCCAGAGCATGGCCTCTGAATCAGTAATATCTCCTTCAGCTTTTGCAAGATCTATCGCCTGCAATGCAGTGCCCCGATAACCACTCATGAGGTAAAGAATTCCGTCAGCGTATACAGGATTAGGAATGACATTTCTAGTCATCCCGGTGCTTTCCCACACAATATCTCCGGTTTCGAGATCATAACTTCTTATTTTATTAGTGGCAGATGTTATCACTTGGGCCTTACCATTTACATCTAAAATGAGGGGGGTTGACCATGAACTACGCTCTTCCCTGTCCTTTATCCAAATTTCTTCTCCGGTTTTTTTATCCATTGCAGAGATCAGGGACTGTCCTTCGTGATCCCAAACAACTACAACAATATCACCATATACTGCTGGTGAACTGCCTTCTCCAAAACTCATCACTTTCTCCATTTGCCCCCAGTCTTGCTTCCATAATATTTTGCCTTCAAAATCAAGACAGAAAAGCCCACGTGAACCAAAATAGGCATAGATTAGTTCTCCATCTGTTACAGGTGAATTTGATGCCCAACTACCCAATTTATGAGTCCGTTCAAGAGGCATTTCTTCAATAACAGTTGTTTCCCATTGTATGTCGCCTGTATTTTTATTCACTGAGATTACCCGGTATTCATGAATCAGGTCGGTTTGGTTAGGAGACATGGCTCTTCTGCCCATTCCTTCCTCTTCGGTATCCTCTTCTTCAGTTTTTCCTTTTATATCTGTCGCGACTGCAGTTAATATTATCATTTGATCACCCCACACAATGGGTGTGGCATGACCTTTTCCAGGAATATCAAGCTTCCATTTTAAGTTAATTGTATCACTGAATTCCACAGGTGGATGGGCATTTATGGCTGCTCCTGTTTCCAGTGGACCGCGCCAGTCAGGCCAGTTGCTCTCATTCTGCTGTGCGACGGAAGCCTGGCTTAAAGAAAACAATAAGCCAAGAAAAATAATAGCTGGATAAACTTTCATGCTTGTAATAATTAAAATTTAGTGAATGAAGATAGTCAAATTTGTTAATAGCTTCTTTTCAAGATAAATCAGATGATTAACTTTGGGAAAATTGCCAATCATGAGAAACCTGTTTACATCTTTTTCCCTAATCATTGTGATGATACTATTTTCTTGTTCATCTGGAAGAAATACTTCTGAGATCAATCAGGCTAATGTATTATTTGTGTCTATTGATGATCTGAATGATTGGGTTGGCTACATGGGTGGTCATCCACAGGCTCATACTCCCAACCTGGATATATTCTCTGAAGAGGCAGTTCAATTTGGAAATGCCTATTGCACTAACCCGGCTTGCAATCCTTCGAGAACTTCAATTATGACTGGCTTGGCGCCCCACACATCCGGAGTATATTCAAATTATCAGGATTGGCGTGAAGCAATTCCTGAGTACACAACTCTCGGACATTACCTACGGGATAATGGTTATTATTCGGCAGGAGCAGGAAAAATTTATCATTATCATATGATTGACAGTAGCTGTTGGGATGAATACTGGCCATCACAAAAGCGGAATATGCCTCAGGAATATCGCCCACAGGATTACCCTGTGCCGGGGGAAGATGAATTGAAAGAATACCGGACTATTAATATGCCTGAGTTTAAAAATATGTACAAGATGTTTGACTGGGCAGCTCTCGATATTGAAGACTCTCTGATGGGTGATTATAAATCGGTGGAATGGGTAGCCAATCAATTGGAGAAGGAGCATGATAAGCCCTTCTTCCTTGCTTGTGGAATTTACCGCCCCCATGCACCCTGGTATGTGCCTGCGAAGTATTTTGATCTTTTCCCCATTGATTCGGTTCAACTTCCAGCATATCAAGCTAATGATCTTGATGATCTTAGTGATCGGATGATCGATATTGCACATCGCTCAGGCAATTATCATCAACACGTTGTTGAGGCTGGCCAGTGGGAGGCTGGTGTTCAGGCTTATCTGGCATCTATTGCTTTTGCTGATGCAATGTTCGGACGATTGATAAAGGCTTTGGATCGTTCAGCCTATGCTGATAATACTGTTGTCGTGGTTTGGAGTGATCACGGATGGCAGCTTGGTGAGAAAGAGCATTGGAGGAAATTTGCCTTATGGGAGAATGTTCTTCAAACAGTTCTGATGATAAGGGTGCCAGAGGGAGTAAGTGATGTGCCTGAAGGCACTGCAGGCAAAGAAATGTGCTTGCGAATGGTTTCGACACAGGATATTTATCCCACAATTGTAGATTTATGCAATCTCCCGGCACGTGAAGCTATTGACGGCAGGAGTCTTGTGCCATTATTGCAGAATCCTTCTCTGACATGGGATTATCCTGCAATCAGTTCTTATGATTTTGGTGAGTTCTCTATTCGGGTTGAAGGATGGCGTTACACTACCTATATCGATGGCAGTGAAGAATTGTATGACCATAGGAGTGATCCCAATGAGTGGATAAATTTGGCAGCGCAGCACGAATATGAGGAAAAATTGAATGAGCTTCGTAAGTACATTCCTGTTGATCCGGCTCCTCTGATAAAAACATCTGAAAGATTATTGCCTCATCATGATCCTCCTTTTCGCACTAAAAAAGAGTATTTGGATTGGCTGGCACATGATAAAGATAATGCCTGGCGAATAGCCACATACTGGAATAATGATTGAATTACGCGAGCGCGTTCCCCGCTGCTTTCCGCGGGGTAAGCAATATTCGGATTTTACTTTTTAAGCTTTTTCAGAAGTTTTCGTACTTCGTTTACATCATCTATATAGTATTTTGCACTTGTTGACTTTGTTCCCACTTTAATGGTAAAGGCATCATCCGGGAGGGCATTAAAAGTATATTCATCTGTCCAGTCATCTCCCAGAGCCAGAATAAAATCAAATTCATCATTAGCCATTTTGTTCAATGCAGCACGACCCTTGTTGATTCCGGCATTCTTAATCTCAATAACCTTGTCGCCATCCATTATTTCGAGATTGAGATTTGCCACAAAATTTTTCAGATCATCCTTTAGCTCCCATGATCTTTGGGTGCCCAGGTCAGGGTCTGCATCGCGGTAATGCCATACTAAGGAGTAGTTTTTCTGCTCAATAAATGATCGTGGTGTACGGTCAACATAATTTGAGAGAATAGGATGAACTATCTCCATCCAATCTTTGTCAATTTGATCACTCATTCCCCAATCTTCTCCAGGATCTTTTACCCAAACGCCGTGCTCAGCAATAAAGGCTAGGTTAGTATTATCTTGGAACCATTTCGAAAGAGTTTCTTTGTCACGTCCGCTGATTATCACTATGGTGTTATCTGAATCACCTGTAAGTTGATCAAGTATTCCATAGAGTTCGGTATTAGGAACAGCCATTTGCGGATCTTTGTGGAAACCAGTCAGCGTGCCGTCATAGTCGAGGAAGATAATCCTGTTATTCGCTTTCTGGTAGACATTAACCAGCTTGGCTGTTATTTCAACAGTGACTTTTTTAGTATAGGTTGATTCTTGTAATTGCTTCACATCTTCAAGTGCACCTATGAAATCTTTTGCCCACCGTTCTTCATTATATATTTTCAATCTCTTCTGAAGAGTGATATTTCGCTCTTTTTGTGCATCAACAGTCATGTTCAAAGCACTATGAATTGATAAAGCCACTTCTTCAACATTGTTAGGATTTACAATGATTGATTCACCCAATTCCTTTGCTGCACCAGCCATTTCGCTTAGAATAAGAACTCCGGTTTGGTCGGCCCGACAGGCCAGATACTCCTTAGCGATCAGGTTCATGCCGTCACGAATAGGGGTAATCAGGGCTACATCAGCTGAACTATACAGATCGATTGTTTCTTCCATATCAAGTTGGCGATAGAAGTACCATATTGGCATCCAGCTAATTGAGCCATATTTCCCATTTATGCGGCCCACTAATTCATCCAATTCTTTTTTTAAGTCCTGATAGTCCTGAACATTTTCACGGGAGGGATAGACAAAGAGGAAAAGGCTGACTTTGTCAGAATATTCTGGAAAGAGATTAAGAAACTGCTCAAAAGCCAGAATGCGATCAGAGATTCCTTTAGTGTAATCAAGTCTGTCAATAGACAAAATGACCTTTCGTCCGGCTCCTCTTTCGTGAAAAGTTTTCAATTCTCTACGAATTACTGTCTCTGACTCAATAGTTTGTTCACTGACCTCCTTAGCACGAGAATTGAAAAAATCATAATCAATCCCTTTCGGAAAAGCATCTGTTTTTATTATTCTGTCATCGAGTCTTATGCGATTAAAAAATGTTTCATAACCCATCAAACGACGTACTGAGCTCATGAAGTGCCGCTGATAATCATATGTGTGAAAGCCTATCAGGTCAGCACCTGAAACCCCTTCAAGAAGCTCCTGTCTCCATGGAAGTAATCTGAAGATTTCGAAAGAGGGGAAAGGAATATGCTGAAAATAGCCAATTGATACTTTTGGGAATTGTTCTCTTATAAGTTTGGGTAGAAGCATGAGATGATAATCATGTATCCACAAAATATCATCCTTTTGGATATACTTGACAATGAGATCTGCATATAACTGATTCACATGCCTGTAAGCTTCCCAGTAGCTTGTCTCGTATTGTGCTTTCTGAGTAAAATAGTTAAAAACCGGCCAAAGTGTATTGTCGCAAAAGCCTTCAAGGTATTCTTGCTTTAATTCTTGATCAAGGTACACAGGGATACAATTTCCGCTTCGAAAATGATTGTCGATTTTCATCTTTTCATTTTCGCTAATTTCGTTAATATCCAGGCCTGCTCGCCCAATCCACTTAATATCAAATGATTCGTAAAACCTCTTTAATCCGGAGGAAAAACCATCTCTTCGTGGTACAATCTCAATCTCACCCTCAAGCTTAGATACTTCGAGGGGCAGGCGATTAGCGATCATGAACAATCTTTTCATAGATAGTGGTTTTGAATGAGCAGCATATAATACTCCTTAGGGTAAGGTAATGTTTATTTCTTGTGGGTCAAATTCTTTATGCCTTATTTTTTGAATGAACAAATTGCCTTACTTTTGGCTATCCTGATAATAAGTAAGTACACATGGTAAAAAAAGATTTGAGTTTTAAGGCGGTTATTTTTGATATGGACGGAGTTATTACAAAAACAGCTTTAACGCATGCTTCTGCCTGGAAAAAAATGTTTGATGATTATTTAAGAAAGAGAGAATCGGAACATGGAGAAAGCTTCAAGGAGTTTACTCATATGGGAGATTATCTACCTTATGTCGATGGCAAACCAAGATATAAAGGAGTGAAATCCTTTTTAGAGTCAAGAGGTATCTCAATTCCATTTGGTGATCCTGATGATAAGCCCGGAGCTGAAACCTGCTGTGGATTAGGGAACAGAAAGAACGAGGCTTTTAATGAAGTATTGGATAGGGATGGTGTTGAAATTTATCCTTCTACCCTGGCCTTAATTAAAGAACTTAAAGCTGCCGGGATTCCTATGGGAGTTGCTTCCTCCAGTAAAAATTGTCAGCCCGTGCTTATTGCAGTCGATCTTCTGCGTTTTTTTGATGTGAGAGTCGATGGTGAAGTATCGGCTGAATTGAATCTTAGTGGGAAGCCAGAGCCAGATATTTTCACAACAGCTTGCGATGTTTTAAAAGTGAGCTATTCTGATTCTATTGTGGTGGAGGATGCCGTTTCAGGGGTACAGGCAGGAGCCAAAGGTAATTTTGGATTTACTCTGGGAATTGCCCGTGAAGATAACCGAAAAGATCTGGAAGAAAACGGGGCAGATTTTGTTGTTGAAGATCTGGATGAAATTGGTGGTCTGGATGGTCTGGATCAATTATTTATCAAGTATTCAAAATAAGAATATTCTATGCCTGAGACATTTAATGAGCTTGCAGATTGGAAGGAATGGAGCCTTTCCTTTAATGATTTTGATCCCTCAAAAGAGAAATCAAGGGAGTCACTACTTGCAGTCGGAAATGGTTACCTTGGTGTACGGGGGGCCATGGAAGAGTCATGTGCCGGTGATATTCATTATCCGGGAATATATGTGGCCGGACTATACAATCGATTAGTTTCCAAAGTGGCTGGCCGGGATATTGAAAACGAAGATTTTGTGAATTGCCCCAACTTCCTGAATATGCAATTCAGAGTTAATGGTGATGACTGGTTTTCAATCACAGCCGATAATCTGGTTTCTGTTTCAAGGGAACTGGATTTTAAGTCGGGTGTTCTGCAACGGGAGATGCTTGTTCGAACCGATGGGGAGAAACTTACCCGAATTATCAGCAGACGTCTGGCCTCGATGACTAATCCTCATTTGCTGGCCCATGAATATATAATTGAACCAATAAACCACTCAGGCACTTTTCATATTCGTTCACTGGTGGATGGCACCTTGATTAATGACGGTGTGGCCAGATATCGATCATTAAATCAAAAACATCTGGAGGCTGTTGATGAGGGACAATCAGGTGACATTGCATGGCTCAAAGTGCAAACTACGCAATCTCAAATAGAAATCACTGAGGCTGTGAAACATCAGATTAGCCTGAATAATGAGCAATTATCTGTTGATTGGGAATATCAGATTGAAACAGGACGAATATCTGCTGAGTTTTCCGTTTTGTTAAAGCAAAATCAAAGCTTATCTATCCATAAAACTGCGGTTCTGTATACTTCAAAGCCTGACGATGTTACCAATCCATTAAAACATTGCCTTGATGATCTGGTTCAGAAAAGTTCATTTGATGCAATGGTCAAAGAGAATATTGAGAAATGGAAAGATATCTGGACTAAGATTGATATCAGGATTACAGGTGATACCAAATCACAAGCACTGATTCGATTGCATTTATATCACCTGATCGTGACTGCCTCATCTCATAATATCGGTATCGATGCGGGAATTCCTGCCCGTGGATTGCATGGTGAAGCATACAGAGGGCATATTTTCTGGGATGAGTTATATATCCTGCCTTTGTATAATCTTTTCCTGCCGGATGTAGCCCGATCAATTCTTCAATACAGGTACAGACGATTGGATCAGGCTCGTTCATATGCTAAAGAGTATGGGTACAAGGGAGCCATGTTTCCCTGGCAAAGCGGGAGTGATGGACGGGAGGAAACACAGACAGTTCATCTTAATCCGGTGTCGGGCAAGTGGGGAGATGACTACAGCTCTTTGCAACGACATATCTCCATCGCAATTGCATATAATACCTGGTATTATTATCAGATCAGCGATGACAAC
Organism: Bacteroidota bacterium; assembly: GCA_018669475.1. Taxonomy (GTDB): domain Bacteria; phylum Bacteroidota; class Bacteroidia; order Bacteroidales; family UBA12481; genus JABHCC01. The sequence goes on along the minus strand of JABHCC010000125.1, from coordinate 4,084 downwards.
GATTTCATGATTGAATCAGGAGCTGAGCTGTATTTGGAAATTTGCCGATTCTGGGCCAGTAAATGTGCTCTTAATGAAAAAACCGGCCGATTTGAGATAGCAAAAGTTATGGGTCCGGATGAGTTTCATGAAGAACATCCTAATAGTCCAGGTGGTGGTGTTAAAGATAATGCGTACACAAATATTATGGTAGCCTGGCTTTTTAAGGAGGCAGTGAAACTAGTTGATAAGTTACCAGATAAGTCTGTTACTGTAGTACTGAATAAACTGAATCTTGGTAAAGAGGAACTGGAAAGCTGGAAGCTGATGTCCATAAAACTGAACATGGTAATCTCTCCGGATGGTGTTCTTGCACAGTTTGACGGATATTTTGAGCTTGAGGAATTGGATTGGGATGCATACAGGTCAAAGTATAATAGTATTTATCGACTCGACCGCATTCTAAAAGCTGAAGGAAAATCACCGGATGACTATAAATTGGCCAAGCAGGCCGACACTCTGATGAGCTTTTACAATCTTGATGAGGATATGATCAAAAATATTCTTGTTGAAATGGGATACGATATAGGGAATAACTTTTTGAGAGCTAACTATGATTATTATATTAATCGCACATCACATGGATCAACGCTGAGCAGAGTAGTTCATGCATATTTGGCAAACCAGCTGGGAGATCCTGAAAAGAGTTGGGAACTATATAGTGAAGCTCTTGCCAGTGATTATAGTGATATTCAAGGGGGTACTACAGCTGAAGGTATACATGCAGGAGTGATGGGCGGAACAGTTCTGATGGCAATTACTTGCTTTGCAGGGATTAACCTTAAGCATAAGGAATTAAGAATTACTCCTAATCTTCCATCTACATGGCAAAGTCTGGCATTCGAAATAAATTTCAAAGGTCTCGCATATAAACTGGTAATCAGTAAGAGTGAGTTGGAGATTCTGGTTAAAAGCCATGATAATAAACAGACAGAGATGTTTTTTAACGGAAAAAAAATAATTTTGTCAACGAATTCAAAGCAAGTTATACAATACTAATTTAATACTCTTTTTTCTTATGTTGGGCGATGTTCTGTTAATCAATGACTTACATAAAAGGGCTGCAGTTTCAATCCATAATAGTCTTAATGAAATTATGGAAGCTAAGAAGAATGGCTATAAATACATTGTAGCTATTTCGGGCGAATCAGGTGCGGGAAAGTCAGAATTGTCTCATTCTCTGGCACTATTAATTAAGGCTGATGGAAAAAGAGTTAAAGTTCTGCATACCGATAACTATTATAAAGTTCCTCCTACCGAGCGGACTGAATGGCGAAAAAAGAACGGGGTTTCTAAAGTTGGAGTGAATGAATACGATTGGAAGTTGTTGAATAGGAATATTAAGGAGTTCAGAGAGGGTAGGGAAGCCCTGATGCCTTGTATTGATATTATTTCTCAGCAAACAGATAAATTAATAACAGATTTTTCAGTTATTGATGTCCTGGTTGTGGATGGTTTGTATGCAATTAAAACAAAAGGGATTGATCTGAAAATATTTATTGACCTCACCTATCACGAAACCAAAATGGAGCGGGTTGTTCGTGGCAAAGAGCTTATGGACGAATTCAGATCCTCCGTTCTTGAGATGGAGCATCAGAATCTGTTAAAGCTAAAACCATCAGCACAACTTATTGTAAATAAAAATTACGATGTTGTGCTACCTGAGAGATAAAATTACAACTCAATCAGGGTTATTTCATGTTTAATTTACCATCAAAATAGAAGCGGGTATCAGGCTCTGAATCAAATTGTACACTATAGCTTCCTAATCGGAGAGTGCAATTGCCCCCAATAGTTGACATTAGTTTTAGATTTGTTAGTTTGCCATCCTTCCACGAGAAATCAAGAATAAATCCACCCCGGGCTCTAACTCCTGTGATACTTCCTGATGCTAAAGCATCCGGCAGGGCAGGCAACAGTTGAATTTCATTATTATGACTCTGAATAAGCATTTCCACTATACCTGATGTGCCACCAAAGTTGCCATCAATCTGAAAGGGAGGGTGTGCATCGAATAAATTTGGATATGATCCTCCTCTTATTTTGCGATCAGGATGTTCTGCAGGACTTAAAAGCATGTGGACCAGTTTGTATGCTCTGTTACCATCTTTGAAACGGGCCCAGAAATTTATTTTCCATGCCAGGCTCCACCCTGTTCCTTCGTCGCCCCTCTGATTGAGAGATTGCATAGCAGCTTCCATTAACTCCTTTTGCTCCCAGGTAATATCATAACCGGGGTGAACACCCCAAAGATGAGACACATGCCGGTGATGATTATTCGGGTTATCAATATCAGTCATCCATTCCTGTAACTGACCATATTGACCTATTTGGTTTGGGGCAATTCTGGGCAGCATTGCTGAAAGGGTGTCACTGAAATCTGTTTCAATCTCCAGGATTTCACTGGCTTCGATGCAGGCTCGGAACAGACTCCTGATTATCTGATGATCCATTGTGGGCCCCATAACCAGTCCGCCATTTTCAGGCGAATTACTTGGTCCGCTCACCAACCATCCTGATACTGGATCTTCAACGAGGTAGTCTACAAAAAACTGTGCAGCTCCATGCATTACCGGCCAAGCTCTGTTAAGCAGAAAATCTTTGTCCCCTGAATAAAGGTAATGCTCCCACATGTGAGTCGTAAGCCAGGCTCCACCGCTAACCCAGATACCATGGTTTGCTGCATTGATTGGGGCTGTGCCTCTCCAGATATCTGTGTTATGGTGCAGTACCCATCCTCTGGCCCGATATTGCTCTTGTGCCACTTTTTTTCCAGACTCCGCACATTCTTCAATCAACTTAAAAAGTGGATTCAGGCAATCTTCTAAACCGGTAGCCTCAACAGGCCAGTAATTCATCTCAGTATTGATATTAACTGTCCATTTTGAGCCCCAGGGTGGTTTGATATGAGGATTCCAGATTCCTTGCAGATTGGCAGGTTGGCCATCTCCCCGGGAGGAGGAAATCATAAGATATCTTCCGTATTGAGCATACAAAGCAAGTAATGAAGGATCATCCGGATTCTTCCAGAATTGTAGTATCCTTTCATTTGTTGGCAGAGAATCTTTTCCCTTGCCAAAATCGAGGCTAAAACTGTCGTAAATATTTTTATAATCTTTCAGGTGATCTTTTCGGAGGGTTTTATAGTTTTTGTCTTTTAGATCCTGAAAGCTATTTTGGCATGCTAATGCAGGACTAGCATCTGCATTTTGGTAATCTCTGAATGATGTTGCAGCAGATAATAGAATTAAAGCTGAACTGGCATCCCTGACTTGAATATGATTCTCTTTTATTGTGATAATTCCATCACATTCGTGAATCCATGCCAGTGCCTCTCCTTTCAAAACACCATCCTGAACTTTGACTTTTAAGCTTAAGCCATCCTCATTCCCTTCAACTACAAAGCCTTCATGAGCAGAATTAAAAGCTAAGTCAAAATTTAACTTTCTTTTTCCATTTACTGTAAGCCTGGCAGCCATAACCTGATCCGGATAGGACACCCAGAATTCTCTATGATGCTGATAACCATCAGAGTTAAAGCTTACACGTGCCATTCCCTCGTCAAGGTCGAGCTCTCTATGATAATCTGTTGTTTCATTCAAATCTACCATCTCAATGATCAGATCACCAAATGGTTGATAAAATTTCTGTCGCAATGGAATGCTCATGAAGTTTTGCATGGCTAATCGATCAGCTTCAAGCTGTTTACCTGCAAATAGCAGCTGTCGAATGGTATCCAGATATTGATAAGCCCCGGGATGCTGATATTCATGTGGCTCTCCGGTCCAAAGAGTTTCTTCATTGAATTGAATCTGTTCTCTTTGAGGATCGCCATATACCATGCCTCCAATGCGACCATTTCCAACAGGAAGGGCTTCCTCCCATTCTACTGCTGGCTCATCGTACCAAAGCTTGAACGCGCTGTCAGGCTTATCGGCCTGGCAGGAAAAGAGTAAAGTCAGAATGCTGAAGAGGAGAATTAGTTTTTTCATTTGTTTCTTTTTCAGGCAGAAATGTATCTCATACTTTTCTGCGGTTTATTTTT
>JABHCC010000124.1 GCA_018669475.1 Bacteroidota bacterium | reverse complement strand
TCCTTTCACTCAAACAAATGGCTTTTATGAAGATTTTACCATACTGCAAGCTTCATTTCTAATGGATGTAAGCAACAATGGATCAATTAACGCCTGGTACGGAGAATTAAATCTTGGCCGCCTCCCCTGGTATCATCGCCTAGATATCAGCCTCGCAAAGAAATGGGAATTCTCACATCACCAGAAACTAACAGCTACTCTGGGAGTGATCAACACCTATAATCGTCGCAACATGTATTACATCGACCGCTTCACTGCAGAACGAGTAGATCAGTTTCCAATTTTACCAAACTTTTCAGTCAGATACTCTTTTTAAAAAGAGGCTAAGGGGAAAACGTGACGCCAACGTGACGCCGGGGTGACGCCAACGTGACACCTGGATGACACGAGGTTACGCGGGGTTCTCTGAAACTAGACGGAGGTTTGTGGTTGTTTTGGAACATCTCGATTTTGAAAAAAATGGCGGTTCCAAAAAAACCACAAACCGGAGGCGACCGGAAGAAAACGAAACACCGGGGTGACGGGAATCTTTAATTGATTTCATTAACTTTATGGTTCACTAAACCTGTTACCCCATGAAGCTGACATTCAAACTACTGCCATTTCTTCTGATTATCACGGTGTCGTGTACAAAAGATATCAAAATCGCTGATTCTCCTGGTCTGCTCTGGTTCGACCGGCCTGCTGAGGTGTGGGAAGAAGCTACTCCGCTCGGGAACGGACGTATTGGAGCCATGGATTTTGGACAAACTGTGCAACAAATCATTCAGCTTAATGAAGAGAGTTTGTGGGCTGGTGAACCTGAACATAATCTCCCTGAAAATGCACAGGTACATATGCAGAAATTCAGAGAGATGCTACTGAATAAACAGTATCAGGAAGCTTATGAATACGGCATGGATAACCTGACCTTCAGTCCCACTTCTTTCCGCTCCTATCAAACACTGGGCAATCTGATTATTGATTATAACCTGCCGGATGCAGTCGAAAATTATCACAGAGTTCTTGATATGCAAAACGGAATTGAAACGACGAATTTTGATATCAGTGGAGTGAGATATACAAAACGATTATTGATTTCATCAGTAGATGACCTTATCCAGCTGGAGATCACTGCATCGAAAACCCATCGTCTGAATATGGTAATCAATCTTGAGCGGGAAAAAGATGCCTCATTTTACTTTCCTGATGATCAAACTATACTCATGGATGGACAAATTGTTGATGTCGAAGCCCCTGATGCATACGATGATAATCCTGGTGGATCAGGTGAGGGAGGAAAACATATGCGTTTTGCTGCCAGGGTTCATGTTGACCAGAAAGGTGGCTCCTCGACTGCCCATCCGGCAGGCATTCAAATAAGTAATGCTACAAAAGTTCTTATCAGACTTACAGCTGCTACCGATTTTAATGTTGAAAAGTTACGTGTGGACACAGACTTTGATCCTCTTTCTATCACAAGAGATATTCTTGACAGGGCGAGTGAGAAAAGCGCTAAAGAGATTTCTGCTGCACATAAAGCTGAACATCAGGCCTTGTTCGATCAGGTGAAGCTTGATCTGGGTGGCAGTTCTGCACCCGGACTTTGTACTTATGATCGTCTTCAACGAGTGATTGAAGGGGAAGCAGATCCATTACTTGATGCGCAATATTACCAGTTTGGTCGTTATCTACTGATGAGCAGCTCAAGAGCACCCGGACGATTACCTGCCAATTTGCAGGGCATCTGGAATAAACATATGTGGGCACCATGGGAGGCTGATTATCACCAGAATATCAATTTGCAGATGAATTACTGGCCTGGCTTGAGCGGCAACCTGGAAGAGTGTTTTGAACCTTTATCGAATTTTCTGTTGCCTACCTATAAGCTTGGGAGAATCACAGCTGATTCATTATATGGATCAAATGGGTGGGTTTCTCATACTGCAACAAGCCTTTTCGGACGAACAACACCGAGCGGATCTACCAAGTCATCTCAAATGATTAATGGTTATGGATTCCCCCTGGCCGGAGCATGGATGAGCCTTACTCTGCATCGCTATTTTGAATACACCTTAGATACCAGCTATCTCGAAGAAATTGCCTACCCTACTTTGAAAGGAGCTTGCGAATTTGTCAAAGACTACCTTGTTGAGCACCCTTCTGGTTACCTTGTCACTGTCCCGTCCTCATCGCCAGAAAATAACTTCATTGACCCCTCAAGCGGTAAATCTCAGAGACTTACCTATGGTGCAACTATGGATAGGCAAATCATCAGGGAGCTCTTTGAGAATTTTATGATGGAGGCTGAGATTTTAGGAGTAGATGCTGAATATTGCCAGGAGCTCAAATACATTCTTGCAAAATTACCCCCAGTTCAGATTGGAGCCAATGGTACAATCATGGAATGGATAGATGATTATGAAGAAGCTGAACCCGGTCATCGTCACATGTCACATCTTTTTGGCTTACATCCTACTTGCCAGATCAGCCCTGATGGCACACCTGATTTAGCTGAAGCTGCACGCCGAACTCTCGAGCGACGCTTGTCATTTGGTGGGGGGCATACAGGGTGGAGTCGTGCCTGGCTGATAAATTTCTATGCCCGTCTGTGGGATGGAGAAGAGGCCTATGAGCACCTGCAGTTACTATTCCAAAAATCAACTAAACTAAATCTATTTGATAACCATCCGCCATTTCAGATAGATGGAAATTTTGGTGCTGCGGCTGGAATAGCTGAGATGCTAATCCAGAGCAGACCCGGATCAATAATCTTATTGCCAGCCTTACCCGAGGCCTGGAAAAAAGGTTTTGTGTCTGGCTTAAAAGCAAGAGGAAATATTGAGATTAACCTTGAGTGGGAAAACAGCAAATTGATAAAAGCAGTCTTTCTTTCACCTCTTGATCAGAAAATATCCGTAACTTATGATGGTCAGCAAAGTGAGATATTGTTAGTGGCCATGCAGCCAGTGGAAATGAATTATTAATCAGGGTTTTATAATGAAAAATGCATTGCTGCTATATGCCACTAAACTTGAAGATAAACTCAAAATCACATTGACAGGAGCTGCTGAGCTTGAAGAAGAACCAATACACGATTTCAGAGTTTGTACAAAAAAGTTGCATACCGTATTGTCTTTTCTTGAATATCTCTCATACCATCAAATAAGCAGGCGAGAACTATATAAACAATTCAGAGTTCCATTCAAAAAAACCGGAAGAATCAGAGAATTACAAATTCATATTGCTCAATTATCTGTGTTAGGAGAAACAACAGGCCATGACACAAGCTTTCTGGCAAGAAAGATTAACTATCAGATTGATCGAAACCGCCCTTTCATCCGGGAGGAGATTAAAAAACTTAAACTTCGAATTCCCAAATTCTTTAGTCATCTGCAGGGGCTTATTGAGCAAACTTGTGAGGGACGATCGCGACATGATGCAGCAATGAATTATCAATTACAACTTGAGAAAAAAATCCAGAAGCTCGTCAAGGGGGAGAATCCTGATCTCCTTCGAATCAGAAAATTATTCAAGCAAAAAGTATATGTTTTCGATAGTATTCAGGAATCTGAGCTGCTCAGTTTTTACAAAGAATTCAGGGCTGAATGGGAAATTCTTGAATCAACGATGGTAATATGGCATGACCAGGTGATTTTATTACAATACCTGATCAGAGGGCTGAAGTGGAAAAGGCTGAATGACGAAGAGTATAAAATCATGATGCGCCTGATTGCACACCTAAGATCATCCACCTCCCGGATGGAAAAACAGTTGATCAGATCAATACCAAAAATACCCGTTTAATCATATATTGATAGCTTTATGACAGTTATGCAAAACAAATTATCCATTTTCTTACCCCTCATAATTGCTTTTTCAGGGGTTCTGCCAACAAATGCGCAGGGAAAACTCGAAGATTATAAACGTGCCGATAGCATGCGAAAGGAATACTCGAACAAGAGTTATTTTGACCGGGTCCGCAGCCATTGGCTTGACTCTTCAAACCAGTGTTGGTACACAGTAAACACGCCCAAGGGCATGGAGTATTATCTTTTGGATGCTGAAAAAGCGGAGAAAAAGGCTGCATTTGATGCTCAGAAGTTAGCTAAAAGTCTATCTGGGCTACTTGACAAAGATGTAGACCCATTTGATCTGCCCATCAATGAGCTGGGGTTTTCTGATGACAGGCGATCGATCAGTTTTCTTATTAATCGAAGCCGATATGAAGTTGATCTGAAAAAGTATAAACTACAAAAACTTGAGGATCTCCCTGAACGCTCATCTTCGGGAAGATACTGGGGCCAAGATCGTGATGAGCTTGAAAATAAGCCAGTTGTTGCTCCTGACAGCACTAAGGAGGCATTTATTAGGGATTATGATGTTTGGATTCGTGATAAAAAAAGTCGTGAAGAGTTCAGAATGAGCTGGGATGGCTCTGAAGGAGAGTACTATTCATCATACATGTACTGGTCTCCTGATTCAAAGAAACTTATAGCTAATAAATATACGCCAGGCTACAAACGACTGGTTCAGTATATTGAATCATCTCCTGATGATCAGCTTCAACCGAAACATTCTGAGCGCCAATACACCAAACCAGGAGACAAATTAGCCCATATTAAACCAACGCTTTTCCTGCCGGATGAAAAAAAGCAGATTTATATTTCAGATGATCTCTATCCTCATCAATTCAGTCTGAACAGATTCAAATGGAGAGATGATAGCCGAGCCATAACATTTGAATACAACCAAAGGGGACATCAATTATACCGGGTGCTTGAAATCGATGCTTCTGCCGGAGAACCGAAGGTTTTAATTGAAGAGGCCTGCGAAACGTTTTTTCATTATAGTGGGAAAAAATACAGATATGATATGGCTGATGGAGCAGAGATCCTATGGACATCAGAGCGGGATGGATGGAATCATCTGTATTTGTATGACGGGAAATCAGGGAAAATTAAGAATCAGATTACCAAAGGCAAATGGCTGGTTCGTAAGGTGCATTTTGTTGATGAACAGAAGGGCTTTATTCTGTTTGAGGCCAGCGGCAAAGAGGAAGGAGACCCATATCTGGTACATCTCTATCGAATAAATATTGACGGAAGTGGTCTGACTCATCTTACTCCTGCAGAAGGGAATCACTCAGTTAGCTTCTCATCAGATAAAAGCTATTTCATTGATACATGGTCGATGGTTGATCAGGCTCCTAAAACTGTTCTCAGAAGAACAAGTGACGGAGAAATGGTTCTTCCACTTGAGGAAACGGATATAAGTAAATTGCTGGAGACAGGATGGAAGCCTCCAGAAGTCTTTACGGCAAAAGGACGAGATGGAGAAACTGACATATGGGGTATAATTGTTCGTCCGAGCAATTTCAATCCGGAGAAATCGTATCCGATAATTGAATACATATATGCTGGTCCGCACAGCTCATTTGTTCCGAAATCTTTCAGGGCATATCAAGGGATGCAGGCTGTTGCCGAGCTGGGCTTTATTCTTGTGCAATGTGATGGTATGGGTACATCAAACCGCTCCAAGGCTTTCCATGATGTCTGCTGGCAAAATCTGGGTGATGCCGGTTTTCCTGACCGGATAAAATGGATTACAGCCGCAGCTGAGAAGTATCCCTATATGGATATCTCTAAAGTAGGTATTTATGGCACCTCAGCCGGCGGACAAAGCTCTACCGGAGGGGTATTGTTTCATCCTGAATTTTATGATGTTGCTGTCTCTTCATGTGGTTGTCATGACAACAGAATGGACAAAATATGGTGGAATGAGCAATGGATGGGCTACCCGATTGGCCCCCATTATGCTAAAGCCTCTAATGTAGACAATGCCTACCGTTTAAAAGGAAAGCTTTTTCTGATTGTAGGTGAAATGGATAGTAATGTTGATCCTTCCTCCACCATGCAGGTGGTTGATGCTCTTATCAAAGCCAATAAGGATTTTGACCTGCTGGTTGTTCCGGGCATGGGACATTCAGGGGGCGGAAAACTTGGTGAACGTAAACGACGGGATTTCTTTGTCAGGCATTTGCTGGGCACTGATCCTCCGGATTGGAATAATCTTTCAGAATAATAGATGACGAAGCCAGCATGACAAAAACACAAGCATTTTGACACACACCAGCTTGATTATTTTTTGTTATGTGGACTTCATCTGGTAAATGAAATAAATATACAGGATGAAAAATATTCTTATTTTATCTCTTATTATTTGCCTTCCTCTTTCAGGATTGGCAAAAAAAGTTAATCCCGACCAGGCTCGTGCTGTGGCTACAAATTTTATCCGTGGAAATAGTCCTGATTCTATACCATTGCCAGTTATCGATCAGCTATCGCTGGTATGGAAGACGACTATGGGAAGTACTGTTCCGGGCACTCAGACTGAGGTAGTTCCATTAATCTATGCTTTCGCTATTGGCTCAGAAAGTGGCTATGTTTTAGTCGCAGCCGATGATCAGGTATACCCTGTTCTTGGGTACAGCCATGAGGGAACTTTTGATCCCGACAATATGCATCCGGGTATAAGAAAATGGCTTGAAGAGTATAAGAAACAAATCAGAGATATCATCCGGGAGGAGATACCACCAACACCAGAAATTAGCGCAATGTGGCAGCAGCTCACTGAAGATAGGCTACCATCGCGTATGAAAGGTATGACCAATGTTGCTCCATTGGTAACAACCACCTGGTCACAAGCACCCCATGTGAATGCTCTTTGTCCTTACGATTATGCCAATGGCGGCCGGTCGGTTACTGGCTGTGTGGCAACCGCGATGGCCCAGATAATGAAATTCTGGAATCATCCGGCTCAGGGTTCAGGATTTCACTCTTATAATCACGGTACTTTTGGTACCCTGTCAGGTAATTTCGGAGGATCGGCCTATAATTGGGCTGCTATGCCTAATGAAGTGAACAGTCAGAATGATGCCGTTGCTACCCTGATGTATCACTGTGGTGTGAGCGTTGAAATGAACTACAGTGCCAAATCAAGCGGGGCATGGGTTATTGAGGATTATTCTACTGTGGAGCATTGTTCAGAATATGCACTTAAAACCTATTTCAATTACCAGTCGTCGATGCAGGGTATCCAGCGGAAAAATTATTATGATAGTCAATGGACCAACCTGTTGAAAACAGAAATTAATGCTGGTCGACCTGTACTATATGCCGGTTTTGGTCCGGGTGGAGGACATGCCTTTGTTTGCGATGGCTACAATGGGGATTATTTCCATTTCAACTGGGGATGGGGGGGAGCATATGATGGCTATTTTCTGACCCTGGGGCTTAATCCGACCGGTGTTGGAACCGGTGGAGGATCCGGAAGTTACAATAACAATCAACAGATTATTATTGGCATACAACCCGTTCAGCAAAACAGCAGCTTTGATCTGGCCTTATATGATTTTCTGACTGTAAACCCAACATCCATTGGATATGGTAATGAATTCACAGCTCATTTTGATGTTGCGAATTATGGTACCGGTACTTTCAATGGTGAAATTGCTGCTGCTATTTTTGATAGTGAGATAAATTTCGTTGAATTCATTGAGGTGATATCTAATGCTGAAATGGGGCCCAATACTCATTTCACTGATGGGCTTGATTTTGAATATGAAGGTTCTTTTGAACTATTACCCGGCAAGTACTACCTCGCGGCTTTGTACAAAGCAAACGATGGTAACTGGATGCTTCTGAAGAATAATGAGGATTATGAAAATTTTATTGAGTTTGAAGTACAGCATGACAATGACATTGAGCTATGGGCTGATATGACAGTCAGTTCAGGTGAATTCATCGTACAGGGAGAAGCTTTCTCTGTATATCTCGATGTAGCAAATTTTGGGACTAATGATTTCTCAGGGATATTGGATGTATCACTTTACAATCTTGATGGCTCACTGGCTGAAACCATAGAGATGAAATCGAACATGGATCTTTGCCCAAACTGTCATTACACTGATGGCTTGTCTTTCAGTTCGTCAGGCATTGACTTGGAACCGGGTACTTATTTGATGGCCTTGCTACACAAGCATGATGGAGGAGACTGGGAATTATCGGGATCGTCGAATTTTACAAATCCAGAGAAGATTATTGTCAAAGTTCCTCCTATACCAACGGATCCATATGAAAACAATAATTCGAGGGCCACAGCTTTTGTTTTTCAGCCATCATACACAAATAACTATGTTCATATCACTACTCCCGGATCAAGTATTCACTCGGGCGACAATAACGACTATTATGGCATAAATCTTCAGGGTGGATATACCTACACTGTATCTGGCAGACTACACGATTCCTATAGTAGTGCAAACGGTAATACTTATACCAACGATGTTTTAGTCAGCTTACTTCTTGACGATTACACATCTGATGTATACGATGATATTCTGCCCACTTTCACCATTACGATGTATTCAACAGGGCTTGCCTACTTCAATGTTGCCCCCTACTTTGCGGGTCAGAAAGGAAGCTACTTATTAGATTTACATATAAGCAGAGTTTTTGGTACAGGAATTGAAGATATTGAGATAACTCAGTCGGTAAAAGTTTATCCGAATCCGGCAAAGGATGAGATTTGGCTCGACCTGAGCGACTGGGAGGAAGCAGTTTCCTTGATTGAGATTCTGGATCTGCAAGGTCGGAGAGTAATGCACTGGCAAGATCCGGCAGGTAATAGCGGAAAATACAGGTTTGATATTCAGACTTTAGCTAAAGGACAATATGCAATAAGGGCATATGGTAAAGAGGTTCATCAAACACGGTTTGTAAAAACACCCTAAAAAACCGGCAAAATGAAGAAAATAAAAAATAGTGTGATTTTTATACTGCTGATAAGTGTGAGCTTTTCATGTGGCAGTCAAATAACTAGTATGAATCAAGAACAGGTTCCTGGTCCGAAAGCATTAATTTATAAAACCAAAGCTGATTATTTCGATAAGGTACCAATCGCTCTTTCGGCCGATAAAACCCAGGTAGTGTCATTCCCGGATCCCGGGGATCTGAAACGGGGTGATAAACTGATGTTACCAGATAGATTAATCAGATCTTACCTACTGGATAACAAGGGTATAGGCCCTAACACAGCCTTTTTGAAGTATACATACTCTGAGTATGCCGCCTTAAAACAAGTACCGGATCCTAATCAACTTATGGAGCTCATTCTGGATGATGATCCGATGATTGAGATCTGGGAATGTGGTATGCTTTCGGATTTTGAGAATACCAAAGAGTTGAAGCAAATCATCAGAAGCAAATTCAAAGACTGCACAAAACTCAAATAGTATTTTTTGTAATCTGATATTTTATACTTTTGCCCCCATGAACAAAGCATTACTCATCGCTTCGCTTCTGTTTTTTATGTTCACAGGATCGGGGATAGCGCAAATTGGTATTGGATTGGGATCTCATGGACTAAATGTCCGGACGAACCCGGATAGCAAGCATGGGCTTATAATCAGAACCGGTTTTGGATTTACAGCTGATCCTTTTGAAACCTTTTTTCGTCCTGAAGCAGCCTGGATCAAGCGGCATCATTATAGTGATAAAACAAAACTTTATGCCGGATTAGGAGCTGCAGGTGAAGTGATATTTTCAGTTTCAGAATTACATCTTGCCTATGGCTTTATCATACCTGTTGGATTGGAACTTTTCCCACTTGAAAATAAGCGTTTGAGTGTCTCACTTGAAACAGGATTAAGCTTCCTTGACATTGGTCAGACAGATTCGCAATTTGGCAATTACGGTTTACTCGAGATTACTTTTTACCTCGATCATCACCATGATTAATATATCTCTGCTTTTATAAGCCGAAAACACCTGGTAACCACAGACTAATCTGTGGGAAATAGGTTATGAGCAATAAAGTAATGATCATAACCAGCCAAAAAGGTAACATGGGTTTTATAACCTGGCCTATACTTACCTTTCCGACGCTACACCCGATGAAAAGTAATGAGCCGACCGGAGGTGTACAAAGTCCAACACTAAGGTTCAAAACCATTATTATTCCAAAATGGATTGGGTGAATTCCTAATTGCACCACTGCAGGCAGAAAAATAGGAGTGAAAATCAGAACGGCTGGTGTCATATCCATAAAGACTCCGACAAAAAGAAGTACCATATTGATAATCAGAAGGATTACGAATTTATTATCGCTAATCCCCAGCATAAATTCACTCATGCTCTGTGGGATATTCTGATATGACATTACCCATGACAGAGCCATCGAGGCAGACACCAGGAGTAAAACAATAGAAACAATCTCGACTGTATTGAGAATTATCTTAGGCAGATCTTTAATCTTGATTTCTCGGTATATCATTGCCAGTGCAAGGGTATACACCACTGCAATACCTGAAGCTTCTGTTGCTGTAAAATATCCAGCCACAATTCCTCCAATAACAATAACCAGCAAAAAAAGACTTGGGATTGCATCAAAAAACTTTCTAAGGGCACTTGAGAAGCTTACTTTTTCTCCTACCGTCAGATCCATCCTCCTGGCGTAATATCCTGCTACAAGCATTAATGACAAGCCAATAAGGATACCCGGCAGATATCCTGCAATAAACAAGGCCGCAATAGAAACTCCTCCACTGGCCAGTGAGTAAACAATCAGGATATTACTTGGAGGTATTATTAAACCTGTAGTTGCTGATGTTATATTAACTGCTGCACTGAAGGGCTTGGGATAATTTTCTTTCTCCATTACCGGACTCATAAATCCACCAATGGCTGAGGCAGATGCAGCTGCTGAACCGGATATTGCGCCGAATAACATATTTGCAATAATATTTACAAATGCTAATCCACCCGGAATCCAACCTACGAGAACCTTTGCCAGGTTGATCAGCCTTTTAGCGATCCCTCCACTGTTCATTAGTTGACCAGCAAAAACAAAGAATGGGATAGCCAACAAGGGGAAACTGTCAAGGGAGGTAGCCATTCGCTGGGCAATAGTTGTAAATGTTGCCATTGGAGCTATTCCCACAAACATGGTCAGCACAGCTGAAATACCAATACTAAAAGCAATGGGCACTCCAATAATTAATAGTGCAATAAAGCTGACAATCAATACGATAACACCTAATAATTCCATTTAATTCTGCTTTTTTGCCAGCTCATACGCGGCTGTTGTAGTATAGTATTTGGCTATAGAATTGGGCACCTCCCAATCAGGCAATTTTCCTGCTTCCAAATATTTCAGAAACTGCTTCGTCACCTGTCCGAAATGTGCTTCATGGCCAATTTTCAATTCTTGGGGAATGCTAATCCTGTATGCATTCTCCAGTTTAATAAGTTCAATTCCCGGGTAGTCTTCAGCCAATTTAGAAAAACCTTTTTGCAAGCCTGATAAATAAGATTCAGTCTGTATTTTAGGAATCAGGTATAGTTCAGGTTTATAAGCCTCATTTTCTCCCTGCCGGATTTCAAGATCGGCCAGAGTACCGCGCATAATAGAATAATGAGTATCACCTGTTCCTTCAGGAGCCTTGTATTTCCATTCTACTTTTACACGAGCATGAATGTCCTTAAGTTTATAGGTCATTTCTCCGTTGCAATAAACCTGAAGCATCCCATCCTTATCCACATCTTTTTGCAAATAATCAGGAATTTCATCCAGCCTGGTTACAACAGAAAACTCTTCTTGTGCAAGTATAGTTGGCCATCGACTTGCCTTTAGCATTTCAATATCATTCTGATAATCCAGAATGACCTCAGGATAACATGACCATTGTACCAGATCAACCAGATGAGTGGTTACATCGACAATCCCATCACCCTCCTGCATGACATCAAAAAACCATGGTGGCCGTTTAATTTTATTTCCGGATACATATTTGAAAAAATGATGAACACTCTCCTTTATTACCGCCGGATTATCTACAGATCCTTTTTCAAATTCTCCAAAAATAGCGGGGATTCCAGTAAATGCTTTCTGTAGAAGTGACGTAATCTCAAAGCGCTCAGTCATAACATCATACAACAGAACACCTTTCTCCTCAGCTATCTGGTAAGCCTCTAATAGCAAATCAAAATCAGCCTGATTTATTACCATGGGCTTATCAGCGTAAATATGAATGCCATTCTTAACAGCTTCATGAATATATTCAGTCTTCTTTTGATTATTTCCTGATAAAACCAGTACATTACCCGGACTCTGACTTATCATTTTATCGAAAAAGTCGGCTCCAACATACTGTTTAGTATTCCATGAAGTAGGATCATTATCCCGGGTATTAAAACCCTCAATCCTGTTCATATGATCCACCACATCCGATTCGTCAGGAGCAAAAACAAAGACCTCCGGATTCACCTCAGGATACATCTGTTTCTGCACAAGTGCAGCATGGAAATGCCCGGGATCAGCAGTCATTAAAGTAGCCAAATAAGGTGATTCGGTTTTATTATTACATGCAGTCATAACAAGTACCAAAACAATAAAAGTTAAACCAAAACGTGAAGAAAAGGTGTTCTTAAAAGCCATCACAAATCAATTAAGTATAACTCAATAATCAAGCAATAAACCAACATACATTGGCATTAAGCATTTCTATACAAAATCTGTCCCGTAAGGAAAGCGTTGCGGCCTGCTCAGCATAGAATTAGCAGCATCATTATTGATAAAACGTTCTTTTCGAGGGTCCCAATGAAGTTTTCCTGGCATTTTCATTGCAATATGTCCAAGCAAACAAGCTGAACAGGAGCGATGAGCCACCTCAACAGGTGCAATTGGCTGCTTACGTGATATCATGCAATCAATCCAATTGAAATAATGGTTACTGCTGCGGTATAAATTAATCTCATCTTCGGCAATTTTTGAATTCAGAATCTTCGGATCACTTGCATCTAATGATTTACGGTTCTGGTCAAAAGTTACAGGATCGCTATCTGTTACTTTATATGTGCCACGGGTAACAAAAATCCAACCATCAGATCCTTCAAAACGAACTCCATTAGGAAACTCTCCACTTACCAGCATGGAAGTGCCGTTAGCATATTTCGCCTTAACCAGAAAATCACCATGAACGTTCCAAAGTCCGCTTTTTGGGAAATCAGCTTTCGCCTCAATCTCAACCGGACCACTATATTCCATTCCCAATCCCCAGTGTGTAATATCAAGATGATGTGCTCCCCATCCGGTAATCATTCCGGCCCCAAACTGCTCTCGTCTGAGCCAACCCGGACGGCTGTAATCATGCTGAGGATGAACACCTTTTTCTGTATAATAAGTATACGGAGTTGAGCCCAGCCACATATCATAATTCAGGTTATCAGGTACAGCCATTTCAGGCTCATTATCTCCTCCCGGATCACCTGGTAGTCCAACTTTCACAGTATGAATATCACCTATCCTGCCATTTCTGACAAGTTCACATGCATAGCGGAATTGATCAGCAGATCTTTGCTGCGAACCGATCTGGAAGATCACACCTGAACGATGCACAGCATCACTCAGTTGACGGCCTTCCACTATTGTGAGTGAGGTGGGTTTTTGCAAATAAATATCTTTCCCTGCATATGCTGCTTCAATAGCTGGCTGTGAATGCCAATGATCAGGTGTACTGATAACCACACCATCAATGTCCTTGTCTGCTAATAACTCTTTGTAATCCTGATACATCTTGACATCGACAGCATTGGGTTTGCCCATTTTGGAATAATTATCCATAATGAGTTTTTTTCCATCCTTCATCCTCCTGGTATCTACATCGCAAACAGCCATAAAGCGTACCTTCTCATGGCGCATAACATTACCTAAATCTCCACGACCCATACGGCCACATCCAATTTGAGCAATATTCACCCGGTTACTCGGGGCGTTTTTTCCCATTACAAATGAAGGAACGATTGTAGGCAATACAACAGCACCTGTTCCGGCGATTCCAGTAGTTTTTAAAAAATTTCTTCTGTCCATGGTTTTTGAATTTGGCCTTAATAAGGGCTTAGGGTTAAGGGTTAAGGGTTAGGGCTTAAGTGCTAAGTTTTAAGTATTAAGTATTAAGTTATAAGTATTATATATATTTAATCTATTAGGTTTATTTTGTTTGCTTTTGCTTTTTTGAAATCTGGTTTTGGTTTATCTATTGTCCACAATATGCCACCTAATATGTGCTTTTGAAAATTTGCATCAGAATAGTGGTCAATATTATGTCCGTATGAGGTGTACCACTCTTTGCCTCCGTCAAATTCATGACACCAGGCTCCCGGGTACAGATCACCGAAAATGGTACCCGGATATTCGTCTTTACCATTATCCTCAATTGTGGTCATATCATGTGACAGTAAAACATGGATATCAGGGTTCAAATGGTGCAGGTAATACCCTTCATCACTCCAACCCTCCCAGTCTCCTGTAAAATGCTCGGTAGATGGATGCGTAGGATCGGTTATCTTAATTAAAAATTCCTGACCCGGACAATGCCGTACGAAAGTACCACCGAGCATTTTCCAAAACCAGGGCCATTGACGTTCACTTCCACAGGCCGAGTGAATACCAACAAATCCTCCACCAGCCTGGATGTATCTTTTGAAAACCAGTCGCTGTTCATTATTGTCAAAGGCTTCGTTATTGGTATTTGAAAAAATAAGTGCATCATATTGCTGAAGATTATCCTCAGTAAAAACGGAGGGATCATCAGACAGGTCATATTCAATACTATTATCCTCACATAATTGACTCAGCATATCCACTGAAGCTTGAATATTGTCATGAATAAAACCCTCTCCATTCTTTGTGTAGATCAGTACTTTTTTGTCTTTCATCTGGCAAGACAAAAAGGAGACCGACAGTAGAAAAGAGACACAAAGAATTACTATTACCGGAATAAATCTTTTATTGCTCATAGGATGTTTTATCAGGTTTGTTAAGATACGAAATTTTAATATCTGCCGGATGGGCGTACGCATTCCAGGCAGCTTCGGCTACTTCAGGACTCATTTCCCCTTCATTAATCCAAATACGATATCTCTGTGAATATGTTTTTCCGGCTTTTAAAACCCATGATTTCTCCCGGATGGGTGTGAATTCGAAATATTGATAACCGATTCCCCCATTATTGTCTTTGGGCCAAATTCGCATTGGCTGAGGCTGATCATAATTTCCAGGATTACTCATAAATAGCAATCCTGCCTCTATTCCACTCAATTCTCCGCTTACTCTACACCATTTTGCTCTTGTAGCATCTCCATCATCCCATGTTTTACCTTCAGATGTAAGCACCTGTGAATTTGTATTGTTCCACTTTTCGGTAGCTCTGTACCCTATCCCACCGCCGTAGCGGTATGCATCCAGAGAAAGGGTATCATCTGTCAGGTTTGTTATCGTTGATACAAAGTCGAGCAGGTATCCATCATTAATGCTCCACACTCTGATCATCCATTCCTCAGCCATCACAACAAAACTCTCTTTGCCTGGCACCCTGTATCCGGAGCCTGAATATTTCCCCACTCCTTTGAGAGATTCAGCTATTTCTGTTTCAACAAAGGCAACGTGATCATGAACAACTCTTATTTCAGCAAGCACATCCCCTGATTCCATTCCAACCAGGTTTTTAAAGCGAACAGTACCTGTTTCCAGTCCCAGATTCCAAAAATCCGTATGAACTCCTTTCCAGCTCACCTTGGTCCAGGGATTCCATATCCCAACATGGTGCAGATGGTCAGCTGGCTGTACCTGTGTCATAACTTCACCTGATGGCGAGAACAATGGATGAATAAAACCACTTCGGGCCATGTTCTCGGTCTGTCCGGCAGGGGGAGATAAAAGAGCGTGGCGATAGGCTAGGAGAGGTTTTTCGTTTTTCTTGATTAGGTAGCTTGAATCATTGATACTGGCCTCGAGTGACACAGACTTTTGCTTCTCAAGAGAAGAATTGAGGTGCAAATGAAAGGCACGTTCTGAACCCTTATCACCATTGGATGTGTAAACCCATGACAACAGATCATTCTCGCCATGACTCACCTGACATGGTATTTCAACTGCATCAAATTGAAAGGTCTCAAACAGAGTCGCATACATTCCCTGCTGAACAATACCTGGTTTCAGCTTAATCTGAACAGGAATCTCAGTTCCCGGTAGTCCGGGATCGATAAGCACAATTCGAGCAATTGGCTCTTCTGCAAGACAGTTAATACTTAAAGACCCAATAAATGCGAAAGTAAGAAACCGTAAAATCAAGCTCATCAGTATAATTTTAATTCTATTATCCGTGAAATCTCTTTCCTATACGCCGCTATAGGCACTAAATCCTCCATCAATTGGCAACACTACACCTGTCACAAATACTGCTGCATCGCTAAGGAGATACATCACTGCTCCGGTTAGTTCTTCAGCTTTCCCAAAACGTCTCATTGGAGTTTTTCTTATCACGTCCTGCCCTCGTGAAGTATAGCTGCCGTCTTCATTTGTCAGCAATCGACGGTTTTGTTCACCTATAAAAAATCCCGGAGCAATAGCGTTTACCCGAATACCTTCACCAAATTTAATAGCCATTTCTGTTGCGAGCCATTGGGTAAAATTAGATATCCCTGCTTTTGATGCTGAATAGCCCATAACTCTTGTAATAACAGGCCCTGCTGCCATAGAAGAAATATTCAGGATAGATCCTGATCCCTGCTCGGCCATAGTTTTCCCAAAAACCATTGTAGGGAGTACTGATCCGATAAAATTCAGATCCATAACCTTACGTAAATCATCCAGTTTCAGATCAAAGAAGGTCTGATCAGGTCCGATAGTGGCACCAGGCATATTGCCCCCTGCCCCATTTATCAGTGCATCTATTCGTCCGTATTTCTCTATTATGCTCTCCTTAGCCTTCACCAAACTCTCCTCTTCGAGCACATTGGCTGGCAATCCAATAGCCTCAGCACCCAATTCAGTAATCTCACCTGCTCTTTTAGCTGCCTTGTTTTTATCAAGATCAAGAATCACCAGTTTACAGCCAGCCTGTGCCAGCCCATTACCAATTGCAGTTGCCAGAACACCGGCTCCACCAGTTATTACAACTACTCTCCCTTCAAGCTTGAAAACCTGCTCTATATAACTCATAGCCCAAAGATAGTACAATTTCCGTGTGCGCACACGAATGAGGCGGGAAATCGGAAATCGGGAATCGGGAATCGGGAATCGGGGAAAGGTGACGCCCTCCGTGACGCCCTCCGTGACGCCCCTTCGTGACGCCCCTCCGTGACGCCCTTCCGTGACGCCGGCAATTGTGCCAGAGTTGTTCGGGGCGATCCCTGAAGTTGCCTCCGGTGGCTCTAGTGACCGGACTACGGACTTCGGACTTCGGACCCCGGACTTTCGGACCCTGGACCAACGACCAAGGACTCCCCCCTTATTCTTCCAACGAATATCTTAAATGATCGAGCATAATTGGAATTTCGGCCTGTTCTACGCCAAATTGCAGCAGATACTTTTTATCTTCTTCAAATGACTCCATGAATTGTTCCATGCTGGTTTCCTGACGATTGACACTCTCTTTATATCTTTCTACTGCTTCAGTACGTTTACCTTCACACCATTCGAGATGGCCGAGGTTCATCATATCAAAATGATTAGGACTTTCGTCAAGAAGTTTCAGATAATATTTACGGGCCTGATCAAATTTTCCTAATACGAAAGAGCACCATGCAATTGGACGCCACACTTTTTGGTTATCCGGATTCAGATACTCGACTTTGAAATAAGATTTCAGGGCCTTCTCAAACTCTTCCATCTCAAGCAAACAATGACCCATAGAAACCTCTGTGTGTAAATCTTCTGAATCGAGTAATTCAGCCTGCTGAAAATAGGATAGAGCCTTTTCAGGTTTATTCAAATGACGATAGCAAAGAGCTATTTTTTTCAAATTCCAGATATTTTCAGGCAAAAGGATATCTGCTTTAAGATAATATGAGATGGCGCTATCAAAATCACCTAGCTTCTGATAGCAATATCCGATTTTCTGAAGAACTTCAGTAGCTTCTGATCCTGAAGCAATTAACACTTTATATACATCAGATGCTTCTTTGTAATACTTTGTTCTGAAATAAAATTCCCCAAGAGTGAGCAGAATTTTGTCTTCATTAATAAACAGATCCTGGAAGAAGCTCTTATTATGAAAATCGAGAGGCCATTCGAAGAGATCATCAAATGCTTTTTTCTCGGGATGGAGTTTAAAGAAGCGATATAAATCCTGGGCATATTGTCTGATCACTTTTTCTGCCTTCATATTTGTATTCAGCAATTCTTCATCCTTGAGAATCTCTCCCATCTGTTCTGATTCAGCTTTTAAACCATCCGACAGGAATTTCTTCATATCATCAGGCATAGACTGGATACTATAACAAAAGGAATACTTATCAGAATTGCACATAAAGGAACTATCGGTAATAGCCTCCATAAACTTCACAAACCAATCTTCAGAATTATTGGAGCTTAACTGCTCAATATCCGGATGTTGTGCCGTGAATGGAAAAAACCAGTTAGGTATATGGCTGAAGAAAGGAAAGTGTTTGAGCATACTGAAAGAACTCATAAACACATCTGATCCTTCCATTTGCAGTTCAGACAATTCCTCCATTTTTCCTTTGAGCTCAGGGCTATCATCAAATAATTCTTCCCATTCGGGATTTTGGTCTTCTCCAAGAGTTTCCTTGAGAAGTTTATCCAAATCGAGCTTCTTTTTCAGATGGGGAGTAAGCTTAATCATTTCGGGCAATATCTCCTCCTGCATTCGCTTTGTAAGTTTCTCTGTATCCTTACTACGTATCATCTGCACAATGATTTCCTCAATATACTTCTTGAATCCACCATGTTCATCATAGAGTAAAAATCGAGATCTGATTGCCGGATAAACTTTCAATCGATTATCATATTTATAAAAGGCCAATAGCAATCCCATGAGGGCCCTTTGCCTTATTTGCTCATCTTCAGAATCGAATAATTCGAACAGTAATTCAAACTTACCCTCATCAAACACCCGCCAAAGGCTCATATTCAGGGCAGAGACTAAAGCTGCCTGCTCTTCGTGCAATAACTCAGCTGAACTGAACCATGTTTTGACCAGTTTTTTCTCACTTTCCTTATATACGTCAGTAAGCCATAAAAGCTTGAACAAAAAGGATAATCGCTGGTTATAAGCAGATGAGTCATGTTCACGGCTAGCTACGAAGTCATTGATATTAAGAAAACTACCAGTACTGCCATATTTTGCCCATTCATCTCTGAAGATTCTCTTTTGTACATGGAGATAGGCAACTGATTCACGGGTCAACAGAAACTCTTTAACCTTATCAGTCAAAGTATAAATGCGAGCCACAAGTTTTTGATACACTTTTTGTCTCTCCGGATCCTGAATTCCATCAACTGTGTATTTGAGCATGTACTTATAGGTAGAATCAAGCTCCTCATTTTCTCTGATCCATTCACCCATACCTGTTTCAGTAAGCATTGGAAGTAAAACATCCAGAGCTTCCTTGATACGGTTAACTGACAAAAGGTCAGTAATTTTCTGATAAGTACTTAATATTTCGTGATCATTCATAGTACAGGTAGTACTGCAAATATCGGGCTATTTTTTCATAATGAATTTCAATTCACCTCCATCTGTGATTTCCTGATGGCTTATCCAATTACGATTAAGTTTTTCACCATTCAAATAAACTTCTTCAACATAGAAATTATCCGGAGCCAGGTTATCTGCCAGTACTGTGAATTTTTTATCACTACCCAGAGGCAGTACAACTTTATCAAATGCCGGTGTTCCCAATTGATATTTACCATCTGCCGGATTAAATGGATAAAATCCCATGGCGCTGAAAACGTACCAGGCTGACATTTGTCCACAATCTTCATTCCCGCATAAACCATCAACTTGGTCTGAATATAAATCTTTTCTGATTCGGTGGATCAGTTCCTGGGTTTTCTGAGCCTTGTCAACAAAATTGAAAAAATAGGCCGTATGGTGGCTGGGTTCATTTCCATGTGCATACTGGCCAATTAATCCTGAGATATCGGATGAGGCATGTTCTCCCTCAACTTCTCCTGAATGGCTGAATAGGGAATCGAGTTTGGTGGCAAAGTTTGACTTGCCTCCCAGCAAATCAATCAAACCATCAGGATCATGTGGCACAAACCAAATGTATTGCCAGGCATTGCCTTCAGTATATTCATCATCACGGTGATTGCTGTACAAAGGATTAAATCCAGGTTTCCAGCTTCCATCTGATAATTTACCCTGCATGAATCCGGTTTCCGGATTAAATACATTCTTATAATTCATGGCTCTCTTACTGAAATACTCATATTCATCAATCTTGCCCAGTTTTTTAGCCATTTGAGCGATGCACCAGTCATCATATGCATATTCCAGGGTGATAGATACAGATTCATTAACCAGATCGGCCGGACAATAGCCATACTCACGGTACTCTTTGCTCCCCCTGATATCCTGCATTGCAGAAGCTTTCATAGCTTCGAAGGCCAGTTCATAATCAAACTCTATTCCTTTCAATGCAGCATCCAAAATTACTGGAATGGCATGGTAACCAATCATGCAATTCGTTTCACACCCTTCCAATGTCCAGACTGGCAACAGGCCTCCCTCCTGATAGTGAACTAACATGGCTCTGATAAAATCCGGCAGGAGATCTTTCTGCAAAAGGGTAAACAAAGGATGAGCTGCCCTAAAAGTATCCCACAAGGAAAAAACTGTATAGTTATTCCAGTCATCAGCCTGATGAATTTGTCTATCGATACCGCGATACAAACCATCCACATCTGAAAACAGGTTTGGCGCAATAAAACTGTGATATAGAGCTGTATAGAAAGTTCTCTTCAAGGCATCATCATTAGTTTGCACTTCAATTTTTGACAACTCACAGTTCCAGGCTTGTTGAGCTTCCTTTTGATACTTCGAAAATTTCCAGTGAGGAGCTTCAGTATTTAAATTTAGAAGAGCGCCTTTCTGGCTACTTGGTGAAACAGCCACTTTCACAATTAATTCTTTAACATCAGATCCAAAACCGATAAGAGCCTCTGTATACATGCCTTCCACATTCCTTACATTTTCTATTTCGAGTCCTGCCCTGAATAGTTGATGAGCTATGATTGGCTCAGAGAAAGATGCGGCAAAATAGACATGTTCATTGTCAGACCAACCTTTTGATTTCCTGTATCCCTTTATTAATGTGTCGTTTACCACAAGTATCCTGGTCTCTGCAGGAGCATCCCAATTGATTGCAAAACCTAAGTCAATCATTACATTTGCCTCCTGATCATCGGGAAAACTATATTTATGGATTCCCACTCTCGGCGTAGCAGTTAGCTCAACTTCAATTGGATTTTCATGGGTATCCCAATCACGGAGGATTACAGAATAGTATCCGGGAGTGGCTGACTCTTCCTCATGAGAAAACCAGCTTTTATAATGAAGAGCAAACTCTTTGGCCGGGACAAAGTTTGAATTATCTGATTGCTTTGTTGTTGGACAAAACAAAATATCAGCCAAATCTCCGATTCCAGTTCCACTCAGGTGCTTATGTGAAAACCCAACTATTGTTGAATCTATCCAGTTGTAACCTGAGCACCAGTCCCAGCCGCTGCGGCCATTATCCGGGCTCAATTGCACCATTCCAAACGGTGTTGTAGCCCCGGGGAATGTATGGCCATGATCAGCAGTACCAATAAAGGGATCCACAAATTGAGTAAAATTCTGGTCCTCCTGGTTTGAACATGATACCATCAGGACACAAAGTAGCAAAGCTGTTAATTTAATAGCTCTCATAATGATAGTATTTGAATGACAATCTCCTATTTATTATTCTCAAAAGCATCCCAGGCCAGGGCACTTGCACCCAACACTGCGGCATTTTGTGAATTTAGTTGTGAAGGTAGGAGTTTGACTTTATTTCGATAGATAGTCAAGAGGTTTTTTTCAAAATGGCGTTTAGTTGGATCAAAAATCAATCCTTTTGACAGGGCTAAACCGCCAAACAGAAAAATAGCTTCAGGATTTGTGTGAGCAACCAGGTCAGCCAGCTTGACGCCAAGCATTTCACCGGTATGCTCAAATGCCATCTTAGCAAGTTTATCCCCTTTGAGAGCTGCTTCACTAATATGGAGCGAAGTCAATTCATTCAATCTATAATTCCGTAATTCTGATTCCTGAATTGAGTCAGCAAGTATTTTTAACAAAGTGCGTGTAATACCTGTAGCTGAAACATAAGTTTCTAAACAGCCAAGTCGTCCACATCCACATTCCCGGTTTGTTCGTCCTGGTCGTAGTATTGTATGTCCTACCTCACCGGCAAAGCCATCTTGTCCGTACAACAATTTGCCATCTACAACAAATCCACTGCCCAAACCAGTACCCAAAGTGATTACGACAAAATTTTTCATCCCTTTTGCCCCTCCATAAACCATTTCTCCCACCGCAGCGGCATTTGCATCATTAGTTACCAAAACAGGTACATCAGTATGCGCTCTGATAAGGTCGGCCAGAGGAACGACCCCTTTCCAGGGCAGATCAGCCGAATGCTCAATGGTGCCTTTATTAATATTGCCCATTGGAGCCCCAATTCCAATTCCAATAATTTCAGCTTTACCAGGCAATCGTCGACAGGCCAGCCTGACTTTTTCATTCAGTGCCCCCAGATATACCTCAACCTCTTCAAATGCCCGGGTTGAAATACGATCTTCTACAAGGATTTTACCATCCCGGTCAACAAATGCAAAATCAGTGTTAGTACCACCGATATCCACTCCAAGTGAAACTTTGATCATAGCTTAGTTATTTGCGGTTCAAAAAAACGGAGAATGAAATGAATCCATTCTCCGTGCAAGATAAAAGTTTTTTTTATGCAATCAGTATAAATACACATCGACTGAATAAGCGATAACTATTCTTGTACAAAATACTCATTGCCCACCTTGCGAGCTCTTACAGGTTTATCCAGGTCAATACCGAGGGCAATACCTATCTCAACTAAAACATTCCATCCGGCAGCTAATTCAACATAATCCTTATAATCACCACCATGTGGAATCTGAATCGTTGGAAATGAAGTTTGTCTGGATGAAATGGCTACCACTTGCATTCCAACGCCATCTACCAGGCATTCCTTGAATTTTTCTTCCTCACTCTCGAAAGGATCAACCACAATTACCACTTCATTTTTATCCATCACCTCCTCAATTCCGTGAACTGCATACGTTCCTTCAAGGAAATCTGATTTTTTTCTGGTTATTTCGTTTGTTTTAAGAGTAAGTTCTTCAACAACCCCAGTGTTTCGTCCGGCAAAATAGATTAGATCGGCATTACGAAGAACCTCTACTATTTCAGGATCAATTTCAAGTGTCAGAGCAGCTTCAATGGCATCAGCTAAATCATCCAGACCTTCTAATTCTTTTCCGGCAAGCTGATGAACAATACTATCATAAAACAGGCCTTGTTCAATAACTGATTTAGTTGCAGCAACTGCATCTTCTTTTCCGCAATTCATCACATGAGTATCAATTGCCAGCTTCTCAAGACGGGTATTTGCATTTGCTGTCAGACCAAAGTAGGCCTGGTGTCCTTCCTCCTTTATCTTCATAAACAGACGAACAACTTCTTTAGTCTGACCTGAATTAGAGGCTCCAAAAACAGCGTAATCATCCAGCTTATATTCCATTGCCTGGGTTGAACCTTCGGTCACAATGTTAATCGGGCCTCCATTTTTGAGAGCAGAATATATTGCTCTTTTAGCTGGAAAGATCCTGCTACTTCCTTCTCCGCTTAGGAAAAGTGCTTTTGAATTGCTTAATCGATCAGCAAATCGACGAGTGCTTGAAACATCAAATTTCCTGACTACTTCGCTGGTTTCCAGCATCTCGCGCACTAATGCGAATTTTGAATATTTTCCTTCCCTGTTATTCATAATAAGAAGCTAATCTTTCAGTATTAATTATTTTTTCTTACAAATTCCATCAATTCGTCCTGCACAACGGGATCTTTTTGGAAGCCGCCTCCCAGATGTTGCCAGAATACCTCAGCATATTCAACACCTACCATTGTACCATAGTCTTTGTTTCCCTGGTATACAACTCCGAAAAAATCGTCCATCTTATGCATCACTTTCATCAGGGTTTGCTGTGATTTGTGATACTGTAGCATTTCTCTTTTTGTATCCATCACAGAATTCACATCCACAAAAAAGTGTGGAGGGACAATGGGCGCTCCGATAGGATCAGTTAGTGTGAGTGGTGCCGTATGATACAATAATGGGGTTATCTCCATTGCTGGTTCTGATATAGGCACATTTGGCAAAGTGGCAACTATTGTTGCTGCTTCCACAATATTGCATGTAACACGGTGATCCACATGATAATCCATGGGCAAATGAGTCATAACAATACCAGCCTGGTACTTTCGAAGCAGCGAGGTAATAGCCAGTCTGAGTTCTTCGGTATCGAATAAATAGCCATCTCTGGCTTCAAGACAATGATAATCTGCCTCTAATACTGAAGCAGCTTTCCTGGCCTCTTCTCTGCGGATGTCAATGGTATTTGCTTCATCTGAACCAATACCACCCATTCCACCAGCAGTGACAGTAACAATTACAATTTTATATCCTTTATTTTTCAGGAGCTTCAATGTTCCAGCACACCAGGCCTCTGTATCATCGGGATGTGCATGAATTGAGACAACAACTTTATTGAATTTCATTATTTATTTCGAGTTAATCGGAGACCGAGTCCTGCAGATCTATTTAATATATTTCTTTTCCAGTTCAACAAAATCAGGCAGAGGGTAAACCAATGGACGCATATAATTATAAAATGAATCATCAACGAAATTTTTTTCATGATTGAAATATTTCATCGGCATGGGCTTTGCCTTTACTGCTACATCTTTCAGAAGGGCTTTCCCAAATGCAATTGTATATGGCTCATCACTTATTCTAATAATGCTAACCATATGTCCTGATTCCTGAGCTTCGGCAATTTTTACTGCCTCTAAACCACATTGCCAGGCTTCCTCAAGATCCAATTCGCTAGCCCTGCTCATATCAGACATTATTAAGGACTCAGTAATTTGAAACTCGCCTCTGAAGCCAAAATTTTCTGTAATAAACCTATGTAAATTCAGCCCAACACTGGCACCTCCCATAGCACCAAATTCAGTATTATTAAACTTATCTCTTGTTTCTGAAGCACTTACTGCTGATCCGTTGGCGTATTTCAGTCCCTCACCACAAACAACTGAAACCCATCCATACTTTTTGTAGGCCTTTTCCACATCTTCCAGAAAAGATATTTTATCAAAATCGAATTCCGG
Organism: Bacteroidota bacterium; assembly: GCA_018669475.1. Lineage (GTDB taxonomy): Bacteria > Bacteroidota > Bacteroidia > Bacteroidales > UBA12481 > JABHCC01. Next base: position 140,067 of record JABHCC010000124.1, on the reverse strand, counting down.
ACAATAGATTAGATGAGGCGCATCATCATCGTTCTTCTTTGCCATTGCAGTTGCAGCCCCGAGCCATCCTGAATCCCTGCCAATTGTTTGATAAACTACGAATTGATCTACCTTTTTCATATCACGTGCCAGCATACCAGCTTGCTTAACATTGAGGATATTGCTACGTGCAGCTGAGGCAAATCCCGGAGTATGATCAGTGCCAAAGAGATCATTATCCACTGTTTTAGGTATACCCACTCCGATGAGATCGTATCCCTCATTTTTGCAGTATTGCTCCACTCTGTTAATGGTATCCATCGTATCATTACCACCTATCAGAAAGAAATATCTTATGTTATACTTGCGCAATACTTCCAGAATTTTTGGAAAATCTTCGTCCTTCACTTTATGACGTGATGAGCCAAGTGCTGAACCAGGTGTTGTTCTCAATCCTTTTAATACAGAATCGGGTTGGTTTTGAAGGTCAATAATCTTCTCCTGCATAAAACCTTCAATTCCATAATTCATTCCGTATACCGACTCAATGGCATCTGACCGGGAAGCACCTTCAATCACTCCTGCCAAACTGGAGTTTATGACTGAAGTAGGGCCGCCCGATTGTCCGATAATAGCATTCCCTTTAATCATGGAAGCAAAGATACGGATTCTGTTCTATTCTGTTCTATTCTATGACTAGATTTTTACATTAAAATACTCCTGTTGAAGAAACAGAAACAGGTTTGATATCATGATGCTTACGGGAAAATACTTCCCGAATAAGCAGCAAGTTTCGCTAGAAGATATCCTAATTGAATTCCATAACCCCAAAGAATTCGGGTCGATGGAAATCAGGTCTATCTGTTTTTATGGGATTCCATGACAGGTAATGTGGATAACGAAGTTTATCACCACATTTATACAAGTTTGCACGGATTATTTTTCCGCTTAAATCAGGTTCAGGGTGTCCAAACAGAATCTCAAGAGGTAATGCAATCAGCAGACTCCATGATTGTTTTCCTTTTTGTTCAGAAAAAGGCTTGAAACCCAGTGACGGAAGTCGTCTGATCCTTTTGATTACATCATTATCTCCTGGTTCCCTGTCGTGTCTGGCGAGCCCTGTTTGCATCAGGCAAGTTCCTATTGCATTAAATTCGAAATTGTAATATGGCCCCTCAGTAATGGGAGTTACAAAAAACTCTACACACGAATCCTGAAATACACTCTGATTTGACTCGGTATACTGAGCCATAACATAGTATTCGGTTACCTCGTACTTAATAATCAGCTCCTGCGATGTATAGGCAATTTTAAAACTCACCTCTGGCTCATCCGAATAGCCAGGCCAATTCATTATACTGATTTGATGTTTCTCTGAAACTTCATCCATATATTTTGACAGGCGGTTCAGCTCTGAGCTTATGGATGAGGGGATTTTATTGATCTGTAGCTTCTTCATTATTTTTGGTGGCTCTACTATCAGACAATATGGGTCGACTTGAGAATCGGCCCGTATATGCTGAGGGTAAACGGAACTCCTGCTCTTATTACTTATCTAATTCGTTCCAGGCCAGTGCACTGGCTCCCAGAACCGCAGCATCTGACTCCTTTAATCCGGAAGGCAGAATTTCAAAAGTATTTTCAAAAATATTCTGAATCATATCGTTGACATGCTTACGGGTGGGCTCAAAAATAAGATCACCAGCATTAGCTAGTCCTCCGAAAAGAAAAATTGCCTGCGGACTAGAAAAGGCTACTGAATTTACAATTGACAGTGCCAGAGTTTCAGCAGTACGCTCAAAAGCTTCGATTGCCAAATCGTCTCCATCCAGTGCAGCCTCTGCAATGGCCTTTGAAGTAAGCTCGCTCTGAGGTAGCTGACGCAGTGTGCTGTCATCCCTCCGATCGGCAAATATCTCCTGAATTGTTCTGATAATACCTGTTGCTGACACATAATTCTCAAGGCAGCCTTCACGGCCACAACCACAATCCCTACCAAATGGCTCAACAATAGTATGTCCAATCTCACCGGCAAATCCGGTATGACCATAAACTACATCACCATTAACCACAATTCCACTCCCCAGTCCGGTCCCAAGAGTTAAAACAATGAAGTTTTTCATACCCTTTGCTCCACCGTAAATCATTTCACCCATAGCAGCAGCATTGGCATCATTCGTTACAACCACAGGCACCGGGTATCTGGCTCCAAATAATTCTACCAGAGGCACGATTCCATCCCAAACCAAATTTGGTGCATATTCTATGGTTCCATTATAGTAGTTCCCGTTGGGTGCTCCAATCCCAATTCCCTTTAGCTCCACATCACCAGCCTGATCCATGAGTCCGTCAATAGCCGCACATACAGCATCCACATAATCCGGCACTTCCGGAAAATCACCTGTAGAAACTTTCGTTTGAGCTAATATCCCTCCTTCTTTATTCACCAATCCAATAACTGAATTAGTTCCACCAATATCGATTCCTAATGTTACTTCTGTCATAACTATCTATTATTAAGCCTTTTTAATTTTGAGAGAAATATACATAATGTACAACACAGCAATCAGTGGAACAAGCAAACCCAATGTGATTCCACCAATATCAGCCAGTTTACCCATCATAAGTGGCAAAATTGCACCACCCACAATTGCGGAGATCATCAATCCTGACAACTCATTTGTGCGCTCAGGCATCTTGTCAACAGTAATTGAAAAAATCAAGGGGAAAATATTGGCAAATCCCAAACCGATGAAGAAGATTGATACAATTGCCAGAATTTTCACTCCCAAAAGGATGGTCACACTTCCAATAATTGAAAGAACAACAGTTATTATTAAGAAATTCCTTGCTGAAATCCAGTTTAGAATAAGTGCGCCAAAAAAACGTCCGATCACAAGAGCCAGAAAAAACAAGCCAGTTCCTGCCACACCAAGACTCTGTATATCAATACCATATTTCTCAGAAAGTAATAGCGGTATTCCCGAGCTCATACATTGCTCAGCTCCAACATACATGAAAATACCCAGAACCATAAGGGCAACAAAACGATTATTAAGCAATTTAAAACTTGATTTAAAACTGGCTGGCTGGTTGCCTTTCTCCTTTTTCTCTTCAACTTTTACAAAACTAATCCAAGCCAAAGTAATCAGCAATGCAACAGAATAGATGGGGAAGATGATACTCCAATCCACACCAAACCATCGCGCTGCAACAACCGGAATAATTGGCCCTGAAAGGCTACCGATAGCCTTGATGAACTGGCCGAGAGTCAGATTACGTGCAAATTTACCATCAGGTGACACATCTCGCATAATAGGATTACCTGACACCTGAAGAATTGCTGCTCCACCACCTAAAAACATGATTGTTATAAGAAATAAAGAATATGATTCGAGGCCTTTGAAAATTGGGATCAATAATCCAATCAATGCTATCAGCAGTCCAAGTCTTAGTACTCCCTTGCGACTGGTGCGATCCTGCACTATACCCATTGGTATTGACAGGAGCAAAAACATAGTAAATCCAATAAATTGAATTAATGTGGCAGCAAAAGTGCTTAGCTCAAAGGTGTCTTTGGCCAGGCCAACAAAAGGGCCAACGGCATCACCAAATCCCATGCAAAGAAATGCCAGGAAAATGGGTGTTGATTTGTAGAAGTTCTTTTTACTCATTGTAATCAGTTTTCAGTTGTCAGTTTTCAGTTTTCAGAATGCCTATGCCTTATCAGGATCAGCCAATATTACCTGGCTAATCAATTTGATTGTTACACTTTTGCAGCTTCTTCACCATTTCTAATTAATTTAAACATTGCCCGCAGGTCAATAATATTCAGAGCCATAGCAAATATTACTGAGGCTGCGATTACACCAACAAAGCGAATAAACCAGTCTGCCTGGATTTGTGTCGAACCTAGTCCTAAAGCAAAAACTCCAGCAATATAGACAACAACTTTAAAAATGAGCCCGGGATCAAATCCCAATTTAAATTTCCGAGCCACAATGATATATTGGCTTAGTCCAACAAATACCTGAGTACATAAAGCGCTGATTGCTGCGCCAAAAGCCATGTACTTTGGTACTAAGATAAAATTCAGCACCAAATTGATCAAAACTGCAAAACCTGAGGTAATATTCAGCTCTTTTAAACTCCCGTTAGCTGTTAAAAGGGTGCCGTAAATTATCGTTCCGGCCATACCCAGGAAAGCAAACATTATAACTCCAAACAGGGAGGCCGATGCATTCAGATCTGAAACTAGTGTTGGCGTCATTAAAACTTCATCCTTATAATACATAAAGAACATCAGGTCTTCACGATAAAACATACAAACAATAGCCAAAGCAATTGAAGGAATAAACAAAAGCAAGGATGATAGTCTCACTAAATCATTGACTCTTTGCTTCTCAGAAATCATTTTAGCAAACATCGGTAAAAGCAATACTGCAAAAAGGAGAGCAAATTGGTAAGCAGCATCAAACATCCTGAATCCATGGATATAAATGCCCACCTGTGCCTCACCGTTGGCATGCAGGAGACGATCAATTATTACCATATCCATCCTGGTATAAATTGACATCAGCAATACGAGCAATGCATATGGAAATGATTTCCGCAGTACAACCATGAAGAACAAGCGATCATAACGGAATCGTGGAAATCTTGACTTTCTTAAAACAATTGCAAAACAGATCAACATGGTGACGGCATATGCTGCAGTCTGTGCATAGACAAACCATTCAATCTGAAAGCTTTGCTGACTAAAATTACCCCAAATCAGAACCGCACAAAAAATTATCATCAATGATCGATCCAATACCGACACCAGGGAATTAACAGTATGCATCTGCATTCCTGCAATATTTGACCGCAAATAAAGAGTGAATGAGGTTAGAAACTGGTTGAAGACCAAGAAAGCAAGTATATAAAATCTGTGACTGTCATATCTCAGAATCCCGGCAACAGCGAATACAATAATAGCATAAACCCCAGCCAATAAGAACTTCAGGACAACAATATTGGCAAAATACTTCCTCAGTAATTGGTGGTTTTGGGATATATTTCGATTGTTATAATTTGTGATTCCCAGATCAAGCAGAATATTCAAGAGGAATGAGAGATTCAGAAGAACTCCATACATCCCGAAAACTTCTTTACCAGTAATATTCTGAACCGTCACATCGATTCCAAATATCCACAAAGGCTTGATCAGCAAATTAAGAAGTATGATCAGAACCAGATTGGTTACAAACTTTCGCCTCAAGTTTTTATCGTTTTGTTCCCCATTAGCAGCCGGCTATCCGGCACTTAAAGTCTCCAAAAGTAATAAAATTAGGTATTCATTGTTAATTTTACGACCACATTGGCCTGGGATGAATTAAAATGAACATGAACATTGCTGTAAATTGTCGATTACTACAAAAAGGGAAGCTGGAAGGAATCGGCTGGTTCATGTTTGAATCCCTGAAAAGAATTACAGAAAACCACCCGGAACACAACTTCTATTTCATTTTTGATCGCCAATATGATGATGATTTCATTTTTGGAGATAATGTGAAGGCAATTGTAGCAGGACCGGCAACTCGTCATCCTCTGCTCTGGTATTTGTGGTTCGAATGGCGCCTGCCTACAATTTTAAAACGCATCAAGGCTGATTTATTCTTCTCTCCGGATGGATACCTGTCCCTCAAATCTCAGATACCATCTGTTCCTGTTATTCATGATATAAATTTTGCTCACCGACCAAAAGATCTTCCTTTCTGGACTCGTCAATATTATAATTACTTCTTTCCGCGCTATGCAAGAAAGGCTGATCGGATTTGCACTGTATCTGAATACTCAAAAGAAGATATTCATAACACCTACAAGGTTGCCAAAAACCTGATTCACGTAGTGTATAATGGGGCAAATGAAAAGTATCAGGTTCTTGACAATAAAACAAAAAGTTCAGTTAAACAAAGGTATACAGAAGGAGATGATTACTTTCTCTTCATCGGATCCATCCATCCAAGAAAAAACCTTGAAAACCTGATTCTGGCTTATAAAAGTTTCATCCAAAAAACCGGCTCCAGTATTAAGTTAGTGGTTGTGGGAGCTTCCATGTGGAAAAAAAAGGGTAGTCAGACTGGTTCTGATCATGCACAACAAAATGGTAATGTTGGAACATTAAATCTTGGCTGTGCATGCACCGCTCCAGGAGGACCGGGAAAGGCCCAGAACACTTTGGCCCATTCAACTGATCCTCTGCAAGATACTTTAAAGGCTAAGTATAATGAACCTGTTTTTCTCGGCCGACTGGATCAGGATGAACTCCGTGATATTCTGGGTTCGGCTCTTGCCCTCACCTTCGTTCCCTGGTTCGAAGGATTTGGGATTCCGGTTGTTGAGGCCATGTATGCTGGTGTACCTGTTTTAACATCGACTGAAACATCTCTTCCTGAAGTTGGCGGAGATGCTGTTTTGTATGCCCACCCGGGGTCGATTGAAGAAATATCTGACCAGATGGAGAAACTGGCTGGCAATCCTAACATCCGGCAGGAAATGATTGAACGAGGCATCAAACGAAAAGACCATTTTACATGGGACAAAACCGCATCTAATGTTTGGGCATGTCTGGAGAAGGTCATTCAAGATATTGTTTTGAAGAATGAAACCTAAATTACTGCCATATTTGCAGGCTGATCGTATTGAAGCTGGCTGTGATGAAGCCGGAAGAGGTTGTCTGGCCGGTCCGGTTTTTGCTGCGGCTGTTATCCTGCCGGATGGTTTCTTTCATCCACTCCTGGATGATTCAAAGAAGCTTTCAGAGAAAAAACGGATAACCCTTCGGAAATATATTGAGAAAGAGGCTGTTTCATGGGCTGTTGCTGAAGTAAGCCAGAAGAAAATTGATGAGATTAACATTCTCAATGCTTCCATTCTGGCAATGCAGAAAGCGGTAGAATTACTTGAGGTGCAAGCTGATTTTTTATTGATTGACGGACATAGATTCAAACCTTATCAGAATATTCCACACTCTTGTGAGATAAAAGGTGACGGAAGATTCAGCTCAATAGCCGCAGCATCAGTTTTGGCAAAGACACACCGGGACGACTATATGCAAAAGATTCATCTTGATTATCCGGTTTACTCCTGGAATAAAAACAAAGGATATCCGACAAAAGAACATCGGGCCGGTATTCAAAAATTTGGCATAACAGATCATCACAGGAAGAGTTTTCGATTATTGGATGAACAATTAGAAATTTCTTTTTAGCTATCATCAATAATTCTTCGTGATTGAGCTTTTGTAGTACCTGACAGATGCTTATGACACTTAATTTCGGACGTATAATTATTTACTACATTTACGAAACTCTAAGAAATATGAAAACCAAGCAAATCTCCCAGACCTTTCTTCTGATTCTCCCATTCTTCTTATTCTCATGTTCCCAAATGCCAGAATGGAGCGACGAGCAAATAACTGAATACTGGACATCGGGTAAAACTCTGCCTTCAGAAGTGCTTAAGCAATACCCCCTTCCTGAACAAGAGCTTGGTGCTGACAAAGGTTACAATGTATTAATTGACATGGCCCATGAGTGTAATTTCACTACTCTCTGGACCCTCCCTAAGCAACTCAATCATATCGGATATCGCTCTGTTGGTAGTCATGCCAGCATAAATACAGTACTTGATCCAAAGGGAGAAAGCCGTATTCGTATGGTTTATGATACAGTAAATAAAGTTCATCCCTTCGTCTGGATGCCAAATCCGGAATTCCAGCTTATTATTACAGGACAAAATAGTGCTGATTCTCAAATATATACAGAAGAAGAATTGCTTGCATTACTTGAATGGGTTAAAGCGGGTGGTGGTTTATTGGTTCAGGGAAAATCAGCCTGCAGGCAAATCACGGATATCATCAGTACTGAACAGGAAACTAGTGATGAAAATAAGATGGATATTGAAAAGGGGCGTGTATGGTTTTCTGAATCCACATCTGATCTGAGATACCCCGGCCGTGCTAATCAAGAGCAAAAAGACTCTGTAGATCTTGAGTTGAAAAAAGTATTGGAATGGCTGATTGATGATCAAAAAGCAATGAAAGATGAACCTCGTTTACCTGAACCCATGTGGGGTGGTGGCGGGATCTATCCTGAACTGGAAGATAACTTTAATAATATCGTCTTTTACTGGGCTGCTAATCAAAAAGAAGAGCTGTTGAAAACCGTCAATGTTGATATTCCCAAAGCCCAGCAATTTATCCAGGAACGATTACCTTCAAAACCAACTGCTGAACCCATGTACCTTATTCTATGTGCTGGAAATGGTGGTGGATGGGCAGTGAACGCCTATCGTCCGAAAGAAAATGGGATTATCAGCCTCAACCCTCATGGTATTCTTTCCATTTTCGGACATGAACTGGCACACACAATGCATGGACCAACGAATGATGATGGCGAAGTTGCCGGAAATGCACCCATCCCTAATCGTGGCGAAGCTCATGCGGGCTGGTACCAGGGAAAAGTCAATGCCCTTTTCAGATCCTCTGACCTGGAAATGTCAAACAGAAATTGCAATTCAATGTTTGAGTGGGATCCTGAAGGTAATGGTCTTGACCTGGCAACAGAATATGAAAATGAGGCTTTGAACAAAAACTGGGGAAAAGGCAAAGACTGGACCAAGACCTGGTATATATGGCAAAAGCTTGATGACAGATACGGTCCAACCTGGTATCCAAGATGGAAATATGTTCAGCATACACGTTGGAAGTCAGATCCTGATCATCGTTTAAGCTGGGACGAAATGGTAACTGATATGAGCATTGCTGTTGGTGAGGATCTGTTCCCTTTCATGAGAAAAGCAGGTACCACTTTGGAAACAGAACGCTTAGAAGAAATTGAATTCAATGGAGAAATTCTTAAACTCAATGTTGCCCCGATTGAAGTTACCCCGGGAGGCAATGTTCGAAATGAGTTAATAGGGGATTACAGGAACAAGTTGGTTATCAAAGAGTAAAAAATCCACTGTTATTTTTCAAACATCAGTGTTATTTATGTTTCTTGTAATGTGTTGATTTATTGGCAATAAAACAATAAATTCGGGGCAAAATGATAAACTATGAAGTTACCTGAAACTTTGAATAACCGACTGTCGTTCATTGGCAGTATTTTGGCTGTTATTAGTGTTTTGATGATCGTTTTCTTTTCTCTGCTGAGTTTGCTTTATGAACAAAGCAGTAATTACCTCGGTCTATTCACCTTTATAATTCTTCCTGTTTTTTTGATAATTGGATTGATTCTGATTCCCATTGGGATGCTTGCGAAAAGAAGAAAGCTTAAGGATCCTAATCGGGTTTCTGATCAAAATATCTGGATTATCAATTTTTCTGACAAAAGGCACCGAAATGCTGCTATCGTATTTACAATCAGAACAGTCTTATTCTTATTTCTAAGCGGAATAGGCAGTTACGAAGCTTTCCATTATACTGAATCTGTCGAATTCTGCGGTAAGATGTGTCATAAGGTTATGGAACCAGAATATGTGGCATATCAAAACTCAGCCCACGCAAATGTTACTTGTGCCGAGTGTCATGTTGGACCTGGTGCAGACTGGTATGTCAAGTCCAAACTATCTGGTTTAAGACAGGTTATTGCAGTGATCAAGAATGATTACCCCCACCCTATCCCTACACCAATACGTGATTTACGTCCGGCCAGGGTTACCTGCGAACAATGCCACTGGCCAGAGAAATTCTATTCTCACGCCCTCGTGAGAGAAAAACATTTCCTGACGGATGATGAAAATACGGAATGGAATATCGACCTACGGATGAAAATTGGTGCCTCACATTCTGCTTTGGGCAACAGTGAAGGTATACACCGACATATTCACAAAGATGTTATTGTTCAATACTGGGATCAAAACGAGGATCGTGAAACACTACCCTATGTAAGATATGTTAATTTGGCCACGGGCGATACTACTATTTTTGTGGATGAAGAAGCTGGTATAGAGATAGCAGATGTTCCTTTGGATGAACTCAGAACAATGGATTGCATGGATTGTCACAATCGTCCGTCGCACAATTATAATGTACCGCAAAACTTCGTTGATAATGGCATGGCCTCAGGTGCAATTCCTAAAACTTTGCCAGGGATTAAAGCTATTGCAATGGATATATTTGCCCAAACATATGAAACAAGAGAAGAGGCAGACAGCACAATTGAGGCCGGTGTATATGAATATTATGCTGATTACTATCCTGAGCTTATAGAAACGCGTAAGCTTCATATTGATCAGGCCATACTGGGTTTAAAGGACGGCTATTCGAAAAACATCTTTCCAGAAATGAAAGCCAGTTGGGATGCTTATCCTGACCAGATAGGTCATATGGAATATAATGGATGTTTCAGATGCCATAACGACAGGCATTCCTCATCCGAAGGTTTAGTCATTTCTAAAGATTGCAATCTATGTCACACTATTCTAATGCAGGGACCTGAAGGTCAAGGTGTAGCCGCACGTTTTAATGAATCATTAGAATTTGAGCATCCTGTTGACATCGGAGAAGACTGGAAAGAAATGCTATGCTCAGATTGTCACAGGTACCTATACTAAGATAGGGATTAAGGGTTAAGGCATAGGGCTTAAGTTTAGCCGAGTAACCGAGTAAAGTCCTACATCCCTATTCCATATACTAGCTTCACAATTAGTTGGTTGGATTGGTATAGCCAGAATCTTTCCTCAATTGGTTTAGCCATGTTATGATTGTATACTATGAAGAGATCTCCCCTTGGGGCGAAGGTCCAGCGGAAGCGGTTGTTAGTACCAAAAGATAGGCTTTCCGTATCATATTGCACAAAAGAACTGAGGTTGAGGTTTGAACTCATGTTTAGCTGTAATCGAATCCCGTACAAATCTTGCACGAAATCACCATATGGAAGTGCTCCAATATTCCTTTCAAAGCCAGCCTCAAAAATCAGGAAGCTAAATGGTCTCCAGCTCATTTCTATTTCTATCTGATGCAAGCTTCCTCCATAAAAACCACCAAACCACCATGAGGCCTGACCATATATTTTTCGCTTACTAGCTGCCTCGAATTCTACACGATAACGATTCCAGTGATATGCGCCATCAGGAATGTTCACTCCGTCAATAATCTCAAATGGCTGTTTCAGGTATTCTCCTTTAGGTGCAATATTAAACTCAAAGCGATCACCACTTTCTAAAGCAAAATGAACCGGAGCAGTAAAAATACTATAGCTCTCCCATTGGTTTTCAAGATCAGTGTATAGTGAAAATGATGATTCAAAAATAAACTTGCGGATATTCCATTTTTCAGGACGAGGCATATAGTCTGCTCCTAATCGGTAATATGACACTCCTTTTCTGGGAATAAATCCTAATGAAGGATCAAATGATTCTCCCAATCGGTGATAGGTAAATGAGATATCCAGCAAATCATTTGGGTAATCAATTTTAAATCCAAAACCCGTACGATCTCCTTCCAGATCAGCTCTGTCTGTCATTAATCCCCAGACGCCAGCAATAAAATTCTTGTCCCCCATGAATTCAGAATTCTGGTAAGTAAAATCCATACCAGCTGTCCAACTTCCAGATCTACCCATTGGATCCCCGATCATACCGATCATACCAATATTTGACTCCTTCAGAATATTTTGCTTAAGCCTGATAACACCCATGGTAGATGCCGGGACTATATCCTCAACTAATCCGGTGCGGGCAACCAGACCCCCAAACTGGGTATTCCCTAGCTTACCGTTCACTTTTCCGCCAAGCTGCAGTGGAACTGCCTGCCCCTCTACCAAACCTATCTTTCGACTCTGAAAGGCCAGTAATGTATGCCCCAGCCCAAAACCAAAATCGTAAATATCTGATCCCTCAAGAAAAAACTGTCGCTTCTCCGGGAACATTAATGAAAAACGTGTCAGGTTAGTTCTTCTAGTATCCACTTCAGTCTCAGCAAAATCAGTATTGACTGTTAGCTGAGCTGTAATGTCGGGTGTAATTCTCTGGGTTAAATCCAGACTATTGTCCCATTTAACTTTGCCTGCTAAATCAGCGGACTGATTCCAGTCAAGAATTGTTGATCCTTTTGCTACTAATCCGATCCCGAGGTTAAAATCCGGCAGATTACTTAAATGGCCAGCATGAATAGTTTGGGCCAATTGGTAGTCCAGGGAAATGGCTGTCCAACGATTCACCTCAATCAAACGCTGAATTCGTCTTTCAACATTAAAACCCCATACATTCAAGCCCTTACGAAAGGTAAGAGAGTTCACCGGAATTCGTATCTCTGCACTCCATCCATCAGACAGAAGCTTAGTTTTAGCCTCCCAGATTGCATCCCAGCTCTGATCTTCACTTTCTCCACGATTACTTGCCAGTGCATCATATCTGGCTCCATAAGCATTAATCGCAAAAATATAAGCACTACGCCCATCCCCATAGGTATCAAAAACAAACTTTACATAGTCTTCATCATCTAATTCTGAATCACGGGCTTTTGAAAAAACAACCATTTTATCAGGATCCGGATCGAAGCACTTAATTCCCAAATACAGGTTCTTAGCATCAGCAATAATCCTCACCTCAGTTAAAAAACTTGGATCTGAATTTTCGTGTGGCTCCACCATTCGAAATGAAGAAATCATACCCGCAACATCCCATGCATCATCATCAAGAATGCCATTGATTTGAATAGCCTGGTCATGAAAACCTGCATGCACAGTTGGAGGATCAGCACTCTGGGATAAGCCAGCTGTGCATATATGAATTCCCAGCAAGAAAAGAATAAAAAGTCTATGAGACATCATTTTGAGGATTTAATCTAAGCATTAATTTCTGTCTATCCGCCAATATTAGCTACAATTCCATACTCTGCAAACTGGCCAATCACCCTATTAATTTCCTCAAGCTTAGGTTCTTCAAATTCATCTGACTCATATTCCTGCTCAAGCTTCTCATGTTTTGCACGCGCAATGTCATGATAGGGCAACAGATTCACCGCAATATTTCCAGGCAAATCAGCAATATATTCAGCTGAAGCTTTAATATTTTTTCTATCAATATTTACTCCTTTAATAAGTGGTATTCGAACAATAATTTCAGCTCCGGATTTGGCTAATAGCTTCAAATTTTCAAGGATTTTCTCATTCCCAACCCCGGTATATTTCTTGTGAATATCAGAATCCATAGCTTTCAGATCATACAAAAACAGATCTGTTCTTTCAGCCACCTCAAGAAGTTTTTCGCTACTGGTCATGCCAGTAGTATCAACTACCCGATGAACACCTTCCTCCCCTAATGCATCTAACAATTCAATCAGAAAATCAGACTGCATCATAGGTTCTCCTCCGGAAATTGTAACACCCCCGTTTGATTCATCAAGTGTTCTGGTCTCCTTCCTGATAAGCTTCATCATGTCATCCACAGTAGCCTGATAACCCGACATTTCAATTGCCAGTGTCGGACAAACTTCGGCGCACTTCCCACAAAGTTTACAAAGATCAGGATCTGTCACAATTCCATCCCCGGTCAGGGTCAAAGCATTTTCAGGACATTCTTCCACACATGATCCACAGCCAATGCATTTCTTCTTTGTATACATTTTCTGCACTTGGGGAGATATACTCTCAGGATTATGACACCAGGCACAATTCAAAGGACAACCTTTCAGAAAAAGTGTAATTCTGATACCAGGTCCATCGTTAATGGAATACGGTTTTACGTCAAAAATTAATCCGGGCATTAATAAAAATAGTTTTCAGTCTTCAGTTTTCAGTCTTCAGAATGATAAAAAAAGTCATTAGTCTTCAGCAAGAAAAAACCAAATCATTAGTCCTCAGTTATCAGCAAAATTATTATAGTGATTCGTTCTCTGTTCTATCGATAATTTCTTGCTGTAAATCTATATTCATATCGTTGAAATAATCTGAATATCCTGCCATTCTTACCAGGAGGTCTTTATATTCCTCCGGATGCTTTTGTGCTGCGTAAAGGGTGGCTGTATCCACCACATTGAATTGAACATGATGTCCGCCTATGCTGAAGTAACTACGGATCAGTTGTCCCAGCTTTTTAATGTCTTCGTCTCTCTTTAATAAGCTAGGTAAGAACCTTAGATTCAGCAATGTCCCTCCAGATTTCGATTGGTCAAGTTTGCCTAATGATCGAATAACAGCTGTTGGTCCATTCGTATCGGCACCGTGAGAGGGAGATGTTCCATCCGAAATTGATTTCTGGGCCTGGCGACCATTCGCTGAGGCTCCCAGAACCAGGCCAAAATAAATATGGCAGGTCGTTGAAAGCATATTTAAATGGAAAGACTCTCCCTTAGTATTTGGACGACCATCAATAGCTTTAAACAGATCATCATAAACCCTTACAGCCAGCACATCTGCTTCCTCATCATCATTTCCAAAGAAAGGAGTTCGGTTCAGGATAAACTGACGCATTTTTTCATCTCCCTGAAAGTTGTAAGCCAAGGCATCAAGCATCTCTGTCCAGCTGTATTTATTGCCTTCCAGGACATGCTTTCTCAGAGCCATTAAACTATCTGTCACTGTTCCCAAACCGGTGCACTGAATATAATTGGTATTGTATCTGGGCCCTCCATTATAATAATCACGTCCCTTAGCAATACAATCATCAATGACAACTGACAGGAAGGGGGCTGGAGCATTCTTAGCAAACATTCTGTCAATATAATTGCTCACTTTTACCTTAGTCTCCACAATGAAATTCAATTGCTTCAAGAAAGCCTCATATAGTTGCTCGAAATTATCCCACTCCCTCGGATCACCACAGTCAATTCCAGCCATTTTTCCACCTACCGGATCCATTCCCCGATTGAGCGTAATCTCTAAGACTTTAGGCACATTCAAGTATCCGGTCAGGAGAAAAGCCTCCTTGCCAAAAGCACCCACCTCAATACATCCGCTGCATCCTCCCTCACGAGCATCCTGTAAAGATTTTCCCATATTCACCATTTCCATCACATACTGATCCGGATTAAAAACGGATGGGTACCCATGTCCCTGACGAATCACTTTTGCAGCTGCATGAAGAAAACGGTCAGGGGTTCTCGAACTGATATGGACCGAGTTTCCTGGTTGAAGAATATGCAGTTCCTCAATCACCTCAAGCATCAGATATGACACCTCACTCACTCCATCACTACCATCAGGTTTAACTCCACCTAAATTAATATTTGTAAAGTCATTATAGGTGCCACTTTCCTTAGCGGTTATTCCAACTTTAGGTGGAGCCGGATGATTATTTACTTTTATCCAGAAACAGGATACTAACTCCATAGCCTCATCTCTGCTCAAAGATCCGTCAGTGATTTCACGTTCATAAAAAGGAGTTAAATGCTGATCAAAATGCCCGGGATTCATGGCATCCCAGCCATTTAATTCAGTGATGGTTCCGAGGTGTACAAACCAATACATCTGAATCGCTTCCCAAAAATTTCGGGGGGCATTGGCAGGAACCCAACGACAAACCTCAGCGATCTTCAGAAGCTCTTTCTGTCGTTTCTCATTGGGCTCGCTTGCAGCCATCTTTTCGGCCAGGTCTGCATGCCGTTCTGCAAAAACAATTGCTCCATCACAAGCAATCTCCATAGCCTTGAGCTGTTCAGCCTTATCAGTTGCCTCAGGGTCGTTGATAAAATCCAAAGAATCTGAATGAGTCTTTATATCGGCTTTAAAGTCCAACATCCCTTTTCTGTACAACTTTCCATCCAGTGTTGTATGTCCGGGAGCACGCTGTTCCATAAACTCAGTAAACACCCCGGCCTCATAGGCTTGTTTCCAGGCTTGAGGAACATGATTAAAGATCCGCTCCCTCATCGTCCTTCCCTTCCAGTAAGGGATTACCTCCTTTTCGTATGTATCCATGTCCCCCTGATCAACCAAATACTGCTGCTGATCACGGGTATTCAGCACCTGAAAGTCTTCAACTGAATGGCAGGTTAATTCAGGAAAGGTAGGAACTGCCTTAGGTTTTGGTCCGCGCTCTCCAACAATCAACTCATCCTCACCAATATATAAAGTCTTCTTTTGACAATGATCAAGAAACTGCAAGGCCCGCATCACTGGTATCGAATACTTACCATTATTCTCCTTATAAAAAGCTGTCTGGTGAAGTGCACGCTCAATAGAGATAGAAGGCCGGGACTCAAAACTTAGCTTTCGCAGTCGTTGGATCCGCTCATTCATACCCGGACCAATTCGATCAGAATCAGTATAGTCTTTATAAAAATTACCTTCAGCATTGGCCTGCCGTTCAGGCAGACAGGATAAATCGGGGGAGTTATTTTGGGTGTTCATGTTTTTGTTCTTTTAGTGATCATTGGGATAGAGCAATAGGATCCCGGATTTAATCCGGGCTGAAAATGCATTTTCGTCATGGCAGCGTCACCTCAGTGTCACCTCAGCATAACTGTTTTGCATCAAGCTTTTTTGCCTAACTATGAAATCAAGCACTCGAACAAGCGCTGATACTTTTTATGAATAGTATGTTTCCAAGTAACTGACATACACAACAAAGATAATAAAAAAAGGCTTAAGGCGTAGGGCTTACACTTAGGGCGTAGGGCTTAGGGATAAGGGATAAGTAAAAGGAAGAAGGAATACGCAAACCGAATCACCGATCCTTCACTCTTTAACAAACTTCCTGCATACATCTCCAATTCTGATGAAATAAATTCCACTTGGTAAGTCTTGAACAGAAATTCGACATTCTTCTCCCATTTTTCGCATTTCTTTAACCTTTCTTCCTTGATTGTCAAGAATCTCTACTTTGTATCCTGATTTTTTCTCAGGGCTCATCCGAAGGTAAATATTCTCCCCTGCCGGATTAGGGAAAAGCTCAAATTCAGCCTCTCGTCTGTCGCTTCCCCTTTCCTCAATCCCTGTCACACCATCCAGATGATACTTGAAAATTCCTTGTCCAAAATCAGGATGACTGGCAATAAAATACAAATCATCTTTCCAAATCAGGGCCTCTTTGAAATTTACCAGACGGGGGTAATTCCATGGAAGAGGATGGGTTCCTTCGTAACTTCCGTCAGTGATCCACAGCGGATCCGTGATGCCCTCACCCTCAACAAAGAACAAGAGGTGCTCGTTGTGTTGAAGCAAACACTTAGGCAGAGTACTTTTATATCCATTATTTAGTTCGAAGAACAATTCTGTGCCCTCAGAAGTTTTATCAGTGAACCATAATTCTGTACCAAATTCCTGAGTATAGCAAACAAAGAAAAATTTATCCTTCAGATATTTCCCTGCCGAGAATTTTTTATCCGCCTCCCGATGAACATCCATGAACCCGGTAAGTTGCCTGGTGTTTTCGGGCAAACCACCTGTGTACCAAAGTTCCTGACCATGAGTTGCAGTTGTATAAGTAAAAAATAGCTCGCCATTTTCTCCACCGATGAAATCTATATGCAGGCTCTTACCATAAGAATCGCCATCGCTGAGCAAACAAAAACTGCCTTCTGCAGTACCATCTGTTACATGTACATTTCGATCAGTATACCAGCCATCCTTTGACATGTCCTGGGTGTAGAACAAGGACTCCCCTGAAACTTTTACCGGCACACCGAAATATGTGTTGTATTTTCCGTCAAATGCAATCTTGTCAATCGAGTATGTGCCCTGTTCTGATCCGTCAGAAGTCCACAGATCCGTACCAGATTCTTCATTATAAGCTAAAAAGAACAGCTTGCCCCCACAGGCCTGTAACTTTGAAAGCCTTTGAAGATCCAGCTCACTATTTTGTCCATCAAACAATACTTTCACGCCCTGATCCTCCCGATATTGGTGTAAACGCCAGCCATCATTAATCTGCCCCTTTGTTCGGCCCACGAAATACACGCTTCCATCAATTACCGGAATTCGATTAGGCTTGTATTCATCCTCAATTTGCATATCGGCAAGCATTTTTGTTCCCTCTTCTGTTCCATCAGTGATCCATAATCCTGCAACGCTCCCTGGCAGGGAATGTGAATAATATCTCAGCCCGGGTACTGTAAAGACTATTTGATTATTATATCTGACGAAAGCTCCGGGATCAGAGCTACCTGCCGAGTCAATATCAATCAGAAGCTGAGAACCCAAATATGATCCATCAGTAAACCATGGTTCTTTTCCGAACTCCTTCGAGTCCGCAGAAAAGTATAATTCTTCACCTATTGGAGTTAATCCCCTGATATTTCCATAAGAAGTATTTGAAACCATTCTCTTCAGGGTATCTAAACGAATCGGATCTAGCTGAAGAATCATGGGATCAACAATATCATAATTCTCCTTCCCAAATAAAAAAATGCCTTTGGAGGTGTTCCAAATATTGGAGTGTATTAATCCGGTAAGCAGCTCTAATTCGAAATTATTTCTATTGTAAATTCCTATTCTGTCACCAATCAACACATAGTGGTCAGGGAAATAATGCGCTTTATGAAAATTAAAGTCCTTATCCGGCAGGACCAACTGTTCAATAAAATTGAGGCCTTCATCATTGTACCACCACAAATCTGCCCTGTCCGTTTTCTTATCATTCCTCATTAGAATTGCCACTCCGGTATCAGTGGCATTGATAATAAAATCTGTTGACTCTTTACAGTCATTCAACATACGAACCTGGCCGTCAGTATGCACATAAAGTCTATGCCAGACAGTGTCATTTATTTTCTCCCTCAAAGTGAAAAGCAAGTCATTATTCCATTTCGTAAGCTTAGGATCATAAGCAGGATATAAGCTAAAATCAGCTGAATAAGATTCCCAAACAAGCTCCATGCTATCTGGTTCCCCAGTGCTTTTCCATAGTTGAACCGTATCATCTATGCTCAGATTATAGCAGACATTGTCAAGCAAGGCGAGGGCATTAAGGGGATAAGCCGGCCCATATTTCAATGGGATATTACCCAGAGGAACAGTACCTTCTTCAGTATAATCAGTGTAAAAAAAGTTTTGTTTCAATAGCTTATGTGACCCGATAAAAAACATACCCTTCTCATTGCCTGCACGTTGACCAATAAGAATATCATCAATACCATCTCCTTCTTCGCCCATACCGCTGAAAATATGAGTTACATCACCCGAATCATGATCAATGTATGACAGTCCGTTACGTTTACTAAAGAATATTCTATTACCCTCAGTCCACATTGAAAAGCCCCAAGCCCCATAGCCACGATAAATATCTATGACTTTTTCAATTTCTGAATGATCATATTTGATCTTCCAGATGGCATATTGACAAAATGGATTGAAGAATATTTGATTGTATTGGGCTTTTGATCCCATTACGTACAGGTATTCACCGCATGAAGTAATTGTCACCGGATGAAAGTCACGGCTCAGGCACTTTGTACCATCTTCTGTACCATCAGTATAAAAAAGGCCCGGGCTAATATTATCGGCTCCTTTGAAATAGACCTGATCCTTAAATTCATAAAACCAGGGGCTTGAAACTCCTTTTCGTTGTTTCCCATTGTTGGGCTTGGCGACTAATTCAACCTGAGCACATAAAGGATTTAAGGCATAAAAAGTAAGGCTTATGAACAGAATTAAGCGAAAGGAGAAGTTAGAATGATCCATTTGCTGCATATTGGTCTTGGGGGACCACAATAAAGATAAGAATGAATCAGTACAACATCAAATAATTTTCCAGAACAATTAAATTTTCGGAGTTACCAGGGCGTAGGGCACAGTCACCTCCCCCCCTAATTCTTTCCCGGAACCTTGCCCTGAAACATCTTGCGTGAACCACGGTGTGTTTTCGGATCGCGGTTCCAAATGAAGATCTGGGCAGCACGTCCAATGAAGACAAAGGGAAAAACCAGAATATGCATGAGGCGCGAAAAGGGAATCATTGCAACAATCACAAAAGCCAGACTCACATGCAGTTGAACGAAAAAGGGCATGTCTACAATAGTCTTAATATCAGGTGAAAAGATGAATATCGATTTCAAATATGGTACAAGTGATGAGGCATACCATAATGTTCCCCATTTATATAAGAGTGCGGTATCTATGCCTATCACAACCTGAACAATCAGTAAAGAATAGATCACGTAATCCATAATGCTGGTTACCTTGAGCAATGCCGGATTGGTTAGCCTTCGAAACAAGAGAGTGAATAAGCCAAAAATTGCCAATATTGCAAAAGCTAAGGCCCCAATCTCGATCGCAATAATCCTCGCCGGAACCCCTCCCCAGGCAATAAGGGTATAGGGGAACAGAAATCCAATTAAATGCCCTAGAAATAGCATCACTATCCCAATGTGAAAAGAATGGCTACCCCAATACAGCACCTTACTCTCTATGATCTGCGTAGAAAGAGAGCTGACTTTATACCCTTGATGTTTATACCTGTAGATACTACCAATAATAAATATCGCCAGGGCAACATATGGCAATGCGACAAATAAAACTCCGACTAATTTATCCATGATGACAATGACTTTTTGAAAAATTGCAACTTGTTTTGGCGACAGGAACGTATTCCTTAAAAGTGGAACCCTGAAATTTCTCTTCTATGAATTCTATTAAAAGTTCGAACAAACTGGTGTACGGATTCCCCGAATTTCCTATTCCTGATTTCATCAATCTGAGGGCTGGGAGAATTATACTAATGGCAAGCTCTTCAACAAAGTCAACATCTTCAGAAATGGCCAGCAAACCCAACAAATTAGGCAGATAATCAGGCATTTCCCTTCCACAATTGTGATGAACTTTTGCATGCTCTTCCTTAAGGTGAATCAGGAATTTGTTCCGTGATTTATCTTCACCGAAGAGGATATGGCCAACATCGAGAGAAGTGTTTGCCTGAACATCAAATGAAGAAATAAATCCTTCTTGTAAATCTCCCAGTGTAAGTGGCTGAATCATCTGAGAATAATTATTCCATGCAAGGATATGCTTTGCATTGAATTGGGAGATCAAAGCTTCCACCTCATCCATTCGTTCAAAATAATCAGCCTTCGGATAATCAAAAAGAGAAGATAATTTTTGAAATATTATCATTTCTATAACTCCATTTTAGTGAATCCTTTTTGGCATCTCAGCATTGCCAAAACCTGTTCTACCTTTATTATCTGCAGTAGCCTCGAGCATTTCAATAGCCTCCTCACGATGGGCAGGAGCTATCACAATTCGATCATCCATTGTAGGTAAGGAAGACAAACGGTAAATATCATTGGCAATCTCTTCAGTATAGCCGGTTTCCTTAAGTTGATCCTTCAGTAGTTCAGCATCTACATCTCCAACAGTTTCCAAACGCCTTGTATTTCTTACTACCATCAACTTTTTAAGTATATCTCTGATAAGATCTGTATCGCCATTGCTGAACAGATTTGCCAGATATTGAACGGGAAGTCTCGATTCTTCAATGCTACCCCAAAGGTTATCGCCAACTGTTTTATAGCTTCCGTTTTTCACTGAACCCATAGAAGAAATCAATGGGGGCACATAAAAAAGATTAGGTACAGTTCTGAATTCAGGATGTAATGGCAAAGCAATACCCCACTCCTTCACAAATTTATATACCGGAGATTTCTGAGCTGCTTCCAGGGTTGAATCAGGAATTCCATTGGCTTTAGCAGCATCTATAACCTCGGGATCATGCGGATCAAGGTAAATGCTCATCTGACTGCTCAATAAATCTGAATCTATAGCTGAGGAAACATCCTCTATCCTGTCAGCATCATAAAGCATTACACCCAGGTACCTGATCCTGCCAACACAAGTATGCATACATGCCGGAGCCTGTCCTGTTTCCAACCTGGGAAAACACAAAATACATTTCTCTGATTTTCCATCCTTCCAGTTGTAATATGCTTTCTTATAAGGACATGCAGACACGCACATTCTCCATCCACGGCACTTTTCATTATTGATTAATACAACTCCGTCCTCTCCTCTTTTATAGATAGCACCTGATGGGCAAGCAGCCACGCAAGCAGGGTTCAGGCAATGATTACACATTCTGGGCAGGTAAAACATTGTCATTCTTTCCAACTCAAACAGAGCTTGCTTTTCACTTTCAGGCACACCTTCAAGGTTAGAATCTTTCCTGGCAAAATCCTGAGTTCCTGATAAATCGTCATCCCAATTAGGCCCGCCTTTTATATCCATTGGCTTTCCGGTAATAAGAGAAACAGGCCTGGCTGTAGGCTGATCATCTCCCTGAGGGCTTGTAAAAAGCTCCTCATAGCTCATCTTATAAGGCTCGTAATAATCGGTGATCTCAGGCATGTATGGATTGTGGAAAATATTCTTCAGAGCCTTTGCCTTACTACCCTGTATGAGTGTGATTTTCCCATCAGGTTTTAATTTCCATCCCCCTTTATATGCTTTCTGATCTTCCCATTTTGATGGATAGCCCGTACCAGGTTTGGTTTCCACGTTGTTCCACCACATATATTCAGATCCTTCACGATCTGTCCAGATGTTTTTGCATGCAACAGAACAGGTATGACAACCGATACATTTATCGAGGTGAAATACCATTGTAGTTTGTGATCTTACATCCATTTATAACTGATTTATCTGGTGTTACATTTCAATTTTTTTCATCTTTCTCACCATAACAAAGGAATCACGATTTACTCCAACCGGACCCCAATAATTGAAATGATAAGTAAACTGGCCATATCCCCCGGCCATTAGTGAGGGCTTTAGACGGGCACGTGTGATACTGTTATGGCTTGAGCCACGTTTCTTTCCTCTCATTTCAGACTTGACTGATGAGTATGTACTATCGTTCCCGTGATAGATATAGCACATTCCTTTAGGGATCCGGGAACTAACAATTACCCGGGTATTATATGTGCCATAATCATTGTAAGCTTCCACCCAATCGTTGTCTTTAACGCCCAGAGCTTCTGCATCTGCTTCACTCATCCAGCAGGGAACCATTCCTCTCGAAAGTGTAAGCATCCTGATATTATCACTATAGGTAGTATGAATCTGCCATTTCCCATGAGGTGTAAGCACATTTAGCATTATAGCATCCTTATCTTTTTCTGAGTTCTTCAGATCACCCAAAATGGCAGGTAGTGGAGAAGGTTTGAAGGTTGGCAGATTTTCCCCAAACTTAATATACAGCTCATGATCCAGATACAGATGTTGCCTGCCGGTAAGAGTCCTCCAGGGCACCAGCTTCTCGTAATTGTATGTAAATCCTGAATAAGTTTTCTCATCGGCAATAACACCTGACCAGACGGGTGAGCTGTGATAACGCTTAGGTTGTGATTGAAGATCCTTGAAATTAATCCTCACATTTCTGTAGCCCTCAGCCAGGTCAGTAAGTTTTTGGCCAGTCCTAAGCTCTGCATTTTCATAGGCTCGAACTGCCAATTCCCCGTTAGTAACAGACGACAAGGTCAGAATCATGTTTATTGCCTCTTCATCATCTCCCAAGGCCGGATAATACTCCTTACCAATCAGATTAATATGGTCTTTATCCTCAAGTAGTTTATCATAAAAATCTTCGCATTTATATGGATTTCCATGTGCCCCTAATCCATTTCGTGCACCTCTGCCGAGACTGGTAAATTTCTCGTAAATACGTGTGTAATCCCGTTCAACTACAACAAGGTTATGCATGGTTTTTCCCGGAATCATTTCACATTCACCTCTACTCCAGTCTTTAACAGATTGCTGTGCGATCTCCCCGGGTGAATCATGGGCTATTGGAGTATTTACAATATCCAGAACAGGTTCAGGCATATAGTTTACAGCCTGCTCGCTGGTCGTCTTAGCAATCTCTCTGAAAATCGACCAGTCGCTTTTCGCTTCCCAGGATGGTGGAACAGCCTGCCCCAAAGGATGAATAAAAGAATGCATATCTGTTGAATTCAGATCCTTCTTTTCATACCACATAGCAGCCGGAAGAATAATATCCGAATACAGGGCGGAGCTATCCATTCTGAAATTCAGATCGACGATAAGATCCATTTTCCCAACAGGAGCCTTATCCTGCCATTTCACATCTTTTACAAGATCTTTAGCCACTTCATCTGCAATGATTTTGTGATGGGTGCCCAAATAATGTTTATTGAAAAACTCATGTCCTTTTGCACTTGAAAACAATGCATTACCTCTCCAGATATACCAAACCCTCGGATAATTAGCCTCATTATCAGGATCTTCTACTGAGTAGGAAATTTCTTTCTTTCTAAGTCTCTCCAGTAAGTATTTTTTAATTTCCTCCGGATCTCCTGCGCCCTTAGTCTGTGCTTCTTTTGTAATATTAAGAGTATTCTGATTGTACTGCGGATAAAAAGGTAGCCAACCGTTTTTCACAGCCTTCACAATCATATCGGCAGTATGAAGATCTGTGAGATCATTCTTGGGAGAAGGGTTGTATTCAGATTGTTTCCCATCATACCTCCATTGATCAGAATTCATGTAATGCCAGATTGGAGCTTGCTGTAAGCGCGGGGCAGCCTGCCAGTCTTTTGCACTCATCAGAGCACCCCAGGAATCAACGGGAGCTAGCTTTTCCTGACCAACATAATGATTCATTCCTCCACCATTTTTCCCCACACAGCCAGTCAGCATCAGAGTCATAATAGCGGCCCTGTACATAAGATTGCCATGATACCAATGGTTGATACCGGCACCAATCAGGATCATACATTTTCCCTCTGTGGCTACGGCTGTACCAGCCCATTCATGTGCAAATTTTAATACATTATCCTGAGAAATTCCAGTGAATATCTCCTGCCATGCCGGAGTATAAGCAGAATCCTTATCCTCAGATGAGGAGGGATAATCTCCATCAAGCCCTCTGCTCACACCATATTGGGCCATAATAAGGTCATAAACGGTGCATACAGGAACTTTGCCCTTGTCAGTATCAATCAATCTGACCGGTACACCTCTGCTGGATTTTTTCTCAACAGCAAAATCAGTGAAATTCACCATGTATACCTCATCATGCTTGTCGAGAATACTCAGTAATGGCTTATAATCTGAACCAATTTCAGTATCCCTGTAATTCATATTCCAGTTACCCTTTTTACTGTCCCAGCGATGACCTGAACTACCCCCAGGGCAAACAAGGTCTCCATCTTCCTCATTGATAATCAAGAATTTCCAATCCCTGTTCTCAGAATCAGCATACTTACTAATCCTGCCGGCTCTTAGTAATTGTCCGGGTTCGTAACCGTCCTCAGTCTTAATCAATTCAATAAGATATGGACTGTCAGTATATCGTTTGGCATACTCCAGGAAGTAGGGAACTTTTTTATTGTAATGGTATTCCTGCAGAATTACATGAGTAACAGCCATCCAGAATGCGCCATCCTGTCCGGCATGCATGGGCATCCACTCATCTGCATATTTTGCTGCAGCATTAAAGTCAGGAGCAAAAACAACAGTTTTGGTTCCGTTATGCTTAGCTTCAGCAAAGAAATGTACATCCGGAGTTCTGGTTTGGGTTACATTTGAGCCCATTGCGGCTATAAACTTCGCATGAAACCAGTCGGCGCTTTCCGCCACATCAGTCTGTTCACCCCAAACCTCAGGAAAGGCTGGAGGAAGATCACAATACCAATCATAAAAACTCAGCGCTAATCCCCCCATCAGTTGTAGAAAACGTGCTCCACCAGCATAACTGATCATTGACATTGCAGGGATCGGGGAGAAACCGGCCAGACGATCCGGACCATACTTTTTAACGGTATAAAGGTTTGCTGCTGCCATCATTTCTAGAGCTTCATCCCAGGAAACCCTCCGTAGGCCTCCCTTGCCTCTGGCTTCCTGATAAGCAGACCTTTTTGCTGGATTTTCCTGAATACTTTTCCAGGCTTCAGTTGGGGATAATCCTGATTTGCGCTCTTCTGTATAAGCATCAAACAGTGCACCGCGAATCATCGGATACTTGATTCTTATCGGGCTGTAAAGATACCATGAAGCCGAAATCCCCCTCTGACAGCCACGAGGCTCATAAGGGGGTATATTTTTATCAATAACGGGATAATCAATCGATTGGGTCTCCCAAACAACAATGCCATTTTTTACAAACACCTGCCAACTGCAACTTCCGGTACAGTTTGCTCCATGTGTTGTGCGAACTACTTTATCATGTTGCCAACGATTACGATAGAAATCTTCCCATTTTCTGGTTTTGGGTGATATTATGTCTTTAATCCAGCTCATTTTTCTACGATTACTGATTAGGATGTTTTACTTTTAGTTGCCGGCTATGTATTTTTGAGTTGATGCCGTTGCGCTTTTTCTCACTCCACAGGATCATGATTACGAAAATCATGAGGCAAAAAAGAATAATGCCTCCAACAAGCAGAAAGGTTGATTCAAAATCTGAAGTTCCATTTCCGTTTGCATCTTCGAGAAATACCACCAAACTCGTAATCTCTTCCTGTGTAAGAGGATGCCTGGTATATTCTACCTCCATTATAGCGGATGAGGGTGTTGCAATAAACCCTTTCAATCCTGCAGCCCCGTTATACTTAGTAAATGAATTGGTCAGATCTGTTCCCAGACTTCCCCCCTGCTTCATTCCTTCATAGCTCACATTATGACAAGAAAAACATGAGACACCTCCTTCATCAAATTTGTCCATCCCTTCAAATAATCGGGAACCAAGAGGTAGAAGTATGGCCTTCTGCTCAGGCGTCAATTCAATCTCTTCGATTTCAGGAGCAGGGATCTCACCCCCTCCGGCTAATACTATATAATTAATTAGATCAGATAATTGAGGAGCCGAGAATTTAAAGTCCTGCATTTTGATTTTATTGTACTTCTCAAAATTGGCAATGGCATCCTTATCACCAGATTCAATTAGTTTCCCTGATGAAAGAATAAATTGTCCAATCCAATCAACTGACCGTTTCTGTTCCACTCCTTTTAGATCTGGTCCCACTCTGTCACCACTGCCAATCGTGTGGCAAGCAATACAGTTCTTTGTAAATATTTCTTCACCCGATTGGGCAAAGGCAGGCTTTCCCAAAAAAGAAGCCATAATAAAAAGCAATAAAAGTCTTATCATCGTATATTGCATTTAAGCGGGTAATTCAAATTCTGTCTGCCAGGACTTCCCCCCCGACTGTGTTTTTAGAACAAGTTGCAGTTGTCTTTTTTCTCCATCCTTTTCGATTATCTTGCGATGAGTAACAGATGATAGTCCATTATTGATATCATCAACTTCATCTCCGCATCGTGGCATTAAGGGGTAAGTGATGGTTATTTGTTGATCAGGATCTGAGGTCAGACTTAATCCCACATTAAAAAGAAACATTTCAAACATCTCCACTATCTCAGTTTCCTTAAGCTGTGACATTCCTTCTTTTCCCACTGTGTGAATCCATTCAGAAAATCTCTGCGTAGTTTGAGATCTCAGTTCTTCATGCATATGCTTTGGAAACGGAGATCTCATATCCTCATGGTCTGTAAGCCAATATTTAAATCCTTCTTCTTCCATTTAATTAACATTTGATACCAGAATTCCGGCGATCATAATAATACCAATTGAGCCCAAGGCAAAGAAGGTAATAAAGAGCAAATCCATACAATGCATACTCCGGAGTTCCTGCAGAGATTTGTGCACCAAATACTTTGGGAATAATAAATGCTCCATAAGCAGCAATTGCTGAGGTCCAGCCTAAAACAGGCCCTGCCAGTTTTTGACTGAAGATATAAGGTATTGAACGAAAAGTTGATCCATTACCAATACCTGTTGTAGCGAAAAGAATCATAAAACAGGCAAAGAATGGCCACCAATAATCTTCAGGATTTGGGCTTTGTTTCGCCTCTTTGATGAAATAGGCTACTGCCAGAGCAGCAATAATCTGGAATATTGTACTGATTGTTGTTACTCTCGAACCAGAATTCACTTTGTCTGACAACCAGCCTCCCACCGGACGGATCAAGGCCCCAATCACTGGTCCCAGAAACACCCACATGAGAAAGTTAGGTGCATTTGGATTGACAAATTCAGGATTAACAGCATCGCTGTAAACAAAGATATCCTGACATAATTTTGGAAAAGCAGCGGAAAATCCGATAAAGGATCCAAAAGTCATGGTATAAATAATAGTCATAATCCAATTATGCTTATCCTTGAAAATAGAAAACTGAGCCTCCAGATTTGTCTTGATCTCACCTGGTGTGGCATATTTCATTAACAGAATAGTCAGGATAACAACTACCGGAAGAACAATCCACATATTTACTTTTAATCCGACCAGGAAATAAG
Organism: Bacteroidota bacterium; assembly: GCA_018669475.1. Taxonomy (GTDB): domain Bacteria; phylum Bacteroidota; class Bacteroidia; order Bacteroidales; family UBA12481; genus JABHCC01. The sequence continues at coordinate 111,855 of JABHCC010000124.1, read as the reverse complement.
CACCGATTCCCGCAGCAATGAGCCCCAGAAGTACCATATAAAAGGTTTTACCTAATCCCTGCAGAGTATTAGGTAGTTTTGGTGTTCCGGTGATCACATTATTCATGCCAAAGAATGCAGCAATTGAACAAATCACAAGAAAGGGAACCCATATCCAACCTGCATTTTGAATACCGGTAAGAGCACCTGAAGAAATGACACTTCCATCCCTGTCAACAGCACTGAAAAGAGTCAGACCTACTACCAGAGGTATGGTTTTCTGCATAATACCAACACCCAGATTACCTATTCCTGCATTGAAACCTAGTGAAGTCCCTTGCACTCTTTTTGGGAAGAAATAACTTATATTACTCATTGAGGACGCGAAGTTTCCACCTCCAAATCCTGACAGTAAAGCCATAGCGGCAAAGACCATATATGGAGTATTAATATCCCTTAGAGCCAATCCAACACCAACAACCGGAATTATTAGCAGAAGAGTAGTCACAAATATTACATTTCTTCCTCCGGCTAGTCCGATCAGAAAGGAATTCGGAATTCTCAGAGTAGCACCTGCCAGTCCTGCAATTGCAGGCAATGTATAGTATAAACTATTGATTTCTTTAAGTTTATCAGCTCTGAGAGCATCCGAGATGCCTTCCAGCATACCAAAGTTGTAGCCGAACTCTTTCATCTTCGTAATAATGATTCCCCACATAATCCACACTGCAAAAGCAAGTAGTAGAGAAGGAATAGAAATCAAAATATTGCGCGTGGCAATTTTTGAGCCTTTTTCTTTCCAGAAAGCCAGATCTTCAACCTTCCAATCATTAATATTAACAGACATATCTATTATTTTAATTGTTTTTGATTTATGAAGTTTGTTCAAACATCTCAGCAACCTGAGGAGCTTCCTTCCTGGTCATCTTGCTTATCACCCGCTGCATCCAGATCAAGCATATGCCTGATAATAACAGCATAAACATCCAGCAACTGGTCCAAAGTCCTGTTCCTTCCAGCAGATATCCGAAGATAATTGGGCAGAAGAATCCTCCTAAACCTCCCAAAACACCAACCATGCCTCCTACAACACCAACTTCGTCAGGGAAATAATCGGGAATATGTTTGTAAACAGCAGCTTTTCCAATGCCCCACACTGAACCAATTAGGATGACTAATATTGCAAAGATCCAGACATTAGCCTGGAAATAAATTTTGGTTACACCTTTAGCCAGCAATTGCTTCTTTTCTACCACATCACCGACCTTTACAACACTCTCCTGCCAAATTGCTTTTGTGGGAAATACCACAACCCGATCATCCAACTTAGAAAAATCCCGCGTTCTTGCCTGAAGAGGATATTCCTTTTCACCAATAAAAATTCCAGATTCAGTCACTTGGGTAACAGTTCCGCCACGGGTAGCCATAACTCCTTTTCCAGGGGATGTTAGCTCCATTTTGGGAATTATTAACATAAAAGTGACGATCACAGACAAGCCAAGAACAAAATACATCACTTTTCGTGCCCCCACCTTGTCTGATAACCATCCACCAAAAGCCCTTATTACACCACTTGGCAGGCTAAAAAGTGAGGCAAAAATACCAGCAGTAATCAGAGGTAAATAATATACATTGACAAAATATGGAACCAGCCATTGAGCAAAGGCAACAAAGCATCCAAAAACTAAAAAATAATATAAGCCAAATCTCCAGACTCTAATATTTTTCAGAGGTTGCAACATCGCCCTTAAGTTTTTGTTGCTTGATGCCGGCTTTCTGTTTTCAGTGAAAATCAGAAATATAATTCCCATTAGAAGTAATGCACCAGCATATATCTTGGGTAATGTTCGCCAAGCTTCAATGTTTTCGCCTGCATCAGTAAGGTTCTTCAGAATAGTTGGAGCCAATAAGGTAGTGACCGCTGCTCCGGCATTGCCAGCACCAAATATGCCCAATGCAGTTCCCTGTCTCTTTTTTGGATACCAAACGGATGTGTACGCGATCCCAATTGCAAAGCTTATACCTGTTAATCCGAAACCAAAACTGTATAGAGCATAAGTAGTGAAACTGTTAGCTGTAGACAATAAATACATCGGAACTGAACAGAAAAGAAGGAGCAATCCATATACCCATTTTCCACCGAATTTGTCGGTAAGTATCCCGGCAGGTAATCGGAATATTGCCCCTGTCAATACTGGTATCCCTATTAACCATCCGATTTCCACTGGTCCCCAGTCAAAAACCTGATTACTTGAAAGGAAAGTCACCAATACACCATTCAACATCCATGCGGCAAAACAAACTGTAAAAGCCAGGGTGTTGAAAAACAGCATTTTGTGAGATTTCGCAGTAGCTTTTTGTTCAATCATAATAACTAAAGTAAAACAGTAAAGAATTATCCTAGCTGACGATAATACGACATAAAACGGAGGATTTCTGTCACATTTGTTACATTTCTATTTCCTGCCGGATAAAACATATTAGACTACAAAAATTGCTTACCTTTGCGCCCTCATTTTGAAAAGACAATCATGCAGAGTATCAGAAACATCGCTATTATTGCTCACGTTGACCATGGCAAAACAACTCTGGTTGACCGAATTCTTCATCAGGTAAAAATGTTCAGGGACAACGAGGAGGTTGAAGATCTCATCCTTGACAGTAATGATCTTGAACGTGAACGAGGAATTACCATTTTATCTAAGAATGTTTCTGTCAGATATAAAGACATTAAAATTAATATCATCGACACTCCGGGTCACGCTGATTTCGGAGGTGAGGTTGAAAGGGTGCTCAATATGGCTGATGGAGTGATTCTGTTGGTTGATGCATTTGAGGGGCCTATGCCACAAACACGTTTTGTGCTTCAGAAAGCGATTGAACTGAATCTGAAACCGATAGTTGTTATCAATAAGGTTGACAAACCCAATTGTAAGCCTGATGAAGTGCAGGATCAGGTTTTCGACCTGATGGCACATCTTGATGCTACTGAAGATCAGCTAGACTTTCCTACCGTTTATGGTTCTTCAAAGGAGGGCTGGATGAGCGAAGATTGGCAAAAACCAAGTGAGGATGTAAGTTTCCTTCTTGATCAGATTATTGAACATATTCCTCCGGCAAAAGTCATTGAAGGTACTCCTCAGATGATGATTACCAGTCTTGATTATTCATCTTATGTGGGTCGGATAGCAGTTGGCCGTATTCTTAGAGGAACATTGCAATGGGGACAGCAGGTTTCATTGGTAAAAGCTAATGGATCTACTTACAAATCAGTAATAAAAGAGCTATATTGTTTCGAAGGTCTGGGCAAGGAAAAGGTAAAAACCCCTGTTCAATCGGGCGAGATTGTTGCTCTGATGGGACTTGAAGGGTTTGAAATTGGTGATACAGTTGCTGACCTGGAAAACCCTGAAGGACTCACTCCGATAAGTGTGGATGAGCCAACCATGAGCATGATGTTCACCATTAATAATTCCCCTTTCTTTGGTCAGGATGGCAAATATGTTACTTCCCGTCATTTGCGTGATCGCTTATATCGTGAGACCGAGAAAAATCTGGCTCTCCGTATTGAAGAAACAGAATCACCAGATATGTTAAACGTATTCGGAAGAGGAATTCTGCATTTATCTATTCTGGTTGAAACAATGCGCCGTGAAGGATATGAGTTTCAGATGGGTCAACCACAAGTACTTCTCAAAGAGATTAAGGGCAAAACCCATGAGCCTTTTGAACATCTGACAGTTAACGTTCCTGAAGAATTCCAGGGGAAAGTAATCGAAGCAGTAAGTAATCGCAAAGGTGAATTACTCGATATAGAATACCGGGGCGATCGTAACAGTCTGCAGTTTAGCATTCCTTCTAGAGGGCTAATGGGAATGGCCAACCAGATTCTCACCCTTACCCAAGGTCAGGCTATAACGGCTCATCGTTTTGAATCATACCAGCCATGGAAAGGAGAGATCGGTTCAAAACGCAACGGCGCTCTCATCTCTTTGGCCACAGGAACTTCCATCCCATTTGCAATAGACAAACTTCAGGATCGTGGAATATTTTTTGTTCCTACCGGAGTACCCGTTTATCAGGGGCAGGTAATAGGCGAACATATAAGGCAGAATGATATCGTGGTGAATATCTGCAAAACCAAGAAGCTCACCAACATGCGAGCTTCCGGAACGGATGACAAAATGGGCATCGCACCTCCAAGAATATTCTCTTTGGAACAAAACATGGAGTATATCGGGCAGGATGAGTACCTGGAAGTAACACCAAAAAATCTAAGAATACGAAAGATCGATTTGAATCAGAAGCCGTGAATTGGTGACAAAAATTTCCGATTCCCGATTCCCGATTCCCGACTCCTGACTACCATATTTTTCCTATCTTGCATCCTTAATCTCAAAATCATAAAAAAATGAAAAAACTCACCGCACTGTTCATTGGTTTTGCATTGGCTCTTAATATATCAGCCAGGGCCGATGAGGGAATGTGGCTACTACCCCTTCTGGAAAAATTAAACATTGGTACCATGACCGAAATGGGTCTGGAACTGACTGCTGAAGACATTTACAGCGTTAATCATTCCAGCCTTAAAGATGCCATCGCAATTTTTGGTGGTGGATGTACTTCAGAGATCGTTTCTGCTCAAGGTCTCCTCCTTACAAATCACCACTGTGGTTATGGTTCAATCCAATCCCATTCAACCGTTGAACATGATTACCTGAAAGATGGTTTCTGGGCAGCTAGCTTTGAAGAAGAATTGGCTAATCCAGGTTTAGCAGTGATATTCCTTGATTATATTGAGGATGTTACCGATAAGGTTTTAGCCAATGTAACTAATGATATGACTGAGCAGGAAAGAGCCCAGGCTATTCGTACTGCTGCTGCAGAAGTGCAGGAAACAGTTGAGACCAATGATTTTAGAATGGTACGTATTCAGCCGTTCTTTTCAGGAAACAAATATTACATGGTAGTCTACAATCAATACCGTGACGTTCGTTTTGTTGGCGCTCCTCCCAGTTCAGTCGGAAAATACGGAGCCGACACCGATAACTGGATGTGGCCTCGTCACACAGGTGACTTCTCTGTATTCCGTGTTTATATGTCTCCGGATGGTGAACCTGCCAGATTTTCAGAGGAAAATGTTCCTTTTGAACCCAAGCATTACTTACCTGTTTCAATGAAAGGTGTTCAGGAAGGCGATTTTGCAATGATCCTCGGTTATCCGGGAGGTACAACTCGTTTTATGACCTCTTATGAGATCGATAATGTACTGAGTATCACTCACCCTAACCGAATTAAAACCCGTAGCCTGCGTCAGGAACTGATGCTTGAAGATATGCTGGCTGATGATGCTGTTAGAATTAAATATGCATCTAAATATTCAGGCTCTACTAATTACTGGAAATTTTCAATCGGCCAGAGTAAAGGTCTGAAAGATCTAAATGTTAAGGGTAAAAAAGCTGCATTACAGGAGAAATTCACCAAGTGGATAAGTATGGATCCTGATAAGCAAAAGAAATATGGTGATGCACTCGACATGATCAGGAAATCTATTGACGGAGCAGCTCCTTATAACCATGCATCTCAGTATTATACCGAGTGTCTGACCAGAGGAAGTGAAATTATTTCATTTGCCAACGGAGCTTCTGGTCTGTACCGCCTATTAGATGAAGGTGCCGAAGATGAAAAAATTCAAGCAGCGGCTGAGAGAATGAAAAATGGATCAGCAGGATATTTCAAGAATTACAACGCTCCTACTGACCAGAAGATCACTGCAGCTATGATGAAATTATTCGTTACTGATATTGCTCCTGAATATCATGCTGACATTTTCACAACTATCAAGAAGAAATATAAAGGCGATTTCAAAAAGTATGTTGACAAAATGTTTGCGACTTCTGTTTTTGCAAGTCAGGAAGCTCTGAACACTTTCTTAGCAAACCCGAGCAAAAAGGTTCTGGACAAAGACCTGGCTTATCAGGCAGCTATTTCAATCTTTGCCAAATCAGCTGAGATTCGTCGTGATTCTCGTCAGTTTGGAGCTGATCTGGCAATTGGACAACGCCTCTGGATTGGTGGAGTTTTAGAAATGGAGAAAGACAAAACATTCTATCCTGATGCCAACTTCACAATGAGACTGACATACGGTTCAGTGAAAGCATACGATCCAAAAGATGCTGTACATTATAAGTACTATACCACTCTTGAAGGTGTGATGGAAAAAGAAGATCCAAATAATTGGGAATTCGTTGTTCCTCCACGACTGAAAGAACTATATGAAGCTAAAGATTATGGCGATTATGGTGATGGTGATGTAATGAAAGTTTGCTTCATCACCAATAATGATATTACTGGTGGTAACTCAGGTTCAGGTGTCATCAACGGACGTGGTGAATTAATCGGACTGGCCTTTGATGGAAACTGGGAAGCTATGTCAGGTGACATCGCTTTCGAACCCGACCTGCAGCGTTGCATTAACGTTGATATCCGCTATGTCCTATGGATCATGGATAAATACGCAGGTGCTGGTCATCTGGTTGACGAAATGACGCTGGTTTACTAGAACTACAAGGGACTAGGGACAAGGGGACCAGGGACTGACCAACGACCAGGGACCAACGACCAAGGACCAACGACCAGGGACCATTGCCTCTCTCCTTTACTGTCGAATTTATTACTTATCGGGTTTGTATGCGAGTTTAATAGCTCCAATGCAAACCCGTTTTCTTTTACCCATACTCAAGCCTCAAGCCATAAGCCTTAAAACTTATTTTTCTTATCTTTGCACAAATCAAAACTATCATTGCTTAAGTGCTGTAAATCATGAAATTAAACTTCCTGGATATTGTATCTGCCTTTATGGTTTTGTTTGCTGTAATTGATATTCTGGGCTCAATTCCAATAATCCTGAGTATAAAAAATAAGGGAGGACAAATAAAAGCCTTACAGGCCAGTCTGGTGGCATTCGCCCTTTTAGTAGCATTCCTGTTTTTAGGTGAACAGATCCTGGGATTGTTTGGTGTGGATATTTCATCCTTTGCCATTGCCGGCTCATTTATCATTCTTTTTCTGGCACTCGAAATGGTTCTCGGAATAGAGTTTTTCAAAGGCGATACTCCTTCAAGCGCATCTATCGTTCCAATAGCTTTTCCCCTGGTAGCGGGAGCCGGATCGATCACCACCCTCATCTCATTAAGAGCCGAGTATGCCAGTATTAATATACTTATCGCACTATTCTTAAATATTGTTGTCGTGTTCCTGGTTCTCAAACTGACACATTGGTTTGAAAAATTGCTTGGACAGGCGGGGATATTAATTCTGAAGAAATTCTTCGGAATCATCCTTTTAGCTATCGCGATAAAATTGTTTATGACCAACACAGGTATTGAGATTAAATGAAAGGCCCTCAAATCATAGTTTATACAGATGGTGCTGCCCGGGGAAATCCGGGTCGGGGAGGTTACGGTGTGGTATTGAAACATCGGGATAAAAGAAAAGAATTAGCTGCCGGATTCAGGATGACAACTAATAACCGAATGGAGCTTTTAGCGGTTATCGTTGCCCTGGAGACCCTGAAATACAGCAACTCACAGGTTACAATCTATACCGATTCGAAATACGTTTCTGATTCGGTAGAAAAAGGCTGGGTTTTCGATTGGGAGCGAAAACAGTTTAAAAAGAAAAAAAATCCCGATCTCTGGATACGGTTTTTGAAAATCTATCGGCAGCATAAAGTCAAATTCATTTGGGTAAAGGGTCATGCGAATATTCCGGAGAATGAACGGTGTGATCAGCTGGCCGTAGAAGCCTCAATGAGCAATAATCTTCCCGCAGATACAGTTTATGAGTCAGAAATGGAGCGGGATAAAGGAAATCTTTTATAATTTGCGTGATTGTTCGAAAATCGTGAATTGCAGAGTAAATATTAAGTCAAGAAATAAGTAATAACATGGATTTTAAAAAAGTAAACATAATAACCGGCTGGATCGTTTTTGCGATCGCATCTTTGGTTTATCTGCTCACTATAGAGCCAACCACAAGCTTCTGGGATTGCGGTGAATTTATTGCTACCGCTTTTCATCTTGAGGTTGGGCACCCTCCCGGAGCTCCGTTATTTATGATGCTCGGACAATTCTTTGCCCTATTTGCTTTTGGCAATCTGGAAGCTGTTCCGGTTACAATGAACGTGTTGTCGGCACTGGCTTCAGGATTTACTATCCTTTTCCTTTTCTGGTCAGTAACCCACCTTGCACGTAAATTATTCAGCGACAAGAAAGAACTAAGTCTTGCAGAGAACCTGATTGTAATTGGTGCCGGTTTGGTTGGTGCCCTCAGCTATACATTTACTGATTCATTTTGGTTTTCAGCAGTTGAGGCTGAAGTTTATTCATTATCTGCTCTTTTCACAGCAGTGGTTTTCTGGGCTATCCTCAAATGGGAAAATGTAGCCAACGAACCTTATAGCAACCGTTGGCTTATTCTGATCGCCTTCCTAATGGGATTGTCAGTAGGTGTGCACATCCTCAACCTTCTGGCCCTGCCAGCAATGGTTCTGGTGTATTACTTTAAGAAATATACTTTCTCAATCAAAGGATTCCTGTTAGCCATCGGAGCATCATTCCTACTTATTATAATAATGCTATCCGGAGTTATTCAATTAACTATTAAGCTCGCAATGGGCTTCGAGCTGTTTTTTACTAATACAGTTGGCCTCCCGTATCACTTTGGAGCCATGATTTTTATTCTTCTGCTAATTGCCGGTCTGACTTTTGGCATTTGGAGAACACAGAAAAAAGGTAATGTGCTCTGGAATACTATTTTGCTGGGAATAACAATAGTTATGATTGGCTATTCATCCATCCTGATCATTCCCATCCGTTCACAGGCCGACCCTCCGCTTGATGAGAATAATCCGGATAATACCATTAGTCTGCTCTCATATGTGAACCGCGAAGTATATGGTCAACGCCCCCTCTTCCATGGTGAATATTACAATGCACCTATCGAAGATTATAAGGATGGCAAAAAAATCTATTATCAAAAAGATGGTAAATATGAGGTCGCTGATACACGTACCGAGTATGTATATGATGATCGCTTCACTACTTTCTTTCCTAGAATGTACAACAACCTTGAACAGAGGTATATTGACGCCTATCAACGTTGGGGCAAAGTGAAGGGAACCCCGATACAGGTGCAAGTGCCAGGTGAGGACCCTCAATATCTAAACAAGCCCACTTTCACTGAGAATATGCGATTCTTTTTCAGATATCAGCTCGGACATATGTACCTCAGGTATTTCATGTGGAATTTCTCAGGTCGTCAGAATGATGCTCAGGGTCATGGTGACATAATGAGTGGCAACTGGATTACAGGTGTTAATTTTATTGATGCAGCACGTCTGGGATCTCAGGATAACCTGCCTGCCAGCACCACCGAAAACAAAGCCAACAATAAATACTATGGAATTCCCTTACTGCTGGGCTTATTAGGTGCCTGGTTCTATTACAAACGCGAAAGGAAAGGCTTCTGGGTGGTCACCCTCCTCTTTTTTATGACAGGTATTGCGATTATTGTATACATGAATGAGGTTCCAGTCACACCTCGCGAACGTGACTATATTTATGTAGGATCTTTCTATGCTTTTGCAATGTTTATAGGCATTAGCGTGGTTTATATATATGAATTGCTTAGTAAATACCTGAAAGGACCAAGTGGGGCCATAACTGCCACGGTAATCGGATTGATTCTGGTACCAGGTGTGCTGGCCACACAAAACTGGGATGATCATGATCGTTCAAACCGCTATGTGGCTCATGACTTTGCATATAATTACCTGGCCGGATTGGATGAAAATGCTGTCGTTTTCACAAATGGCGACAATGATACCTTCCCTCTCTGGTATATGCAGGAAGTTGAAAATTTCAGAACAGATGTACGTGTAGCCTGTATGCCTTTCATGCCGCAGGAATGGTACATCGAGCAGATGAAACGTAAGTATTATACTTCCGAAGCATTGCCAATAAGTATGGAATACGAGCAATTCAGACAGGGGAAAAGGGGATATATCCCTATTCAAAAACGTGTTGAGCAAGCAAACCTTAAGGAACTTATTGAATTTGTTGCAAACGAGGACAAAGGCACACAACTGTCTTCATCAACAGGACGCTTTTTTCATTATCTGCCTACTGATACTTTCATTCTGCCGGTTGACTCAGCAAAAGTCATTAATAATGGAACCGTTACCAGCGATAAAGCAGATCAGATTGTTGACCAGATAACATGGAAAATAAACCCATCCGGCAGGACAGCAATTTATAAAGATGAACTCATAGTACTCGATTTACTAGCCCACAATGAATGGGATCGTCCGATTTATTACACAACACCCGGACAAAGTGGCTCAGTACGCCTAGATGAATACCTTGAACTTCACGGACTTACTTATCGACTGGTTCCAATAAAGGGTGAAAGACAATCCTCAACCAGGGGCAGAGTGAACACTGAGAGATCATATGATAATCTGATGAATAAGTTCAGGTACACCAATTTTGGTGATGAGAGTATTTATTTTGATGAAACCTGCCGGAGAATGATGACCAACCTCAGAAATAACTTCAACCGTCTGGCAATGGCTCTGATAGAAGAGAATAAAATGGATAAAGCCCAGGCCGTTCTTGCTAAAATGGAGGAAGTGATCCCTACTGCTGTAATCGGGTATTCTTTCCTCGATGTAAACTCAGCAGAAGCCTGGTTAAAAGCCGGAAATAAGGAGAGAGGCCTGGCAATGATGAAAGTGGCATTCGACGGTGTTCAGGATAACATGAATTACTATCTATCACTTGGGGAGAAGTATATCCCTTCAGTCAATCAGCAAATTCAAAATGCTCTGGCTTATGAACTGAGAGAATTATTGAGAATTGCCGAAGAAGCAGGTGAAACAGAATTGCAGGAAGAAATTCAGGCGAAATCTGATCAGTACTATTCAACTTATTTGCAAATGATTGGACAGGCTAAACCCTGATAATTCTATAAACAGATGAAGAAGATATTTTTTTCACTGGCCGGATTGATCCTGCTGCTTGCCTGTAACCGACAGCCGGAGGACAATAAGCTAACGACCATTTCAGGATCTGTTGAGCCTGTACTGAGCGGAAATGTGATTGTTAACATTGGTGCTCTTATTGACAGCGCAAAAATTGACAAGGAGGGGAATTTCTCTCTTTCCGTACCAGTAGAAGCTCCGGGAACAGGTCTGATCATTTTCAATAACTCTTTCTCCAGTATTTACCTTGAAGCCGGCAAGTCTCTTTTTATCAAGATACTGGCCGATGACTTTCCTGACAAAACCGAATTCAGTGATGAACTGGGACCTGTCAATCACTATCTCCTGCTGGCAACAAAACTTGAGCGGCAGACTACCATTGATAACGAGAAGCTGTTTACGAAAAATCCTCAGGAATTTATTGCCTTCACCGATAGCATAGAAGACCTCAAGCTAACCCTTCTCAAAGAATATGTAAAGCGTTATCCCGAGATTGACTCTGTTTTCGTTACACGTCATAAAACTGACATCCATTATAGCTGGGCAAATCAACGCCTTATTTATCCAGGTTACCATGCCTTGTTTTCAGGTGAAGTGGCAAAACTGCCGGATGATTATCATCCCACCTATCTGAACGAAATTGAGCTGAATAATCCTGAGTTAATGGTAAGCAATGTATTCCAGTCTTTCATTGATGATTATCTTGATTTCAAGCAGGCCTTATACATTGATGACAACCCTAAAACCAGTAAGCTCTGGTTCCCTGAATCAGTAGCCCGTTTCAGGGTAATTCAGCAAGTCTTTACCGATACTCTTATCAGGGATTATGCCCTGTTCACAAGTATGAGCGATCATCTCGACAATTTCGGTACTGAACATCTTGAAACTTTCATAACTAATTTCGAGATACACTGCAGCAATGAAGATTTTATCTCGATTATCAAGCTTAAATTAGAGAATCTTAAGAAGCTGGCTCGTGGAGAAATGGCTCCTGTTTTTACTGCATTTAATGTAGAAGGTAATCAGGTCAGCCTGTCGGATTACGCCGGAAGTCTGGTTTATGTCAATCTTTGGGCATCCTGGTCGGCATGGAGCATAAATGAGTTTCCCTATTGGGAGAAACTGATACGGCAATTTGAATCCAGAGGAGTGAAATTTATATCTGTGTCTATGGATTTTACCAAAGACACAAACAAATGGAAATATATCCTGGAAAACCAGAAACTGGGAGGCATACAACTAATTCAGGATTCTGAAACAGATATTTGGCATGACCAATATTATATAGGTGATTTGCCCAGGTACCTCCTGATTGATGCCGATGGTAAAATCATAAGTGTACATGCCCCACGTCCTAGTGAGAACATGGAGAATACACTTGAACAATTGTTAAATGAAAACTTCTAAGCTGTCATCCCTGCGAAAGCAGGGAACACTTAGAAATTCAAGGGTCGTAGCCACTGTACTCCTCCTCATTATCATTCTTTTTTCACCAAACCCATCATCCCTGGCCCAATCCATTCACCAAACAGAATACGAGTCCCATAAAGAGCTTGCTAAAAAACCATCATTCTTTGCCAACACCGATTACCGCATCGTACCCATCCGGCAGGTGAAAAACACATCTCTTTCACATGCCATATTTGGATACCTGCCTGATTGGGAATATACTAGTTCCAGAAATACGCTCCAGTATGATCTTCTGACTCATATTGCAATATTTGATTTTACTGTATCTGCAAACGGAAGTCTCACGGTGCCTTCATATTGGCCATGGGTGGATGTGATAAATTCTGCTCATGAGGAGGGTGTGAAAATCATTGCGACAGTGGTTAATTTCACAACTAGCCAGATTCACAGCTTGCTTAGTTCATCAGTAAGTAAGCAGAATCTATTCGAAAACCTGGCAGCACTCCTGAAGGAATTCGATCTTGATGGCGTAAATATTGATTTTGAGAACCTTGCAAGCGCCGATCGAGGCAGTCTGTTGAATCGTTTCATGGCCGACCTCACCGATTATCTTCATCGGGAGGTACCCGGCAGCGAGATTTCCTTCGCCGCACCACCCGTAAACTGGGGAGGATGGGATTTACCCGGATTGGCCCACTCTTGCGATTATCTATTTATTATGGGCTATAATTTTTACGGGAGCTGGAGTGAAACAAGCGGACCAAGCGCCCCTTTGAGAGGCGGTTCTTATAACATTACAAATACCATCCAGCAAGAATACGGTGCCGTGCTTAGTTCACAAGCCCATAAACTTATCCTGGGTGTCCCATATTATGGCGATCGATGGAAAACCCGTACCACAGCTGCTCATTCTCAAACTGAGGAACATCTGGGTCACCCACGATATAAAACTGCCTATGAGGAATCATTGCTTCATGGCTTAAAATGGCATATTCCAAGCCGGGCATCCTGGTATAGCTATAGGCAAAACAGCAATAATTATCAGGTCTGGTTCGAAACCGATACAAGTCTGGGCCTTAAGTATGATCTTGTTCTTCAGCATAATCTGAAAGGAACTGGCATGTGGGCACTGGGTTACGATGGTGACAGACCCGAGTTATGGGATGAATTGCGTAATAAATTTACAAACTCAAGTGGTATTGAGCATATTAATACCCTACCGGATGAAAGACTGCATGTATACCCGAATCCAGTCGGAGATGTGCTTCATTTTCATTTCTCTGGTAATTCTACACAAGCAAAAACTGCCCGGATTACAAATCTGCAAGGCAGAGTGATAAACAGATTTACAATAAGTGAAACATCCAACAGCATTAGTACCAGTCAGCTATCGCCGGGAGTGTATTTTCTACGGATCGGGATTTGTTGTAAGTTGTTTGTCAAATAAACATTGGCCATTCGAAGTGTACCAGGCGGTCATCTTCTGCAATTTTTTTTGCTACCTCTTTATCCTTTGTGAAAACATGAACTTCTACATTTATATTGAAGCCCTTGAGTCCTTTAAGTGCCTCATTTACTGGGTCTTTAATATGATAATGTGATTGCAGGATGGTGTATTTTTTCCCTCGGTAAAAATTATTGACGCTACGAAACAGATCCTGCATACCATCGATACAATCATCATGAGCCGAGAGGACCAACGAAATGTGTTTGAATGACTTAAATTCCCTAATTGGAGCCGGCATTTTCATTATCATTCCTAATGTTCTAAGAGTAAAGGAGAAAAATTTCATCAAGCGACTCATCCTTACCACAAACCAACGCTTGTAATGATCCTCATCCCAGGCACACAGAACAGCTTTTATTTTTCCATCCTGTCGGGCAACCCAAAACTGTCCCAGATCCATTCCGTCAATTTCATTCACGTACAAGCTGAATAAATCTTTTGTCATTCGGGGAGCCAGCTTATATTTCGAGTAAAATTTATTGTATAAATTAATTAGTTCGGGAATATCTTCTTCAGTTGGATGATCAATGGAGAATTTATTCGATATTCTCTTTTTTAGTATTGGTATGATACTAAATATTCTTATGTCTCCCAGGTATTTAGCATCCGGAATTCCAGCACGACTTTTGGTAAAAATGAGTGAGTACTCATTATCTTTCAGGAAACTGGCAATGGCCAATTCTGTGCCAATTTCAAGAAGGTGATTCACAGTTTCTTTCACCACCCGATATGCGGTTGTCGATCTGCGATACTCAGGATCTACCTTGAGATCCAGCAAATAGGCGGAATCATAATTCTTGTCCTCGTATTGCAAATTAGTATATACTGCCCCGAAAGCCCCGATGAGATCATCTCCTTTTCGGGCAACCATATGATATGATTTTTTGCTTAGCTGTTGATGGATTCTTCGAAATTCAGGTGAGCGATCTGGGTAGCCACCGATTACACCATCTTGAGGGCAACGATGAGAAAGTGCCAGAATAGCTTCATTATCAGCATCTGACATTAAATCAATAACAACTTTTTCTTTTGACATATACTTCATCAATCGTTTCAGTAAGTTAAAAATAAAAAAATACAAGTAAAAAACCAATAAACCAAGCATAACCGTGCGTAACCAAGCGTAACCCTGCGTAACCGTGCGATACCTTGCGTAACCTTCCCCACCAATGCCCTATTTCCAAAGCAATTCACTATTTTAGTATCCAAACAACAGCCTCATGAAAAACCTTGTCTTCCTGGCCCTCGCCTTTATAATAACACTGGGCTCTTTGGCCCAAAATGCAAGCATCAGAGAAACCAGCATGACTTTCCGAACCTATGGTTTTGACGATCCCAATCCGATAGCCAAACCAGGAATTATTTATCCATATTACAGATTCGACGGCTATACCCACACAGCTATTGACAAGGAATGGAAAATTATTGAAATGGAGAATGAGTGGATCAAAGTATTAATAGCCCCTGAAATTGGAGGAAAAGTTCTGGGTGCAATTGAAAAATCCACAGGAGAAGAATTCTTGTATTTCAACAAAGTTATTAAGTTTCGTGATGTGGCCATGCGGGGGGCCTGGACATCCGGAGGAATAGAATTTAATTTTGGATCAATTGGTCATGCTCCAAGCACTTCAACACCTGTCGATTATCTCGCAGTGGAGAATCCTGATGGTAGTGTATCATGTTTTCTGGGAGCTATGGACCTAAGTTCACGTACAGAATGGCGTGTTGAAGTAAGGTTACCTTCGGATAAGGCCTGGTTTGAAACTCATGCCAATTGGTTTAATCCAACAGACTTCAGCACATCAAAATACCAGTGGATGAATGCCGCGGCTGATGCACCTGATGATCTACGTTTTTACTGGCCGGGAACAAACTACATCGGACATCCGGGTGATGTTCATGATTGGCCGATTATGGCAGATGGCAGGGATATCAGTCAATATGCACAAAACAATTACGGCACTTATCACAGCTATCATGTATTGGGTGAGATTGCCGATTACTACGGAGGTTACTATCACAACAAAGATTTTGGTTTCGGCCATTTAACAGATTATGCCATTAAGCCAGGTAAGAAAATATGGATATGGGGGCTTGCAAGACAGGGAGAAATCTGGGTCGACCTCCTTACCGATACCGACCTTGGGAATGGGCAATACACTGAAATTCAAACCGGTTTATTATTCAACCAGGCTGCAGTACAAAGTACAAAAACACCATATAAACATTTAGATTTTAAAAGTAAAGAAGTGGAACGCTTTACAGAGTATTGGTTTCCGGTGAAAGGAACAAAAGGGATTACGGATATTAATGAATTTGGGATTCTGAATATCCAGGACCGAAGACTCAAGACCAAAGATCAAAATCAGACTGAAGAATTAAGCCTCAAGAGTGAAGGCTTGAATATTCGGTTTTGTGCTTTGCAGGCTGTGCGGGATTCTGTTTTTGTTTTAGTCAATGATTCGATCTTATATTCTTTTTGGCTTGACCTGCAACCAATGGAAGTTTACCAATCTTTTGTCAAAGCAATCCCAAGTCATCAGGTCTCTTTGCATGCAGGCAATGCCATTATATTCGACCTCGATTTGTCATCCGGACAAAGGCAGGATTCTCAAAGCAAAGCTACTGCTAATCCAAGAAGTTCTGACCGCCCCACTACCTCACCAAAATTTGACTGGTCTTCTCTTCAGGGTAAATACCAACAGGCACTCGAAGACAGTCGTCAACGTAAGTATGAAAAAGCTTTGAAGGGCTTTTACCTGTGTCTGGAGGAAGATCAGAACTATATTCCGGCTTTACTGGGTGCGGCTGAAGAACTGATGCGAATCAGAAAGACTGATAATGCCGAAAACTTGCTTAAAAGGGTGCTGTCAATAGACACATATAATGCAAAAGCCAATTACTTATTTGGAATAGTGAAAAAGGAGAATGGTGAATATCACAGGGCGAGAGAAGCCTTCGGACTATGTATTCGCTCAATGGAATTCAGGTCAGCAGCTTACTCTCAGCTGGCCGAAGTAGCTATTCTTATGAAAGACTACAGAAAGGCTCTTTCATACGCAGAATCATCTCTGGATTATAATCGTTTTAATCTCAGTGCATATAAATTATCAGCCCTTGCATTTCGTTTGCTCGAACAACATTCTGAGGCATTTCATACACTGCAGGTTCTGCTGGAGATTGATCCCTTAAATCATATGGCTCGTTATGAATTCTATCTTCATACTTCTGAAGAATCAGTGATAAAAGCATTTCAATCAAATATCCAGGTTGAATTTCCAGAACAAGTCTATCTCGAATTGGCCCTCTATTATTCCCGTTTGAATCTCAAACAAGATGCATTGGAACTTCTGAGTTTTGCACCGGATAATACCTTGATCCAATATCTTAAAGCATATTTATCTTCTGATATGAAATCAGAAACCTCCTTTCTCGATTCTCCCATAGACTTTGTTTTCCCATACCGTGCAGAGATGTACGAAGTTTTCGAAAAAGCAGAAAGTGAATCTCCTCATTGGAAAAACCGATACTATCTGGGACTGATGAATTGGAATTACAGGCAAATGGATGAAGCACGAAAACTTTTCCTGTCATGCAGAGATGAACCGCAGACACCTTCCTTTTATCTGTCAAGAACACGTCTTTTTGAAGGGAAAAATACGGAGCTGGTAGTGCATGATCTGGAGAAAGCCTTGCAGCTTGATCCTGATAACTGGAGGGCATACAAATCCATGGTTGGTTTTTACATGAAACATGGAGCCTTTCCACAAGCTCTGGAGATTGCCCGCAAAGGAGCAAAGAAATTCCCTGATCATTTTATCACCCAGGTGGATTTGGCCAAGGCAGAATTATACAATCGTAATTATAAGAAATGCCTGAATATCCTTAATGATCAGATTATTCTTCCGGCTGAAGGTGCACAGGAAGGGCATGATTTATATCGTCAGGCTCACTTGTTACTGGCGGTTGAAGAGTACAAAAATGGCAAAACAGAAAAAGCTTTGCAAAACATAGCCCAGGCACGTGAATGGCCTGAGAATCTTGGTGTTGGCAAAGCCTATCTTACCGATGAAAGAATTGAAGATTACCTCCTCGGATTAATTCTGATGTCTGAAAAGAAAGATAAGTTAGCCAGCCAGTCGTTTCAGAAGGTGATTGAGTACACCAGGAAAAACAAACCTTCTTGGGATTCTCCATATTTGTTACTGGCCTATAGTTTTCAATTGCTCGGACAAGAAGATTCATCTGTGAAAATTCTCAGCGACTGGATGAAAGCCAATCCAAAGAATCCTGTTGTTCACTGGGCCAGTGCTATGTATTCTAATAAAACTGATCAGGCTGAGAGAGCATTAAGCTCCTATAAAGATTCAGCAGGAGGCACACCCTGGAATCCGGGAGGAGGAGATGCACAGTTCAGATTAGTTTACGAAATTGTAAATCAGATACAGTTGAAATAACTCACTGCAATTTGAATAAAGATAAAAACTGTTTACGGGCAGAACCAAAATATTTGTGCCGATTTTAAAGCTTTGCTGCTGATCTTTTCAAGAAGGGATAATTCCCTTTCCCTATTGCAAAATTTCATAACCCAAGATTTTATTCGTGCAATAGCGGTTACGTTAACCGGGGTTGCTATAATGCAGATATAGGAATTTTCCTTTACTTCATATGCATCAACACCAGAACCGTACCTTGATCATCTGATGGGTTCTGGCAAATCTCAAGTAATTGATCCCTGATATCAGGACGAGAAACATTAAGTTGCCTTATGCAATTGAGATCTCGGGACTCTGTAATATCCCAATTGAATCTTGATACACAAAGGCTCTGATCTGGGATATAATGGTAATAATCTGCTGGTTCTATTCCATAGATATCGTTTTCCATTGAGCTATGAATCCACTTCCACGAGCTATCATATATGTCACAGGCTGTTTCCCTGCCAACTGAGAAAGTTTCCCCGGTTTTTAGATTATAGAATATGTGAATTAAATCTAAATCTGCAACATGAGCTACCAGGTAGCCAGGGAGAAAAGTGATGGACATGACAAAAGTATAGTCTAATACTTTGCTAACCAATGACTGGGAATTATCTCGGAGGTATTCGTTGGTAAAGCCATGGTTCTCAATAATCTAAAATAGGGGAAGCTTGATAAAGATAGGATAAACTTCCTGATTCTCAAATGAAAACATATCAGGCTTTGATGGCTAAAAACAAGAATTGAAAATCTTTAGATAATAGTAAAAGTGGAGCAAACGGCATACAGAGGTATATTAATGAATTCATTATCTCCAAAAAAACGCAATAAATCAACAATTTATCTCCAGATAAAGTAATATTCTACAAAAAGTATCTCCAAAAAAACGTCAATATAGTGCTTACTTCATATTTGTCACAGGCCTTTTCTATGCCAGTTGAGAAGGTTTTCCCAGTTATTTGATTATTGAATAGATGATTTACATACAAAATTATCTAGATAATTTTGTATCTTTAGGCTAATATTACCTAGATAATATGATTAGCGAAATTTTTTTATTGCAAAATCCATGGCGGGATCAAGAGGATTATTCATTTAATCTTAGAACCAGAGAAATCTTCAGAACGCTGATAGACAATATGAGTAACGAGCTTATCCTGGGTCTTGTTGGTAGCCGGCAGGTTGGCAAAAGCTCCTTGCTTTGGCTGCTAATTGAAGATCTGCTTAAATCAGGAATCTCTGATAAGGATATTTTCTACTTCAATTTAGACGATATGCAGTTACATTCCTTGTTTTCAGCAATTCCGGAATTTATTCAGTTTCTAGGTAATGATGATAGAAGGAAATATGTTTTTATAGATGAGATACAGCGTTTGAATTCTCCAGGACTATTTCTAAAAGAAGTTTTTGACCTGAAAAGAAACATAAAAACTATATACAGCGGTTCTTCACAGTTAGAGATAAAAGCAAAGACCAAAGAACATCTCGTTGGCAGATCTCGTGTTTTTACAATTAACAGATTATCATTTAATGAATATGTTGATTTTGCCGGACCTATAACAAAACAAGATGCTTTGAATAATATTCTTTTGTTCGGCTCTTATCCTGCTATTGCGAAAGAACCGCAATCAATCGATAAAAAATTAAGAATTAAAGACATTTATCAGGCTTACGTTCAAAAGGACCTTGTGGATTTCATCAATTTAAAAGATATTGATATCTACAACAAATTTTTAATCAAGATTGCAATGCAGTCAGGTGATTTGTTAAATGTCAATTCTATTTCAAACTCAATGAGAGTTTCCCGATTGAAGATTGAAGAATTCCTGAATATCCTTGAACAAACATTTATCTGTAAAAGAATATACCCTTTTCATAAAAACTACAGCAAAGAAATCACAAAAACACCAAAGCTGTATTTTCTGGATTTGGGATTAAGGAATTTCATTTTGAATAATTTTAATGATTTGAGCCTAAGAACTGACAAGGGTAGCTTGTTTGAGAACTTCTGTCTGACAGAAATACTTTCAGAAGATTATTATTCAATGAAAAAAGTGAACTTTTGGAGAACAATAAATAAAACAGAAATAGACTTCATCGTTCATAGTGAAGGCAAAATCAATGCCATAGA
This sequence comes from Bacteroidota bacterium, assembly GCA_018669475.1. Lineage (GTDB taxonomy): Bacteria > Bacteroidota > Bacteroidia > Bacteroidales > UBA12481 > JABHCC01. Next base: position 91,306 of record JABHCC010000124.1, on the reverse strand, counting down.
GATAAAGTGGAGTAATAGTAAACGTCCCAGATCCTTTAGTTCGATAGAATCTCTTTATCCTGAAATAAATACCGAGCTCGTTACTACAGCAAAATATTTAATGTAAATAGTTCTGCATATAAGTTTAGATTCCCAAATTGCAAGTTGCTTTTTGTTTGTAATCGAAGCTTGTCTGCCTCCGTCATTTCAACTTCATCCACGAGTCGGCTAACTAACACATCTGTCGTTTTGACCTCTTTGACAAACTCTCCACCAATGGCATATTTGGAGTTCTTCAATTGACATTTATCCTTCTTTCATCGTTACAATAGCCAATACAATGGTATCAGATTCCGGGTTAGTTTTACTGGTATTGACTCTAAACACCATCTCACCGTCAGGCGTGGTCGTCATCGGTCTTAACCCGATAGCCACCTGATCAATATCGTTGATTATTCCATGACAATTCCAGGATTTTCCACTCGACCAATGATAGATATAGGAATGGTGTAACCTGCCTGCATTCTTTTCAATTACTGAATAATAGAACCATAAATAGTCATCCGTTGACTTGAAATCACCAAATGAGCTACGACCGTCAAAGTCATTCAGCAGGTCTAGTTCCTGCTTTGAATTCTTAGGTGCATGTCGAAAAGCCTTAAAGAATGCCGCTTGTTTTGGCCCAAAGTCAACAAACCATTGCTCATCAATTTCGCCTTCTTGATTAATCAGAAAAAGGGTATCCCGAATCCCGATATGAATACCAAGCTTATCTCCTCGCCTAAAGAAATCGCACGAATGCACATTGTCAAACAGCGGATTACAGGGAATTATCTGGTTTGCAATTTGGCCAGTATTATAATCAATCTGATGTACATTATAGCCTTCCTTATCCCGTGCGAAATGGATGGTGTTGTGAATGTAGTATGCACTATCATTGAGTAGTGAAAAATAGTACGTGATATGAGGAATTTGGATCTCATCAATGAACACGCCATTAAGATCATAGCGCAGGATCTTTTTTTGCATACTACCGGATAATAGCTCAATGCGGTCTTGGTAAGGATTGATCAGAAAATCATTGATTTCCAGAAATTCCCCCGGGCCTTTGCCCTGACCACTGATCACCCCTACTTTTTTACCAGTCTCGGTATAAATGCCAATAAAGTACTTTGAATAGTCATTGTACCCCAGGCAAAAGATGCGGTCTTGATAGAAAACAATTTTTCTCGGATAAGACATATAGTTTTCTATATCCACATCAAGTGTGATATAGCGAGTGCTTTCAGCAAGCGATGATAGCTTGACAGAATCGGCAGCATAGGGATCGACTGGAATCACATACCTATCAGTTTTTTCCTTGTCTTCATTTGCGCACGAAAAGAAAAATCCGAATAGCAAGATTAAAGGGCAAATTCTAGATAAATTCATGTTGATTTTAATTCATTATTCTTCTATAGGTGTTCGATATTCGTTATTCACTTCATAATTCTAAATATCGAGAACCGAACACATGGATCTGCTACAATAAGTTGGACACTGAATCAAGCTAGGCTGTATTGCTAAAATTACTACATATTTTCACAAACTCATCGATCTTTTCCTGTTTTCGAACAAATCTGAGTAGAAAAGCATACTGAAAAGTGCGTGTTATAAGAGGGAATAATTACCTTCTATCCCCTTGACTTCAAAAACTCAATTGCTGTTTTGTAATTATTCATGAGAACATCTGTCTTTTCAAGCACTTCAGGCAACAAGCGTTGAATGGCAGACTCAGTCGGTTCATTCTACAATCACATCAAAGCAGTCAGCGACAGTTCAGTTAATATAGGAATCCGATCATCCACAATGGCAGTTTATTGGTGTCCCTCTTCTCTGCCCCTGGACTGATCTCATATTTAAGGATGCTGCCTTCAGATTTTCTTTTTCGCTTTGCATTACTCCATGGGAGTTCGAAAACATATTCCTGATCAATAAGAAAATCACCCTCTATTGTCAAATTTACCTGATGAGATACTCTTAGCTGATTCAATAAAAAGCTCTCATAAATATTTGAGCTCTCTGCATTATCACCATACAAGGCCCTGATAAGGTTGGGATGATTTAAACACAGACGATCTGGTTTATTGACATAGTTGATATCCTCCTGTCCCCCGGTAAGCCACCCTATTAAGCCCGCCTTATGCATGTATTTCAAAAATTTGAGTAAGCTGTCGCGTGTAGTACCAACCTGATCAGCCAGTTTTTCAATATTTGGTTTTAGCGGCCCATTCTCCGCCAGAATCATTAAAATACGTTTGATCTTTAGGATAGACTCATAATCAATGTGATGAACAGCAGTAAAATCACCTTCCAAAATACGGGCCAGCAGTTCTTTAATCCAAACTACAGAATCCATTTCCCCTTCATACCCTGCCGGATAATATCCCAGTCGTAAATAATCATCAAAATATTGTAACGGTCTTATGCGATTCAACACTTTATCTCCAGGTATTCTGTTGTACTCAACAAGTTCATTAAACGGGATGATTGGAAAATAATGCTGATGTCTGAAGGCCAAATACTCCCTGAAAGAAAGACCAGGTAAAAAATGAAGATCAGCAATACGTGACAACTCGTAAAAAATACTGTCATGATCACCTAATGATGAAGCGGCGAAAACAACAGACAAATCAGGCATTTCTCTTTCTATCACCTGAATATCATTAAGACCATCAGGATATTTGTGCAACTCGTCAATAAATAAATGTGTAATACCACCTTGTACAGATTTTTGTGCTGTATCCAGAAGTGAGTGCGAAGCAAAATACGAATCGTCAAGAGAGAGGTAAAGCCCTCTGTCATTCTTCCCCAATCGTGTTTTCATCAACTGAAGGAGCAAAGTTGTTTTACCTACACCACGACCACCAACTATTCCAACAATTCTGCTACTCATCGTGATCTTGTCAAATAAGAATCTCTTATTATCTAAAGAAGTGGATTTAAGAAGATGGGATGATATTTTTTTCAGAAAATGCATTTTAATCAAGTTATCAGTCTTCAGTTTTCAGTCTTCAGCAAGAAAAGAAAAAAAAGAGCTTTACAAATCATTCTCCATTTTACTCTTTTCACTTTTTCATTATCGAAGTTAGTCTATTTTTTCACTATTTCATAATCGTTTTTAGCTAATTTACACTTTCGCCAGTGACAATAATTGAAAAACCTCAATTATCTGAATAATTTCTTCTTTGTTTTGATCTAGATTTGTGCAAAATTGAATTATTATGCGTTTATCCGGATCTCCAAAAGCTATATTGAACGAAGAAGCCAGAGATTTTATTAACCTCTATGCCTCACTAGGAGAAAGAGCTGAGAACTTTCTGCCAGAACATGTGATGGAAACATTACGATCCTTTGTCAGAGTATCTTACGAGGAACAATTAGACCCACATATTCAGTCGGCAGAGATTAACCGATATGTACTTGAACTAAAAGAAAGTCTGCCAGGTTATACTGAAACTAACCTGATGTTGGCTCCAACTGAAGACTCAAAGGCTTTTCGGTATTCAGCAAGGAGAAATGCATTCAAAACAAATCTCAGATATGCAATAGATCATGAATTGGTAGATGAGAAGGATAGGAATCGTTTGACTAATATCCTCCGTCTGCATGATTTCTCTGTAGGTACACCACCAGTAACACAGAAAACAATCGATTTCCTGTATAAAGTGATGATTGGCGATGAGGTGAGAGTACTAAGAAAGTTCAGAGATCTAATCGGAATAAACGACAATGTTGAAGAAGCCCAGTGGAATTATATGCTTGACCTCCTCGATCAGATGGTGGTACAGTCAACTCACTACACCTCAGCCGCTGAAAAAGCATTTTTTCTTAGTCGCACTGAATCGTCGGTAAATTTCAAAGGTCTGAATGGCCTGATCAGGACTTTAGTTTCAGGCACAGCTGAAACCGCTGTGAAATTGCTGCGTGAAGAGGTGTTTACGGGAGATATTATTCAGGAGATCACCTATGAAAATGCTGACTCACTGATAAATTCAATGAAACAAGATCCTGTTTCACTATTCGCTGTCAGAGTATCAGCTCTTCGCGAAAATATTCTGGGTCGCCATGATTTTCTTCCCTTTCTGAACCGAACAATATTTCTGGATGACTCAGCCGAGTCAAAAGCAACAAATACATGTTTGGTATTTGCCTTTCACAATGGCATAATCAATACTCTTAATAAGATACACACGAAGAAGCTTGGTGCCCCGGCCAATACCCAGATGAACCTCCGGCTAATTCTTGATAAGGTAAACGAAGATAATCTGCGAAAATTCATCAATAAAATCGGCATACAGATAAGTGAGTATGAGAGGGAAATGAAGCAAATCAGAGAAGAACAACTTGCAAAACCTGATCAGCCCGACCAGGATATCATGTTGTTCAAATTTGACGAATTTGCTCGGCAGGTAATAAAAGACATTTATACCCTGTCGAAATTACAACAATTTATCCAACTCATTATCAGAGTAAAAACCCCTTCTGAACAGAGAAAACTGAACCGGGAATTAGTAAAGGAATTCGAAGAAAGAACCAGAGACTATTTCTATTCAGGTAATCCAAAATTAGAAATTTCGACCATTCTGGAGGGAGGTGGACGTACACAAATAAAAACTTTCGGCGAATTTCTTTTGCAGCGCAAATTAAAAACAGTTGACCAGGATATCGTTCACAACTCTGCTGTAATTTTAGATGTACTACCTGATGCCTATCAACGAACTCTCCACAACCATTTTCACAAAAACTTTGGCATCAATCTCTTTCTTGAGAAGTACAAAGAATACCTGACCAAAGTAGAAAATACGGCTGATAACAAGGGGAGATTTAAGAATCTGATTATTGATCTCGGAATTAAAGAAAAATATGAACTTAAATCACCTGAAGACCAGGCTATTATTCAGGATTTTGTCTCGAAATTATCCACTCTTGACAAATCATCCGTATCTGACGATGTTCAGATGATCATCAGGGATCTTCTTTTCTGGGAGAATCGCCAGCCCAATCCATATATCTATTTTGTTGAAGAGGCTTCATGGGAATATCGGGATCTCTTTCCACCAGATCGATTTGACATCAACCCCTTTGATATAAATATTGAACTTTTTGAAAATGGCAGAGTCGACTTCGAACGCCTGCAGCTGAAGTTGGAGCGTATTCGTGATACATTTCATCTCTTCGATGACACTGGCACCCTTTGGGATAGATTTTGTGAAAACGCCACTTTCGTCATCAACGATCCTGCAAATCCAACAGGATACTCTGATTTCAATAATCAGGCAATGATTCGCTTTCTAAAATTCCTCAACAAAACAAAAATTACACTCTTCCTGGATGAGGCCTATAATGATGCCGTGAAAGTAGATGATCCTGAAGAACCGAAATGGAGGACTATTTCAAGATATATCATGAATAATTTTGGCACTTACCCCACTATTAGCATGGTTACTTCCCTCTCTACAACAAAGAACCTGGGTGCAACCGGTGATCGTCTTGGTTCACTTGCTGCCACTCCTGCACGAAAAGACGTAGTGGATTTTGCTCGAAAACTGTTCTCAATAGACCGGGCCAACACAAACTCCTTATTCTTACTTGTCAACACCTTAGAGGTGGCTCAGCTGGCCAAACGCATTAAGGTAAGGATGGATGAAAACCTGCCAAAGGATGCATCCAGATACAAAATCAAAGAAAAGCTCATTGCATATATCAAAACCGAGACTGCTGCAAATGTGCCAGATAAAATATTTGGAAAATCCGGCAGGTACGGCAGATTATCATTATTCGAAGGAAGTCCGCTTCATCTCTTCTTGCTTGATGAACTAAAATCACTTGATCAGCTTGATGTTCTTGAATTACCCGATGACTTCAAATACAAGGATGAGCCTTTCTTTTCATATTATAAAGAACAACTAGTCAGAAAGCTAAATGGTTTTAGGGTGAACAAGGAATTCCGCAAAGAGTCGGGCACTCGCTTTGAAATTGCACGTGAAGAAGCAAAAAAAATCATTAAAGAAACAGGTACGCATGATGAGATTGATATTCTTGAATCAGACGGATCATATCTTTTTAACCTGCAATTTCTTGACCCTGACAAATTTGTCAAGCTGGAGCCATACTGCCTGAAACTCGCTCAGGAAAGAGGATTAGCTGTATTACCCTACCCCGCAGGTTTCGTAAGATTCTCTCTCGGTGACTATTTGGATGGCACCAACGAGGCTTATGAATTCTTCCGTGCAGAGGTAGCTCAAGCTTTCTCTATTTTTATCCGGCAGTGGAAAAATTATATTGAAGGGAAACCTATCAGTAGTAATATAAGTGATATTATCTCTGAATTTGGCAGTTTGTCTGATCAGGCAAAATCAGTGAAATCAAGTTTGCTTATTCGCGATATTAAAAGTTTGTATTTGCCGTCGCCCAAGCATTCAGGAGTTAATATCAATACAATTGCGACATCTGAAAACTCAGTACTGGAGTTTTATGACAATGTAGGCCAATGTCCTGATTTGATTTCATTTATCCGCAGCCAGGCCTTCACCAAGGTATATGAAAACCTTCTACCCCAGATATACAAAAGTATACCTGCCATTAGTGACTGGGATATACATGAGGTTATTGCCTATTACGGAAAATCCACTATCCTGAAGTATATTAGTTCCAAGCTTAATTTCCTGCCGGATGATCACATTTTAGATGGCCCAAATGAGTTACTGGTCATGAAAGAGATTCTTATTGCCTTAGAAAGAACTCTATTCAGTGATGCAAAAGTTAAATTATTGGCACTAAGGGTAAATGAGGATGACAGGGCTGGTGATCTGGCTAAACTGGAAGGATACAATCAGATTCTCAAAAAATTCATCCGGGAGTTACTCCTCCATTTTAACCTGCCATTTGAACAAGACGGCGAAGATCCAACCCTCGAAGAATTATTCCTGAGTGGCTTAGAGATATTTATTGAAAACACCGGAATTACAGAAAGCTCTATTGATCTGGATCATCAGCTTGTTTCTGCAGTAAGATTGCTAAAACCACAGAAAGAAAGGTTTCCAGGTGATCAAAGCGAAGCGATTATACGTAGTTCAGAAGTATTGCTGACCTCAAATATTCAAGCTCCTCATTCCCCTGCCGGATGTTTGCTTAACGCCTATCTAATTACAAGCACAAGCTTTTTCAGCGGAGAATGGAACAAAATGATTAATGAGTTACAGGGCAAATTACACGAATGCAATGAAGGTGAGGCACGCCTTATTGCCGGTGAATTTCTCCTGTCATCCATAGATTACACATTAAGTAATATCTGGTCGGGAGTTGAAGCTCAGAAAACCAGAAAGATCTCTGCAGATAAGCTCAGAAAAGAAGTGCGCTCAGTTATTCTCTTTCTTACTCAGGCCATGAACAAGACCAGGTCAACCACAAGATATACAGAGTATAATCACATTCTGTTGCTTTTGCTGGAACATCGTTTTAGCCGTCAAAATTCAGCAAATAATGAAATGATCCAGCATGGCTATACCCTTCATACTGGATTCACTATGGACAATGATATTACTAAAGATAAACGCTACTCAACTTTAGGATGGATAAATGATTTACTGCAGAAATGCGGGGTTATTGTTGGAGAAAAGGATGTTCAGACTCATACCAGAATTGCTACAGATGCCAAGAAAAGGGAGTTCCCATTTCACAAAATTGACCGGGTCGAAGAAGATTTACAAAGTACTGACACAGAATCTTCAGACAGCAATCAGGACTTTATTAAACAAATGAAAACTCGTCCTACGGCTGTCTTTTTTGGTGATCGGATGAATCGTTTTGTTGGCAATCTGGATGCTGAAGATTATCGCTGCAAGCTATTCGACCAGGGACTGGTGAAGGAGCTGTATATCTTTCAGAAATCATACCTGAAATACTTAACAGATAACTACAGATTACTTGGTACACAAACTTTTACCCTTAATGAGATAAAAGAATTTGTCCCAGATATTATTGTGTTCTACGGGGCACCTGAGAAAGTTATCTCCTACCCAAGAATCGGGTTTTTCGATTTAGATGGCCCAAGAGGAAAAATTAAAACTCTCCTTACTCCATTGAAAAGAAAGGTGGACTATTTTGGTGATATTAAAAAACCCCGCTTAACTCTTCTCAACGAGAAAGTTAAAGAGATGGGGGGTATGCCGGTTCATGGATCCCTCTTTGCTGTAGAAGAAGATGATGGTACTGTTTTCGTTGTTCAGATAAGTGGTGATAGTGGGGTAGGAAAATCTGAAATGCTGGCCGCTTTGATGCTCAAATGGATGAGAAAAGATCTTAAAGGTATCAGATCAATTAAACTGATTGCTGGTGATATGTTCCATGTTTTTCCGGATGATAAAGGAAACCTGTATGGAATAGGTACTGAATTGGGAGACTTCAGCCGTGTAACTGATTTTGATCCCGAATATATAAAGCAATATTCAACACTTTTTGAAAGTTCAGCTGACAGCAATATTGAAGATTTAAACTCACGAAGCACGATATCCGGATTTTGTGACATAAGTATGCCTTACAAAATTGACATTATGCTGACTGCAAGTAATTTTTCAAGAGATGAAGCAGGTATCCGCAGATATGCCAATCCTGAGAATTTCATTCTGTATCGCGAATCCCATGGAGAGAGAAAAGAAAAAGCAACCAGTCAGGACAGTCCGCATTTTCAACGAACCCTGCTCAGATATACCGGAGACAAAAATATCGTGGATGTATTATCCCGACATGGTAGTTATCTTGATGATATTCTGAATTGGATTACGGACCCATCTACCGGAAAAGACTACCTGGGATCATCATACAAAATGATCGACAAGATTGATCTGGACAAACTGATCAACCAGATTTTCGAGTCAAAATCAGGGAAGCATTCAGGGCAAACTGTCAAGGTAAAGGATATTCGTTTTGATATTATTAAGAACAGGTTCACAGTTAATGCAAGTACTGACAATGATGATGAAGTACAATTTGAACTGGACCGCTCATTTTTCTCATCTGTATTTGGTGCTTTGGCCTCTACTCCGGCCGGAAATCCATTTATTGCCGAAGAGGGCGAGGTAAAAATCAAAAAAGACCTTATTCAAATCCTAAAAGGAGGAAAAAATGGCAAAGGGCAGGGAAGAAATATTCAATTAGGTATTCTGTCGACTGATTTAGGCAAGAAAGGAAAGGAAATCTCTGGTCCCCAGACAGCTGCCCAGGATTTGGTAAAGCTTATCCGGGAGGTAAGGTTACAGAAACCTGAAATTCCTCGAAAGAAACAGATTGTCAGAGAGTCCATCCGGCAGGCTTATAAAAATGTTCTACCAGAGAATGTGATTAGTAACGAAGTATTCAGATATAATTTTTATCTCTACCAATTAGAGGAGATGCGAAAGGCAAAGTTTGTACGTATTGATCAGAAAGAAACCAGTGTTGATTTGACCAACTTACGCGGCTTCAAGCCTGTGGACCCCAAAAAAGAGTTTTCACCTTTGCTGCTTACTCCACATTTGAATGCAGAATTGTCTTCATATAGTGAAACATTCGAGCAGATTATCTCCTTACCAAACAACCTTGAATTTGGTGAAGAGTTTCTCAAACTGACTGAAAATTTATATCTGGCTGAAGGGTATAGTGAAGAGACTTTGGTCAATAACCTGATCACTCAATTATTACTACTAAAAGGCAATTTGGCTATAAAAGACCTTGCGAAGGGAAGAATAACCGAAAAAATCAACAGGGAGACAGTTGCCGCAGCAAAATGGGCTGTTATGCAAAAGCTTTCACAATCAGAAACAGGCCAAAATCATAGAAAACCTGAGCAGGAATAAGACGGACAACAATATCTTTCAGAACATCCTTTCTCTCTGTGCAATAATCATCATTAAGTTCGCACAAAGATTAGTCTAACTTTTCCTTTATAAAGTCTGGTCCTCAGAAAGGTATGATTCTAATAAAGATCTTGCCAGAATATTCATGGGTTTTATTTGGTTTAAACCCTGACAGTCAATCTGATTAATCACAAGTGAAATCTCAGAACAGGCCAGAACAACAGCACCTGCACCATTTTGTCTGTAAAAATTAATAGCATCCTGCAATCTCGTCAAAGTCTCATCACTTGCCGGATTTGCTTGCACCTTTATTCCCCAATCAGGATGGTAAATTGCTTCGTGGATTAACTTCTTCTGCTTTTCCAAACCAATATCCACAATTTCAAATCCAGCCTTTCTCAGCGGGCCGGAATGTAGCTTATTCATATAACTTCCTGTTGTATTCAGAATCCCAATTTTTTCACCCTGCACCAGATTCTCTTCTGAATATTTCACCATTTCATCAATAGCATTTACTAGTTTGATCATACTTTTTTCTTCTTTTAACACCTCCCGGATGCGTTCGAAGATTAAAGGAGCATGAGCCGTATTACATGCTATTCCGGCTATAGTACAACCCGCCCTTTCACAAATCAGGATTTGACGTGCAATTTCATCTCCCGGGTTTATGTCTACTTTTCCCAGAAGGAACTCAGTTCGATCAGGTATAAGACCGGGCTGGTTCATTAAAATCCATGGATGGTGATCCTGATCCCTATTAACTTTTACCTGCTCTGTAATAATGCGAGCCAGGTTGAGACCCGCCAGCGGACCAATTCCTCCAATGAGAGCTATCATTTTTCAGCCCCCCTGTTATTTATAATGCTTGAACTACTTTCTAGTAATTCTATAACTTTTTGCTTAGGTAGAAGGGGCACTTTGTGGCCCTTATATCCCTCTACTTCTGTTGCCATAAAAAGGGAATTCAGAATCGCTTCCTCCGTAGCTTCAATTACCCCCTGAAACAAGCCCGTAATGCGGTCATTACTAATTGTCTTTCCCCCTGTTGTCACTGTTCCTGATCCGTAATGTTCTCTCATTTCAGGTGCTGTACTGAAGGCAATAACATAATCACCACTACCATTACTTGCAATTCCTCCGGTTCGGGCTAATCCTAAGATTGCTCTTTTTGCTAATCGTTTCAGGTTTCTTGCATCCAATGGTGCATCTGTTGCTACAACAATCATACAGGAGCCATCAGGAGAAGGATCGTAGTGAGATTCCTTTTTCTGATTCCTGAAATACTCACCTACCGGATATCCATCTACTTTCAGATCACCACCAAAATTAGTCTGCACTAAAACTCCTACGGTATAGTCACTCAATCCACCAGACATAAGCCGGGAAGAAGTTCCTATACCACCCTTATAGGCAAAACATATAGTACCCGTACCTGCTCCAACACATCCCTCGGATACAGGGCCGCTTTTTGCTAAATCAATAGCTTCAATAACATGTTCTGACTGCACATGTCGTCCCCTTATATCGTTCAGGTATCCATCATTGGTTTCACCCACAACAGGATTGGCAGATCGGATCCTTTCATTTCCGGGCAAAGCCAGAATATAGTCGAGAACTGCATCTGCAACCTTTGGTACGTTGAGGGTATTAGTCAGCACCACCGGACTCTCAAGATAGCCCAGTTCTTCAATCTGGGTGCTACCCATGAGCTTGCCAAATCCGTTTCCAACATACACAGCTGCCGGCACTTTATGCTGAAAAACATTTCCATCATGTGGCAGAATAACCGTCACTCCTGTGCAAATCTCTCCCGGATGATATATAGTCACCTGTCCGACCAATACACCAGGCACATCAGTAATAGCATTCAATTGACCAGGTTCCATTATGCCGGGCTGAATGCCGAAATCCCGTACTCGTTGGGCAGGTGAAATAAGGGTGCATACAAAAACAAAAAGAATCAGGAAGCTTACAGTTTTTTTCATAATTTCGAGAATTGCGTTTTTGTGGCAAATACCGGTTTACAAAGCGGCCTCTGCCACGATGCTTTACCAAAATTACAAATTATGCTCGATCTATCGTACATCCGTAAGCAATTCCCCGGACTCCAAAGTGATTGGATTTTAATGGATAATGCCGGTGGTTCTCAAATGACCCAGGCAGCAATTCATCGAATCAATGAATTTATCACAAGCTCAAATGTTCAGCTGGGTGCCACATATCACACTTCTCACCTGGCTACACAAAGAATGATTGATAATCAGCATATTATGGCTAAGTACATTAATGCCGCTGATTCTGGCGAAATAGTAATGGGTTCATCCACCAGCATGCTGATTAGAATTCTTGCAATGAATATTGGCAAATACTTTCCCGCCGGTGGTGAAATCATTGTGACCAATTGCGACCATGAAGCTAATATCGGAGCATGGCGTGAACTTGAGAACCTGGGCTTTGTTATCAAGACCTGGAAAATCAATCCCGGATCATTCGAATTGGAACTTGATGACTTGAAGAAACTCCTCTCGGATAAAACCAGGCTTGTTGCCTTCACTCATACATCAAATATCCTCGGCAGAATTAATCCGGTTAAAGAGATTACACAATTAGCACATGAATACGGGGCTTGGGTTTGTGTTGATGCTGTGGCCTATGCACCTCACCGACCAATTGATGTGCAAGACTGGGATGTTGACTTTTATGTGTACAGTTTTTACAAAACATACGGTCCGCATTATGCAATGATGTATGGTAAAAAACAGCATTTACTTGAACTGCCTGGCAACAACCACTATTTCATTGGTCAGAATGAAACAGCCTATAAATTCCAGCCTGGTAATGTTAATTACGAACTCGCATGGGGGGTAACAGGAATTGTAGATTACTTCAATAATCTGGCTGTTCATCATAATACTCAAAATATATTTGAGCTCATAGCTGATCATGAGGAGAAGCTGTGCAAAGAATTAATTTCTTTTCTGGAAACCAAAAAGTCAGTCCGCATTATCGGACCAAAAAGCTTTGATAAAGCTATTCGTGTTCCCACCATATCATTTGTTGCAGGTGATATTGACAGTGAATCAATAGTACTGAAAACCGATAAGCATAAAATTGCAATCCGTTTTGGAGATTTTTACGCCGCCCGATTAATCGACGATTTAAAGCTACGACAACAAAACGGAGTGATTCGAATATCAATGGTACATTACAACACAATGGAAGAAACCCAACAATTAATCAAAGTTTTGGATAAAGTATTAGGGGCCGATTCATGAATCGGCCCACATCCAAAACGGTAAATCGTGAGGGGCCGATTCACGAATCGGCCCGTATAATTTTTTTGTAAATGCCTGCAATATCAAAATCATTATCCCCATTGAGAATCATATCCATTTTCATTCCCTGTGGAATCTGACCATATTTCTGAAATGAATTCCAAATATGTTCAACATACCAATCTGGTTCCTTACCCCAACGCAAATCCATATTTTTTCGCCTGATATATTCCTCTTGTGATAATTCAATGAAGAAGCAATAATCATAATCATTTGACAGTGAGGAGTCCCAAAAAGACAACAAACCCTCAGCAAAAGTAAAATCATGTTTTTGGGCAGACTGCCTTATAACATCCTTAAATCCCTGAAAATCTATTGAATCAGGACTTTCCCAGTCAATATGACTCCTTATTAATGGAATTTCCTCCTCTGGAAAAACAAAATCATCCTGTGACAAAATATTTACAGATTTTCCTTCGGCTTGCAGCTTTGCGGCTAACTGATCAGCCAGAAAACTTTTCCCAGAGCGGGACAAACCACCGATTCCGATAATAATTCCATTCGCACACATTGTTCTACATATTCAGTTGATCAAATAATTATAGTCGTTCGTCAAAGAGAAGCAGTCTTTCATCATACAAATCCATATCTTTATTGTTCTAGTTAATTTTAGCTAAAGATACTTTTTTAGATGTGAGAAAGATAAGAACTGTTGAACTAATTAAAGGAAAAGGGAGGCCCGGGATGAACATTAAAACTCAAAACAATTCGATTAACAGACCAGTAATAATCGTTTTTCAATCTCTGATATTTATTTTGCTGGTATTACTAAGGTTAATAGTTTAAGTAAACATTATACACGAAGTCCCAACACAAAACCCTGGAGAATTAAAGGTCAGAATCCCCTAAAATACTATCACAGTTAGACTTTCACCGTCGATTCGTCAGGTATTTTCGATAGTTCATCAAAGAGAATCGTTATTTTAGAGCTTAATGTTGTAATTTCAATGTGTGAATAAATCAAGCGTAAAAACAAGAATAAAAACAGCAAGCAAGTAAAGTTTAGTAATATTTCATGTAAGACAGGGTTAGCACCAATCTGGTGTAAGTTTAGAGTTTCTCATTTTAGGATTAGGTTTAGGTTTTGGGTAGACGACCGGGTAATAATTACCCAGTCGCTCTTTTTGTTATCTTAGAGATTGATTTGTTACTCAAGCCTATTCCAATGAACTACCTTCGATTCTTTTTAATCCTCCTCTTCTTTACCCCTGCCCTTTCGACAGCCCAAACCATTCACAGCTATACAGTTCCTGAAAAACCCTGGAAGGAATCATTTGGAAACCATCGAGCCGTTCTGGAAGTCGGTCGGGATGCTGAATGGGTAGATCTGGAAATTAACTGGAGGCGTCATGACCCCAATCCTGAGATCAGAGAATTTATCATTATCGAAGCAGCCACAGGTGATACAGTAAAAAACATCCATCGTATCACAGTAAATAAAGAAATATGTCAACTGTCATTCGGGCCTGTTGACAAAGCCGGACAATACTATTTCTACTACCTGCCCTATGTCGTTCAGGAAGGATGGGGTTTTTATCATTATGGATACCTAAAACCCAAAACTCACGATATGGGACTTAAGGAACAAGGCTCAGGAGTGAAGGCTAAGGTTCTTTCTATTCAGGCTCGCACATTGTTTGATAGTTTTTACCCAATGGAGGTGATAGCTTTGGAATCTGAGAAAGATTCTTTGTTGGAAAATTACAAAGAGCCTTATTTGCTGTTTCCTGAGGATCGTAAATTTCCTATCCGGATGAAGGATGACATCCCTCATAAATGGATTCAGACAGGTCCTTCGAACAGCTTTCATGGCAAAGCAATGCGAAACGAATATTATGTTTTTCAGATTGGAGTATTTGCGGCTCGTAGCGATGTTGAGAATCTTTCGGTAGAGTTTCAACAAGACTCCTCCCAGGCCGGAGAGGGAAGTATTATTGACAACTTGCATTTCACCTGCTTTAATACAGCAGGGGTAGATCCTTATGGCACTCCGTTTACCAAACACCTGAGCCTTAAGCAAGGTGGTGTCCAGGCCCTGTGGATTGGGGTAGACATCCCTGAAAACACAGAAGCGGGAACATATTCGAGCGAAATCATTATTAAGGCCAGGGGTTTTGAAGATCAAACTGTAGCCTGTCATATTGAGATCAATAATGAGATAATATCCGATCGCGGTGATGCTGAAACCTGGCGTCATTCCCGCCTACGATGGTTAAATTCAACTGCTGGATTGGATGACGAGCCTGTAAAGCCTTATTCCAGAATCAGTAAATCCACCAAGAATACCTGGAATACATCCGGGACGAAGATTGAATTTGCTCCATCCGGTTTACCGGCCATGATTGCAACTCAGACAAATATTCTGGCAAATCCCGTCTCTTTTATTTTTGACTCCGGAGATAAAATTTTCTCATTTACCCATCCGGGAGGAGAGCTTACAAAAGAAAATTCTGGCAGGGCAGAGTGGAAGCATAACTGGAATAATCAGGCTTTGGATGTGAATGTATATTCCAGCCTGGAGTTTGATGGCCATCAGAATTACAGATTAAGTCTGAATATAAAAGAGCATATCACACTGAAAGATATCCGTTTAGAAATTCCTTTCCTGCCGGAGACTGCCAGTTACATGATGGGCATGAGCCTGCCCGGATGTGAAACACCCGATGATCACACAAGCAAATGGAATAAGCCAGAGGATAGTTTCTGGGTAGGAAATGCCAGGGGAGGATTGTGGTGTGAGATAAGAGGCAGCTCTTATCACGGGCCCCTTCAGAATTTATACAAGCCAGGTCCTCCTGAGCCCTGGAATAATGATGGGAAAGGTTATTTATCCCTGAAGAAATTTCCAAATAAAACTCTGGCTACAGCAGGAACAGGAGCCCTTGAGCTCTATCCGGGTGAAAAATGGGTTTTTGAATTTGCATTACTACCTACCCCGGTCAAAGCACTGAGCACGGCTGATCAGTTTACAAACCGGTATTATCACAGCGGTGGTGCACCTGCCGGAGTGGAGGCTGAGATGAAGCATGGAATAAAAATCGTTAATATCCATCATGCAAATCAATATAATCCCTACATAAACTATCCATTTATAGCTGTTAATGAATTACGGGGAATAGTTGACCAATATCATGATGTGGGTTTAAAAGTTAAAATTTATTACACAATCAGGGAGTTGAGCAATCATGTAACAGAGATCTGGGCACTGAGAAGTCTGGATGATGAGATTCTCGGAGGAGGTCGTGGGGGTGGATATCCCTGGTTGCGTGAGCATTTTGTCACAGACTATACGCCACAGTGGTATCAGCATTTTGAGTCAGGATCACCTGATGCCTCAGTACTTACTTCAACTCAATCATCGCGATGGTTTAATTATTATATCGAAGGACTGGGATGGCTGGTACGAAATATGGATATCGATGGCTTATATCTGGATGATGTCTCTTTCGACAGGCGGATTCTAAAAAGAATGCGGAAAGTAATGGAGGCAGAAAAACCAGGCTGTCTGATCGACCTGCATTCAAACACTGGCTTTTCAAAAGGTCCGGCCATTCAATATACCGACTTCTTTCCCTACGTTGACAAGCTATGGTTCGGCGAGAGCTTTCAATATAATAAGATGCCTCCTGATAATTGGTTTGTCGAAGTATCTGGTATTCCTTTCGGTTTAATGGGGGATATGCTTCACGGAGGAGGAAACCGCTGGTTGGGCATGCTGTTTGGTATGACGGTAAGACTGCCCTGGACATCAGAAGGAAATTCAGCAAATCCCCGGCCAGTTTGGGGATTCTGGGATGAATTTGAAATTGATAAAGCTGTTATGATTGGATTCTGGGAGGACTGTCCGGTGAATGCCCTTGGCACTGATCAGAAAATAAGCAAAAATGTTAAAATAAGTCTTTATAAAAAAAGCAATTCAGCTATACTGGCCATCGGTAATTTTTCTGATAAATGCGAGGAAGTAAGTTTGCAGATTGATTGGGATACATTAGGACTTGACCCCAAGGCAGTTCGAATTTATGCACCTGCCATTCAGGACTTTCAGCCAATTAAAAACTTCTCTCTTCATGATAAAATTATAGTTCCGGCCCGTGAAGGGTGGTTGATAATAATCAAATAAGCCTGTCATATTTGATCAGGCTGACAGTTCTAAAAACCCCAAATTAATTGCTATATTGTTTTCTGCTAATCGAAAACCCATGAAAAAAATTATTACTCTTCTACTTTCCATTTTTTGTGTGATTACTGTACATGCCCAAAATTCACAAAATGTTCGCGGCACTGTAATTGACAAATTCACAAAATCACCTTTGATTGGAGCAACTGTTTATGTTAGTAATACCGATCCGGTTATTGGCACTATCACAGATGAAAATGGACAGTTTGTTTTGAAAAAAGTTCCTCTGGGTCGCGCTGAAATACAGTGCACCTATGTGGGCTACGATTCTTATTCAAGTGGTAATTTCATTATCACATCAGCCAAAGAAGTAGTTATAACAATAGAATTGATTGAGGGGATTGAGATTGACGGGGTTCAAATATCTGCCATCAGGGATGTGAACGAACCACTGAATGAATTGGCTTATGTTAGTGCAAGATCATTCTCAGTTGAAGAAACCGAGCGAGTACCTGTTGCTTTAAATGATGTGTCAAAAATGGCTCAATCCTATCCCGGAACACAACAGGGACGATTGGATATTGAAAATGACATTATTGTCAGGGGCAACACCTCTTTCGGAATGATCTGGAGGCTTGAAGGCCTGGATATTCCTTCTCCAAACCATTATGCTCGTCCGGGATCCTCAGGTGGAGGTATATCTATACTCAGTGCCCAGCTGATGAGCAGGTCTGACTTCTATACAGGCGGCATGCCGGCCGAATTTGGAAACACAATCTCAGCTGCCTTTGATATCCATTTAAAAAACGGAAATACAAAAAAATATGAGAACCGCTTCAGATTAAATCTCATTGGAATTGATTACTCCATGGAGGGGCCGATAAAGAAAGACAGGAGTTCCTTCATCTTCAACGCCAGATATTCCATGCTTGGCGTGATGAATTATATGGGATTTCATCCGGCAGGTGAGAATGCTTTTAATGAGTTTTATGATTTCTCATTTAATCTCTATTTTGATAATCCTGAGAATAACTCCAAATGGAATATTTTCGGACTGGCTGGAAATTCTTTGGAAATTTACAACCCCTATTATCCTGCAGAGGATCGGAAAGATGATGTATGGTGGCATTCTCAGATTGAGTATTTTTCCTCAAAAACGGCAACTTTTGGTGCGATATATACAAAAACGCACAACTCCAGTACCTTCTCAAAGTTTGCAATTGCCGCCACCACCAGTTTTATCGACAGATATAACGACACGCTTGATTATGACGATGTTCCATATAGGTATCGTGAAGACCATACCAATGAGAATCGCCTCTACTCCACCTATGTTTTCAGCAAAAGGTTTAGTCCCCTTTTCAGAATCAAAGCAGGTGTTATTGCTAATCTAATTTCATATGATTTCTTCCAGATGCATCAGCCACGGAGAATTACAGCTGATGCATTAGCCAGTCGTTTTTGGGGTACTGAAACTGAGGGTTCGGGTCTTACTCAAACGGCACAGGCCTATGCTCAGGGAATCTATAATGTGACAGAAAAATTCACACTTTCTGGTGGATTCCATGTCCTGACTCTGACGCAAAACATGACAGCATCCATTGATCCAAGATTATCTGCCAAGTATCAGTTCAATCGCAAGCACAGGCTTAGTCTGGCATTGGGTAAATACAGTCAGCATCTGCCACTTCCTGCCTTTTCTTATGTGCATCAGGATTCCCTACCGGATGGTAGCATTGGAACCAGCATGCCGAACGCTGACCTGAAAATGCTATACAGTAATCACGCCATCCTGGCTTACCAGTACTCAACTGATGATAAGTTAAAAATCCAGGCCGAGGTTTATGTTCAGGATCTGCATAACCTACCCATTTCTCCGAATCCTGACGACCTATACTGCTTCATGAATACCAATTCTGAGTTTCCGGCTTTTACAGTTGTGAGCGAAGGAAGAGGATTGAATTATGGGGTTGATCTGGCCATTGAGAAAATGACTGCAAAGAGCTTCTACTTTCTGGTCACCGGATCTCTTTTTGCCGCAAAATATAAGCCGCTTAACGAGCAATGGTATCATAACCGATATTCCAGTTTGCTTGTATCTGCCTTTACCGCAGGAAAAGAATTTGATTTTGGTCAGGGAAGAGTCTTACAATTGGGTGCCAGATTGATATACAACGGCGGTTACCGATACACAACACTTGATGAAGCAAAATCGGTTGAGGCCGGATATTTTGTGGGTGTTGAAGGTGCCTATAATCAAAGCAGGATGCCTGCATACTGGAGGATTGACACCCGTGTTGCATACCGGTTCAGCCGGCCAAAGTGGGCTATGAATATATCACTCGACATCCAGAATGTCACCAATCATAAGAATGCCAATGGAGTATGGTACAATGGTAATATCAATGAGATCGCCTACAGATATCATCCGGGGAATGCGCTGATTCCTATGGTGAATTTTGCGGTGGACTTTTAAGACGTGACGCCGGATCGAGACGCCCTTAGTGACGCCAGATCGTGACGCCGCTTTTTTTGCTTTATTGTAATAGTCATCCATTGGAGGTAGGGATCCGTAAACTTGTTTGAAAAATGTCTCTGATAGTTAAACAGATTGGGCCGGAATATAATGAGGAGATGCTGGCCATTCTTCTCGAATCTCCTATGGAGTCAGATGGATTGAGTTTGTGTCTGGATCGCTCACCTGATATTTTTATTGTTCCACGTCTGTTTTTTAAAGGCTATAAAGCCTATGGATTTTTCATGAATGACCAGCTGGTTGGTTATGGAATGATCTGTCAAAAGGAATTGTATGTGAATGGGAAAAAGACCCTGGTGGGATATTTTGCCAATTTGTATGTAAAAAAAGAGGCCCGCAAGCTGGGCTGGCTATATAAGGCAGCGCAGCCACTATTTGAGGAAATTGGCAAGTTAACAGATATAGGATTTGCCAGTACCGTAAAAGGGAATAAGGCAACAGAAAGCATGATCGGACGAAGGATTTCTAAATTCCCTTTGATGCCACATTCAGAATCCGTTGGTCTTCAAGTAGTACACAATCTAATTATTACTTTTCGTAAAAGGCTCAGGACGAAAGGCACAGGGCAAAATTTGGTGATCAGGAGGGGACGTGGAGTGGATATTGCAAAAATAGCTGAGCTGTTGGATAAGGAGTATCGCACTCGTTTGTTTGGAGTAGTTATGGATGAGCAAAATCTTCGTGAGCTTATTGATACCCGACCAGATTTTGGAATTGAGAATTACTGGGTGGCTGAACGAGACGGGATTATTGTTGGAGTTTGCTCGGCTTGGGATATTCGGTCTATCAGGCAGGTGCGGATTATGGCTTACAGAAAAAAATTCAAATGGGTTTACATGATATATTCTTACCTCAGACCTTTATTTGGTTTCCCCATGCTTCCAAAGCCCGGCGATCCTTTCAAAGAGATTATTGTGAATGATTTTGCCTGCGAAAACAGAGATCCGACCATTTTTGAAGCATTACTCAGAACAGTTTACAAACAGGCCCGAAAAGAAGGATACAATATGGTTGAAGTGGGCAGCTACTATGGTGATCCCATGCTGAAAGCTGTTAAACCATTTTTCACTCAGGAGGTGTATTCACATACCATTGTGGGAACATCCTCGGAAGAATATCTTGAAGAAAACCATGTCGATGTTTCATGTCCTTACATTGATATCGCCCTCACATAATAAGCATCATAAGCATAACAAGCACTACTAAGATGACAACAACAAAGTTCAAACATGCCATTGTGCGCAAACCATGTAAGGCGATGACTCAGGGAATTACCACCGTAGATCTGGGATTGCCTGATTTTCAGAAAGCTCTGGAACAGCATATGGAATATATCAAGGCACTTGAAGATTGCGGACTTGAAGTTAAAGTGCTTGAAGCCATTGAAAGCTTCCCCGATTCTACTTTCATTGAAGATGTAGCTTTATGTACTCCAAAATGTGGGATCATTACCCATCCGGGAGCTGATTCAAGAAAGGGAGAATCAAAAGGGATTTCTGAAATTCTCAGGCAATATTATGAAAATATTGATTCTATTCTTTCACCCGGCACTTTGGAAGCAGGTGATGTGATGATGGTTGACAGTCATTATTACATTGGTATTTCGGAACGCACCAATGAGCAGGGAGCTGAACAACTAATCAGGATTCTTGAGAAATATGACCTTACCGGGTCCAAAATACCTCTGCAAGAAGTTTTGCATTTAAAAACCGGAGTGTCATACCTTGAAAACAATAATCTTCTGGTATGTGGTGAATTCAATCATCATACTGTATTTGACGGTTATAATAAAATTACAATTGATCCTGATGAAGCCTACGCTGCAAACTCTCTATGGCTTAACGGCACAGTATTAGTGCCTGATGGTTTTCCGGAAGCTGCCAAGAAAATAAAAGCGGCGGGATATCCAATAATTCAGGTTCAGGTATCAGAATTTCAGAAACTGGATGGTGGCTTAAGCTGTCTGTCTTTAAGGTTTTAAATCCTGGAAGTATATAACGAAGAAGGCCGGATCACTATAATCCGGCCTTCTTTTTGGATAAGGTACTTGTTTAGCCCTTAATAATATACTTGATCATTGTTCCGAATTTGGGTCGTTTTCCTACCATAATAATGCATGATCTGAATAGTCTTCCACCTGCCCATACCGATAAAGCAGTAAACAAAAACACTCCTATCAATCCTACTATAGGTTGCCACATCGGCAGAGTTACAGGAGTGGCCTGACGCATAAGCATCAGCATAGGTGTGAAAGGAGGAAAGAGGGATACCCATGTAGCAAAACTACCGAGTGGGTTTTGAATAATAGGGAATAACATAAACATAGGAATAAGCAGAGGTAGCATTGCTGGAAACTGAATATTTTGTGCATCCTTTGAATCATTACATGATGAACCCAGAGCTGCCATAATCGATCCAAACATGATGATTGCTAAAATCAGATATAGAAAGAACCAGGGAAGAATATCGTAAGGAATCATATGCCCCATATCCATCTTGTTAACAATAAAAACACCACCGGCAATGTAGATGGAAACAGTGGTTAGTGATACAGCCAATCCGCCCAGAACTTTACCCAGCATAAACTGACCAGGAGTAACAGAACCCAGGAGAACCTCTGCAATTCTTTCACCTTTTTCTTCCATTACGGCTGATAATAGAGGAACAGCCGACATCATTATCATCATAAAAATCAGAAGCATCATGATATAAGGAACTAAAAATGATTCTACCTCGCTGCTTCTCCTTGCATCCTGAACATCTCCTGTTTTAGAGTCAATCTTCATCAAACCCATACCTTCGGCATCAATCCACATAAACAGATTCTCAACCTCAGTCTGTTCAATCCCCAGGGCAATTACCCTCTCCTGCCGGATAAAACTGTTGGCATTACTTGACACCCATCCCTTTACTCTGTCCATAGCTGAATTCTCAGCATAGTAGAAAATACGCGATGCTTCACGATCAGCACCGGGATTAAAAACATTCGCTCCGATATGAACGAAGGCATGGATATCCTTATCTCTGACACGATCAGACAATTGTAATTTCTGATTACTGAAATCAGCTTCTTTTTCAATCAGTTCAAAATAATACGCCGGCTGATTCTTTTCACCGCTTTCAGCATCAGTAATATGATTGGCATTACGATCTTTTGATGCATCAACGAGAAATTGTCCCACTGAGCCTGATTCATCAATCACTAACACTGTACGGTCAGTAAGATCTACTTTATCTTCAAAAATTTTGAAGGCAGCAAATCCACCGCCCATAAAAATTGGCAACATGACCAAACTAATGATAAATCCCTTGGTTCTGACGGCTGCTCTATATTCACGTTTAACTAATATCCAAACTTTATTCATGATCTTCGTTGTTTTCAGGTCGTGCAATACGGATAAAAATATCATTCAATGAAGGAGAGGTAAGCTCAAATTTTAACACCTTGGTTTTCTCCATGATAGCCATGAGGACATCCTGAGAATTGGTCTCAGGGCTCATTCTGACTTCCTGTATTTGTCCAAAATCGTTTACCTTTTCAATTCCATTTATCGCTTCAAGTGCAGAAACTCCCAGCTCGGTTTGTACTCTGAGAGTATCCTGACCAAATTTTTCCTGTATAGAGCTTAATGTTCCATCCAATACTTTTTTGCCTTTGTAAATCATGAAAATGAAATCACACATTTTTTCAGCTACTGACATATCGTGTGTACTGAAGATAATGGTTGATCCTTTATCCCTCAATTTCAGAATTACCTCCTTGATTATCTCAGCATTCACAGGATCCAGCCCGCTAAAAGGCTCATCCAGAATAATGAGATCAGGTTCATCTATGATAGTAACAATAAATTGAACTTTCTGGCTCATTCCCTTACTCAGGGTTTCCACCTTCTTATCGGCCCATTTGCTCAGGTCAAATTTCTTGAGCCATCCATCTGCTTTCTGATCGAGATCCTTCACCCCTTTCAGCTCACCATGAAACTTGATCAATTCCTTAACTTTCATCTTCTTATACAAACCTCTTTCTTCAGGCAGATAGCCAACCCCATCCAAACGAGATCCAATGAGCTCTTGTCCGAATAATCTGATATTCCCATTATCAGGATACAGAATATTCATTATCATCCGGATAGTGGTTGTCTTACCGGATCCGTTGGGCCCAATGAAGCCATAAATACTTCCTTTGGGCACGTGCAAGCTAAGATCATCCACAGCTTTATGGGTGCCGTATGTTTTGGTGATCTTCTCCAGTTCAATGACGTTCATGTACTTTAATTTTTGGTTATGTAACTTGTTTGGCAATATAAGTGAAAAATAATTCCTATTACCTGATGAAATTCAAGTCCATCGCTTCCTCATCCGGGGTACGTCGCTGGTAATTATTGAAATTATAAGTCAGGGTAAGTGTAATTACCGGTGATTCAGGACGCAAATCGGTCAATACTTCCAATCCGGGGGAGAAAGTTTCCATTTGAATCCGGTAGGTGCTAAGCATATCTCTTACACCGAGAGTTAAGGAAGCAGCTCTTTTTAAGAATGTTTGGGTAAACCCAGCATTCAGCATAAAGGTACCAGCCATACGGCCCTGAAGCATCAGTGTTGGTCCGGTATAAACACCTGAGAATGTTAAACGTGAGTTTGATCCGAACATAAACATGGTATTTACCCTTGTCGACCATTGAAGAGAGGTGTTATCAAGATCAGCCATGCGCTCATCTACAAGAGAATAATAATACACATTACCAGTGGCGACCAATCTGAACCATTTTGTAAATCCAAGATTACCCATGAATTCTGCTCCTGCTGAATGTGATTGGTTGGCATTCTCAAAACCGAAGAACATGTTACCTTCATCATCAGCACTAAAAACCTGGGAGGTTAAATCATTAGCCTGGCGGTAATAAGTTTCAACTGAGAACATTCCAATTTTCACAGGTTGCTGGAAACTCAGCTCAAATGAATTAACAAATTCGGGTTTCAAATCCGGATTACCTGCCCTTACGGTTTGATTGTCGATGAACTGTGGAAATGGATTCAGAAATTGCCTGTTCGGACGATTAATACGACGACTGAAACTGAATTGCAGTTGCTGTCCGCCTTTTAATGTTTTTGAAAGTGAACCACTTGGAAACAAACCAAGCTTTGAATAGGCATATTCTTCATCTGTGGTCACCTGAGCAATAAGCCGGTCGGTATATTCAGCTCGTAAGCCTAAAGAATAATGTAATCCTTTTAGTGGTCCTGACCAGATAGCGTAGCCAGCATAAATGTCTCTGTTCAAAGTAGCATCATTTGAGAAACCAGTATTTTTAATCCAAATATCCTGATCAAAATCGTAATCATTCAGGACAAACTTATTGTCTTCAACATATCGTGACAGTTGAGTTCCCATTTCGAGCTTATTCTCTCCGAATGGTTTTTCGTAATCCACTTTCAGACGAGCGTCCTTGATCAAACTCTTCTCTGAGCTATTAGATTTCATCCAAACATCCTGCACATTGCCCCAGTTATCATCTACGAGATATTCATTACGATCCTGAAGAAGATCACCCTGGAAACCACCAGCGAAAATGTTTATATCTATCTGATGACCATCCTGATCAAATTTATGTAACCAACCCACTTTTGGATTGACAAAAAATCCATCTAAAAGAAGGGAGTTTGTGGCCAGATATTTTTCATCGACTCCATCCTCGGTAAATCCACGAAACACTTTATTATTAAGACCAATATCGAAACGCATTGGGCCAAAATTACTACTGGCTGAGATATTGTTTTTATCGTTCAGATCATAATCAAGTCCAAGGTTTCCACTTATTGTTCCTATTGTGGTTGTCTGAACCAGATAGGTATTATATTCAAAATCTTTTCCGCCGATCAGACTGGTACGGTTCAGATCACCAGCTACGTCAGTATTATAAGATGTACCCGAAACGCCTCCGAACATGTTGAGTTTATTTTTTCTATAATTGAACTGAACATCTCCATTGTACTTATTATTCCATCCTGCCAGCAGGGTCAACATAGAGTTGAATCCAGCCTCGCTTTGCTTCTTCAGAATCAGGTTTATAATTCCGGCTGCACCTTCAGCTTCGTATTTGGCTGAGGGGTTGGTTATGATCTCAATGTTTTCGACCATTTCCTGAGGTATCTGACGTAGAAGGTTTCCTCCTGTTACGGGAGCCGGCTTTCCATCGATAAGTAGTTTATAACTGGCACTACCTCTCAGCAACACATTGCCTTCAGTATCCGTTGTAATCGAGGGGGCATTTTCAAGAACCTCAACCAGATTTGTTGCACCAGTACTTTTAAACTGATCTACATTCAGGATTTTCTTTCCTTCTTTATAAATAATCTCAGGTTTTGCTGTTACAATTTCCACATCACCAATTTTCTGAGCCGATTCACGCAGGGTAATAATTCCTGCATCAAATTCAGAATTCAAACTGGAAAGTTCGCAGTTGATTTCCCTGGTATCATAACCAACAAAACTGATCTTCAAGAGGTATGTTCCGTATTCAATATTTTTTAATTCAAAATATCCGGCATCATTGCTTGCTGAACCAGTGACCAGAACAGAATCCGGCAGGCTAAAAACAGCTACATTAACCATTGAAAATGCTTCATTATTAGTGGCATTCAGGATCTGTCCTTTAATCAGGCCTTTATCAGCTGATTGTGCGAAGCTTGAGAGCGATACAAGGCAGATTGCGAGAAATAAACTTATTCTTTTCATTACTTTTAGTTTGACTATTAGTTCGGTTGATGCGAGAAAAATTACATGCATCTGTGACAAAAGTGAAAGAATTTTCCATAATCTATCCTCACAATCGGTCAAAAAGGACAACAAATCGACTAACGAGAAGGAATTAAAGGTCATGGCTAAAATCCGAAGATAAATAGTAATACTAGCCTCTTACCGATGATTTTTATCAAAATGCCGATTGAGCTAAAGACACTTGTAATAAAATTGCTTATTTTGAATCTTCATAGAGTACAGGCATGAGCAAGCGCATACAAGTATTAATTCATATTACTTTTTGGATTGTGGTTTTGATAATCCCGGTAATTCTGCAATTCACAAGCACGCCGGACCTCACCAAACCCTGGAGAATTCATACTCTTTATACAACAGGATTTACTCTTGTTGCTTTCTATTTCTCATTTTGGCTGATAAGTCCGTATGTGCTTCTCAATAAGGTGTTTATAAAGAATTTTCTCGTTTTTCTATTTGGGGCCTCTCTGATTATGGTAATGAAAATCAGTGGTTACCATATACTGAATCCACTGCTGGAGAATATTTATGAACAGCACCAACTGTTGTCTGTAGCTTTTCTTATTGCTGATAGCACAAATACTTCCCTCATCATGGCAATTGCCATTTTGATCAGGATCAGCATGAATTATTACATGGAGAAACAGTTAAAAGCAGATTTGGTTTTGCAGCAACACAGCACTGAATTAGCACTTCTGAAAGCCCAGATCAACCCTCACTTCTTCTTTAACACCCTGAACAACATTTATTCTCTGGTATATAAAAAATCGGATGACGCACCCGAGGCATTGCTTAAACTATCAGAGATCATGCGTTATATGCTCTATGAAACCAAAACAGATCTTGTACCATTAGAGAAAGAGCTTGTTCATCTGGAAAACTACCTTGAATTAGAAAAACTCAGGGTGAAAGATCCCAGTTTCATTTCGTATAAAACAAAAGGAGATATTAAGGGAATCTTTGTACCTCCCCTCTTGCTCCTTTCATTCGTTGAAAATGCTTTCAAACATGGAAAAAGAAAGGTTGACAACCCTGGAATTATAATACGCCTGCGAGTAGGTATTGACGAACTGGATTTTACGGTTATTAATTACACATTGGATAATTTACCAGCTAAAAAGCAAAAAGAGGGTATTGGGCTTCAGAATGTATCACGTCGTCTTGAGCTGCTATACCCTGACAGCCATGATCTGGAGATTACCAATATTAAAAACCAATATAAAGTTTCCCTCACTCTGAAAAAAACCTTTAATGCAATAATAAAGTGAAAATCAAGTGTCTGGCAATTGATGATGAACCTTTGGCTTTAGAGATTATTACTGACTACATCTCCAAGGTTAGCTATTTGGAGCTGGTAAAAAGCTTTGATAATGCCCTGGATTCGATTGAATTCTTAAAAAAGAATCAAGTTGACCTGATATTTCTTGACATTCAAATGGAGGCCTTGACTGGTATACAGTTTCTCCATGTGCTTAAAGAACGTCCTCACATAATTTTTACGACAGCCTACGATTCATACGCTCTTGAGGGTTATGAGCTGGATGCCGTTGATTATCTCCTTAAGCCCTTCTCCCTGGAGCGATTTATCAAAGCGGTTGAAAAGGTTTACACCAAAATGAATCAAAGTGAAAAAAGGGAGGAACCAAGGGAGCTTATTATTAAAACAAATCCCAACGATTTTTTATTTGTTAAGACAGAAAACCGTCTGCAAAAAGTATTCTTCCACGATATTCTTTTCGTTGAAGGTCAGGGAGATTACCTCCGGATAAATACGCCTAAGAGTCGGATTATGACTCTTCAGAAGTTTTCACGTCTGCAGGATATCCTCCCGGATGAACAATTCTTCAGGGTTCACAAGTCCTGGTTGGTAGCCATTGATAAGATTGACAGTATTTCACGAAATCGTATCAGGATCGGAGACACTTATATTCCCATTTCAGAATCATACCGCAAAGCCTTTTTTGCACTCCTGGATAACAAGAAGTTAGGCTAATCACGCTTGGAAAGCCAGATCAGGATTCTTATATTGTTTTCAAATCCTGAGCCATGAAACTATCTCATCTTGTCCTTTTTTTTGCCTTGTCCATCGCACTTTCAAGCCCCAGGCTTTTTGCCCAGGTTGAAATCCCTCAGAAATTTTTAGTTAAAGTCTATCTTGAAGGAGAGAAGGAAATCTCTCATTTTAAATCCTTGTCTTTTGATCTGGCAACTCAAAAGATTAATAACTATGCTGAAGTTGTTGCCGGTCCTGAAGAATTAATCAGTCTTGCTGAAATGGGATACAGAACAGAGATTGTTCCCGGATTCAATTCTAATCCTGAAGTCATTGAATATCCGAGCTATGAGGAGGTATATGTTCAACTGAGAGCTCTGGCTAACCAGCATCCCGACATCATGCGCTTATCAGTTCTGGGTTACAGTCAGCGACTGCACCTACCTATTCCATTAATAAAAATATCAGATAATCCGGGACAGGAAGAGGATGAGCCATCGATATTATATGATGGAATGCATCATGCACGTGAACCTGTTGGCATGCTTTGCTCAATGGTTATTCTTGAGTATTTACTCAATAATTACGGGAGCAATTACCAGGTGACTGAATGGGTGGATAATACTGAAATCTTCATTGTTCCTATTCTCAATGTTGAAGGCTGGCAATATTTGTATAATAATAATTTAGGCAATCCATGGTGGCGCAAGAATATGAGAGAAAATAATGGGAATACCGTTTTCCAGCCCAGCGTGGATGGTGTTGATTTGAACCGAAATTACAATTTTAATTTCAATTTAGGAGGGAGTGAAAATATTGGCTCCTGGACCTATCGGGGCACTACCGGTTTCTCAGAATCTGAAACCCGAGCAAAAAGAGACCTTACTTTAGCTCAAAAATTCGTAGCATCAATAACATATCATTCCTATGGTGAGATTATACTTTACCCCTGGAATGAATCCCCCAGGCCAGGAGATGCTGAATTATTGCAAAAAATTGCCCAGAACATGGCATATTCAATTCCTGCTCTTGATGGGATGAACTCATATCAACCCGTCAGATCGGGCTGTCAGGTAGGACAAAGTCCATGTTGGATGGTCGGTGTTGGCGGGGTTCTGGAAGTTTTAGTGGAGACCGGTGATGTATTTATTCCTGACCGTAATACTGGCGATCAGATAGCCTGGGATAATCTTGATGCTGCCTTATACCTGATGGGAAGAGTTCAGGGCCCGGGTTTGAAAGGTTTGATTACTGATGCACATACCGGAGAAGCACTGGAGGCTGTCGTTAACATTATAGAAATAGACAATGGAGCCAGTGCACCAAGAACCAGCGATCCTACCAGTGGCAGATACTATAGACTTCTTGAACGTGGAACCTATACTGTTGAAGTTATTATGCCCGGTTATAAAACAAAAACCGTCCCAAATGTGGAAATCGTTCCTGGAATGCTGCAGGAACTTGACATCAAGCTCGATCCCCAATCAAGCTATTCAGAGCTGTTTGACCAGACCAACCCTAATCTCCCTAAGTTAATCAGCTATTATCCGAACCCATTTCATGACTTCACCCGGATTACTGTAAACATTCCTCAGTCTGGGCATTACAGATTATCGGTATATAACACACTTGGGCAGAATGTGGGCAGCCTGATTGATGATAGTTTACATGAAGGATCAATAGATATTGTATGGGACGGACAAAATGAATCTGGCGAATTACTCGCTTCCGGACTTTATTTTATAACTCTGTCAGGGCCACATGGAGTTTATGCTGACAAAATACTGAAGAAATAAAAAAACCTGGTGTTGTTTCCAACACCAGGCCTGTCTAATCAACCTAAAGATTACTGACTATTTCTGATGGAAAGTTGCTGCTTTCGCGGCAAGCTGCTCCATAGTTTTTTGTGAATTACTTCCACCTTCACCATTACCATCCTTATGGCACTTGTAACAAATCATTTCAAGAGTAACACCTTCACCATTGGCATTAGCAATAGCGCCTTCACTACTCCAGAATTCTCCGTTTGCATCAGTATTGATAGAGAAAATGTGAGTCTTTACATCACCCTGATAAGGACCTTTTGCGATAGCTGACTTCGAAGCCTCAGGCATATGGCAATCTAAACAGGTAGCATTCATATGCACATTATCATAGCTGTACTCCGCATCAGTACTGTGGCATTCTGAACATTCTTTTGTAACCCCCATTCCTTTAGCTTCACTATCATGAACTACAGAAGCATGAGGATCATGACAAGCACCACACGTCATTGTTTCATTATGCTTACTGGTCAGATACTCATCATACTGCTCATGGTGCTTGATAAATCCACCTGAAGCTGCAATACTATGATCAGCATTTCTATAATGGCACTGTCCACAAAGTTCAGAAGTACGATCTACAGTGATATAATCTTCCGATTCTGTAATTATATGATCACTACCATTGCCATGACACTGCTCACAATGAACTCCACCTGCATCAAACTGTCCGTCCATCCCTGCTAATCCATCCTGAGGTGAACCACCATCTTCTACACTTACCCAATTTGTTGTATGGCATCTTCCACAGTCATATTTCTTGGTACCAATAGGATCAGTCGCATGATACGCCACTTGTGAACCATCTTCCAGATTATACTGAGTATCACCATTGGCGGTGATAATATAACCTTCACTATCAAGGAACCTGACTTTCCATCCGTATCCTCCAATAATATAAGTAAGGTCAGCCCAATTATAACCTGCCGGAGTAGGAATCTGAAGACCCGCAGCAGTTGTAAATGGGATAACAGGTTGTGAACCTTCAACCTTATTCAGTTTATAAGGGTGTCCGCTCTCAATAAAAATGTCATATATTTCCTGATGACATTCTGCACAGGCAGCTGATCCGGCAAATGTTGGATTTCCTGTCGGCTCTGGATCATTTTTCTTACATGAAGCCATGCCGATAAAAAGGAAAACTAAAGCGAGACTAAAAATTGTTGTGATCGTCTTTTTCATAATTATTTTATTTATGATTATTTTCAAATAATTCATCGACAAAATAATGATACTATTAAGTCCATTTGAACAAGCAGAACTCATTTAAAACAGATTTGAAAAGAAATAACTATGTTTGACGACGGTATAATATCAAATCATATCCGATATGTATCGATAATATTTCGATTAATTCAATTGACATCATTATGAGTTCTCCACCATTTAATTGCGAGAAAGGTCCGGGTTGTGACTTATGCACCAAACGCTCACCCATTTTCAATCAATTACACATAACAGAACTTAACGAGCTCAATACCAATCGATATGAGATTAGTTTCAGCAAAGGAGAACTACTATGTAAACAGGGAAGCCCCATGAGTCATTTACTTTCCCTCACTCAGGGCTATGTTGCCTTAATCATTGAGAATGAGAATAAAAAGCAACAGATTATTAAAATTTGTAAACCTTATGCTCTTGTAGGGAGCCTGGGTTTGTTCGAGGACAAACGGCATCACTACACGGCTGTAGCTTTAAATGAAGTGAAAGTCTGCTTTCTTGAGAATGAAAAATTCCTGAATGTATTTTATAAAAGTCAGGTTTTATCGGCCAGCTATATGAAACAAATATCTGAAGAGACTAAACTATTATATTCTCGATTAAACAACCTGTCACACAAAACTTTACAACAGAAAATCGTCATCGCTCTTGAACAATTACTTGAGATATCTGATCCTATTGATTACAAAATTTTTGATCCTAAAATTATCTCATTAATGACTAATGTTGCCCGTGATAATGTTGTCAGAGTTTTAAAGGATTGGGAACGAGCCGGACTCATATCATACAGTAAATCAGGAATGCAGATTCATGGCGGACTGAAGGCTCTCATATCTTAAGTCACTGTTTACCTGAGCTATAAGTAGCATTTTAATCTTGGCAATGATTTTTCAGTTTTAAATCGTTAATATTCCGACAAGCACAATCATTAATACAAGTGCAATTGACATATATTGCATGCTAAATCAATATGGCAATCTTTCAGTAAGAGAATTCCAGTAAGCCTTCACTGAAAAAAGTTCAGTTGTCAGCTACCAAATCTGTTAGGTCACATTACTTACTTTGTACTATCTTTATTCCGTAGATTCCATTGATTAAACCATTGTGAGCACTTTTACTTTTCATCCGTTTATATTTATTTCATTTGCTGGATGGAGCTCGCAAAACAAAAAAGGATTAATAAATGCATTTAAAGAACAACTATTTCATGGTGATTGTGGGCATTTTGCTCCTGGGCAGCTGCACCAATAAATCAACACCCCCGAATCTTCTTTTTGTTTTTCCCGACCAGATGCGTGCCAGCACCCTTGGGTTTATGGAAAAAGAACCCGTTATGACACCCCATCTCGATCGCTTTGCCAGCGAAGGTCTGGTATTAACTAATGCAGTTTCCAATGCTCCGGTATGCAGTCCTTACCGTGCCATGATGATGTCGGGCAGATACCCAATTTCAAATGGAGTGGTTTCAAACACAACCAGTAAATTAGCTCCACTTGATATTCAGCTGAGAAAGGATGAAGTCTGCTGGTCTGATATTCTCAAAGAAAATGGATATAGCCTTGGTTATATTGGAAAATGGCATTTGGATTATCCTCATGAACCTTATATTGATTGTGCCAATAACCGGGGTGAAACCAAATGGAATGAATGGTGCCCCCCTGAGCGCCGTCATGGCTTTGACTTTTGGTATTCATACGACACTTATGATTACCATATGAAGCCGCTTTATTGGTCAACAGATGCAAAGCGTGAAGAATTTCATTACGTCGATCAATGGGGTCCTGAACATGAAGCTGATATGGCTCTGAATTACCTGGCCAACGAAAATGGGGAATATCGGGATAATGATAAGCCCTTTGCCCTGGTTGTTTCAATGAACCCTCCTCATATGCCTTATAATCAACTGCCGGATAAGTACGTGCGGATGTATGATGACATGGATGAGCAAATCCAGGAACTGATTAATTCACCCAGTGTTCCTGATACCTCCGATCGTTGGGGGAAATATTACAGAAAACATATTAAAAATCAACTGGCCATGGTCACGGGGGTTGATGAACAATTCGGCCGGATTCTCCAGGGCTTAAAAGATTTTGGATATGAGAAAAACACAATTGTGGTTTTCACCTCTGATCATGGAGATAATCTTGGTAAGCACGGAAAAATTTCCAAGACAAACCCGTATGAAGAATCCTTCAACATTCCATTTATCATACGCTGGCCAGACAAAATTAAGCCACGTCACGACAGCAAACTCCTACTCTCCGTACCCGATCTATACCCCAGCCTCCTCGATTTAATGGGCTTCTCGAAAGAAATACCTGATGCTGTTGAAGGAAGCAGTTTCGCTAATTATTTCACAGGTGGTGATGCTGAGTTGCCCACTTCACAATTGTACTTCATTGTCAGACATAATAATCTCCTCAATCCGGAATTTGGCAGTCTTAAACAAAAACTCTCCTTCGATGAGCGTGGTATCCGAACTGAGCAATACACTCTCATGATTGACAGAAAAGCCAATGGGCCAACAGATATCTATCTGTGGGATAGAAAAGCAGATCCATATCAAATGAATAACCTTGCAAAAGAGAAACCTGAACTGGTTGAAAAACTATACAAAAAAGAACTTTTGCCCTGGTTGATAAAAACCGGAGATGAGTGGAGGTGGGAGAGGAAGTAGGTTCAGGGTCCGAAGTCCGGGGTCCGGGGTCCGGGTTTGATCCCTGCTTATCAGAATAATAAAGAGAGCTATGAAAATCTATCAGCTTACTCCGAACAATGTTCTGCAAGAGACTTTATTCTGTGCTCATGGCATATGAAATCAGTTAATGACTTTGTAGCAAAAACATCAGGTATTTAAGTTTCGGATTTTGGTATTCGGCAGGTAAAGTTTCTCTATCAATTAAGAAAATGATCTATTGGAATTCGGACGACTATCGGATTATCTTAAATATCAAAGCTCTTCCCATTTATTTACACACACGACGAAGATGATTTTTTGTTATGCGAGCTCCTTCCGACAATTTTGTATGTAAGAAGAGATGAAAGTAATTGAGAAATCAAACAAATCATACACAAATGAGAATTTGGTGTTGTCTTGTTAGTATTTGCTTGGGAGAATAAAGAGTTCGAGGGATAAGGCAATGATGGCACAAAAACTATGTTTACCATCTTGATTTTCATTGTTGGACTATTTTTACAGTTATATGGCTGCTTGGATTGTTGCTATGTAGGCCACTAATTAATCTCGAATACAACGAATTGAAAAGCCTGCTGTTTTTTCAAAATCATCGCGATTGACTCCAACTGATGAAGAATAAAACCCTCTGGCCCATGCTTGGTTGGTATTATATTCATCACGAGTCCAGAAATAACCGTTCGAATATAAATATTCGAACTTCTGATGATCAGCATCATACATTCCCGTAGGCAGAACTGTAAAACCACTTGAATTTGTCCCACTTCCATTATTTGCCCACCATGCCTGATACTTCATTTTGGTACCTACCTCACCAGATGCTCTCATAGTTGCTTCACTGTTAACATCAGCATTTGACATACCCAGATAAGATTCCACTTCTTTAAATTCGGCATCAGAAGGCAGGTGCCATCCACTTGGGCAAGCTGTTAGTGCAGTGGTCCAATTATATAAGCGACCAAAGGTATCGCACTTGTCAGGATCATTACTATAACACCATGAACCCCCACTTGAATTCCAATTAAGATTATTGATCATCCATACCTGGTTTCCAATCCTTTTCCAACGATAAGATTGTACATCACGATGGTCAGTAAAGGTTCCCTCCGCAGGCCCACCTTCGTCATCTTTTATACATCGAACAGGAAACCCTTCATTCAATGTTTTATGTTCACGGTTTACTCCCACCGTACCATGATAAACACCTCGGGTCCAAGCTTCATCATGACCATACATTGTTGAATTCCAGAAATAGCCATTCTTTCCAAAATACATGAATCCGGTTATATCAGGGTTATTATAATATATCCCGGATGGTAGCATATTCAAACCACTGGCATTATTCCCATTTCCGCCATTATACCAGTCATATGTAGACTTCATTTTATGTCCAACCTGGCCACCTTCTCTTAATTGATAAGCATTCAATTCCCATTCTGGCATTCCCAGATAAGCTTCCATTATTATGGTTTCGTCATCTGAGGGTAAATGCCAGCCCGATGGACAAGCTTCCATTGCTGCATAATAAGTATAAAGCAAACCATAAGTGCTACAATAATCAGTAAAACATCCAGATCCATCCATCTGGTATCTAAGATTTTCAGCCATCCATTTTTGCTGACCTATGCTGACCCATTTATACCGATTATTGTCTCTCGGATCTGTGAAATAGCCATTGTCTGAGTCTCCACTAATGATGGCGAAAAAACCAAAATTTCCACTATAGAAAAATACCAAACCATATTCTTCGTCTAAATCTGCAATTGCAATTTCTGAATAGTGGTTGTGGTGAGCGTCATACATTATGATTTTCAAACCAATACCGGATTTTAACATGCTACTGCTAATCGGAAGAGTCAGAATAACCTGTTGATTAAAATCGGCATCTTCAGGGCTAAACTCCACAAATTGTGCATCGGGATAATCTTCAACTGTAATATTTGGGGCTTCAGAAATCTGTACATCAATTGGGGCAGTGAGAGCTCCTTCAGGTATCACAGCTGCAGCCCCATATATTGCAGAGCTTTGATCTCCCACAATCACAGTTCCTCCAAGGGTGCCAACAACACCATCACCATCCTCATGTAAAGGTGGTTCAGTGGGATCTACCAAATCACCATATTCTCCACATGCAGACATCAATCCAATTACTATAAATAGCTTTATTATACTTCTCATTATTAAAGGTTTTGGTGCTTTTACTAAGATACAAATAATTTAAAATAAAAACCAGACTCTCTTTCTGATCAAGACTAGACCATGAAAGAGAGTCTCTTTTCTGACGGAAAACGTATTAATATGTTTTGTAAATTTCGGCAAGAGATCTTAAGCAAAAAAAATGGCCTCAATAATTCGATGGTTTGTTAAACCATATCCTTTCATTGCCCATACAAAAACAAGGATTCTTGTAGCGAGTAACGGAGTAACCGAGTAACCGAATCCCCAATCACTTCACCCAATCCGGGATCCCTCCATTCTTCTCCTGAGCATAATACTTCTCATGAAAAGGCCATATTTTGCTCATAACGGCACCCTCGTTAACCATTAGC
This sequence comes from Bacteroidota bacterium, assembly GCA_018669475.1. Taxonomy (GTDB): domain Bacteria; phylum Bacteroidota; class Bacteroidia; order Bacteroidales; family UBA12481; genus JABHCC01. Next base: position 54,405 of record JABHCC010000124.1, on the reverse strand, counting down.
GGACGAGCTTCTGACCACCATTGATCATAGTAAGCCATCATAGCTTTAAGCACTTCAGGATGCTGTTCTATCACGTTGGTTTTCTCTCCCGGATCAGCTTGAATGTCGTAGAGCTGATCAATTCCAACTAATCGAAATCGCTCATTTCTGATGGCAAAATTCTTGAATTGATAATCATTTGGTTCATCGCCTACTGGCCACCTTCCCTGATGAAAAACACGGTATCGATCAGACCATTCAGCATCTCCATCATTCAGAAGCGGAAGAAGACTGCGTCCTTCAACCTGTGTGGGTGCTGGTAAATCAATACCAATAATATCGGCCAGTGTTGGATAAATATCGAAATGACTGGCAAGAGTTTCAATATCTCTTCCACCATCCCATTTATCAGGCCAGCGTACAAAAAATGGCACTTTGGTTCCGCCCTCATGAACAGTTCCCTTGTACCCTCTGAGACCAGCATTATATGCCGGTTGATTTGCGCCATATGCTTTACCCTGATCACTGTGCAGTGCCTTTCCGTTGTCAGACATAAAAATCAAAATAGTATTTTCAGCCAGACCCCATTTCTCAAGATTCTCCATGAGTAAACCCATGTTATCGTCAATATTCTCAATCATTCCGTAAAAGCCCTGTGCGCTACCTCCATAACCCTGATCTGCAAATTTCTTGGTATACTCATCAGGAGCAACAAACGGAGCATGTGGTGCATTGGTTGAAATCCGTGCAAAGAAAGCTTGCTCCTTTTCTCCGTTTTTCCAGATGAATTTCATGGCCTCATTGAAGAAAATATCAGTGCAAAAGCCCTCTGTTTTAACAAAGATGCTCTGATCTTTTATTACCGGATTAAAATAAGTATTCCCCGGAGCATCAGCGCATGAACAAGGGTATTTCTGACCAATACCCCCGGCTCCGTGAATAAAAACACGATCATAGCCCCTATTCTCAGGTTGATGCTGATCCTCATCACCAAGATGCCATTTTCCAAAAATCCCACTTACATAACCTGCCTCATGCAGCATCTGTGGCAAAGTAAATGCATCAACAGTCATGCGCTCCCGCTCATAAATAGTATGAGTAATTCCATTTTTGAATGGAGAACGACCCGTTTCTAAAGCTGATCTGGTAGGAGAACAGGTAGGACTTGCCTGAAAATCAGTAAATCGAATACTCTGCTCATGCAATTTATCCAGATTAGGAGTATATACGTCAGGACTTCCATGAACCGATAAATCTCCATAGCCCTGATCATCAGTAATGACCAGAACAATATTCGGAAGAGGCTTATTATTGGTACAAGCAATGAGTACAAAGAAAACCGGAAATAATGCTCTAACTATTTTCATCCGTTTATATTTAGATTTTAATGAATCCCATAACATATCTCATTACTTATCCTCACCCTTCATTCTTCAATACAAAGGCCAAATTATCTTTTCTCAAAGATACTCCGGTAAAAACTAATATCCAGATCAATCCATTTGCTATTATTGCAGCGATAAGCAGGACTAATGATCCGGCGTTAACTTCAGCACCAGGGCTCACTAATCCAGGAAAAACTGCAATAAGTGCACTTATTGCTCCTACTACAATACCGAGAATGAGCAATACTCCAAACTCAATAATAATCTGTCCTGTTATAGTCACCTTTCTTATTCCTATAGCCCTCTGCAAGGCAATCTCCTGTTGTCTTTCCTGAATACTCCTTGCTAAAACAATTCCCAGGCCAATTGTGCCGATTAATAAACCAAGTGCTCCAAGAAGCAGGAATATTGACAAATATGTATTGGTCACTGAGCTGAACTCTGCCAGACGTTCAGGAGTATACTGCAAATCAAGTCCGTAATCTCTCAGGCCTGAGTTCAGTTCTCCCTCAATTTCCTCCCGGATGGCCGGGTCTCCTTCAACCAGAAAGTTATACGACCCACTTGAACTTGGATAGTGTTTTATGAAATTATTCTCAGAGATAATAAGGTTTCCCTGAAATACTGAACTCACCAATCCTCCAATCAGGATAATCCCATATTCTTCACCGGCCTGATTGGTATACCAGAGGGTATCACCAACCGATTTCATCAGGCTCCACTGAATGATGGTTTGATCTGCTATTCCGGCTATAATATTATCACCCAGATCCTGATCTAAAGATGCCCAGGTATCCGCCTCATTTAGTAAAGAAGTTTTTGCTGCAAAGCTGAACCTGCCGGATAAGTTCTCAGGATTGACACCCATCAATCGTGGATGTGAGATGGCATTGAGGTTAAGACAGGATGCATCATCACCATCAGCAATTCTGAATTGCACAAATTTCGCAGCCTGATTAAGAGAAAAGCTTCTTCGTGCCTCCTGACTATTTAAATCTTGCAGAACCGGTACAGTAGTTTCTGCAAAAAAGAGAAAACCACCAGTTCCACTTGATTGGTCAGACTCTGAACCCAGAGAATTGTTACGGTTCGCCCCAACCGTAACAATAAGGAAAGTTCCGAGGGCCAATATCATAATAATAGAAAAACTCCTGCCTCGGTTTCTGATTGTATTTTTTAAGCTTAATCTCCAGGAACTAATTCCTGATGATACTGATTTATCCAGTCTATAAAATAAAAGGTCACTTGCAAGACTGAATGAGAGCAGCAGCAAACCACCGGCAATAAAAAAGCTTGTAGGATTATAGGCATTGTTTTGAGTAATCTGGATGATTACCAATAGTATGGCAGAAATACCACTTACTATAGAAAGTCCAATTTCCAGTTTTTCAAACCATTTTTTTCGTATCCCGGATCCTCCCTTTCTCAATTGTGCAATTTGCTTTTTCAGCAATCTGTTGATGGCAAAAAACAAACATATTATCCCAATAATCACACTAATTCCATAACCAAAAGCCAGGGTTCCCGGATCCAGACGAAGACTGATTACGTCAGTCCGAACAATATCGTACCAGATACTGTTTAGTCCGGCAAAAAGGAGTTTGTTATATACCCAGGTCAAACCCAATCCCAGCAAAGCACCTGCTATTGCTACCAATCCGCTTTCTACTATTAAGCTCCTCCGGATAAAGCCCTTTCCTAAACCCATAGCCCGCATGACTCTTACTTGTTCAACCCGGCTTTGTATTGTAAGATTATACAGCAGAATAATTAGAATTACTCCGGCAGCCAGTACAAAAAAGCTAAGTCCGAGAAATAACTCTCCGAAATCTACACCGGCCAGTGCAGCCTCCTGACCAGTTTCCCGAACATCATTTACCACAAACCCCAGGCTGGCAATTTGAAATTCCTTTCTGAAGGAATTCTGAAAAGAAGATTTTGAAAATCCTGTATTTTGAAATCTGAGAGCAGTTAGTGAACCAAAACGATTAGTCCAGAGTTTTTGTGCCGCTGTAATAGAAACGAATGCTTTCGGTGTTCCCTGCCAGTCATCCCAGTAGTCTTCGTCTTTGTCCCTGATAGATTCCAGCTCAATCGGCACTCCGGTATCCCAGTCACGACAATTGCCTGCATCTGACAATCCTGGTAAATCTGGTGTTAGTCCTGCATCGGCAAAACGCCCTGCCATTGCTTCAATGCCTTTTATTTCAAAACGTACATCCACTTCAGTTAAGCGACGTAATGGACCTACTTCAAAATAGCTTACATTAATACTATCACCTGTCTGCACACTAAGGTCATCAGCCAGCCATTGATTAATAAGTACCTCTTGAGGGCCACAATCACCATCCGGCAGGGTAGAAATAAACGAATATGGAGTATACCCCGTTTCCGACTCTATCTTATTAACAAAATAAGTCAGAACAGGCTCAACCTGAGGATGTGTGTTAGTAATGGTAGAAACTATTATGTCATCAATAAAAACGCGATCTGAAGTAATTTCAAAGTGATCTCCCGATAGCGTTTTTTTAATTTTTAATCCCAAATCTTCAAGTTCCCAGTTATTTTGCAGGCTTTGCTCAATAGTTTTGGTGTATATATCTGACCCGGCTATTAGCATGGTATTAACATGGCCATTTAGTTTCATCAGCTGATCTAAGCGGGCCGATGATATGAAAGCGTTAAAAGGGGCCGTTTGAGAGTTATGCAGGTTAAATCGTGACATTTGCTCCTGAGTGGCGATTGCTTTGACCGATAGGCGAACAGGAATACTAATCTCCTCATCAGACACAAAGGGTGCATTAAGAGGTATCAGGCTGGCCTTACGAATTCTGAAAAGCACTGATTCTCCGACTTCAAGGTTTAGTCTTTGAGCCAGGTTTTCTGATATTATCACCTCATTGTCTGCTACTTGCGAGAACCAATTCTGCAATCCAAAAGCCTGATCTGTTTTTTCATCCACTCCCAGAACCTGAATCTTGGGAAGGCGTTTTTGTCCGCCATCGACAACAGCACTACTTTCCAACATAAGTACTGGTGCAACAGGAAGCTGGAGATCATTTTGCAGTCTTTTTGCAAGTTCGGGGGTGAAAAATCTATCTCCTGCATTGAGGGTATGAGTCACCTCTCCCAGACGCAGATCAACTAATTTCTGCATGCTGTACTGCATACTGTCACCTACCACCAGAGCCCCTGTAAGTATAGCTGTGCTCACTGCCACACCGATACCAACAGCCATGTTTTTTCGCCAATAGTAGATAAAGCTCTTAATAATCAGTAGGATTCGGCTCATGATTCTACTCGTTTTCTACCAATTGTCCGTTTCTGAGAATATATTTGTGTTCCATCCGGGAGGCCAATTCAGTTGAATGTGTCACCATTATCAGTGCGGTTCCTTGCTCTTTATGGACTTCCAATAACAAATTTGCCAGTTTATCAGCATTCTCTTCATCCAGAGCTCCTGTTGGTTCATCAGCCAGTAGAAGTCGGGGTTGATTTATCAGGGCTCTTACCACGGCTGCCCGTTGACATTCCCCACCTGATAATTCTCCGGGTTTTTGGTTTCTCTGATCCCAAATTCCTACTCTTTCCAATAATTCTTTAGCGCGTTTCTGGCTATCAGCCTTTTGTACTCCTGAGCCAAGAGTAGGCAGCAGCACATTCTCCAGCAAACTCAGTTGAGGCAGAAGATGATGCAGTTGAAATACAATTCCAATGCTTTGATTGCGGTATTCATCCAACTTTCTCCCTGACAATCCCTTCAGGTTTTCATCTGAGAATAATACATTTCCCTTATCGGGTGTATCAATCAAAGCGATCAGATTCAAGAGAGTGGTTTTACCCGATCCTGAAGGACCGATAATAGCAGCACTCTCCCCGCTATTAACCCGTAAATTTAAGTTTTTCAGTACATTACGAGCTAATCGTCCATCTCTTAGATAGAAACTTTTTTCAATATCCTCTAACTGAAGTAACATAAATCTGGATTTTAATTTATCAGCTTTTTATAGATCTCAATTAAGCGATTGCCCTGGTCATAAATATTAAAATGGGCAGACACTCCGGCCCGGCCATTTTCTCCCATTTTCTGTATCTCCTCCGGATTATTAAGCAGTTCAGCCCATGTTTTGGCCAGGTTTTCTGGTGTATTCGGCTCATAGGTTATCCCCCCCTTTGCCAGTTCAATAATCTCCGGGAATGCTCCCTTTGCTGGCTGAACAACAGGTACCCCTGATGCCATAGATTCAATCAGGTACAGACCAAATGCTTCGCCATTTCGAACCGGAACAGAAATAAATGATACAGAGTTAAAGAAACGTATCCGATCCTCGTTTTCAAAATCATCCTCGAAAATCACCTGATCATTAAGGCCTGATGAGGCGATAGTTTTCTTAATACTTTTCAGAATCTCTTTATCATCGCCAGTGCTCCCTCCGGTTAGGAAAAGTTTCACATCTTCAAAGCCGGCCATTTTCTTGAGCTCAACAAAGGCATCAACCACAATATCCACTCCGTTTCCATGGCACATACGTGATATGTAGCCAATATTACGAGGCTTTTTTACCTCCGGATGAAACTCATAATCATCTACATCAACTCCAATGTGCAAGCTATGTACCTTTTCAGGAGGCAGATTCATCTTATCCAGCATAAGCTCTTTATAATAATCACTCACACCAATATAGGCATCAATAAATTCTGAGTTTTTCTTCATCAGATCCCAACTCTGCTTTTGATATTTCTCCTCCATCGGGTCGATCCAAACATCTTCATCCTGAAGAGAACAAATTACAGGCACGTTTAAAACCTCTTTTAGTCTGGGAGCAATACCATTCAGGAGTCCGTTCGATAAATGTATCACATCAGGATTACAATGCTCTGCAATCCAGTTCACCATTCGGTCAAGTTCCTCATGCTGTTTGCCTTCCTCTCCTTTCAACATTGATATTGTCATATCCTCCAGACCTGTTGCCCGGGTTGATCCGGCCATGTGGGCTGCAAATTTGAGCATCGGTTTTGAATTCAGAAAACGATCGAACCACTTAGGTGCTTTTCTGAATATGGGCGACATCTGCTTCAGATAAATACTTATTGCCCCATAAAAAACCGGCACTTCACTATCAAGATCCCTTTCATCATCGAAGAGAGGCAAATACATAGGAATTTTCACCACTTCATGATCAAGCTTCTTCAAAGCCTCTACATATTTGCTGTCGCGTAAACAGTTTCCACAATAAAAACTTCCGCCGGAGCCTGGTATAACTTGTAATATTCTCATTTTCCAAAACAATAAATAAAGCCATCACTGGCTGCAACCCATATTTTCTTATCTGTCACGGCTGGATTTCCCACCAGTCCGGTTCCAATCTCATAATTCCAAATAATCTTGCCATCCTTAAGGTTGAGGATTTGCAAATCACCTCGCATATTTGCAATAACAACTTTCTTGCCCACGATAACAGGTGATGCATCAACCCGACTGCCTGAATTGGTTTTCCATAAAAGATTTCCGTTTTCTTGGTCAAAACAGTAGACATTTTTATCTCTGTTTCCAATCACCACCAGGCCATCTTTTATTGAGGGTGATCCGATAAAGGGCAAGTTAGCATCTTTTTCCTCGAATTTCCAGATCACTTTTTGCCCCACCAAATCCACACACGAGAATCGTCCGTCATAATCTCCCACAAAAGCTTTATTATCAATTACAGCCACGGAGTTTGCTACATAGCTGGCTACTTCAACCTTGGCCAGAGAATTTCCGCTTGCAATATTTACAATATGCAAAAATCCATCACATCCTCCGAAGATGGCCTTACCATCAAAGCATCCCGCCGCTCCGTTAATGAAATTATCTGATTCATATTTCCACAATCCTTTGCCTGTTTCAGCATCAATGCAGTGCAGGTAGTAATCATAGCTACCAACTACCAAGCTTGTTTTCCCTCCTTCAGTCCAGTAGTTAGGTGAACCCATGATCTGATTTTCTGTTAAATACTCCCATTTTTTCCTGCCGGATTTCAGGTCTAAGGCATACAGAGTACCAGAAAGACTTCCAATAAAAACTGTTCCGTCCAGTATTAGGGCTGATGCTTCGATAGCATTATCAGTCTCAAACTCCCATATTTTCTCACCTGAGCTATTCAGGGCATATATGAATCCATTTTCTGATCCTACCACGATGATACCATCACTTACTACCGGCGATGCCAGAATCCCATCACCTGGTTTAGTGCTCCACAGAAGCTTTGGTGCATCGGGTATTTTTGTATTGCTCACTCCGAGCAGCTGTTGATCTCCTCTGAAGATGTTCCACTGTGCCTGGCTCATCACAGGGATGGTCAGGATGAGGATGATGCTTAGTACTATAGTTTTTCTCATATTCATATTTTTATCTGGGGCCTGGGCAGATGAGGCGATATTGCCCCTGTTGGGCAGGCCTCTGCTACCTGGTGGGCCGTTTCTTTCAGGCCTTCGGCCAGGTTTTCCCTAAATGGTACCTGTACCTGAACATCAAAACCCCGGCCAATATATGTGAACCCGTATTTCTCCTGATACTTTCTGGTTATTCTTACGCAAATGCCACATTTTATGCACTTGGCGGGCTCATAAATAACCACATTATGGTGAATCTGCTTTGTTACCAGCTGTCTTTCATCTGATTTATAGCGACGCTGATTGGCCTTGTACTCCTCAGAATAATCCCTGAGCTTGCAATTATCCAGTTTACGGCAATCGCAATGTAAGCATCGCGCCGCCTCTTTCATCACCTCTTCCTTGGTGAAACCTTTGTTTACCGGATCATCCGGTTCAATGCGTTTGTCACTATTCGATTCTTTCAAATATTCATCAAACTCAGGTGCAGTTAGTTTCCCAAACCGAGAGTTAAATTTTCTTGGCTCACCGATAATTTCTTCATCATTAAGAAACTGATCAACCCTGAAGGCGGCATCTTTACCTTTACCCACAGCTCTTACAGCCATGTTTGTCTGTCGATACGGGCTCCCAACCAGGAAAATATTGGCTGCATCCGGCAGGGGTGGCTTATTTTCTTCCGGATTTTTATCATCAGGCTCTGTTGCTGTTCCGGTGGCCACAATCACTGCATCGTACTTTTCTGAAAAACTCTGAATATGATCCTTACTGATTTCTTGATCAAACAAAAAATCAACACCCTTATCTTCAATCAATTTTATTTCCTTGTTCAATACCTCAGCAGGCAGACGATCAAATAACTCAGGATTTCGTAATTCACCCCCGGCCATAGCAGCTTTATCATAAACCCTCACCCGATAACCCCAATCGCACAAATAATAAGCCGCCGAAAGCCCAGCAGGCCCAGCACCAACAATCGCAACAACAAAATCATTCCCGATTCCCGCCTGTCCCGATTCCCGACTCCCGACTCCCGCTCCCTCATCCCCCGCATATCTCTTCAACAAGCAAATAGAAACCGTATCATCCACGGCATTTCTTTTACAAGCCTTTTCACACGGTGCCGAACAAATCCTGCCCAAAACTGATGGCAAAGGAATATCCCGCATTACAACCTCTTTGGCTTCGTCAAATTTACCTGCAGCCAGCAAACGGTTCATTTGAGGGATATCCATGTGTGCCGGACAAGAAGGTTGGCAGGGTGCTTCGCAATCACCAGTATGATCGCTCAGTAACAATTCAAGTGCAGTACGTCGTGCTTCAATAATTTCTTCGTCACGGGTAATGATATTCATACCGGTGGCTGCCGGCATAGAACATGATGCGAATAACTGTCCCGAATCATCATTTTTCACCATACACAGCATGCATGAAGTGTGCCCCTCCAGGCCCTCGTGAAAACACATGGTTGGAATTTCAATTCCCAACTGACGAGCAGCCTGTAGAACAGTTGACCCTTCATCCACGTGAACTTTGACCTGATCAATTGTTATTTCAATCGTTTTCTTCATTCTTTAATAACCGCCTCCTCCGGACACACCAATCTGCAAGTATCGCATTTAATACATAATTCAGTGTCAATAACATGTTTTTCATGTGGCTTGAAAGGTATTGCATCCACAGGACATTTTTGAGCACAAAGTGTACATCCAATACAATCGTCATTGATCTTATACTCTATCAAATCCGCACATTTACCTGTCGGACAACGTCCTTCGAGATGGGCTTCATATTCCTCTTTGAAATATTTCAAAGTTGATAATATGGGATTAGGTGCTGAAGTACCAAGGCCACAAAGACTTCCCTTTTTTGTCCAGTCTGCAAGATTTCTTAGCTCCTCCAAATCATTTTTCTTTGCTTTCCCGGTACACAAGCGATCCAATATATCCAGCATACGCTTGGTCCCCACACGGCAGAAAGTACATTTTCCACACGATTCATTCTGTGTAAACGAAAGGAAATACCGAGCGATATCCACCATGCAATCACTCTCATCAAGCACTACTAACCCACCTGATCCCATCATGGCCCCAAGTTCTTTAAGCGACTCAAAATCAATTGTGGAGTCAGCTAAATTTGCGGGTATACATCCACCTGAGGGGCCACCGATCTGAACCGCCTTGAACTTCTTTCCATCAGGCACACCGCCACCAATCTCCTCCACGATCTCCCTGATTGTAATGCCCATAGGAACCTCAATTAGCCCACCCCGGGCAACTTTTCCGGCAAGTGCAAACACTTTAGTTCCCTTGCTGGTCTCGGTACCAATACTATTGAATTTTTCAGGTCCGGATTTTATAATGTATGGAATAACAGAAAATGTTTCCGCATTATTCACCAGGGTTGGGTATTTATTTAATCCACTAACTGCCGGATAAGGGGGACGCACCCGGGGAAATCCTCTTTTACCTTCAATTGAGGCAATCAAGGCCGTTTCTTCACCACACACAAAAGCACCGGCTCCTTCATATATATCAAGCTCAAAGCTAAATTCGCTATCCAAAACATTCTGTCCGATCAGCCCTTCATTCTTAAGAATTTCAACAGCTTGTTTCATTCTGGAAACAGCCAGTGGGTATTCTGCTCTTAAATATATATATCCCTGCCGGATACCAGTTGCATATGCCGCAATCAGTATCCCTTCTAGAATCCGGTAGGGGTATGACTCCATTAGCATACGATCCATAAATGCACCTGGATCTCCTTCATCCCCATTGCAAATCAAATATTTTTTTTCAGCCTTTCCATCGGCTACCATCTGCCATTTCTTGCCTGTTGGGAATCCTCCGCCTCCTCTCCCTCGTGTACCACTTTCGACAATCTTATCGATAATCTGCTGTGGTTTCATATTAGCCAAAGCTTTCTTTAATCCTAAAAAGCCGCCCTTTGAGCGATACTCCGAAAGGTCAAGTGGATTGATAACTCCCCTGTACTCTGTAGCAATTGTTACCTGCTTATCGAGGAAAGCTGAAACTGGCTTATCTCTGTAATCAATTGAATATCTTTCAATTCCTTCACGAAAACTATCATCTTGTAACCAAGCAGCCGTTTTCATTAAACGATCACTCATTCGGTTCAGTAAACCAGTTGGTTTAAAATGACGGTCAATAATTTTACTTACATCACCCGGTTTCACTTTAGCATATAAACTGGCTTCTTTGTCTACCGGTACAATTTCTACCAGCGGGACCTGATGGCACATGCCCACGCATCCTACATCCTTAAGTTTAACTGGAAGATGTTTGCTTTGAACCGATTTTTCCACTGCCTGCCGGATTTCATCACTCCCGCTCGCCACACAACAAGAACCCAATCCAATCCTTATTTCACCCAGAATTTCTTGTCCATCAGCCCTGCGGAATAATCCTTTTTTTGGTGACTCTTTATTCTGTTCAAAATCTTTCAGTAAGCCACCTACCTGATCAGGAGAAACATGTCCGTATGTCACCTCATCAATCTGTACAACCGGGGCAATAGTGCAACAACCTAAACAGCTTACTTTCTCCAGGGTATACATCCCTTTCTCATCGGTATGTCTTCCTCCATCAAGTTTCAGTTCACGACCTAAAGCGTCGTGAATCAGTCCGGCACCTTTAACGTGACAGGCAGTACCAACGCACACCTTTACGATGTGTTCACCAACTGGCTCCATCCTGAATTGAGAATAAAAACTGGCTACCCCAACGATTTGCTCTGATGTAATTTCACTTACTTCACATACATATCGCAGAGCTTCTTCAGGTAGGTAATTATATTCTTTCTGAACAGCCTGCAGGACCGGGATTACCTGGCTGGCCTCCTTGCCAGTCACCTCCAGTATCTGGTCAATGTCTTTCCGATTCAGCTCCATTCCAGTATTACTTTTGACCGATACAGTACAGGTTATTGTTTCCTCTGATATAGATTCTGCCGTCAGCAAAGGCCGGGGTGGCCACTGCCTTCTCCCCCAATTTTGGTACTCCAATCACCTTCAATTCCTTATCAAGGGCAAAAATGTGCATCAATCCATCCATATCTATTGCATATACTTTACCATCAGCAATTATAGGTGAAGCATAAAAGCCCTGATTAGCTTCATATTCCCAGAACTTCTCTCCGGTAAGAGCATTATAACAAGCGAAAACACCATAGCTGGTACCAATAAATAACAGTCCATCTGATTCCACCGGGGTGGCCACCTCCGGGAGGTACTCATCATTTTCCCAAACAATTTCCGGTTCCGCTCCAGGCTTTATAGCTACCAGACGGGCATATTCATTTGCGCCAAAAACTAATCCTGACCCGTATGCTGCAGAAGCACCAACTTCTCCCATGAGGCATTCTACCTGCCATAGTTCTTCCCCGGTTTTAAGATCATGAGCGGCAATCAGAGGGTCGGTAGTAGTTAGGATAACCATTTTATCATCGATTTCTGCCAGAACAGGAGAAGACCATGAAATTCGATTATTTCGCTTATGTTGCCACATAGTTTTTCCGTCGTTTACATTCACAGCCATGATCTTTCCACCGTTGTTTGTATCATACAAAACTATTACTTTATCATCCCAGCAAATCAGAGATGAACTGTGACCATAGTGATTATCGGGCACACCCAAATTCCTGGCCCATACCCTATTCCCATTCATGTCGAAAGCAATGATATCGCCTGTTCCGAAAATGGCAAATACTTTTTTTCCATCGGTGGCCATTGTTGGAGCAGACAGGCCTGTATCGGATGTAACTTTTGGTGCTTTAGCCGGTGATCCTTCAACATCAGTAACCAATTTCTGCCATAGCATCTCGCCGGTGTTTCGGTCATAGCAAAACACTTCACGAGCCTCTGCATCTCCTCCGGCGAGAAACAATTTATTATCCCAGTAGATTGGAGAATTATAGCCATGTCGTGGAATAGCCACTTTCCAGATAATGTTACTACCTGAAGCACCATCCCACTCAACAGGAATGTTTTTATGAAATGACACCCCGTTACTCATAAATCCGCGAAAAAACGGATACTGCGAGGACCCTGGGCCTAGGGCCCTAGGGTCTGGTCCGTGGTCTGTGGTCCCAGGTCCTTGGTCTCGCTCTTCACTCCCGATTCCCGACTCCCGATTCCCGACTCCCGGTTCCTCACTCCCGATTCCCGGCTCTTCATTCCCGACTCCCGCATCCTCATTCCCGATTCCCGGCTCTTCATTCCCTACTCCTAACTCAACCACTTCAATCTCATTGCTTGCCGTTTCACTTTCGACTGCTTGCAATTGAGCCAGCTTAAAATCATCATAATTAGCTAAGTGATCCTGTGTGATGTAGGCTGATATCAGTGAGGCAATAAAAACCAGACCACCTATAGCCCAAATCCATCTGGTGGAATTTTTTCTGGCTGCCTGATTATCAAGCTCTTCAGGGTCGGGCTCTTTAATACTGGCTTTCAGGTCGTAAAGTATTTTAAGTAGTATGCCTAACAATATCCCGGCAAAAAGTAGGATAAAACCACCTGTTCTTACTTGCCAGGCAGATGTAAAATAGGCCTTACGAGCCAGCAGGTCGAGCTGACGAATCTCGAGTTTCAGGGCCTCATTATTGGGCTCCTGATCAAGACGTTCAACCAGAGCGCCAATAACACCAGACTCCACCGGATCTAATTTTGATGTTTGGTAGTAATTGAGCAAGAGTATTATAGCCACCATTGTGGCAAAGATTGCAGTACCTGCAACCAAGCGGTTTACCAGCTTAATTTTTTGTTCTGTATCCATAATTATTTCTCTACCGGACAGTAATCCATACATCGTCCACAACTATAGCAATTGCCCTTATCCGGGCGGTAATCATCATTTTTTCTATGAGTAGTCTGAGCTAATAAACTCACTCCAATTACGAGGCCCATAAAAGCTCCAAGTATCCAACTCCCTGTTTTGAATTTCGCTCTGATAACACCAGCTTTTTTAACTAAAGTATCCAATGTTTCACCAGCCGATAAGAAAGCCTGAACATCAAGATTGTCTATATCATTTTTCACCTCCGGATGCTTTATCAGCAGCTCAGCCAAATATACATCAGAATGTGCTTTTGACAAGAAAACATGAGACTTATACCCTATGAATGCACCTGCACCCATCAGGAGTGGAATAATCAGAAGGTATACCAAAAACTTCTTTAAATCACTCTGGCGGGCTGATGCCGGAGCCTGTTCCTGTGGTATATCAATGGCGTCAAAGGGACATGATGTTTCACAGAGCTTGCAATTTATACAAGAGGATGGAGTAATAGCCATATGGTATTTTGAGAAACGGGAGGTCCAGTTCAGCAATACTCCGTAGGGACAAAGAAAACGGCAATAGGGTCGAGCCACAAACAAACCAATCAGCAACATTGCAACTCCGAGAACAATCATAATGAAGCGGGCATCCATTCTGAAAATCCCCACATAGGGATCCCACCGACAAATTATAAAATCAGTACCGGTTGCAGCAAATAAAACCGCCAGACCGAGATATAGAAATGGTATCAGACCCAGTCCTTTGCGTAGCCATACCGGAATTGATATTGGCTTAAAAATTAGCAGGTCCTGTATGGCACCAAGCGGACATGCTCCGGCACAAAATGTTCGTCCAAAGAAGAGGGTAAAAAGCAAAGGAATAATAAAAAACAACAGGGCCACAAGAGAAATTGAATAATTGGGATCAAAGAGGGTAAGGGCCACATTCTGTATGGCCCCGATTGAGCAGATGCATCCGTTTCGAAAGAAGCCAAAATAAATCAGGGTAAATACTGAAAGCAGTAATATCCCTCCCCTTGATCTTCTCCTGATAGCAAAATAAGTAGCCAGGCTCAGAACCAATATCAGAACAAACACATCAAAATAATCCATGGCCAGTGCCCTTGGTTCTGGTGTGCTTGGGTCGGGTTGCACGTATCCGGTATCAAACTCCGGTTTTGGGAAGCGGGCTTGCGATTGGCCACTAACAGGCATAACTATCCACATCAGACAAATCACCAATACAATTTTCATCAAAATTTTCATTTCTTGCTTGAACTTTTTGGTGGTTCTACTGAAGGTATTACTTCAAACTTCCCTTTTATCAGATAGGGCTTCTTTATTGAAATCCGGCTAATGGCCTCTGAAGGACAAACTCTGGCAATTGCACATTCGTTGCAATCCAGACAGCGATCATGACGAATTTGCAGGTGAAAGGATCCATTTCCAAAAGCTGTACATCCCTTTACACATTTAGCACAACCAATACAGAGTGCTTCATCAATAACATACTCAAAATAAGGTTCCTCGATAAAATTTCTTGAAATGGCTGCGGTCGGACAGAGTTGATTTTCACCTCCTGTAGCTCTGTCATTGGCATCGGGTTTCAGATACCCGCCACAGAGATCACAATAGCCACAAATATCATAAGCATGAATACATTTCACGGCCGATTCGGCCATCACACATTCGGTAGCACAGCGACCACATTGCGTACATTTGAATGGATCAATCTGCCAAACAGTATGACTGGCTGTTGCCCTGCTTGCTCCCAGAGCCCCAAGCCCCCCAATCGCTATAAAGAGAGAGGCTCGAACTGATGTCTGAATAAAATCACGACGACTATGACCATCCTTACCCATAATAACCTTACTTATTACTTAAATCTTGTTTTGCTACAGCCTTATCGCAATGATCTCGTTTCCCACATTCCTGGCAAAACTTCGGATCACAATCCGGATCCAGCTTAATGGCCTTTCGCTTGATAAATATTCCAAGCAGAAGAGCCAGCATTCCTACGCTTACCCAACGGCCTGTCTTTAGTATAAATTCTTTGCGGTCCATCCTTATTTCTTTACAAAATACCGGATCATATTTCTGTCAAAATCCAAGGCAAAAACACCACCCGACTCATCAACAGCTACTTCGGGGGCATGAGTCTCCTCTGAATCATTTGTGGGAGGAGACACAATCCCGATCAATTCACCCGATGCTTTGTATGCTTTGATTCGCACCAATCCTTTTTCGGAGGTAATAAAAGTACCATCGGGTGCAATGGTCATCTGAGCAGGATTACAGCAACCACTAAATCCTTCTATTTTCATAGAGGTTTTCTCCCAGAAACCACGCAGAACACCTTCATCGGTATAATTTTCGAGCGCATGCATACCGGGATTTACTACCCAAAGTTCATCATCATAAACATCGAGATCAAAATAAGCACTAGGTATTACAAATCCATGTAAATCATCAATATTTCTCTTTCCACCAAACTCACCTAATAATTGTCCGTGTGTATCGTATCGAAGTACACTTCGGTTTCCGGCATCAGCTACAAACACCTGATCACCCTTGCTTGCAATTGAAGTAATTACAGCTTTTTCACCCAAAGTTTCCCAAAGTTTTATCTGTCTTCCATCTATGTGAAACTGCCCCACATAATTCGTAAATCCTAAATACATCAGGTCACCGCTCACATGTATGCATCGGGCTGTATCCGGCAGGTTTATATTTGAAAGCTCTTCCCCCCGGGGAGATACAATTTTCAGAGATTTGTTCAGTAAAACATACAATCTGTCATTTGAATAATCCAATCCTAAGGGTTTAACATCACCCAGCTTGATTTGCCTGATTTCCTTATAAAGAATCATAGCAGGATCGACTTTGTAGTACTGGTCAATTTCAAGTTTATAGGGGTTATCACCTCTTTTACCTGTACGGTTACTCAGAGCGTCAATTACTACCACCACGACAATCAGAACGACAATAACAACAACAAATATTCCAATTCCTTTATTCTTCATTACTCCCACACTTTCTCATATCAAGACATACCATTGTTTTTGAATCTCTCATGATCATATAACCATCGGCAATAGCTATTGGAGCCCAGGCATCATGACCATCTAGAATCTTCATCTGATCTAATTGTTGCCAGCTTGTTGTACTCAATCTGGCAATTGTGAGTTCTCCATCATCGCTGAGAATAAATAATTTATTGTCGGCGATAATATATGGTCCCAATCCAAATCGGGCTTCTTTGCCTGATGACCAAAGAATTTTTCTTGGATCGTCAGGGTTCACGCAAACGAATTGATTTCTCATCGGGCCAGCATCTTTTGGTAATATTCCGAATAGTTTGCCTCCATAGAAAAGAGGGGTTTGTTGTTCAGATGCCAGTCCTTCGATAGTTTTATATTCGTCCAAAACGCTTACCTCGAATTTTCCATTAAGAGCCTTCACCTCAATCATCATGCTGCCAACACCATATCCGGCAGCCAGAAACACCTTGCCATCGGGCATACAAACTGCTGAAGGGGCTACAACTGAGTGATTCCATTCACTGGTACTCCATAATACTTTTCCTTGTTCAGCACCGTCGGCAGCAATTCCGTAAACTCCATTAACACCACTATAAACGTACATTTTCTGTCCGCCAAATGTCCAGGGCATAACAGAGGCATGCGACATTTTCCATCCTTCAGGATTAGGTGTTTCCCACAATATTTCTCCTGTTTCGCAATCCACAGCTACCATCAGGGCTTTTCCTCCAGGCACAAGAATTGCCGTATCATCATCCATCAGTGGGCACTGACCAGTATACCAATAGGGCAGTTCTGATTCATAGTCGGCGATCATATCCAGTCCCCAGCGATAATTTCCATCCTCGCGGTCGAGACACATGACTTGTCCGCGCGGGCCCACGGTGAGAATATATTTTTCATTAAGTGCAGGAACAGTTCTTGACATACCGTGATTTCTTCTTATTGATATCCGGTATCCTCTCTGCCACAATTCTTTGCCACTTGACAATTCGTAGCATCGGAGCAGATCAGCTCTTCTGGCTTCATCATAATCCAGCACATAGGCTTTGCCCTCATAAATTACTGCTCCAGCATGGCCTTCCCCGAGATCCACTGACCATACAATCGGTGGTTCCTCAGATTTAAAAGCATCAATTAAGGGTATTTTCGTTTTGCTAATATTATCTAATTGCTCACCTCTGAATCTTGTCCAGTTTTCGTTTCCTGAGGTCGTCACTGCTTCGTAGCTTGTGTACATCTCGCCAATTTTGATCACCTCAACAACCGAATCACCTGTAATTCGGTTATCCATACCTTGAATACTAAGGGTAACGAAGCCTGCCGGATTATAGCTTTGCCACCAGATCAGGGATCCGAGGGCAGCTACAATAAATACGCTATAAATTATATTTGTCTTCCACTTCTTCATCAACTAGTGATCATTTACATCATAAACTACAATTATATCTCCATGCCGAAGATATAAATAACCATTGTAAATTGAAGGATGAGCCCAGTGGGGTCCGGCGCCTTCTTTGATCTGAAATTCGCTAATAAGGTCGAAATGTTTAGAATTTGGCTTAAGCAGAGCTACATGGCCCCACTTTTCTTCATAAAGATAGAGCAGTCCATCGGCGCTGATAATCGATCCTTTGTTATACCAGTCTTTCTCCCATTGGATATCGCCTGTACTCCAATCTGCACAAATCCATCTTCCCTGACTGTTATTTTGCCAGTTTGATTGATAAAGGAATCCATCTTTCAGGATTACTCCTCCCAAGTGACAATCAAGCTCATTATTTGTCCACAAGAGATTAACGGAGTGACCATCGTCTCCGATCTCAAAAAGCATTCCCGGATGGTTATATCCGGATGTGATATAAAATTTACCATCCTGATAGACCGGAGTGTTAATATTGTTCCCTTTTCCCATTGCTATCTCGTGATAATCAATCAGATTATAATGCCAAAGCAGATCTCCATTCCTGGCATCTACCCCCATCACATCACGTGCTGTTTGTGCTATGATAATGGGTATACCGGCATACTCCACCTGTATATGGGAGGCATACCCCCTGGCACCACCAATGCTTTGAGCCTTCCAGATCAGAGAGCCGTTTTCTTTATCCAGAGCTATCAATGAGTTTTCTTTACCTCCGGTAGTATAAATAACTGCATCATCAGTTAGCAGGGGGGATTCTGATACACCATATTGCCAAATATTTCCATCGTATGTATCATCTGCATTTACGTACCATATCTGATCACCATTGCGGGCATCATGGCACACTACTTCGCCGCTACCAGTTATCAGGTAGATTTTATTCTTTTCAATTGCCGGAGTGCAACGGGAGTCGGGAAAGCTTTTATACCAAGCCTTTCCGTATGGAACCTGCCACTGAAGCTCAGCCTTCTCGTTGAAGGCAGAGAGGTATTCAAGTGTATCTTTCCTGCCAGTAACGTAGATTTTATCTTTGTAGAATAAAGGAGTGGAATGTCCTTTCCCAATACCTGAAAGTTTCATAATAAGAGGTGGACCAGAATCGGGCCACTGACTTAGCAGCTCTTTATCCGGGTAGTAACCTGTTCGCTCTGGTCCTCTCCATTGTACCGGCCCATTATCCTGACCGCAGCTGGCCAAAAATATAAGAAGACCAACCATAAGCAGGTTGGCCTTGCTGAATCTCTTTGTAAACATAGAAAAAGATTTTCTCTATTTAATCTTATAGGCCATCATAGCATTTCCGTGTCTCAGATACAGCACACCATCCTGAATCATAGGATGTGCCCAATGCTGATCAGAACCCAATTCAATTTTTATCTGACCTTTCTTTTCAAATCCGGCAGGGGTGGCTTCAGCTAATACTAATTCCCCCCTTTGTCCGTAGCAGTATAACATTCCATCAGCAAAAATAACCACACCAACAGCCAAAGCATTTTCGGCATATTTTTCTTCCCCTGTTTCCCAGTCAATTGCATACCAGTACTTGTTTCTGTCACCTGAGGTATAAATATGACCATCATGTAAAACTGCGCCGCCCATTCTGCTATCGAATCGTTCGCTGAACCATTTCTGGCTTACTGAAGAACCATCAGCACTCAGCTCCAGCATTCCTCCGCCTTTACCATATCCGCTGAAATAGAATATTCCGCCATCATTATAAATGGGGGTATTTGGATGCACAGAATATTGGTTTGGTTGATCAAATGACCATAGCACTTTACCATCTTTTGCATCAATGCCAAGAATATGACTTTCAGAATGTGTTACAATAAGCTTTCTTGCTGGCAATTCAATAATTAAAGGAGTACAATAGGCTGTTTTTTCACCTACTCCTTTTGATGACCACATCAGATCTCCTGTTTTTCTGTCAAGTGCCACCAAAAAATTTTCACTTCCACCAGGAGTGGCATAAATCAGATCTCCGTCAACTACTGCAGTTTCAGTGACACCCCAACGGATCTGTTGGCCTCCAAAGTCATTGAACAAATCTTTTTTCCACACGAGCTCTCCGGATTCGGCTTTGAAACAGTTCAACACACCGTAACCTGAATAAATGTATAGCAGATCACCAACTAAAGTAGGTGATGAGCGTGTACCTGGGTAGCTTTCAAAATACTCTTTACCATATTCGTATTTTTTCAGAAGCTTACCATTCATGTCAAAAACATAAATGAAGCCTGTTGGTTCAACGGCGCCAGAAACATAGATTTTTCCATTATAAACAACAGGAGTTGAGTGACCTTGTCCCAAATCTTCAAAACTCCAAAGCATTTCCGGACCATCTGCCGGCCATTGTTTCATTACACCTGTATCAGGATATTTTCCGTCTGCTGTAGGTCCACGCCAACGGCTGGCTTCCTGAGCGATTGCTGAACTTATCATGAACACAGCAAAACATAGAATTAATAGTCTCTTGGTCATATGGTAATATTTTTATGTACTTAAAATAAAGGCTTATAATTGTATATGTTGTATGAATGGTGGTTTTTTACTTTTTTTTAACAAAAAGAAAAAGAAGTTTTCAGTTATCAGTTATCAGTCTTCAGAAGAAGTCATCAGCCTTCAGTCATCAGTTTTCAGCAAAACTGGTCCCTTCGTCCCCTGTCCCTTTCGTCCCCTTCGTCCCCGGTCCCTTTACTCCCCAACTGCCATTATGCCTTCTGTTGTTCTGAAGAATATCTGATCCTTTTTTATTGCTGGCGTTACCATGCAGGTTGCTCCCAGTTTTTGTTCGCTGATTTTGTTGAATTTTTTTCCGGCTTCAAGAAGGAAAACAGTTCCTTCATCGTTGGTAAAATAAATCTTTCCGTCGGCAGCTACTGGTGATCCTGTGAAGCTTTTTCCTCTGGCCAAAGTTACTTTGTAATACTGTTCACCTGTTTTAGCATCGAAACAGGCCATACTGCCATTCCACTTTCCAACATATAATAAATCTTTATATATCAATATGTTGGCCATATAGGCACCTTCACTTTTATTGCTCCACTCAACAAATTCGTTGGTATCCTCACCATCAGCCAGACTAATATCACCTGAAGCACTTGTTTTTATTGCATATATTGGTCTCATTCGTCCATGTGATGAATTGAAATATATCATTTTCCCATACACCTGTGGTGTTGGAATCGGGATATCTCCACCACCTGCCATTTTCCAGACCTCTTTTCCGGTTTTCAGGTCGTAAGCACCCCGGTGCTTGTATCCATTGAGTACCACCCGTGTTTTGCCCTCATGTTTATAAACATTTGGAGTACACCAGGTTGGATCTTCATCTCTGTTAGTTCGCCATAGTTCATTCCCATTGGTGATATCGAGAGCTGCCACATATGATTGATCCATCACATCTACTTGTAAGAGAACCACACCATCATGAATAATGGGAGAGCTGGCCCACTCCCATTCGGCCTCTTCAACCATATAAAATACTGACCTTAAAACACCAAAATCTTTTTTCCATTGGAGATCACCGTCCATATCATAGCAGTACAATCCTTCTGATCCAAAAAAGGCCACTGCATAATCACCATCTGTTGCCATTGAGGCACTCGCATGTGATGACATCGGATGTCTTTTTTGTTTGGGTACACCTGTACAAGCAATTTGCTCCCAAATAATGTCGCCTGATTTTGTGTCAATACAATACACAATCCAGTCGTGTATTGAGGAATCAGCAACAGGTGTAATATCTCCATACAAACCTGGTTTTAGTCCGCTTTCATCATCCTGGCTTGAGGCAGTCGTGACGAAGAGCTTATCTTCCCAGATCACAGGTGAGGATAATCCGATTCCGGGAATCGGAGTTTTCCATTGAATGTTTTCTCCTGTTTTTCCACTCCATACATCCGGCAGGTTAGCATTATCGAAAACACCTGAAGATTTTGGACCTCTGTATGTATCCCAGTTTTGAGAGAAGGCAGAGGGCAAGAGGCAGAAGGCAAAAAATAGAATGAAAGCTACTTTTTGAAAGCTGTGGCAAGAAGTTGGAAGGCCAAAATTGTGCTTAATTTGCATATTTGATGATTGAGGTTTATTGTTGATCGGGGTCTTCTGTAAATATTTAGTGCCCTAAACATAGGTATTATTCCAGAAACATTATATCTGAAATTCTAAACATAATACCTGTATTAACCAATAAATTATATGAGTTGATAATTCCGACGCTCCAATTCATAAGTGTGTATATCTGCGGTGATGCATATCAGCAACTTTCTTTACTTTTACCAAAACCCAAATAGTAAGAAATATGAACCATACCCCCAGAACCTTCATCAAAGTCCTGATTTTGGCCTTGTGCCTTTTGCCCTCTGCCTGCTCCCAAAACTGGTCTCAATTCAGGGGCGAACGAGGAATCGGTTTTGTTGACAATGCCAATATTCCGGTGAAATGGGATGTGGAAAAGAATGAAAAGGTAAAATGGAAAACTGAGATACCTGGTTTGGGGCACTCCTGCCCTGTGATCTGGCAAGATAAGATTTTTGTTACTACAGCAATAAGTGCATCAGGGAATGACGGACTGAAAATTGGTTTATATGGTGACATTGATGAAGATGCCGATGAATCGGTTCATCAGTTCAGGGTGTATTGCCTGGATAAAAAAACCGGCAAAATTATCTGGAATTACCTGGCACATGAAGGCGTTCCGATTACTAAAAGGCATACCAAGTCATCTCATGCTAATCCAACTCCTGCTACTGACGGGAAACATTTGCTTGTTTTCTTCGGATCAGAAGGTTTGTATTGCCTGGACCTGGATGGAAAACTGCTTTGGAAAAAGGATCTGGGGAGACTGAATGCAGGTCCTTATAACATGCCTGAAATTGAATGGGGAATGGCTGCTTCGCCTGTCATATACAAAGATAAAGTCGTAATTCAGGCTGATGTTGTTGAGCAAAGCTTTTTGGCTTGTTTTGATATTCATTCAGGCGATGAACTTTGGAGAAGTAATCGGGATGAAATTGCCAGCTGGGGATCACCGAATGTATATGATGACGGAGATCCGGTTCAGGTAATAGTGAATGGCTGGAAGCATATGGGTGGATATAATATTGAAAATGGAGAAGAGATCTGGAAGATGAGCGGTGGTGGTGATGCTCCTTCTACCACTCCGATTGTTGCACATGATCACTTTTTTATCAATAATGCCCATGGACGGTATTCTCCTATTTACGTAGTTAAACCAACTGCCAAAGGGGATATCACGCTGGGTGCTGAGGAAACCTCAAATGAGTTTATTCCATGGTCGATTAAAAGGGGGGGTGCCTATATGCAAACTCCTCTCATTTACGGTGACTATCTGTATAACCTTAGAGGAAATGGAGCATTAACAGTATTTCACGCTCTGACCGGGGAGGTGATGTATAAGGAAACTATTGGCATGCAGGCATTTACAGCCTCTGGGGTGGCTTCTGATGGTAAGATTTACTTCAGTTCAGAACAAGGTACCGTTTATGTGATTAAAGCAGGAAAGGAGTATGAACTTCTTTCGACGAATCCGATGGGGGATATTTGTATGGCCACGCCAGCAATGGATAGGGATGCGATTTATTTCAGAACACAACATTTTTTGATTGCGATAGGAGAATAGCTATGAAAACAATTGGATACTATCTTTCATCGGCCTTATATGCTCCTCTGTGGTGTAGAATCCATAAGCTCTCATCAAGGGGATTTACACCTTTGTAAGTGCGTGTCTTTCCCTGTTCGTCAGTACAAGACTGATAAGCTCCAAAGCGAAAGCGTACCTGGCCTCGTCCGCTTGTTATTGAATTCAATCTGATGGAATAATCGAGAGAGGTGGCTACCGGTACTCTTCCGCTCAGTTTGATCATTCCACCTTTAAATTCAGGTGTATCGAAAGTGCCTCTCATTTTTGTGAGGTCACTGGTAATGGATCCCAGATATTCCTCAGGGAAAACCAGTACAAAATCATATACCGGCTCCAAAAGATTTGTTCCCGCTTCTTTAAGTGCCCGGAGTAAGCCCATTGGAGTAGCCAGAATAAAATCACCCGGACGTGAGTGAATCTCATGATCTTCGCCATCAATCATTGTAACTTTCAGATCAACTACTTCCCAACCCTTAATTCCCTGTGCCAGGGCTTTTGGAATTGCGTTGCTCACTTCATTCTGATATTTTCTGGCAATTTTATCCACGCTGACTTTTGATTCATACTGCAAGCCTGATCCTGAAGGGAGGGGCTCTACTTTGAAGCGCATAACAGCCCAGCAGGGTTTTGGCATTGTATACTCCACATAGCCTGTTGCTGTTTGAATGGGTGTTTCTTTATAGATAACTGTTGGAGCTTCAAATTTGGCATCCAGACTAAATCGGAGTTTCAGGATTCCGGCAAGTATTTCTTTTTGAATATTGCCCATAAGTTTTAATTGAAACTCTTGTTCTTTTTTAAACCATTGAAAATCCAATAAAGGATCTTCGGCATTCAGCTCCCTCAAAGCATCGGCCAGCTTCTGATAGTCTTCTTTCCGAGCGGCTTTTACCTTCACCAGGAGAACAGGTATCTGAAAGCTACGTTTATCATCCGGCAGCTTAAGATTCCCTATAATATCACCTGGCCACGCTTCGCTTAAACCACTTAGAATTCCAATATCCCCTGCATTGATTTCACCTGTATCATTTTGTTTATGGGCCAGATTTCTGCGAATCTGCGCGATCTTTTCATCTTTCTTCAATCGCTGGTTGTAAACAGTATCTCGGTTTTTTAGTTGTCCTGATAACATCCTTACATGAGCTATTCGCCCCAGGCTTGCATCGTGCTCAATTTTAAATATCCTTCCTGAAACTTCTCCGTTTACATTCTGACTGGCAATGGGAAGGAATTTAATTACTCCGTCAAGGAGTTCTTTCAGCCCAAATTCAAATTTTGCTGATCCGCAAAACACAGGAAATATATCAGCACTGCCGGTATACTTTATTATTAATTCTTCAATTTCCTCATCAGCAATGCTTTTCCCATCCAGATATTTTTCGAGAAACTCCTCATCTAATCCGGCTAGGAATTCTAATCCCTTTTCTCTGATCGCATTGTGCTTTTTGGCATCTTTCAAAGTACAGGTATGGGACCCTTCACCATCCGGGAGCTTAAGAGGAAAATGTTTAATGTCAAGCTCATTCTCAATATCTTCAAGCACTTGTTCATAATCTGAACCAGCCCGATCGACTTTGTTAATGAAGATCAAAGTCGGAATCTTATAATGCTGCAATAGTTCCCAGAGAACATAAACTGATGATTGTAAGCCCTCTACTGCCGATAATACCAGCACAGCTCCGTCAAGAACTTCCATTACACGGTCAACTTCACCATAGAAATCGGTATGACCCGGTGTATCGATAAGGTTTACTCTGTGCCCATCGAGATCAAAAGAATTTGCCGCAGACCGCACAGAGATACCACGTTCTTTTTCGATGGCAAGTGAATCGGTCACTGCAGAGCCATTGTCAACCGAACCTTTTTGCCTGATGGTACCGCCAAGAAACAAAAAGTTCTCGGTGATACTGGTTTTCCCGGCATCTACATGGGCTAATATTCCGATATTTCTTATGCTCTTCACCAAAGTTCAGAATTGAATCGACAAAGATACAAAGCGAGATGACGTAGCTACCAATTGTAACATAAAATAACAATTAATAAAGAATCCATGTGCAAATTGACTTTATATTGAGTAGCTATAATTTGCTTAAGAAACCTATACCATGAAGAAGAATTTATTTACTCTGATACTCATTTTTTCGAGTCTGTTTTCATTCGGACAGGAAGCTAATGAAGCCGATACTTTACGGCGAGATGCATTACGCGTTTTTATGGAGGCTGATGATTTCATCCGGCAGGAGATTTCATATATTAATTACGTTCGGGATATAAAGGATGCGCAGGTTTATATTATCAGCAGTGATCAGCGAACCGGATCAGGTGGAAGAGAATATACTTATTATCTCGTTGGTCAGCATGAATTTGCAGGCATGAAAGATACACTTCAGTTTGTCAGTCAGCCTGATGCCACAGAAAATCAAACCCGGGAGCTCAAGGCCAGTACTCTCAAGCAGGGACTTATGCGTTATGTACGCACTACACCCCTGGCCAGACATATTCATATCAGTTTTGATCAGCCTGTTTCTGAGGAGGTAATAACTGATAACTGGGACAGCTGGGTATTCAGAACCAGTGTGAATGGATTTTTAAATGGTCAAAAAACTTACAATTCGAACCAGATCTTCGGATCTACATCTGCGAGTCGTATCACTTCAGAATGGAAGATGGATTTTGAGGCTGAATACAGCTATAATCTGGATCGTTTTGAGATTGAGGATGAGATTATAAAAAGTGTCAACCGTTCGAAATCATTTGACGCACTGCTTGTTAAAAGCATATCCGATCATTGGTCGGCCGGGGGAAGTGCAGAAATCAAGAGTTCATCATTTAATAATTACCGTTTTAAAGCTACGTTCATGCCGGGTATTGAATATGATATTTATCCATATTCTGAATCCACTCGCCGGCAATTGAGATTACTTTATTCTGCCGGATATATTTATCAGGCTTATATGGATACCACCATTTATGATAAGCTGGAGGAGCATCTGGCCGGACAAAAGCTGAGTGCTGCATATCAGGTAGTTCAAAAATGGGGGTCGATAAACCTAACAATGGATTGGTTTAACTATTTGCATGATTTCAGTAAGAATAATTTATCACTATCGGGCAACATGAGTATTCGTATTGCCAAAGGGCTAAATTTTAACTTTGGTGGTGGTGCCTCACTGATCCATGATCAACTCGCTTTAGTTAAGGCTGGTGCTTCTACAGAAGAAATTTTATTGCGAAGAAAAGAGTTAGCAACACAGTATCAGTACTTCACACATTTTGGCCTCTCCTACACCTTTGGCTCCATATACAATAATGTGGTCAATCCAAGGTTTGGTTCCTCAGGTGGGGGTATGATGATTATTATGAATTAGAAGCCAGATAACTGATCTCTGTTAAACTATTGGTAAATTATTAACATCTCTTGGAATAATATTTTATTCCTTGTTTCTTAGATAGGTCTTCGTCATAAACCTATTTCTATTAGAACCATGCTATCTGAAAAACCTGCTCAATACAAAGAGATTATTAAAGGATTTCTTTCAAAATTAACCCATTTTTCTGAATTAGATTTCCAAATTTTATGGGACAACCTTTATTATAAGGAACTTAACAAATATGAAGTTCTGACAAATATTGGGGAAATTGAGAATCGGCTTTGTTTTATTATGTCGGGATTTACACGTATCTATTGCATGAATGGTCATAAGGAATACACCCTGAGATTCAATTTTCCCGGTTCATTCTTTTGTTCATACGCCTCATTCATTGACAGGATTCCCTCAGCACTGGCTATTGAGGCTCTGACTCCGGGTTCTATGTTTTTTTTCAGCTATGAAAGCATGGAAGAATTATACCGCAAGGCCCCTGGTGCTGAACGGATTGGAAAATCTATGATTGAGAGGCTATATATCATGCGAGAAGAAA
Source organism: Bacteroidota bacterium (assembly GCA_018669475.1). Classification (GTDB taxonomy): domain Bacteria; phylum Bacteroidota; class Bacteroidia; order Bacteroidales; family UBA12481; genus JABHCC01. Next base: position 26,819 of record JABHCC010000124.1, on the reverse strand, counting down.
AGGAAATATCATTCGCCACTCAATCAGCAGAGCAGAATTATCTCGACTTGTTAAAGACTCAGCCTGAGCTGATTATGCAGATACCACAAAAATATATTGCTTCATATTTGGGGATTACTCCTGAGAGTCTAAGTCGCATCCGAAGCAGACTCTGGAAGAACTAGATTTTCAGCTTGCAAATATACCATATTCTGATTGCCTAACCAATATCATTAAGTGTTTATTTCTTAACACAGGGTAATTTTTTACCAACAGCCTCTTTGTACATTTATAGCCCCTCCGAGCCATACATAATTATTTGTACAACTAAAATTAAAGCTATGAAAAAGTATGTGCTTTTCTGCCTGCTAATTCCTATGATTTATTTTTGCAAGCCATTAAGCGCTGAAGCCCAGATGACTGGATTTGCGGATAGTGATTGGTCATTAATCCATGAAAACAACTGTGAAGGGGAAATAGCCTTCAAAATGACAGTAAGAAAATGGATGGGAGCCTATTTTAATTTTCCTACTGTTGAACATGTGTACCTTCAATATCAAGACGAGAACTTTCAATGGCACAACGTTTTCGAAATATATCAGAATCCTGATTGGTACTGGGTAAATACAGTATATTTCCTCCAACATGAAGGATGTACCTGGTACTATGATTATTCGCAATCAGACTATTGGAATACGCCCTATGTGCTACTAAAATTTATTTGTCCTCGGGAAGCTCTATATAATCGCCCTATCAATTTCAGAGTTATGGAGGGCAATACGCAACGCGGAACACTCCAGGCAACAGCATACAAACCGATGGCCCCTCAAAGCTTTTCAGTTAGTACAGATCAGTGTAACCAGGTAAGCCTAAGTTGGTCTCCTCCAAGCAATCTGGGTGGGAACGCAGTTAATTATGATATTTGGAAAGATGGTGTTTTCGTATTTGGTGCAGGTAGTGGCCTTTCATGGACTGACACTAATGTTCAAGATGGAGAAAGTCACGATTATAAGGTACGTGTCTGGGCACATTGCAATAACTATGGTTTGTTCACCAATACTTTGTCCGGCAACAGCTTACCAATTCTCCCAAAGCCCACCAATCTTCTTGCAACAGATGATGACTGTGAAAGTCGGATTTCAGTAAGCTGGGAATATTCCGGTGTGAGTCCACCAGAGTTTGAATTACAGAGAAGCACAAACAGCACTTTTACTCTGGATATAGTAAACACAAATATAACGGGTACAAACCGGTCTTACCTGGACGATGCTCTTACGAAAGGCCTGACCTACTACTACAGGATGAGAACAAAGAACTCCTGTGATGAGAATAGCAACTGGACCAGCTTTGAAACGGGGATAGCTCCAACTAAACCACCTGCACCGGGAGGATTAATCGTTACACCGCTTGTTTCAACAATAGACATTGTCTGGACACATACACCATCTACCGAGACAGGTTTTTCTCTTGTAAAAACAAATCTGACTAATGGGGTAAGCCAAACTTTCCCGATAGACAAGAGTCTTCGCGCCTATACTGATACGGACGTTAATCTTTGCATACCATATCAATATGAGATTCTAACAGTAAACGCCTGTGGTGAAACATCAGGAGGCTCGGCAGAAGCTACTCTTCAACCCAATCTAAACTCATCATTTGCCGGAGGTTCATTGAGTGCAAGCAAAGGATACTTTAACGATAAGGTTTCTCTTAGCTGGTTTTCATCTGATGCCCATATTCTTGATCACTTCAAAATTTATCGAAAAAAACTGGGATCAAATGATGCTCCGGCTGTAGTGGCCACCCTTGACAAGAATCAGGAAAACTGGAACGATGAGTCTACAGAGGCAGGTATCATGTATGAATACAGCATTAAGGGTATTGGTTATTGCGATGGCGGTGAGGTGAACACAAATACTGTAACTGATATTGGGTTTCGAACCGCATCTGGTGTGATTAGTGGTAATGTTAGTTACGAAGGAGGGCTTGCCGTTCAGGGTGCAGAAGTATTGGTTCAACGAACAACTGGTAATACTGGCTCTTCGGTCTATTTTAATGGTACTAATTCCTATGGTATAGCTGAGGAGAATACTGAGCTCAATCCAACTACCGGAATAAGCATTGAATTATGGCTTAAACCGTCAAGCAACACACAAACATACTATTTCGTTGATAAAGCCGGCACTACCTCTGGCTATCGTTTAGCATATCACGGACCTAGCAAATCTATCCAGTTTCTAGTAGGAGCCAATGGCAACTGGGAATCTGTACAGCTTCCCGACAAGCTCCTGCCATCTGTTTTTCAGCAAATTACAGCCACCTACGATGGGTCTGTCATTCGACTATTCTATAATGGGGTATTGGAACTATCAAAAGCTTTTAATTCTACTCTTCCAGGGATTGAGGACAACTTAACAATTGGATCATCAATTACACACGACGGGTACTTTTATAATGGATTCATGGATGAAATCAGGATTTGGGACAAAAGCCTGTCAGAATCGGAGGTTTCACAAAATTGGAATCGCATATTGAATGGTTCAGAAGAAGGCCTGATGGCCTACTGGCGTGCTGATGAAAACCTTGGAGATTTTCTTTACGATGCTTCACGAACAGGAAGCAGCTATCATGAAAATCATGTGAGTCTGAACGCTTGCACATGGAGCACCTCAATTCCTACAGACGCACAACTTAGTTTGAAAGGCATCACTGATTCAAATGGAAATTATATCATCAATAATATACGCTATAGTGCTACTGGTAATAACTTCACACTAACACCTTTTTTTGGCCAACACTCTTTTGATCCCGGTAGTCGGGTTCTATTTGTAGGAGCCGGAGCAGAGGTGCATAACAACCAGGACTTCAAAGATAATTCTTCATTTACTGTTACTGGTTCAGTTAAATACAAAGACCGGAATTGCTTTGTTTCAGGAGTCTACCTCTACCTCGACGGACAAATGATGGTTAAGAATGGTAGTCCTTTGTTCACTGACAGTAATGGTCAGTTCACCATCTCGGTTCCGATTGGCAGTCATATTATTTCAATTGAAAAAGCTGGTCACAGTTTTGAATCATCCACTTTCCCTGCGGATGGAACCCCATGGGATTTTCAGTCGACCTTGGCAGGTTCGATCGAATTTATTGACAACACCTTAATTACAGTTGTCGGCAGAGTGGTCGGAGGAACCAGGGAAGGTGATAAAAAACCAGGCTTAGGCTTATCCACTAACAATATTGGTATAGCTGAAATTAAATTTGAGTCTCAACTGGGTGGTGGCTGTACCAGTGAAACTGTTTTTACGGATGCAGAAAGCGGTGAATATACCGTTCAGCTTCCGCCATTAAAATATCAGATCAGTAAATTAAACCTTGCTAATAACCCGGGTATTGTTTTTAGCAATCTGCCCTTACTTGATCTGAGCCAGAATCCGGCCTGGCAGACATCCATCGACACTGTTTATATTCAAAACAGCACTGAAATAGATACAATTAACTCCGTGCAATACCATATCAGAAACGATTACATTCACAGGGTCGGACCAGAATTAAGCGTTAGCAATGTTGATGACAGTGATTTCAGTGGAGATGATGAAGCCATTTTTGTTTCAATAGCAGGTGACACTACCAGAATAAATCTGGAAAACGATCCATTCGGATGGCCGGTATTTAGCTTAGGCACACGCTACAATGCTAAAATCTCTGTTTTTGAGAAATATACGAATAAGGATTCCTCCCCCTTTGTTGAAGACCTGGTACCAGTTACTGACGGGATAATAAAAATAAACAACGGGCTTTCAAAGATTGAGGTACAGGAGGAATTGAATCTCACAGGCTCCAATGGAAGTTTAACTTATTCTTTCCAGGGTGGATTTCCCAATCCAGCGTATAATGGAGATGTCAATGACTTCACTAAAATCATGCAGGTGGATGTTGAAACCGGGGAAAATGGCTCAATTACTACAAGTTGGCTGCCAAATCCGGGAGGTGCACATTTCAGAGCCTATATGCTGGGTTCCCGACCTAAGGGCAATAATTTTACTACAGTTGGACCTCAAATGGTTGATTTTATTCTTCGTGATCCTCCTGGCTCTAACTCTTTCGCCTACCTTGAAAAGGACAGCAGTTTCACCACTGTAGAATCCTGGGAATCAAATTTCGGAGAAACATATAATGTAGCTAATAAATTGATGCTTGGAGTAGAATTCGGAATTGGTGGTGGACTCCTGGGTCCACTAATTGAAATGGAATTCGCAGCTGACCTGACTATTGGTTTAGATATCCAGAGAAGCACTAATGAGAGTGGTGATTTGGTGAGCACCTATTCATTCCAACAAACAATGTCAACAGCTGACGATGATAATTACGTCGGTCGGGACGCTGACCTTTTTATGGGTCAGTCAAGAAATATTGTCTACGGGCTGACTGATAACATTGAGATTCTCCCGGACACAATCACTGGTAGCGAGGTCAAAACAACCGGAAATGTCTTTCAAAATTACACTATTTCTAAGAGAACCGGAATGTTTGCTGATCCGAATGGATTTGCCACTTTCTTCATCTACTCACAGTATCATATTGAGAGTGAGATGATACCATCCCTAGCTTTGCTGAGAAACCAGATTCTGGAAAACAGCCTGGATTATACATCAAATATTCCAAGTACTCATGTAAATTACGGAAGCAATAATGACGATCCAATATGGGCTGATTTAGCAAAAAGTGAAGATTTCATTAAGACTGAAGCAGTAGATTATACCGGGCCCAGCTATAACTTCACCGGTTCTCCAACCATTGATTCTGTCCGTTGGTACAACCAACAAATCAGGCTTTGGAAAGAAGCCCTGGCGAGAAATGAAAGGGAAAAGCTTGAAGCTGAGCTTATTAAAAACGTGTCTTATGATGCCGGAGCCAACTACCAGGAATCGCATACATTTGCACGAGAGGAATCTCATACTACCGGATGGGAAGTTCACATTGAGGAATCAATTGCTTCAACAATAGGTCTAAATATTGGAGGTGCCGGTTTCGAAACCAGTTTGGGTCTGGCATTCAACCAAACAGAAGGTCGATCCAATGGCTCAACTGTATCACAAAATACAACAATCGGTTATGTACTAAGTGATCCCGATCAGGGAGACTTCTTCAGTCTGGATGTCAAACGTCCGAAAACTCCAGGTGGCTTAGTTTTTAAAACAAAAGGAGGCCAAAGTAAATGTCCGTTTGAAGACAAGGCTGAGACTAAATATTACCAGGCGGGCACCTCAATAAGTGAAGCAACTCTGCAACGCGAGATCCCTAAGATTGACATTGCACCTGCTAATATTTATTCAGTTCCTGAGGATGAAGCCGCTGAGTTTCTGTTGACCCTCACCAATGAGAGCGCATCTGATGACAATATGTGGTATACTGCCAATGTTGTTGAAGGATCGAATCCTGATGGTGCTGTAATCCAAATAGATGGAGAATCACCAAACCGCACTTTCTTTATCCCCGGAGGGGCCAGCATTACGAAGTTACTAACGGTAAGAAAGGGAGCTGTTGGAGTAGCTGATTATGATAACTTGAAGTTACTACTAAAATCCTCCTGTGAATACACTATAGCTGATACTGTTACCTTCTCCGCACGTTTCGTTCCTTCATGTACTGATATTAATATTATCAGTCCGGCAGATCAATGGGTGGCAAATTACAGTAATAATGACACTCTCAAAATCTCGGTTGGTGGTTACAACATCAACAATGACCAATTTGAAAAATTTGAGCTCCAGTACAAACCTAAAAATGCTTCAACCTGGTTCAGTCTTGCGGCATATTATAAGGACTTAAGCGGGGTAACAGATCCAAATGCAATTCTGATAACTGACAACAACATGACTTTTGCATGGGATCTCGCCGAGATTGTTGATGGTGAATATCAGATCAGGGCCACCACTACCTGTCCTTTGGCCGGGGAGATTTCAGAGGTCATGACAGGTATTATTGACCGTGTGAATCCACATCCATTTGGCACCCCACAACCAGCTGACGGAGTTTTACAACCCAACGATGAGATTCTGATACAATTCAATGAGAAGATCAACGGCGGACTATTAAACTACTCAAATTTTGATATCCGTGGAGTTCTTAATGGAACTGAAGTAAGTCATGGAACCAGTTTGTATTTTGATGGAACTCCGGATAACTATGTAAATATTCCGGAAGGAATCAATCTTCAGAGTAAATCCTTTACCCTGGAAATATGGGCAAAACGTCAGACTCTCGGAGCAGGATGCATGTTATCTCAGGGTACTGCCTTTGTTGAAGGAATAAGTATGGGCTTTGATGCCAGTAATCATCTCAGTTTCAGTTTTGCCGGACATGTCATACAGTCTGATGCTGCCTGGACAGATCTCGGTTGGCATCATTGGGCGGTTAGCTACAATTCCGAAACCGGCGATCTACAGCTTTTCCGCGATGGCAGTCTGCTCAAGGTCGAAATCATACCTGCAGCATATCAGGGTTCAGGAAAAATCCAGCTGGGAAAATGCTCATTTGGCAATCCTCTTCCTTTCACAGGGAACCTGCATGAATTCAGAATATGGAACAGTTACCGTACTCAAAGCAAAATTGTTGAAAATATGAATATCCAGCTCAATGGTCTTGAGCAGGGATTGGTTGGAAACTGGCGTATGGATGAAGCCTTCGGAAATTTAACTGAAGACATCGTTCACTACCGCAATGCCAGTATTCATGCAGATTGGTCAATATATCCCTCTGGAAAAGCATTCAATTTTGATGGTAGTGATGATTATTTTGAAGCGATTGGATCAAATCTCACTTGCACCACTGAAAATGACCTGACTATTGAATTTTGGTTCAAGGGGAATTCAGGAAGTAACATTGGTTTGCTATCAAACGGAACCGGTGAAATTACCGGATCAGATATGGGATGGGCCATTCGGACAGATACGGATGGTAAGATTATTACTTACAATCAGGGGCTTACTTTTGTTGTAGCTGATGAATCTGTCTGGGACAACGACTGGCATCATTTCGCACTTGTAGTTTCGAGAATTGGAAATCTGATGTCATTTGTTGATGGCGATCTGCAGTATTCTCAGTCCAGTTCAGGCTGGGGTGAGTTCGGGGGGAGCAAAGTATGGGCTGGTTGTCGCGGATGGTTTGACCTTATCGGTGATCCTCATCAGGATATGTTCTTTGCAGGAAAAATGGATGAGATAAGAATCTGGAAAACTGCCCGTAAACAAGAACAGATTCAACGAGACATGAATCACCGATTGGCTGGAGATGAATTTGGTTTAATGGCCTACTATCCATTTGAAGCTTATCAGGAAGTCACGGGTGTTATGCAATTACTGAACAGTCTGGATAACCAATCAAAAGGATCAGCAGAGATTGCCTCTGCTGCCGGAGGAGCGGATTTCAGTACAGAATCACCCAATATTAAGCTCAAACGACCGGTTCAGTCTGTGAATTTCACATGGTCATATAATGAAGATAAGATTATTCTTACTCCAACTGATCCATCCGGGCTTATTGAAAATACTATTTTGGATATCACCGTTAAGGGAGTCCAGGATCTATATCAGAACAGCATGCAGTCTCCTGTTACCTGGACAGCCTTTGTTGACCGGAATCAGGTTAAATGGGAGGATGAACGACTGAATTTTGAAAAGATACTGTACGATCCACTTGAGTTTACGGCCACCATCGTTAATTCGGGTGGCAACCAGCAGGCCTTCTCAATTGACAACCTGCCAAACTGGTTAACAGCTGTACCACAAAGTGGAACTTTGCAGCCATTGAGTACTCAGGATATCAAATTTGTGGTTAGCTCGGCCGTTCCGATCGGACACTACTCATTTGATGCCTACCTCCATACTAATTTCAATTTCGATGAAAAACTCCTAATCGATTTAAGGGTATACAAAGAAGGCCCGGATTGGGATTTCACTCCTACGGATTTTGAATTCACAATGAATGTGGTTGGTATTCTCAGTGTAGATGGAATTCTATCAAACGACATCAACGACAGGATAGCCGCATTTATAAATGGTGAGTGCAGGGGAGCTGCAAACTTACAGTATATTCCTGAATATGACATGTATGAAGTTTATCTCGACATTTTCAGCTCAGTATCAGTTGGTGATGAAATTGAACTTCGTGTCTGGAATGCAAGCGAAGGAATTATTCATACTGATGTTAATCCGGATATGTATTTCGTTCACAATACTGTTCTTGGATTGCCCGCCACACCGATTCCCATAGAAGCCATGAACACATATGAGCAGATCATTCCAATCCGAAAAGGATGGAATTGGGTTTCATTCAATCTGGAAACCACAGACCTTATGGATCTGGATCTTATCCTCAAAGATATTCAAGCCACAACAGGATCCCTGGTCAAAGGACAGAGATGGTTTGATGCTTATTCAAGTTCTTCGGGATGGAATGGCTCACTCAGTCTGAATGGAGGCTTGCAATATGATGATATGTATAAAATATATCTTACCAATCCTGACAGTGTTATCTACAGCGGCTCGAAGCTTGATCCGGCCACAACAGCAATCAATCTGACAAGTAATTGGAACTGGGTTGGCTTTACACCAAACACTCCTATGCCATTAGATCAGGCCCTTGGGTATTATAATGCCCAACAAGGGGATTTGATTAAAAGTCAGACAGGCTTCTCAATTTACGATAACAATTTGGGCTGGATTGGAAGCTTAACTTCTATGCAACCTAATAAAGGTTATATGATGAAAGTATCACAGGCGAGTAATTTTTACTATCCGCAATCCATCATTTTTGGTCCACTTTTCAAACAGGGATCAAGCGGATCAGGCAACGATTCTGAAATTGATCCTGCAGATTTCCCATTCAACATGTCAGTAGTGGCCGAACTCATATCAAATGATCCCATACCTGGAGATTATCTTGAGATTGAAGCCTGGACTGGAGAGGAGCTGCGTGGTATGGGAGCTCCAATATGGGATGCTAACAAAAACTTGTGGATCTACTACCTTACCGTTTATGGTTATGAATCACCCGAGGTAGTGAGTATGACAGTCACTGACACTCGCACAGGAGAACAATATGGAATCACTGAATCAATTACTTATATCCCGGATCTTATTCATGGAAGCTACACCACTCCCGTTCCTTTACATCTGAGCGGAAGTATTTCCGGACTTGATCTCATGACGAATTCAGTATTTGAACTTAAGGCCTATCCAAACCCATTTGGTGAAAGCCTGAACATCCGGTATCAACTAAAAGAAAGCTCATGGGTACGAGTCGAGATATATGATGCTCTCGGACAGAAAGTTTGTATACTGCAAGATGAGTTAATAGCCTCCGGGCCTGTGAAGATTAGCTGGAATGGTCGAAACAGTTTTGGAACAAAAGTCGCCAAAGGTGTTTATTCAGTGCGCGTAACCACTAATAAAAACACTGCTAATCAACTTATTATCAAAACCTCTCCATACTAAACCAACAAAATGAAAACCAATAAAAACAACAATATTATGAAAACCAGGATTTTATTTAATCTCTGTCTTTTATTATCTCTGGGAAGCACAATCGGTCAGGCCCAGCCTGCCTGGTCTGTCACACCAGAGGATTTCCAATATTCAATGACCGTAACCGCCTCAGTAACTATCAATGGTAATGAGGTTCAGAACACAACTAGTATCGTTGGTGCTTTTTATAACAATGTGTGTCGTGGAACTGCTCTTTTGCAGGAAATCCCAATAGCCGATAATCCTTCAGTATACCGGGCATTTTTAACTATTTACAGTGATGTTCCCATAGGTGAGGAAATCGAATTTCAGTTCTACAACGAACCCATCGGCTTTATTCATGAGATAAGCACAACAGTTGATTTCATTCTGGATCTGATTATGGGAGACATTGATACACCTCAGGTTCTGGTAGCCCTCCCGGCCGATGACAACACTATCCCAACAGTAAAATCCGGATTTGAAAATATCGTCCGCCAAATCGGAGTCGATGAGATGGTCATTGAAAGGGGGTCCACTACTCAGCAACTCTGGAATGCCCTGGAAGCACCTAAAAATCCGGGAGGTACAATAGTCGGGACTCTTCAGCTTCTCGATGCAGGCGACACCCCGATTGTACCGGGTGTGGCACTGGTTGATGCTACTATGAAAATGAAATCCACTGCTCAAAATGGTGATTTTACCATATATACCCTGGCCGTAAATAGTTCGGATGCTACCTTATCTGATCTGACCACCTCACTGGGAACATTAGTACCTGTTTTTGATGCCGCAACCCTGGCCTATACAGTGGAACTGCCCCATGGCTCAGCCCTGCCAACTGTTGCAGGTGTCAAAACAGTACCTTTTGCCGCAAAAGTTGTAACACAGATTGGATCTATCCCCGGTACAGCCACGATTGCAGTCACTGCTGAAGAAGGAACCATCACCAATACCTATGAAGTGGCCAATACATACGAGCCAAGTGCTGACAAAACTGTGCTTGAAGAGTTTTACAACAGCACTGATGGACCAAACTGGACTAATCACAACAACTGGCTATCTGATGAACTGAATGATTGGTTCGGTGTGACCGTCTCAGGAGATCGGGTTACTCAGTTAAAACTTAAAACCAATGCGCTTGATGGCACCATCCCAATCTCTTTTTGGGGTTTAGATGCCCTCTTACTACTTACGCTTAATCCAAATAATCTCTCAGGTTCCCTACCGGATGACATTAGTAATCTGACTCATCTTAAGTGTTTAGGCTTGTCAGGAAATGCTTTCTCTGGTCCATTACCTGCCGGAATGGGCGGACTGGTGAACCTGCGTGAATTCTACGCCAATACCAACCAGTTCTCAGGCACCCTTCCCCCTGAAATGGGCCAGATGATAAAAATGAAGTACCTCTACCTCATGCGTAACCAGTTTGAGGGTGCGGTACCAGCATCGTTCAACAATATGGTCAATCTCATTCAACTCAGATTGGATGACAACCAATTTACAGGCATGCCCGACTTATCGGCCCTGGTCAATCTTAAGAAACTCTCAGTTCAGAAAAACAAACTTGACTTTGAAGATCTTGAACCCCTGGCTGCGCTTGCAATACCAAGCTTCGAATATGCACCCCAGGCAGTCATTGGTACTGAAGAAAGCCTCACCGCATATGCCGGTACCACATTCACTTACACCCTCACAACAGGTGGAACAGCCAATACCTACCAGTGGTATTTCGATGGTACAGCTATCTCAGGTCAAACGAGTGCTACCCTGACTATTGATCCGGTAGGAGAAAGTGATGCTGGTGATTATGTATGTAAAGTCAAAAACACCTTGCTACCGGCACTGACCTTGATTTCTCAGCCCATCCATCTCGCAGTGAATGCCAGCGTAAATAACTGGAAAATGGGAGGATGGGTGACCGATGTTGCTCAGCAATATGCAAGGATTATCTGGGAAGGTAATCCAGCTGGATTGTCAAAAATTAAGATTTATCGTGAAACCACCCAGGCTGATATCTATACATTCATTGGTGAAATTGATATTTCAGCTCCAGCCCCTGATCCCACTCGGTATATTTATACAGATTTAGCTTCAGACCCAATTAAACATGCTGACAACTATAAAATCTCATTTGTTACAGATGGAGGAGTAGAATCAGAATTGAGTAGTCACCAACGGCCTGTCCATCTGACCATCAACACAAATCCATGGGGGGAAAACAATCTAATTTGGACCCCATACGAGGGACTGGAGGTCGCTAGTTATGGAATTTCTGTAGAAGTACATGCTGCTGGTGGTATTGTATTCGCACCCTTAATTGATAACGTTTCAGCAAATACAACAAGTTATACCACAGCCTCGACTGGAGATTTATTCATAACGACATGGTTCAAACCAGCTCCAGGTGCCAAATCAGGAACTATACTTGAATCCAGGTCGAACAAGGTTTCTCTTGGTCCTTCTGAATCAGAAAACTTCAGCGAACTTCTGATTTACCCAAATCCGATGACCAGTCAGGCCACTATACAGTTTGATAATCCTGATGAAAACCATTGTAAGCTTACAATCATGGATCTAAGCGGAAAAACATGGCTTACTAAAGATAATATCACCACAAATCAGATCACAATCACAAGTGATCAACTCCCACCAGGCATCTACCTGATCCAAATTATTGGAGCAGAATATGCCACTGGTAAAATTATCGTTCATTAAATCTCTCCAATGAACGTTGTAGCTCAAGGAGACCCGAGAAATTGGGTCTCCTTTCTTTATTATTGTCCACTAATCCTCGATAATTGGCTTCTTGTCGATCTTTTTATGATAAGAAGTCGCTTTCTCTTATTTTGCACTAGGTTAAACCAAGATCACAATGAGATGAAGACAAAACTAGCTTTTGCAATTGCTTGCCTTATTTTTACAGGAGGCCTGTCTCTGGGCCAGGAAACTATTCCCTTTAATCAGGAAAAATGGAATATCTTCGCTGGTCGCTCACTTGAATTTGAGGGCAAAGATGCTTTCATGGGTTCCGCCACCCTCAAAGACCTCAGCTTTACAAATGGCACAATTGAGCTTGACCTTTATGTGACAGGACAACGATCCTTCCCCGGACTAATTTTTCGCATGCAGGACTCTGGTGATTATGAGTTGTTTTACATTCGTCCGCATAAACTGGATGGGCTTAATCATGATGCACTGCAATACACTCCCGTTTTCCATAATGTCAGTTGCTGGCAGCTCTATCATGGCGAGGGATATACAAAGGAAATCCTTATGCCTTCAAACAAATGGGTGCATGTCAGGTTAGAAGTCTCAGGGCAAACTGCCCAGGTGTTCGTAGGTGCCGAAGAGGAACCTTCTTTGTTTATTCATCAGCTCGAGTTGCCAATGAAAGCCGGTTCGATAGGCGTTTACGGTCCGGCAAATGGCACTGCCTATTTCGCCAATTTCAAATATTCTGATCACCTCCCGGATGTGGCCCCCGCTCACCCCAAACCAAAAGTACCAGGAGTGATATCCGACTGGAGCATCAGTTCTCCAATGAGCAGTAATTTGGTCGACCCATATTCATTGCCATCAGGATCTCAGCTTGATGACCTTACCTGGAAGTCTGTACAATCCGATCCGGGAGGCCTGGTTAATCTTAGTCGTGAGCTAGTGAGAAATCCTACTCAGCCCGGATGGGTGATAGCGAAAACCACAATTACTGCTGAACAAGCAGGATTGCACCGCTTCGGTTTAGGATACAGCGATCTTGTTTCTGTTTTCCTTAATGGTGAAGCTGTATTCACCGGAGTGAGCACTTTCAGAAGCCGTGATCCAAGCTTTGCCGGACTAGTCGGATACAACGATGAATTACATCTTAAACTCCGTAAAGGAGACAACGAACTTTGTCTGCTCATTGGTGAAAATATGGGTGGCTGGGGTTTCATGCTTCGTGATGCTGAAGCCATTGAGCATTCTGAGAATATGACAAAACTCTGGGAATTGCCATATCAGCTCGATTACCCTGAATCAGCCGAATATGATCCCATCCGGGAGGTAATTTATGTATCCAATAATCTTAAAAGACCAACCGAATCAATCTCCAAAATATCTCTTGGAGGTGAAATAATTGAAAAAGACTGGGTAAAAGGATTGTATGCTCCTACCGGATTAAAACTGGCGGGCGACAAACTCTACGTGGTTGAGCGGAGGGCAGTTGCAGTAATTGATATTACATCCGGAGAGATTGAGAAAAGAATTATTCTGCCTGGGCCTGTATTTCCGAATGACATTACAGGAACTGATGACGGATCGGTGCTTTATGTCAGTGACGGTGGACAAAATGCTATTTATAAAATTGAAGAAGGGGAAGCCGGTATCTGGATGCAGGGCGGAGTGCTCATTCAACCCAATGGCCTATATCTGAATGGTGATATTCTCCTTGTTGGCTGCTCAGGTTATCCGGCTCTTCTTGAAATCAATATTAAAACCCAGGCATCGAAAACTCTTGATACCCTTTTTCCGGGAGCTGTTATGGATGGTATTCAGGTGACAAAAAGTGGAAATATTCTTTACAGCGATTGGAACGGCCATCTCTTCAAAAGGGCTCCATCCGGAGAGACAACAGAAATATTGAATACTTCAACTGCCGGGATTCAGCTCGCCGATTTCAAATGGATTGAAGAAAAAAACCTGCTAATTATTCCGAGTCTGTATGACAACCGTGTGATGTGCTGGAAAATATTCCATAGTTTTAAAAATTAAATCCAAAATATGAAAACTATAGGAATGATCGGAGGGATGAGCTGGGAATCATCGCTAGAGTATTATCGTATTCTGAATGAACAAATTAAACAAAAACTGGGCGGATTACATTCGGCTCAATGCCTGATGTATTCGGTGGACTTCGGCCCCATTGCAGAGTTACAACATGATAATGATTGGGAAGAACTATCACGCATCATGGTTGAAACCGGACAAAGACTCGAAAAAGGCGGAGCTGATTTTATTATCATCTGCACCAACACCATGCATAAAATGGCTAAGGAGGTTGGTGCCGGGATATCTATTCCACTTATCCACATTGCTGACACTACTGCTGAAGAAATAAAAAGGCAAGGACTAAATACAGTTGCTTTGTTGGGAACCCGGTTCACTATGGAACAGGATTTTTACAAGGGTCGACTAGCAGAAAAACATGGTTTGAAAGTCCTGACTCCGGATGATACCGATATGGATACAATTCACAGAATTATATACAAGGAACTATGCCTTGGTACTATCCTGAAAGATAGCAAAACAGAGTACCTGAGGATTATTGAAAAGCTTATCGATCAGGGAGCAGAAGGGATTATTCTGGGATGCACTGAGATTCCACTTTTGGTGAAGCAGAAAGATGTTTCTGTACCTATACTGGATACGACTCAGCTACATGCAGAGGCCGCAGTTGAGTTTGCAATCGGGAATATTTCCTTCTGACACAAGAACAAATGTCAGTCATGATTGAAGAGGTAGGTTCCCTGGTCAAAACATGGCCTTCACTTGCAAAAAAAAACTAAAGATCCCCAGCTCTGAGCAGCAGGGAACCGAGTTTTTCACGAGCTAGGCGTAAGCTAATGCGCTCGCGTAATTCAATAAAAAAGTTTGGGGAAGATGAATTTGAACAGAAACTACAATATATTACTTGTTTCGATACGCCGGAACCAGAAATAAGACAGCCCTATCTGCTGATTATCATCTGCTTAGTCTCGCGAATGTTCCCGGCGATAATCGTGTAGGTATACAAACCCGCTCCTAATTCCATCGCTTTCAATGTGAAAGAATGTTCTCCTATGGGCCTCAAACCTTCATTAATCACCTTTACTGGTCTGCCAGTTATGTCTCTTATAACGATATCTATTGGGGCTGACCTGGTTAAGATATATGTGATATTTGTCTCCTCGGCAAATGGATTTGGGTAGTTTTGATTGAGAGACAATGGAGTAGTTAACACATTATTCCTGCCGGATAAATCCGAATGGTCATTAATCAATAACCTGACCATTAAATTCCTTTCCGTAATATATTGTGAGCCATCCCAAACTGATGTGCGGTATAAGCCAACTGCCCTGGGATCATGGTTAGGGCTGGAATTATCGGCACCAATAGAAAGGCCCTGATTCCGTCTTGTCATTTGATCAGGATGAAAATCACTATATTGAATGCCGGCATAGAGAACGGTTTCAGCAGATACAAATTCTGATTCACCATCTTTATCTATAGGCAAATACACCCACTGATTAAACATAGATGAGTCGAGATCAACATATTCTGTGCTTAGGAACAAATCACGATCTATAATTTCTCCATTTTCATCTGTGACCTCCTGAAAAACAACATACCGAAAATCAATTAGTCCATCTGCCAAGCCACCCATGATGTAAGCAGAAACACCAACAAGCTCACAATCCCCGTATATAGGAAATTTCGATCCGATAAAATGGTCAATAATTGCACTATCACCTGGTTCATCATTAGGACGATCCTTATGTCCACATCCAAATCCTGCATTGAATGAAGCCCAATGAACACCATAATTGTTGGAAACCTCAACAAGGTTAGACCAAAGATCGAAGTTTTCCCATCCATAATTTTGAAATGAAGTTTGAAAACGAACAATTACAGAAGCATGTTCACTACAGTCAATTAAAGGAAATACTATGGAATTATTAATTGACGTCCTGGCTGGTGCGTCAACATAATTATTGTAAAGATTGGCGAATAAGCACAATTGCCCATCAGAGGCAGAAGTAGATCGAAATGGGGGTTCAAAAGTCAAATCAGCAACTAAACTATCATTGGGCCACCAATGCCAGTTAAACCCAGTGTCATTGGGATCTTCCATGTAATACCCATCCGGCATAGTCCAACCTCTTGGATCATCAGGATTTTCCCAATCAAATGTCTCGCTATAGATGATCTCCAGGTCATCTGATGTAGATGAATCTTGTCCTAATGAATAAGAAGACACTAATACGAAATATACCAGAGCTATTATTAATCTTTGCATGTCAGGTCCTCATGTGTTCTTTGTTGATTTCTAAGATACGAATATTCATGCATTTCATCCATACGAAAACCTTTGATTTTTCATTAAATGGGAATAAACTACATTGTTGTAGATAGTGATCCGCTTCATC
Source organism: Bacteroidota bacterium (assembly GCA_018669475.1). GTDB lineage: Bacteria > Bacteroidota > Bacteroidia > Bacteroidales > UBA12481 > JABHCC01. The sequence continues at coordinate 10,171 of JABHCC010000124.1, read as the reverse complement.
CCTGACATCATAAAACTTCTCTTGCGCAATAGCACTCATTGATGGAATTTTATGGAGTTTAATTCCATATTTTTCCATATATTTGCTCTGTGATTAATAGAGGAATAGAAAACAGGCTTCTAAAACTAGCTAATTCATTTAAGGCTGTGGTGCTTACTGGTCCTCGCCAATCTGGCAAAACCACAATAGTAAAAGCCTTATTTCCTGATAAGGATTATATATCACTTGAGAATCCTCAGAACAGATTATTCGCTCTGGAAGATCCGCAGGGCTTCTTAGCTGACTTACCCAATGGTGCCATTCTGGATGAGGTTCAACGCGTTCCGGAATTGTTCTCTTATTTGCAGGAGATTCTTGATAATTCAACTGCAAAAGGACTGTTTATTCTCACAGGATCAAACAATCTGCTATTACAACAAAATATTTCCCAAACATTGGCGGGGAGAGTGACTCATATAAATCTGCTACCTTTCACCTACTCGGAATTAAGCGAGCAAAAGCACAATCAATCAGATGACGAATTGATTCTATCCGGGTTTTATCCACCGGTTTTTGATCAACAACTTGAACCGGCTGAATGGTATCCCAGTTATATCCGCACTTACATAGAAAGAGATGTAAGACAGATAAAAAACATTACTGACTTGATTCAGTTTGAACGTTTTATGCATATTCTGGCCGGACGCACAGCTCAGGAATTAAACCTGACTGCAATTTCTAATGTTTGTGGGGTTGATGTCAAAACGGTTCAATCATGGATCTCTGTTCTTGAGGCCAGTTATATCATATTCCTACTCAAGCCTCATCATAAAAACTTCAACAAAACTATTGTTAAGAGGCCTAAGCTCTTCTTTTATGACCCGGGTATTGTATGTTCATTATTAGGGATTAAGAATATCAGTCAATTAAAATATCACCCATTAAAAGGAAGTATTTTCGAGACAATGGTGGTTTCTGAAGAGATTAAAAAATTATCTTTTAGCTCACATTCAGGCAACTTCTTTTACTGGCGGGATAAAACCGGACATGAAGTTGATCTTATTCTTGAAAAAGCAGATTCTCTTTCACCAATTGAAATCAAATCATCTCAAACCATTAATTCAGACTACTTTAAAAATCTAATTTACTGGTCAAAACTTTCCAAAATTAATAAAGGGACAGTTCTGTATGCAGGTGATGAAACCCAAAACAGGAGCAATGGAATTCAAGTGTTAAACTGGAGGAAATTTAATAAGCCATAGAAAGCCTTTCAAGTCTTCACGTAAACAGATTACGCTAAAGCAGGACCCAGTTTTACCTCCTGAATTAATATGACAGTTTCAAAAGTATGTTATCAGATCACAAATCCAAGCGATACAATCTTGTTGCATATGGATAATGCAACTCATTGTATAAGAAGAACAGTGATCCATTTTCAATTTTCAGATTATGAACATTCTGAAATGACTCAAGATTGATTCTCTTGATTAGCTGGCCTGTCTCAACACTAAGCTGGTACACTTCGATATGATCTGTTCTTTGTACCCATACATATACACTCTGGTTTAAATAATCGATAATTGGAAAGAAAATCTGTCTGAGTACTCCACCTGCTTGTCGAATTAGATGGAATTCAATAGGCACTTGATGAATTTTCATCCCGGCTTCGTTAAAGAAATAAATCGAAGAGTTATAATAATCTATCTGAACAAGCACATTGGCTAAACGGAATATTGGTGCTGTAATATTTTTAATTAGTGGGATTGTAAAATTCACTTTACCTGTTCCACCGGTTCCATAAATCAATGGTTCTGTGAAAGAGGCTGTCACATAATCACTCTGTGGCTTGACCGGTGCATATGATCCTCGCCCTCCTTTATTTGCACTCATTGCTGCCCCCCAGACTTGATTGAAATATGCATCAGAAATCTGTCTGGCACGATTGTCATCTTTCCTCCTTGATAGTAAATACATCAACATTGAATCCCTTATTGTGCTTATTATATATAAGCTGTCAACCTGAGGAACTCTGAAATATGTTTTGAGCCCTTTCTCACCAACAAAATAGTCCTGAAAGTATGTTTTATTGTTCCATTGAAGTATAGGATGATCAATTGAGTCTTCGTAAGCGCTACCTGATATTGGATTCTTGACAATAAGCTTCTGATCCAGAGTCACAACTTTTCTAGCGTCATTTTTATCCAAATACCATATGTTTCCCAGATAATCCTTCTCAACTTCACCTGATTTATCTATGCGCAAAGTATCATAGATTTTGCCATTCAGATGAGCCGAATACAAATAACTCTGAGATCTTTTACTTGGATGCCCAATCAAGAAGAGTTCATCTCCCACTACCTCATAATCTGAAACATGAGAATAAGTCTCAGGGGTAAGATTCCTTATTCTTTCAGCAAAAATACTCACCACTTCCATTGACACCACCTTTTTTTGTAAATGGAATGTACTGGTGGTATCAGAAGAAATTGTGAGGCAAACTTCAAAAGGCTCGTAAGCCAGATGAGACATTTGCAATGTGTAATCTCCGGGGGGCATAGAAAGACGAAACCATCCTTCCTCATTAGTAATTGTAGTTATGTTAAACCCAATAATAATAACGTGAGTTAAGGGTACTCCTTCCCCACTAAAAGTATTAGTTACATGACCAGTTAAAAAATATGTTTGATGCTCCTGACTTTGGACTTGAAAAATAAATACTAGATTAACTATAAGCACCAGAGTCATTAATCTATAAAGTCGATATTTTAGATGCATAATAATTCTGCAATTAAATACTGTGGGGACTTAAGATTGTGACTAGAACTGGCTGATATCAAGTCGTTAAATTACGATAATTATTTAGACTAATACTCAATGATTTGAGAATAAAAGGATGTCATATTCCTATGTTATTAACAATGTATACTTTAAGGCAAATAACTCTCATGACTATTTTCATTAAATCGTTGACGAACCGAATTGAGATATTTAGGTGTTAGATTGGCACTATTTCCCGGAGGAAGGTAAAACATCCATGGAGTCAAGTGGTTATTGAGAAGGAAAAAGAATGGTCCAGGGTATTTTCTATTTGCACTAATAATATTCTCATTCCAACAATTAAATACAGGAATCTTAAGTTTGTATTTTCTTAGCAGCGTATAAATGGCCCGATAATTTGGAGTTACCGAAATAATAATTGTTCTTTCTGTTGTTTTTTGATGCTCAGATTTTGATAATTCAAGTAGTTGTTTGTTTACGCATTCCAAACAAGAGTTAATAGGGAGGTATAAGCATAATACTGTTGAATCCTTAACGAACCTTGAAAAAAGACTTGAATCATTATTTTTATCAAAAAGATAGAAATCATTGATTTGAATCCTTTCAAACTCAAAATAGGATAAAAGTGTCAGCTCTAATTCATTTTGAATACTTGAACCTTCTTGCATGATATTTTCTTCCTTAAGTTTTTGATTAGCGCAACCAAATTGAAACCATAAGGCTAATAATATAATAATGGCTTTTCTCATTTAGATTTCATCTTGATAAACATTAAGGTTGGGTTACTTTCAATTGTCAACAATTCTCTATATCCTTGTAGCTGGCTATTGTTCTTTACTCCAGTAGTATTTGACAGTAATGTTATCATCTCAGAAGGTTCGACAACCTTTACCAACACTGAAGAGTTCACACTTCTAGTTGACCAAAAATTTGGGCCATTATCAAGGTCATTGATTAATTCAGGAATTCGACTATCAATTCTTCCCGATCCTACCTTTAATATGCTTTGTTTATTTTTTAGATAAATGTATCGGCATAGTTTTCTTCTGTCAACAAGTTCTAAAAAAAAGAAATCTGTTGTCTCTGCAAAGGATGTCATTAGCCGAACAGCTTCAGTCGTTTTCTCACCCAGAGTTGACATGTTTTGAAAAGCAGAATTTCCCAGCTTTCTTGGTCCCAAATTAATTGCCCATCTAGGAATCAGAGAATAGTCTTTGGATAACCCATAAATCGTATCATTGAAGTATTCCCAATAACAAATCGTGTCTTGATATAAATAGTTTTCAGAAAAGCCTGATATTCGTGGTTCACCATTTTTATTAATCGGGTTCTTCTTCCAAAGTCGTTTTACAACTTGCCCGCTCTGATCCAAAATATAATTGGAGTATCCATCATATATATGTGAAATTGGGTATGAAACCTGAATGGCCACCTTATTGCCAATCAAGTTCAAGTACCTAAATTTAATACCAACATAAATGCTTTCCTTGAAGATTCCATTAATACCATATACCAATATGTTGTCTCCAGGTGCGTAAACGTATATTAAGGATTCATCTTTAGTAATGTCAAAGCTAAATACATTGCCATACTCTCCAGGTCCTCCGCCTTGTTTCCCAATCTTTCTAAGAAATGCCCCGGTGGAGGTAAAAAGACTTAATTGATTGATATACTTGTCATATATTATGATGTAATTTCTAGATAATTTCATTTCAGAAACCTGACCAATATATGATGAATCACAATCCTCCAAATACACGTACCAAACTGTGTCAGCATATTCAGACAAATAACTCTTAATTTCATCCTGATTATCAGGAATTACTATTTCATTAGTATTAGTAAATTGTTCGTTCTTGATACATGCTGAACTGAGAATAACAACTATTAGAATTCCCAAGTAAATCCTCCATGTAATTATTGAAACATTCATATTTTGAACTTGGTTAGTGGATATTGACAATACCAGAGTTTCTTTTCCTCCATTGTAACTTTTATAAACAATCTGTCTATATACCGGAGATATCTCCAAAACCTTAATGGATTTTGCTGACTTTTTTCAACAAAAAACAAAATACGAGCTAAGCAACTGAATATCAGGTAAGGTTTTTTACCGTGCGAAATCGATAAAGAAGGTATAAAAGAATGCCAATCAGGAAAATCCCGAGGAGCAGGAATATCAAATCTCCTTGAGAAGATTCAAACCCGATACGCCCCTGAATCATTGCCCCAGCCCAGTAATGAGGATGATCCAGACCAGGTTCGGCATCATCCAGGTACTGAAGTTTTGAAGATTGCAGTGCTTTTGCCGGATTCTTAAAGCCTTTGCTTTGATAAAACCCGATGGCAATATCTGCGCTTTGCCTTTCCGGAGCCATCCAATAGGTTTCAACAACCTGTTGAGCCCCCGATAACAAGAATGCCAGACCTAAACTCATAAATCCCTCTCCGGAATTATATCGCCCTACACCGGTCTGACAAGCATTCAGGTACACCTGCTTACCACGGTTATCCATGCCCAGAATATCCAACCAGGAGTATCCATTGCTCAATACGGAGTTGTAGGGATTGCTTAAGTCAACATCTGCATGTACAATAAAATGAAGAATTTTGCTCCTTTGTTTTAAACCATAGAGGAATTTGTCTTTGAAATGAGACTGAAGAGCATTAATCTCTGATTCCGATGCTGACAGTGAAGAATCACCGGAAGCCATTATTAGACTTAATCCATTTTCAAGATTCGTATGTGGAGTCGTACTTTTAGAAACTGAACTGACGTAGAATACCGGATTTTTCCGGATCAGATATGGCAGGTCTTTGAAAGTATGTATCAGACCTCTTTGGCTATCTGAACCTTTCAAATCCACAAAAGCCCCAAATGGCAAACCATTTAATTCGCCGTCTGCCTGAATGTATAGGGGGCCATTCTCAGTCCAATCTGTCGATCTAATCAGAACTTCATACAGATAAGCGGCATACTCTACATACTCCTGCAATTCGGCCTGACCATAATTACCGGTTCGTGTCTTCGAGATCAGGCTTTTAAATGAATGAATTGTCTCTTTCAGCTTTGTGGTTTTTGTTATTTCGTAATAGTCCGTTTTTCTTCCATTTAAAAACAGAACACGAAAAGTGGTATCCAGATCGTAAAAGCTTAACAAAGGATTGACAAAATCTTTTTGGTTTATCTGGTTGTTCTCTTGGCGGGCAGAGGCCATAAGATCAGAAAAACCTAATATGGAATCCATGTATATCCTGTTTTCGCTGTGCTGCTGAACAAGACCGGCAAGATCAGATGGTGATTCATGCTTTTTTGATAATGCAAGTCTGGTGGCATAAAATGAACGATAAGCCTTCTCTAACTGAGGTGACAATTCCACCTCGTACAGGTTCTGGTAATTCGTTTGAAGTGACATCCTTTTTGCCTGATCTGAGTACATCAGGGCTTTGAAAAAATACTTGTTTTCATTATTCCGCTGAAATAATGTCAAAGCCAACTCAATAGCCAGATTGTACACTGGTCTGACGACCATGGCTACAGCAAAACCCGATTCAGTTGATGTATAATAGCGCATAATAAATTCAATCCTTTCAATTGCTTTCTCAATGTCAGCCAGAGCCCTCTCTACCCTGGAAATAGAAACCCAAAAACTGGCTCTGGTCCGATATGCCTTTATCCTGATCAATTCATATGTAGCAGTTCCGACAAACAGGCTGTCAGGATCCAAGATATTCACAGCGTGATCGAAACAAATTCTGGCAGAATCCAGATTCCCGATAGCCTGATAGCATTCACCCAGATACAGGTAAGATTGCCCGGTCTGGAAATGATGCAAACCCAGTGAATCCATAAACCGGTTAAGGGCTATACTAAAATACTTAACAGCCTCTTTGTCTCTCCCTAACTGCCTCAGGAACTGGCCGTAATTCCGATACGGCAGAACCGGATCAAATTTTACAAATGGCAATTCAGTCTCTGATATGGCAAATAATTGAGGAAACAAGCTATCAGCAGCAGTTTTGTTATTTAACCGCACTGCGCAAATAGCAAGGTTATTCAGTACCGCAGCCTGTTGATCAAGTTCCGGTTGAAAACCCTCATCAAACCACAAAACCAGACATTGATCAAAGCATTCTTGATAGTTTTGCCTTTCCAAATCCAGAACAGCAAGATTATTTCGTATTGCAAATTGTATTTCATGATTTTCACTCTTTCTGGCATATTCCAGAGCTAGTGAATAACAATGGCTTGATAGCATCAAATCACCCAGGGCCATGTAAGCAGAAGCTTTATACATGTGGAGATAGGTGAAATAAACTGAATTTGGACTAAAATCCGAATATTGTCCGAGTATCTTATCAGCACGATCCAATGCCTGAACATAATCGGCATGATTGATCAGTTTTGATACTTGCAAAGTCTTAGTGTATAAATCATTCAATGACCTTTCTTGTGCTATTACGCTCATTGAAAGGCATAATAGAGTGAATATGCTGAGTAATCGTATCATGTTGGTCCGGCAGGCTTACTTTCCTAATACTACGAAAAAACCACGGAGGTTGCAACGAATATATTGTCATTTTCAATAAAAAAACTCCATTCAACCATTAAGGTTTTCCATTCTGCTGTGGTAATCATATGACAGTTCCATGTTAAACCAAAATTTCTATGCAATGGACAAAACCAACAATCCTGAGAAAAAAAAAGGGAGATCAGGGCCCTGACAATGAAAGAAATGGGATTCGTTTATGGCGGAAATGGTGATGGAGACCCCATTGACCCACCACCTCCTCCACCTCCGGATCCTGATCCAGGTTCTGGTGGAGGATGATTCTGCTAATCCACATCCAACCCCAACATAAGATTTACTATGTTGGGGTTGGATATCCATAATCTGTTTACTAGCTTTGGTAGGTCTATCGAGACAAATGAAATCAAAGAACAAACCGAAACTAAAAAACACCTTGGAGCAGATCAGGGAGGGCAATAAAGAGGCCTTAAACCTGGTCTCCCCCCCCTCAATGCATTCATTAGAAGTGAATTAATGAGGCAAAGGCTTTTTACAAAAGAAAATCAGGAGGATGTCTTTCAGGATACTTTAGACGAGTTTCTTCGCAAACCCGGTCTATTGCCTATTGCTGAGCCGGTTGCTTATCTGATTGGATTTGCGAAAAATGTCATAAAACGGCTTGTACGCTACAAAGTAATTGGGAGGGGAAATTTACTAAATTATGCCCGGAAGATGAAAGCGCAAGAAAATGATGAGCAAATATCTAAAACGTCGGACTATGACACCTGTAAAGAATCATTAAAGCAACTGATCAAACAACTTCCTCCAAAACAAAGAGATGTGATGGAACAAGTATTATTTCATGACAAGAAATTGAAAGATATTTGTGAACAATTCAATTACAAATCCATGAATGTATTCTATTCGGTAATCTCTCAAAATCGGAGTAAACTTCTGGAGATTATTGATAATTCACCCAATCATACCACCTTAAAAGAATTCCTAAGAAATAATTGGAAAAAGAATGGAAAACGACGATCGGAGAATAAAAAATCTTGAGCATTTGCTTGATCAGATCTCATATGATGAACGTCAGAATAGTAGTGCCTATAGATATCAAATCATGGCTAAAAGAGCACACAAAAGATACCGTAGCAGGAGAATATACTTTGTATCAGGCATTGCTATTGCTGCCAGTTTAATAGGAATCATTCTGTTAAATCTTAATGGGCGTAATGCTTTATCTGGGATGGACTTGTTTGACAAGTATTATGAGACCTACATTTATCAAACTGAATACCGGGCAGATTCCTCTGTTGTTTATCCTTATTTAGTGACAATCCAACTCTATCAAAATGGAGATTCTGATCATGCCTTGCCTTCAATAACCCAGCTTTGTCAGGAATTCCCAGATAATCCTGATTATCATCTTCTAAGAAGCCTAATTCACATTGAACTTCAGGAATACAAAGAGGCAGAAAATGCATTAAAAACTGTCATCTCTCAAGGTGGATCATACAAAACATCTGGTTTATGGTATCTGGGACTATGTAAAATAGCCAATGAAGAATATCAAGAGGCAAAAGAGCTATTTATGAACTTCAGTCCTCAGGATAATGAAATGAGCAAAAAAAGCAGGCAAATTGCCAAACAGCTCACAAGACTAATTGACTGATTTCATGCATGTGTAACTTCATTTTTGCATTTCCTTGAATAATAATTACCAAAAAACCTTAGTGGATTTTAACAGCCTATATACTGTATGATAAGTCGAGAAATTGAAAACAGACTTCTGAAACTGGCTAATTCATTTAAAGCTGTTTGCTTACAGGCCCTCGTCAATCTGGAAAACCACACTAGTAAAAGCCTTATTTCCTGATAAAGATTATGTATCCCTCGAGAATCCTCAAAACAGAACATTCGCACTGGAAGATCCACAGGGGTTCTTAGATAAACAACTCCCTTTGTTTGACTACAGCATTGAGTCTTAAAAGATAAAATCGATCGATTGTATTAGCCTCCACAGTTGCCAATAGGTTTTGTTCTCCGACTTTTCCCTCAGTATTAAACAGCAAACTTATACATCCTGTCTCATTTGGTTTTAGAATACTATCAGTAATAACATAATCCATACAAATACAATCTGGAAGAATATCCTTGATTAATAAATCATGCTTGCCAACATTTGTATAGAAGTATTTTCCAATAAGGATTGTGTCAATATTTCATTTCCAAAATCAATTTTAGAGGTTTGGAATTCTACTTTTGTAAGGCTATCATTAACCAATAATTCTTGCTTAATTTGCGATTGATTATGACAACCAATTACGAAACTAATCACAATAGTTGAAATCAACAAAATGGGCAATATTCTATTTGTCATCTAGTTTAGGTTTTGATTTCCAGAGTGAGTTGGAAAGATTGTTAAAGCTCTAACTTAAATTTGTATGACCAGATTCCACCTGTTTCTTCATTGATAAAACTATTTGAATAATAATATGGTTTCTGATAAGAAATAACCCTAAATCCATCAGGTACTTCTATATCTCCCAATAAATTACCATTTTGATATATTTGCAAACCATCTTTAGCAGTATGTGATCCTTTCACATATCCACGAAAAACTATAGGAATGATCGGAGGGATGAGCTGGGAATCATCGCTAGAGTATTATCGTATTCTGAATGAACAGATTAAACAAAAACTGGGCGGATTACATTCGGCTCAATGCCTGATGTATTCGGTGGACTTCGGCCCCATTGCACAGTTACAACATGATAATGATTGGGAAGAACTATCACGCATCATGGTTGAAACCGGACAAAGACTCGAAAAAGGCGGAGCTGATTTTATTATCATCTGCACCAACACCATGCATAAAATGGCTAAGGAGGTTGGTGCCG
>JABHCC010000123.1 GCA_018669475.1 Bacteroidota bacterium | reverse complement strand
GAGTATTTTTCTCCATCCGCAGAAATGAGCAATGCTTTCTCACGGCCAATAACAATAAGAAATTTATCACGGTCAATATAACCCAGGTCACCTGTATAGAGCCACTTATCAATAACAGTTGCCGCAGTAGTCACGGGATTTTTATAATATCCCATCATAACATTATTCCCTTTTATCAGAATTTGCCCCTGCTCACCGGTAGCAGCTTCTGATCCGTCATTCTTAATAATTTTGCAATCAACATTTGTTATTACCCTCCCGGATGATCCCATTTTGTGAATCTCCTGAGTATTAGCAGAGATAATAGGTGTTGCTTCACTTAATCCATAGCCTTGATAAACCGGCACCCCAAGAGCATAGAAAAACCTTTGCTGTCTGATATCCAACAAGGCTCCTCCTCCGACAATATATCTCATATTATTGCCAAATATCTTTCTGATCTTGGAAAAAACCAGGAGGTCTGCCAATTTAAAAGGAATCCAGTTCACCATTTTCACAAGGAAATTTGCTTTCCTGAATCCGTCACCATTCATCCTTATTCCGGCATTAATGCCAGCATTAAATAATCCATTGATGAATTTACCTTTAGCGGCAACGCCATCTTTGATCTTATTCATGAAATTGCTGGTCAGAGCAGGTACACTCAACATGAAATGAGGATTTGCTTCCACCAAATTTTTCGCAACATTTTTCGCATATTGAACACCACCACCGCCAAAATCTACAAAGTAAAGACTAAGTCCTCGTAAAAGGGCAGCATACAGTCCCACGGTATGAGCAAAAGAGTGATCAACTGGTATACATATGTAAAGACGGTCACCTGTACTAACATTAAAATATTCCATCGCATCTTTGCAATTGTGGAAGTAATTGAAATGCGACAACATAATCCCCTTCGGATCTCCTGTTGTTCCCGAAGTGTAGGATATAGTGACAATATCATCTTCTTCAATGCTGGCTTCAATCTCATCTAATTTTGCCTCGTTTTTCTCAAAACCGGATTTCCCAAGATCCAGTAGTTCATGATAAAAAATCAGGTTTTCTCCCGGCTTGATGCCCGATTCTTCACACAGCTCCTCCAATCCATTAAGATTATCTTCCAGATATATTATTTTGATTTTATTTTCTAGATTCTTGTATACCTGAGCTAACTTTTTAATAGTTACAAGAGAGGCAATTATTGCAGTAGATTCGGAATGTGTTATGCGAAAAATCACCTCATCAGGAATTAGTTTTAAGGCGAGAGGTACATTTGTTGCGCCAAGAAAAAGCATCCCAAACTCTGAAGTTATCCAACGATTTCTTCCTTCAGCCAATGTAGATATTTTGTCTCCTTTTTTTATTCCAATCTCCAGCAAACCACTTGAAATATACCGGCTCTCCTGAAGAGCATCTGCATATGTCATACTATCCCAATCCTTACCTTTCTTCTCACATGAATAATTTGTGCCAGGATTAGTTTCGGCACAAGTACGAAGCATTTTAATTACTGTCTTTTTCATTTAATCTGGGTTTAGTTGGGCTTAGCTGATTTAACACGAAGATACGAATCTTATCGCTATTGATTTCTTCTCTTTCGCGTTTATGGATGGATATAATTTTCACTTCATTGGGAAGCAAATCAAAATAGTTTTCATGGAAACGAATTTCAGTCTCACCATCATACCTGATGTATACCTGGCGGCATAATGATGGAGAGGACAATTTTAGAAGCATATTTCCATCTTTTTCTAACAACTCCCATTCAGGGATGACATCTGGTAATTTCTGATCTCTCGCTTTTTCGAAATAGTGAATGCCCGGCCTTACTATTTGATCCTGAGGGCTAAACTTTGCTACCACGAAACACTCTTCAGGACTTATATTCCCAACCATCATATCATCTGTTGAGATTTTAAGAACCGGAATGGATTTCAGGGGAGAGAAACTGGCATTCATCTCCTTGTGATACCATATTCTACCATCAAAGGCCATCAATTGCAGAATCAGTTTACCGGCAATCTCTTCACGCAGATCAGAAACCAGATATACCTGCAGGCTATCCTGGTCTTGTTGAAAAGATATTAATAAGGGCTCATATGCACGCTGAGCTTGAAAATGCAAAGCTTTCCACCTGCCAAAATAGTCAATCCCCGACCAGGATGCCGCTGGCCAGCAGTCATTAAGCTGCCAATATAATGATCCCATGCATCTTGGCCTGCTTCTTCTTAATGCTTCCAGTCCAAAACGAATGCCTTCTCCCTGCATGACCTGACTTACATATAAAAACTCCTCAAAATCTTCAGGTACAGGATAGTATCGCTCCATGTAATTAAGAATAAGCTCATTTCCTGCCGGATGTTTTTGGTGGGCTTTCATCACCTCAGATTCAATATCTCTTTCATCCGGCAGGGTAAAACTGCAAATAGTTTTATACTCAGGAAAGGATTGAAAACCAAATTCACTTGAGAAACGGGGTATCACCTCCCCGTATGTTTCAAACGGAAGTCTGCTGTGCCATACACCCCAGTAATGCAAGTCACCCGATTCTGTGTTGGATGTTTGTCCGAAAGTTGTGCCTGAGGCAGGAGAAGAAGGCCAATATTCCCGCTGTGGATCAAACTTTGAAACCATCTCTGGCAGCAATTCGTGAAAAATAGCCTGGTAGGATTGAGCAATTTCCTTTTTTTGTACTTCAGTATATTGGTTTTGCCAACCCCATTGATGCCATGCATCCTGAATCTCATTATTTCCGCACCAGATGGCAAGGGATGGATGATTGCGCAATCGCTTTATATTATCTTCTGCCTCGGCCTTTACCGAAGCCAGAAATTCAGTATTACCCGGATACATTGAACAGGCAAACATAAAATCCTGCCAAACTAAAAGTCCCATCCGATCACAGAGATGATAAAACAAATCATCCTCATAAACGCCTCCACCCCAAACTCTTATCATATTCATATTAGCTTCCCTGGCGGAATGCAGAAGATGACTATATTCAGTTGGCATTACATGATTGAGAAAGTTGTCCTGGGGAATGTAATTGGCACCTTTCACAAAAAGAGGCACTCCGTTAACTTTGAAATAGAACGACTCTCCCCATTGGTCTTTTTCCCTCACCAGATCTATCGTTCTCAATCCAATATGATTGGATGCTGACAAGGTTTCAGAGCCAATTTTAATTTCTGTAATAAGCTCG
>JABHCC010000122.1 GCA_018669475.1 Bacteroidota bacterium | reverse complement strand
GTCTCAGCTTCTTTGATAGCTTCAATGGCTACCTGGGCTTTAAATGCGGCACTCCGCTTAATTCTTGTCTTACTCATACTCGTTAAATTTAATGATTTACATTATACTTAACCAGTGGTCTAAATTTCAGGGAGTATTATAAAGAATCCCAAGGACTTCGCTGAAATCATAAGCTTCAATCAGTTTTTTCAATTCTTTGAACTCAGATTGAACCCATTTTTTAGTTTCAATGCTGATCTGCTGAAGTATAAAACACGATCAAATTTGTTCTGAGTGATCCATGAAGTAGGATCTCTTGAATCAATGTAAAGGCCACTGCCATCAATGCCTCCTTTTTCCACAACTCTGAGCTCAGGCGAAACAGTTCTATTTTTCCAAAAATGATAATTGAAGCCATAAGGGAATCAATTTCCCTTAGTGAAATATCACTAGGATCATATGATCTCGCATCAGAAGCATCAAACCAATATACAAAATCAATCCAAATTTGTCATAATAAACGACCATATTTCCCACTGAGTCAACGAAGCTGATATCTAAACATTCCAAAGTTCTTCTTATCTGAGAAGAATGTAGTATCCGTTAGGTGGCCAGTAATCTGATTTACTTTCATCAATATGCTAGTGCAGCACTTTTCAGTTGGGATCTGTTGTTTTGAGACATCGTTTAAATAACATCTTTACGATAGACTCAGTCTAATCCACCCAATAGAAACTAGCTTTAATGTCTGAAACTTGCCTCGCCTGCGAAATCTCTTGGTTTTGTATCAATAGTTACAATTAAGCCCAGAGTTTTGTCCACGAGAGTATATATAAATTATAGATAATAATAGAAATCTATAATATAATTAGGCTTCGTAGCATTTACTATATAATATCGTTGTTGTATTCTATAATATAACACGGTCCAATCATGGGAAATCAGAGATAGCCTTAGGTTTTAGCCCCGGAAGACTATTTTAGCCGAGAAGAGTTCCTGACGATATTAATGATTTGCCAAGAAAAGTACCAATTAGATTTATTATATGACCGTCAAACTTGGCCTGTTCGTTATATGCTAGTTGTTCTGGCAATGTATTCAGGACTTCGTGTTGCTGAGATTGCAGATTTAAAGGTTGGTGATTTTTACTTATCCAGAAATGATTCATAATTAATTGTCCGTAACAGAAAAGGTGGAAAGAAGCGCATGCACTGGAGACGACGGGAATCGAACCTGACCTTCGAGGAATGGAACGCTTTATCCAATGTTTCAATTCACCTTTTTGAGAAATGATAAGTAAATTTCTTTATGATAGAGTAAATGCGGCAAAAAAAAGTGATCAGACAAAATGCTGTTGGATAGGTGCTCCTAAAAACCATTCTTTGCCGGACAAAACTGAGGATGCTAAGCGAAAATCGGCAGAGAGCGGGTAGAAGGGAAAACCACCTACACGAAAATTGTGTATATAGTTGATCTTGTGGTGTGTGAGAATGAGAATAGACTATCTCCTGCTGAGCTGACAATATTTCAATCATTAGTTTCTTCCTCCACTTGAAGATGCTTGTAGTATAAGTACATTCCAAGTACTGCGATGCCGATCCCAACCACCAGCCACTTTCGCGTTTGTCTTTTCCTAGTTACCTCAGGAACAAATGCATCAAACTCTTTTTGATTGAGCATATCTCGTTCAATTTTCATGTTTAATAATTTTAATTTGCTTATTACTATTCAAAAGATGGACAGAATAATTTCCGAATTGTAGCCCCTCAGTTTCAGTCCTACCATCTTTAATCTCACGACCCAGAGCTTTGAAATTAAATCGGTGGGATTGAAGAACCTCAATAGGTAATATTCTTTCGCCGAATACGGAATAGACCACCTTTAATATCTCTGCATTTTTGTTGATCGGCCCGGTGATAAGCTTTTCTTTATCCCTCTTTGCCCTGACTACTTTGCCTTCATTTTTTCGTTTACATGCAGGATGTCTTATTTGACCTTTCTTCCCGCTTAGGGGTTTCCCACATTCTAAGCACTTTCGATTTTGGACCTTATCAAGTTGCTCAAAGTAATCATCAACTGCGGACATTATGCTTTCCCTTCATTTTAGAATCAAAATAATTAATAGCTAATGTAATAATATTTGTTGCGATGACCAAGCTATCTCATTGGCTATCTGTCCATTGCATTGCCTTGGGCCTTGAAAATATGATTGTATGAAGTCAAATAAAATAACCTAGAGATAAATAGAGTAAAGCACTGAAAATGTATTTTTTGTACAATTAAAGTGTCAGAATAAAAGGATTAGTGATAAAGATCAATTATTGAGTGCCAATTCTCGTCCAACATCAGTAATATTTTAAGCTCTGAGATCCCCTTATTATGATTAGAGAATGGGTTGCAACTTGAAACCAGAATCAACAACCGTATTAGTTGAGGCTATTATTTATCTAATTCCCGAGGCGCAAATTTCCACTTTTAAACATCTAAATGCGCTTTTATGCGCATAATTGCGGATAAAAGTGGTTATGTTGTAAAAATGCAGGTTTCATTTCATGATCTTGAACATATTGAAATGTACCGCAAAGTTTTATCTTTATTCGGAACTAAACATATAATAAGAAAGGTGTAAGGTGAACGAGAGATCTGGCCTTTTTAGATCTGTCAAGGCCGCTGGTATGGGTGGGAATGAAGGGCTCATCCTGCAGCCTACACCCTACTGTTGAGATTCCGGATCCAGAAACCTTTTTGGAACCATTTGATCCTGACTAAATCTGTTTTTCATGTGCCTGCTTTATAATACCTCGTTTCGATATCCTTCAACAACGGCCCAAAGTATATGCTGAAAAAAAAGGTGGGATTGTAAAGCAAGGGGCTTAGGTTGCTACAGCCTTGAATAAAGCACAATGAACCAGCTGATTATTGGATTCAGATCAATAATTCGATTCCTTCGTTTGCATAGGTTTTGCATACATACACTGCATCTCGCATAATTCGTTGTCAATGACCTGATTGTGTACGTCCATATGGATGGTTACACTAAAATTCAATAAAAAGGCCTGCTTGGGAGTAGGGGCTTGCAGGTTTGAATCCTGCTACCCCGACAAGATTAACTCAAACCACCAG
>JABHCC010000121.1 GCA_018669475.1 Bacteroidota bacterium | reverse complement strand
TCCTGATCGAGATTACTATCTGCTTTTAGTGACTGGAGCGGGATTTTTTGTCCTTGCAAAGTGCGCAATTCAGGAATTTTATAAACAGATGGATCGAAATTGGGCTCTGGTGGCTGAAATTCCAATTCAAAATATCGAGTTACTGGCCAGGGATGGGGATTTAACAGAAATACAGGGAATTCTTCGGCTTCAGCGGCTTCACCCAGAGCTGATTTTTTGAATAAAATCTTATTACGGAGGTTTTCAAGATTGACCAAAGATTGATCAATACGCTGAATCAGTTTTTTCTCTACTCTTTCAATTGATGTACCCGGCAGAGCATCATGAAACTGGCAGAAAAGCATACAATCGGTAGCTTTTCTAAGCTCTTTTTCGGGGTAAGATATCAGCATTTGGCACCATCCGGAGGAGAGAATTTTTTCAGTTAAAAAGAGATCATTCTCCAATTGGCGGTACTTCTTTTTCAGTCGGATTTGCGAGGTATAGCATCCGCTTGAAAATGGATTCAGAGATTTCTTCAGGAGAGGGATATTCGTCTGATCAAGACTATTAAAGTAAGCCTCGGGCCATGAATGAGTTATTTGAATATCAGGATGTTCAGTAATAATCTTTCTCATTGCAGCAAGGTCAATATGTGAAGGTCCCCCCCCGTGATCACCGATACCCCAAAGAACCATTTCGGGTCGATTTCCTTCTGAACGTGCAATGCCATCCAGAACTTTTTCACCAGCTTTTCCCCTAATTGAATTATAGTGTTCATCGGCTCGGTGGGCAAGCAGTTCATAAGCGTTTGCGTCTTGCCAGATGAATGTAGGGTTTTTGACATCAAGAAATCGGTGATCAGGCCGGCAGAAGAGATATGAGGAATAGCCACATTTCACTAAAAGCTGAATCAGAGCGCTTGCATGTCCGAAAGAATCAAAATTTACTGCTGTTTCGGGTTCAACTCCAAAATGATCCTTGAAAAATTTTCGTCCGCGACTAATTTGCCTGATCATAGCTTCGACATGGGGCATATTACAATCGGGTTGCAGGTACCATCCTCCAATAATTTTCCATTTGCCTGCCGCAATCAAATTTTTTATGTCATCAAATAGAGTTTCATCATGAGCAAGGATATACTCATAGAGCAGGGCCTCATTATGACAAAAAACAAACTCATCATATTCCCGGCAAAAAGCCACGGCAGCCCTGAAAGTAGTCAAAGTCTCAGCCAGCCCCTCAGCCTCTTCCCAAAGCCAAACAGGATCAACGTGCGCATTACAAATCAAATGAAGAGACATGGTTTTTTCGGGATTCGGGATTCGGGATTCGGGAATCGGGGACAGGGGGACAGGGGGACAGGGGGACGGTGGCGGGAGTCGGCGTCACAAACAGGCGTCACGTTTCCCGGCGTCACGTTTCCCGGCGTCACGTTTCCCGGCGTCACGATCCTCCCCCTTCCATCACTTCCCGCAGTACTTTAACCATTTCCATTAGTGCTCTCATCGTTGGCATTTTTATTTTTCCTGATGTTTGGTCGGCGTTTACTTGCAGGGCGAGGGCACATTTGATATCCGGCAGGTAAAGCAATTCTGTTTCATAGCCGAAGAAGAAGCCGCTATGACCATAGGCCGGACCTTTTTGTGTTTTATAGACAAAAACGCCGTATCCGTATCCTGATTCGGCGGGTTTACCAGTACGGAAACCCATAGGCTGAAGTAGTTCTTTGAGCCGCTCTTGAGAGAATACTTTTCCTTCGTAAAGCAATTTTGTCCAACGTGCAAGGTCGGGACTATTTGAAACCACTCCTCCGCCAGTATACTCAAACTCAGGGTGATAGATGTATAGTCCATTCTCAACAACTTTTGGTGGAAGGTCATATGGGGCCACATGGTCACCAGTATAGCCTTGCACCAAGCCGGGAAATTTGCGTGTTGTAGAGGGACTTGTTGAGTTCAGCTTGAAGGGCTTGAATATTCTATTTTGTACTTCATCGTAGTAGGCATTTCCAGTAATTTTTTCAATAATCAATCCTATCAGCAGATAGCCTGTGTCGGAGTATCCCCAACCCTCACCCGGGGCGTGAACCGGCTCATCCCCGGCAACGAAACCGAGTAATTCTCTGGGTGGATAATTACGCATCCGGTTTTTGTTGAAGGTTTCCCAGAAGGAAGGTTTGAAAACATATCGAGGAAGTCCGCTGGTGTGAGTTAGCAGATGCTTCACCTTCATGCTTGAGGAATTTGGCAGTGGGGTATACCACTCCTCATCCCCAAAATATGAACTTACCAGATTGTCCACATCCAGTTTCCCCTCATCGATTAACTGCATGGCGATAGCAGAGACATAAGTTTTGCCTGTACTTCCTGAGAACATTCGTCCGTCGGTAGGCATGGGTGTTTTGGCCTCGAGGTCTGCGTATCCGTAAGCCATTTCGATCGCTTCACCATCCGGCAGGATCACAGAAAACGTGGCACCCGGATAACCAGCCGCCTCACAAAGTGAGTCGAGAACTGGCTTGAGAGCGGCCTCAACTGAAGACGGTGTCTGGGCATTCAGGCTAGTTGCAAGGGGCAGAAGGGCAATAAGCAGTGTTATTTGCAGCAGAAATCTGGTTCGTTTCATTACATTTTGTTTTTGTGAACGAAAGGTAGGGAATAAATCGGGAGTCGGGAATCGGGAGTCGGGAATCGGGAGTCGGGAATCGGGAGTCGGGAATCGGGGACTGGGGACCGGGGACAGGGGGACAGCGTCAAACAAGGGGCGTCACGTTTTCGGCGTCACGAACGGGCGTCACGTTTTCCGGCGTCACGAATTGGGCGTCACGTTTTCCGGCGTCACGTTTTCCGGCGTCACGTTTCCGGCGTCACCTCTTCTCCTCTCCGAAGCAATAAAGTTGCGAAACCGTGCGTACAAACATTCTGCCATCACTAATGGCTGGTGTTGCGAAGCATAGTTCGCCCAAATCTCCGTTTGCTATTGGTTTGATGCTGCCTCCGGCTTCGAGTATTGAGACTTTTCCCCTTCGGCTGATGATGAATATTTTTCCGTCTGATGCTACCGGAGAGGCGTAGAAGTGTGTTCCACCATCCGGCAGGCGACCTTTTTCAATAATCTCTCCTGATTCGGGATGGAAAGAAGTGACATTCCCGCCATCGTTGATCATGTATAGTATGTCTTTGTAAATCAGAGGGGAAGGAAGTTGGGGTATGGATCGGTGGTAGGTCCAGATTGTGCTTTCCATGGTCATATCGCCCTTGCCACCGAGTTTGATAGCGAGCATGCCGTTGAGACTGGCCAGGGCAGCTTTGAAATAATTCCAGTCGGCCTCATCGAGCTCACCATCGGCATGGAGATCCACAAAACTGAACCATCCATATTCAGGTTCGCGGGGAAGCTCAGACTGTGACAATTTGCGATTGTTGTTTTTGTCAAAATCTTTTATTGCAGTTTCAAAATCAGGCAGTTCTACAATATTTTCAGGTTGATTCATGGGGGTGGCATAGCCGTTGATGAATACCATATCTTGCCAGATGACAGGCGTGGATTTCATTTCAAATGAGAGGCCTCCGACCCACCAAAGCTTTTCACCTGTTGCTGCAACATAAGATGTGAGGAAAAATGATCCGGGAACCAGAATTTCTAAGTCACCATTAGCAGGTTGGTAAAGGATGGGTGTTGAATGTCCGCTCGTAGCTTCAGGACGATCCTTTTTCCATGCTATTTCGCCGGTTTCTTTGTTGAGTGCTATTATAAAAGATCCGACATTCTGATCACAAACCAGCACTACGAGGTCATCAGCAAGGATGGGAGAGGCTCCCATGCCATAAACATTGTTAAAAGGACCGAGAGGTACTTGCCAGAGTTTTTGTCCGTCAAGGTCATAGGCCAGTATCCCGAAATCTGCAAAAAAGACAAACACTTTTTTACCGTCAGTCACCACAGATGGGGAGGCGGCATTGTTTCGGTTATCGAGTTTCTCCTGCCGTGGCCGGGGGGCTTGTGCTTTCCAGATCACCTCTCCGGATTCACGGCTCAGGCAGAAGGTAAATAAATCCTGGTCTTCCTGTGCTGTAAGTATAATATAATCTTTTGTCATTACGGGAGAGGAGTATCCGTTTGGTAAATCAACTTGCCAGATGACATTTGTTTCGGGGCCAATTTCTGCAGGTAATCCCTCAGTTTCAAATACACCTGATCCGTTCATACCGCGGAACATGGTCCAGGTTTCGGCATTGTTCTGACATGATGTGTTGAGGGTAAGGATGGAAAGGAGAATGGCAAAAGGTAGGAATGATTTGTTATTCATTGGGCTTGTATTTGGTGTGGTAAGGTAGGGAATCCTGGAAAACGTGACGCCGAAAACGTGACGCCGAAAACGTGACGCCAAAACGTGACGCCGGATAATTGTATTGTAACATAATCTTAACACTTATGTAATTTCAGCTTAATACACTTGTTGGTTCTTTGTATTAAGAATTTAACAAGATGTAATTAGGATGAACCGAGCATGACGAAAGGAATAAAATTTAACACACGTACGGATGATTGTTTTTGTTGTGCGAGCTCCATCTGATAAATAAAAATAAAAATAACGGATGAAACTAAAATGAAAAGTATATGAAAAAGCTTCGACTATTATTTTTTATTGTTATACTCATTGGGGGAAGAGCGATATTAGTGGGACAGGATTTTGTGCCTTCAGGAACGCCCTCAATACGTGTTTTTACCAATTTTCACAGCCAGTTGTCTGATGGTGAAGTGCTTAATGCCTTCCAAATCCAGAGAGCCTATCTTGGATATAAGCATCAGTTTAGCCGAACTATATCAGGCAAATTGTACCTGGATGTTGCTGATCCGGGAGTTGGTAAATTACAGATGACCGGATATTTAAAGAATGCATATCTCCAGTATAAAGGAGATCGGTTGACCGCAAAGTTTGGATTAATCGGACTTCATCAGTTCAGACTTCAGGAAGACTTATGGGGTGGTCGTTACCTGTTTAAGTCCTTCCAGGATCAGTATAAATTCGGGCCTAGTGCTGACTTAGGGGCACATATAAGCTACAAATTATCATCCATGATGAGTGCTGATATTACTGTAGCAAATGGGGAAGGCTATAAATCTATTCAGCAGGACAGTCTTTTGAAATACAGTGCAGGTTTTACTGTTCGACCTTATGAAGGCGTCGACTTGCGGGTTTATTATGATTATATGGGTATTGATCAGGCTCAGCAATCCCTCTCTTTGTATGCCGGATACACCTTAGGCAGAGTAAAAATTGGAGCAGAATACAATAAGCAGTTCAATCACAAAATGAATGGCGACGAGCATTTATACGGATTATCTTTTTATAGCTCCTATACAATGGAAAAGACAAGGATTTTCTGTCGATTTGATCAATTGTCGTCAGTTGAGATTATTGCTGGTGATGATCCCTGGAATTTGGGCAAAGATGGCCGTGCAATTCTGGCCGGTATAGAGTATTCTCCGGTCAAAGGAATTTTAGTGACGCCAAACTATCAGGCTTGGATTCCTGCGGATGGTAGCTCAGTGGTACATATCGCTTATTTGAGTTGTCAAATTAAGTTTTAAATATAAAACGGATGAAAAAATTAATTGGATTATTAGTTGCATTGGTGCTATTAGCATCATGTAACAATGCAAATTCTGATAAGAAATCAGAAGGAAACGAATCAAAAGCGGCAAGTATTACTGCTGCGGGTGCAACTTTTCCGCTACCATTTTACAATCTTTCTTTTAAGAATTACACTAAAGGAACAGGTATTCTCCTGACTTATGGTGGAATTGGTTCGGGTGGTGGAATTAGAAGTTTAAAAGATAAGGTGGTAGACTTTGGTGCTACCGATGCCTTTCTAAATGCAGAAAAAGAAGCAGATATGCCGGCTGAAATAGTGCACATCCCCACTTGTATTGGGGCGGTAGTAATTGCCTTTAACCTTCCTGGGCTTGAAGATCTGAAATTGTCGAATCAAAACCTTGAGGATATTTTCATGGGATTAATCACCAATTGGGATGACTCAAGACTTCAGACTTCCAATCCGGGAGTATCCCTGCCGGATATTGAATTAACTGTTGTTCATCGATCAGATGGAAGTGGCACCACTTATATTTTCAGTGATTTTATGAGTAAAATAAGTACCAGTTGGGAAGCAGAAGTGGGTAGGGGCAAATCTCTTAAGTGGCCGGTTGGATTGGGTGCAAAAGGAAATCCCGGTGTTGCCGGTACTATCCAGCAGACAAAGGGGTCAGTGGGTTACATCGGATCTGAATTTGCTTTCGCACAAAAGATCAGCTTTGCACAGGTAGAGAACAGTGCAGGAGAATTTATCCTTCCCAGTCTCGAATCAATCAGCGCCGCAGCGAAAGGAGATATTCCGGAAGACACTAAAGTTATGCTAACTAATTCATCTGACCCTGAGGCTTATCCTATAAGTGGATTTACCTGGTTGATTCTTTACAAAGAACAAAGCTACGATGGTCGATCAAAAGTTCAGGCTGAAGAAACAGTTAAGTTCTTGAATTGGATCATTGACAGGGATGCACAGGCTTTGGCCCAGCAAGTCAATTATGCTCCCTTGCCAGATAAAGTTGTGGAGAATGCCCGACAGATTCTTGGGGAGATTGTGTTTAAGGGAGAGAAACTGCTGTTACAGTAACACATTCAGGTCTTTGGATTCCAATGTTTAAGAGTGAAAAAATAACTAAAATCATACTTTACGCAAGTTCAGCTCTTATTGTGCTTGTGAGTGCCGGGATTGTTCTGTCTTTAATGAACGGATCGATACCGGCATTTAAGGAATTTGGCTTGAAATTCATTATATCTAATGACTGGAATCCTACTGAAGGGAAAGAAAATTATGGTGCCCTTCCTTTCATAGCGGGTACTGTAATTACCTCTTTTATTGCCATCATCATTTGCTTACCACTGGCCTTTTCGACTTCACTGTTTATTGGAGAATATTATCGTGGAACCCGGTTGGCAGGAATAGTTGGAACAATGGTGGATATGCTTGCCGGAATACCCTCTATTGTTTATGGATTATGGGGGTTTTACGTGTTGAGGCCACTAATTGTTGACCTGGGACTGAGTGCTCAGGGTTATGGCATTTTTACTGCCGGAATTATTTTGGCAATAATGATTATCCCATATGCTACTTCTATAAGTACTGAGATAATAATGATGGTATCAAGCGAGCTGAAAGAGGGAGCCTATTCTCTGGGTGCAACCCGAAAAGATGTAATTTTTAGTGTAATTATCCCCAATGCAAGATCCGGTATTTTCACCAGTTATATATTGGCATTTGGACGTGCTTTGGGAGAAACTATGGCTGTTACGATGTTAATCGGAAACACTAATTTAATTCCCAGGGGATTTTTTGATACAGGTAATACAATGGCCAGTGTGATAGCTAATCAATTTGGTGAGGCTGACGGACTTAAGCTTAGTGCATTAATTACAATTGGTTTGCTGCTTTTTGTAATTACAGGTATAATTAATGGAATTGGCAAACTAATCATTAAGAGAATGTAATGGATGATATGCCTGCATATAGCCTGAGAACAAGGATAGCTGAAGGGAGAGATCACAGGGTGGTAAAAGACAAGCTTTTATCAATTTTAGTAATTGTATTTTCAGCTATCACCATCTTCCCCATTGTTCTGATTATTGGTAAGCTTATCTCAAAGGGTTACAAGCAAATCAATCTTGATTTTTTCATTAAAAAGGCACCTGACACCTACGAAGCCATGACGGCATTAAATGCAGGTGAAATTATTCCCGGAGGAATTCTTAATGGAATAACAGGCACTTTGCTTATGGTGCTGATGGCCGCTCTGATTGCAATACCCCTGGGCCTGCTGATTGGAATATTTCTATATGAACATGGCAGTAAAAAGTATGCTGGTTTGATCAGGGATATAAGTGATATTCTGCAAGGTGTTCCATCCATTGTTCTTGGCCTCATAGCCTATTTCTGGGTAGTAAAAAACATTACTCATGGTTTTTCAGCTTTGGCGGGGAGCACGGCTTTAGCGATTATGATGTTGCCATTAATTATCAGGTCAACTGAAGAAACGCTGAAGATGATTCCGGATTCAATAAAAGAGGCTGGTTTTGCTCTTGGTGTACCATATCATAAAATCATTTTAAGAGTTTTAATCCCTACCGGATTCAGTGGTTTGTTAGCTGGAATTTTACTGGCTATTTCGCGCATCATTGGTGAAACAGCACCATTAATGTTAACTGCACTAGGCAGTATGGAAGTCAATTTCAATATTCAGAAACCAACAAGTGCTGTTCCATTATTGATCTGGGAATTTTATAATGACCCAAACATGGTTGATCTGATTTGGTCATCCTCTCTTTTCCTGATGGCTTTGGTTTTGATTCTCAATATAGTTACAAAATCGATCAGGAGTAAAAAGTAAACAATGAGTGAAATAATTAAACATATTGAGGATCCGGTTTTAGATATTCAAAAACTATCAATTGCATATAATAAGGATAAATATGCGGTGACCGATGTAAATGCAGGAATCAAAAGAAAGCGTGTTACTGCAATTATGGGGCCATCAGGTTGCGGGAAAAGCACTCTCCTGAGAGCGATTAACAGGATGCATGATTTGTATAGTAATATTGTGATTGATGGTAAGGTTTTTCTTAATGGTGAGGATACTTCTGAGCTCTCGGCAATTCATCTGAGAAGAAAGATTGGTATGGTATTTCAGCGTCCCAATCCTTTTCCAACAATGAGTATTTATGATAATGTTCTGGCTGGTTATAAGCTCAATGGAATACGTCTGAAGAAAACTCAAAGGGATGAAATTGTGGAAGAAACATTGCAAGATGTAACCTTATGGGATGAGGTAAAAGATTCATTGTTGAAAAAGGGAACTTTCCTATCCGGAGGACAACAACAACGATTATGTATAGCTCGTGCTCTCGCATTTAAGCCGGATGTTCTTTTACTTGATGAACCAACATCTGCACTTGATCCTGTTGCCACCAAAAAGGTGGAGGAATTACTAATCAAATTGAAAAAAAATTACACCATTCTACTGGTAACTCATAACATGTCACAGGCAGCACGTATTTCTGACTTTTCAATGTTTATGTATATGGGTGAATTGGTTGAATACGGAAAAACAAAGGATATGTTTATCAATCCTTTAGACAAGAGAACCGAGGAATATCTAACCGGAAAATTCAGTTAATTAAAATCTTTTGACATGACATCAAATAAAGATAAATCCCTTAAAGAAATTTTCCAGTTGTTTGAAGCAACTTCAAATTTGGTTCTTTCGCAGCTTGATATATTGATAAAAGCAATAAAAGAGGACAACAGATCAGGCATAAGTGAAGCTCAGCTCGAAATATTAAATACAAGAGAAAACGAGATTGATGGGAATGAGATAAAGTTTGATTCTTTGATTATTCAAACTATTGTGCTGTACAAACCGGTAGCCTCTGATCTCAGGCAATTATTTGCTATTTACAGAATGATTAACAATCTGGAACGCATTGGTGATTTGTCGCTTAAAATTGCTGATATTCTTCTGGAGATTCAGGATTCAGAGTTTTTCCAAATAATCTCACCTCTATTTCGAAAAATGCTTAAGCAAGCTTGTAATATGGTGCAAGATGCCTTATTATCATTCATTAACAGAGATGTGGAATTAGCATTTTCTACCATCCGGGAGGATAAAGAAATCGAATTATTAAATAAGAAATTTCTCAGGCATTCTATTAAAAAAGCTGAGGGGCTTATTGAGGCCAATGAGTTTATTCTGTTGGCTGAAATGAGATCCATACTTTCTTCTTTTGAGCGTATTGGTGACCATGCCACAAATATTGCCGAAGCATCTGTTTATGCCCTGTCAGGGTCGAATATTAAGCACCAGGAGATTTCCAGGTCAAAAAAAATGGCTATTTTGAAGAGAAAATCAGGCAAATGAACACAATGAGTAATACATATAAGGTATTGATTGTTGACGATGAGGAGGATTTGTGTGAAATTCTCCAGTTTAATCTTCAGGGGGAGGGAATTGATACTGAGCTGGCCTATTCGGCAGAATCTGCACTACAAAAGGATTTGGCGGCATTCGACCTTCTATTATTAGATGTAATGATGGAAAGAATGTCGGGTTTTAAACTGGCAGATATTATCCGGAAAGAGATGGGATTGGATATTCCTATTATATTCATTACGGCGAAAAATACGGAGAATGATTTACTCACAGGATTTAATCTTGGCGCTGATGATTTCATAACAAAACCTTTCTCCATAAAAGAGGTAATTGCCAGAGTCAAAGCTGTATTGAGCAGGATTCCTCATCAGGGATCAGCCAGCTCAAAATCTATCCGGCTTGAGGGTTTGGAGTTGAATTTTGAAAGGAGAGTTTTAATTCTTGGGCAAGATGAAGTTGATCTTACAAAGAAGGAATTTGAAATTCTG
Organism: Bacteroidota bacterium; assembly: GCA_018669475.1. Classification (GTDB taxonomy): domain Bacteria; phylum Bacteroidota; class Bacteroidia; order Bacteroidales; family UBA12481; genus JABHCC01. Next base: position 12,593 of record JABHCC010000121.1, on the reverse strand, counting down.
TCTCTGTTATTAGAAAAGCCGGGACGCATTTTTTCACGAGAAGAAATATTGTTAAGGGCCTGGGATGATGATACAATTGTCACCGATCGAACTATTGACGTTCATATAACCAGGTTGAGGAAAAAGATTGAGAAATCCGGATTCCGGATTAAAAATAAACCAGGATATGGTTACACCTTTCTCGATAAGAATCAATAATTGGAGACACTGATGACTAAACAAATGAATTTCCGGACAAAGTTAACCGCATATCTTTCTGTAATTTTTGTCGTGTTTACTGTTTTAATATTGTTTTTTCAGTTCCAGCGGGAAAAAGAATTCAAAAGACGTCAACTGGAAAGTACTCTGAATAATATTACAGAATTAACCCATAATTACATTACTGGCAAATCACGTACAAATGGTTCAGATTTCCATATCATAGATTCAATTTATTCCATTATTCCCACACCTCATATCCGCATTACTGTAATTAATCCAAGAGGTGAAGTGTTATACGACAGCGAGGTAGATGATTACCAAACGATGGAGAATCATCTCCACAGGCCGGAGGTACAATCCTCAGTCGCCTCTGAATTTGGAGCTAATATTCGTAAATCGGCAACAACGGGAAATAGTTATTACTACTATTCAAAATTTTATTCTGATTACTTCATTCGTACCGCTGCGCTGTACAATGTTGATGTTAAAGAATTTCTTCAGGCTGAAAAGCTATTTATCATTTATATAGTACTGCTATTCATTATTATATGGGTGATTCTTGTTTTCATCACCAAACAATTTGGAGACACCATTATTAAATTGAAGGATTTTACGGTTAAATTAAGTCTGGCCGATGGAATGTCTGATTCCCCAAAATTTCAGAATGATGAGTTAGGAGCCATTAGCCAACAGATTGTTTCGGCTTATGGTGAATTGTTTAAGGCAAGAGATCAGGTTATTGTTGAGAAAAATAAATTGATCAGTCATTTAAATGCTCTTAACGAGGGGATCGCTTTTTTCACATCTGGTAAGGAAAAGATCTTAACCAATAATCGATTTATACAATATTTAAATCTTATTTCGGATCAGACAAGTATTTCAGCAGACAAGATATTTGATGTGCCGATACTTAAACCAATTCTGAATTTCATAAACAGCCAGCTTGAAAAACCAGGGAGTCCTGATCAAAGCTCATTGCCTCAGATTGACACAAATCACTTTATTAATGACAAATATTTCAACATCCGGTGTATTTTCTTTCAGGACAATAGTTTTGAGATTCTGATTAAGGATACGACAAAACTTGCCAAGCGTCGTCTCCTTAAACAGCAGATCACCTCCAATATTTCACATGAATTAAAAACACCTGTAGCTTCCGTTTTGGGCTATCTTGAAACGCTTCAACACCATGATGTTGAGCCAGAACAGCAGAAACATTTTATTAAAAAGGCTCTGGCCCAGGCAAAAAGATTATCTGAGTTGATAGAGGATATATCGACGTTAAACAAAATTGAAGAAACAAAGGGACATTTTATTTTCGAATCTGTCAACCTTACTGACATTGTTAAAGATGTTTACGATGGGATGAAGATGAAGTTAGATGAAAACGCTGTAGAAGTTTTCTTAGAATTGAAAGACGCTGTTTTTCTGAATGGAAATAAGTCTCTCCTTTCCTCTGTTTTTTATAATCTTTTTGATAATGTTATAAAATATGGAGGCAATAACATCCGGATAAAAGTGTCAAATTATTTAGAGGATGAAGATTATTATTATTTCAGTTTTTCAAATACGGGTAATGAGATTGAGGAGAAACATCTCTCCCGAATTTTCGAGCGCTTTTATCGAGTGGATCGTGGCCGGTCGAGGAAAACTGGAGGAACAGGTTTAGGTCTGGCCATTGTCAAGAATGTTATCCAGTTTCACCACGGAGAAATCTCAGTAAGAGGAATGAAGGAAGGTGGAGTTGAGTTTTTGTTCACCCTGGCAAAAGGCCGGGAAACGTGACGCCGGAAAGCGTGACGCCTGAAAACGTGACGCCCTCCGTGACACCGAAAACGTGACGCCCGTTCGTGACGCCCTCCGTGACGCGGATGGTTGGGCCGGAGCTGTGCGGGGGAGGGTTGGTCGTTGCCTCTGGTGGCTGTACAAGGCGATCCCTGGGGTTGCCTTTGGTGGCTGTGCATAGCGATCCCCGGGTCAAGCCCGAGGATGACGGCCGGTAGTCACATCGTTAAACCATGGTGGCCAGCACTGTCTTTCTCGGGAATCGGGAATCGCCGTCACGAACGGGCGTCACGAACGGGCGTCACGAATAGGCGTCACGTCTTCCGGCCTCGCTTTTTGCTTTTTAATTCGTATATTTTAGGGCCTTGGACTAAATACGATATTATGAAGCGAAACTTTTTGAAATACTTATGCTTTGTCTCAATTATTATTGGGCTTGTTGTCTCTTGCACAAATGAAAGGGATGAAGAAAGTAAGCCTAATATTCTTTTTATTCTGATTGATGATCTTGGTAAGGAATGGCTCAGTTGTTATGGTGCTGAGGATGTTATGACTCCGGCTATTGATGAATTGGCCCGATCGGGTATGAGATTTGAGAATGCTTATTCTATGCCACAGTGTACTCCTACAAGAATAACAATTCTTACCGGGCAGTACCCCTGGCGGAATGGTTGGGTTAATCATTATGATGTGCCCAGACTCGGGCATGGCGGAAGATTTGATCCGGAGGTAAATCCTTCTTTTGGAAAAAACCTGAGGGATGCAGGTTATGTAACTTGTATTGCTGGTAAATGGCAGATCAATGATTTCAGGCTGGAGCCGGAGGCTACGGCAAATGCGGGATTTGATGAGTATTGTATGTGGACGGGTGGTGAGAATGGAGGCCCCAGCACAAAAGCCAGTCAGCTGAGGTATTGGGATCCATATATCCATACTGAAGATGGAAGCAGAACTTATGAGGGTCAATTCGGTCCGGATATTTATACTGATTTTATTATTGACTTTATGAGGGAGAATAAAGATAAGCCGATGATGATTTATTTTCCTATGTGTCTGACCCATGGTCCGCTGACTACAACACCAGCCGAACCGGATGTGCCTAGAGAAGAGCAGCATAAGGCGATGGTGCGATACACAGATCTCATTCTGCAAAGACTGGTGGAAACCCTGGAAGAGCTTGAAATAAGAGATAATACAATTATTATCTGGACAACAGATAATGGTACGGGGGGTGGGCAGATTGGACGAATGAATGGGCGATATGTACGAGGAGGTAAGATGAAGCTTACTGAAAATGGTGTGAATGCTCCATTTATCGTTAACTGTCCGGGCAAAGTACCTGAAGGAGTTGTTTCGGATGCATTGATTGATTTTACTGATATGCTGCCAACATTGTGCGAATTGGGTGGAGCAGAGATTGACGATCATTATATTTATGATGGTTATTCATTTGCCCCGGTAATACTGGGAAAAAGTGAGGAGACAGAAAGAGAAACTATAATGGCTCTGGGTGGCTATTTTGCTATGTTGAAGAATGACCGTATAACAAGCGCTCATGGTTTCAGGGATCGTGTGATTCGTGATAAGGATTATAAAGCATACATCGATACAAGCGGACAGATTTCGGAGATCATTGATTTTAAGTCTGATTTTGATGAAACGAATAATCTGATTAACAGCAGCGACGAGAAAATCATTGCAGCCAAAGAGAAATTTCAGCAAGTACTTTATCGTCTGCCGAAAAAGGATGCAAGTCCGTTCTACACACAAATAAACGGATCGTTTTATGATCATCCGGCAGGAGAACTTAATAAAGCAGCACGGAACGGAAAAAAGGCGCCTAACAAAAGTAAGCCAGTCAGTGAAGAGGAGCTTCAATAAACGAAAAACCCGGCTACAATGTCCGGGGAGTTTAAAAAATAACTGAATAATAATATTCTTATGGGCTATTTAATCAGAATTGTATTGTCACTTATCCTGATCACTTCAGTATCACTAAGGGCACAGGACCAACCGAACATCCTTTTTATCATGTCTGATGATCATACTTCACAGGCCTTTGGGGCGTATGGAAGTAGGTTGGCAGCTTTAGATCCTACACCAACTATCGATCGTTTGGCAAGTGAGGGAATGTTATTCGAAAATTGTTTCTGTACCAATTCAATTTGCACCCCTTCAAGAGCATCAATTATGACCGGACAGTACAGTCAGGCGAATGGAGTACAAGATTTGAATGGCAGATTAATGCCTGACAATCAATATCTGGCTCATGAAATGAAAAAGCTGGGTTATGAAACTGCTATGATTGGGAAATGGCATTTAAAAGAAGTGCCTGAGGCTTTCGATTATTTCAATGTATTGTATGGGCAGGGGAGTTATTTCGATCCAATTCTTTTTGAAAAAGGCACTACTGAAACTGTTGAAATTAAACGAGGTAAGAAAATTGAAGAAAAGCCTGGACATAAATATGAAGGACATTCGAGTGATGTAATAACTGATCAGACTTTGAAGTGGTTGAAAAGCAGGGATGATTCAAAACCATTTTTCCTGATGCATCATTTTAAGGCGCCTCATGATATGTTTGAGTTTGCCCCGAGGTATAAGGATTATCTTGAAGATACAGAGATTCCTGAACCTGCCAGTCTTTATTATAATGGGAATAATGGCTCTGTTGGAACAAGGGGGACAAATGGAGTGATGATCCCTCATATTGGATCTTCGGTGTCGCACCGTAATCAAAACAGGAATATGGGGAAGCACATGAAGATAGACCAGAATATTCCTGACCCTGAGTACACTCATCTGGCATATCAGGAGTATTTGAAGAGATATTTGCGCTGTGTAAAGGGAGTTGACGATAATGTGAAACGAATATTCGATTATCTGGAAGAAGAAGGATTAATGGAGAACACCATCATCGTTTATACAGGTGATCAGGGTTTTATGCTGGGTGAGCATGATTATATTGATAAGCGCTGGATGTATGAAGAATCGATGCGGATGCCTTTTTTAGTACGTTACCCTAAAATGATTGATGCTAGTACAAGAACGGATGCTATTATTAATAATACGGATTTTGCTCCGACACTTATTGAGCTTGCTGGAGGTGAGAAACCGGAATATATGCAGGGAAATAGTTTCAAGGAAATTCTGGAAACCGGGAATGAGCCTGAAAACTGGCCGGATGCAACTTATTATCGATACTGGATGCACATGGCACATGCCCACGCAAATCCGGCCCATTTTGGTGTCAGAACGAAAGATTTCAAACTGATTTTCTTTTACGGATGCGATTATTTTAAACGTTTTCAGGATAGTGACTGGCCTGATAATAAGTCACTTCCATTTACCACAAAGAGGCCGCTTGAATACTGGACCCCACCTGCCTGGGAACTATACGATTTAAAAAACGATCCACAAGAAATGAATAATTTGTTTGGTGAGCCTGGCTATGAGGGAATAACTAAGGAACTTAAAAGCAAACTAAAAAGTCTTCGGGAGGAATTGGATGAAACCGATGAAGCTTATCCGCATATTCAGAAAATAATTGATGATTATTGGGATTTGACACAGAATATTGATGCTCCGATTGACACGCTTAAATTGTACAATGAGGAAGGAATCTGGAATACTTTATATCCCAAGCACCACAAAAACGAGGTTTGGAAATTTGTAAACCGTCATCCTGAAACTCCGAATGTGCTTATTATGGGTAATTCAATTTCCATTGGATATACCCAATATGTGAGGAAAGCCTTAGGACGACGGGCTGATGTTTGTCGTGTACCTGTTAATTGTGCAGAAACCCGAAAAATGCTCAAAAATCATAAATTGTGGTTAGGCGATGGTGATTGGGATATTATCCATTTTAACTGGGGTCTGCATGATTTGAAAAGGCTTACTCCGGAAGGAAAATTAGATAAAAGCCGGAAGGCTGGTAATCTGGTTCCAGTGGAGGAGTACAAAGAAAACCTTGAGAAGATTATTCAAATCCTCAAGAAAACAGAGGCCACATTAATTTTCGCTACCACTACAATAGTTCCGCCTGAGGCAGCTGGCCGGATTGTTGGAGATGAGCTGATATACAACGCTGCAGCAATGGAGGTTCTTAGAAATCATCCGGAGGTTATTATTGATGATCAATATACAGCAATGAAAAATTTCCCTGAAGGAAGGCGAGAACTGAAGGATGTTCACCATTTCCCATGGGGCCAGGCAAAGCTGGGTTATCAGGCTGGTGATCTTATCCGGGAGGTATTAAAAAAGGAAGGAAAATGGTAGATAATATTCGTAAGATTTTGATATCCACTTTCGTGCTCGTAATAGGACTAATAGCTTCTATGTGTGGCCGTGGAGTTGAGGAAGCAAGACCCAATATTATCATAATCATGATTGATGATATGGGATGGAAAGATTTTGGTGAGGCCGGAAGTACCTATTACGAAACTCCAAATATTGATAAGCTGTCGAGAGAGGGTATTCGTTTTACAAAAGGATATTCATCGGCACCGGTTTGTAGTCCCTCACGAGGAGCTTTGTTAACGGGCAAATATCCCGGACGCACCAAGTTCACAACCGTTTGGAATCAGAGTGATGCTCCTATTGACAAAGAATCTGTTTTGCATACGGTTTCAAAGCAAGGCGAGAAAAACGGACGCCTCAATTTCAATTACAGATTTGAAGAAGGCTTGCATTATCACAGCCTTCCTTTGTCAGAAACAACATTTGCAGATGTGTTGAGTGAAAACGGGTATATGACAGGATATATTGGAAAATGGCATTGCGGATGGGATGAGAAATTCTGGCCCGATAAAAGGGGATTTCAATACGCTGAAGGATACAGAACAATTCCCGTCAGAACGCCACATTTTGGAAGAGCTGCAATTGGTAATGTGGCAGGAATGTCTGACCTGCAGCCAGACGATTATGTGGGTGATAAACTGACCGACAAAGCTGTAGAATTTATCAAGTTAAATGGGAATTCTGACAAACCCTTTATGCTAATGTTCAGCCATTATCTTGTTCATGGACCACTGGAAGGAAAGGATGATTATGTTGAGAAATATAAGAATTTGCCTGCTACAGATCAGAATAAGCCGGTGTATGCAGCCATGATGCAGAGCGTTGATGAAAGCGTTGGTCGGCTTATGCAAGCTCTTGAAGGTGCTGGTATTGAAGAGAATACAATAGTGATATTTACTTCTGATAATGGTGGATTGGTTCCGGCAACATCGAATTACCCACTCCTCGGAGGAAAGAGTTATCTATTCGAGGCTGGTATGCGTGTGCCATTCTTAGTGCGCTGGAAAGGCAAAATTTTGCCGATGGTTGATGAAAAAAACAGGGTGATGCAAACCGATATATTTCCAACTTTATTAGACATTGCAAATATTCAGAAACCAGGAGATCACCAATTTGATGGCCATAGCATTTATCCTTTGCTTTTAAATGAGAAGAATTGGTCTCAGGAGCCTGTCTTTTTTCATTTTCCACATTATACTCATGCAACAAGTCCGGCTACAGCAATCATTGATAATAACTGGAAATTGATCAGGTTTTACAATAATTTTGAAGATGAGCAGCTTCTGCTTTTTGATCTGGAAAGTGATCCTTATGAGTTAAGCGATTTGTCAGATAGTCGTGCTGATAAGTTGAAGAGATTGTCTGCTTTGATGCAAGAATATTTGGACAACACTGGTGGAGAGATGCCATTGCCGAATCCTGACTTTGATGATTCAAAGCCCGTGCAATTAGATAAAAACAGGTATTACCGTCAGGCTGTCCGTGAAAGAACAGAGCGTGAAAGACTATTGAATGAAAAATAAAATCCTCATAATAGCAGTGCTCTTATGTTTTGTGAGCAACATTGCATCTCCCCAATCTAGTAGTCGATTGTTCTATAATGAACCTGCAAAAAAATGGGAAGAGGCGCTTCCTGTAGGCAATGGAAGATTAGGTGCTATGGTTTATGGAGGTGTTTCTCAGGAACATATTCAGTTTAATGAAGAGACTCTGTGGACGGGTGAGCCAAGATCATACGCTCATAAGGGGGCAAAAAATTATTTGGGTGAAATCAGACAATTATTGTTTGATGGTAAGCAAGTAGAAGCACAAGAACTGATGGCTGAAGAGTTTTTGAGTGTCCCTCGAAACCTGATGGCGTACCAGCCCTTTGGTGATCTTATTATTGATTTCCCCACACATAAAGATTTCAGGAATTATAGAAGGGAGCTTGATATTGAAAATGCGATTAGTAAAGTGTCTTATCAGGCAAATGGAATAAACTATACCCGAGAAGTTTTTATAAGCCACCCTGATCAACTGATTGCTGTGAGACTTACTACCGACAAAGCAGGAGCACTCGATTTTAGCGTGTATATGGATTCAAAACATTTTAAGAAGTCTGTTATCACCTATCATGATCAGCAGCGATTGGATGTAAGACCGGATAGCGAGGCTCAGAGATTTGATCCGTCAAACCCTTCTAAAAGTGTGTTGTGGGGGCAGGCAGGTTTAAAGGTAATTACTGATGGAGAACTTACTCCGAAGAACAAAGAGATTTTTGTGTCAGGAGCAAGTCAAGCCACGATATATTTAGGCGCAGCTACAAATTTTGTCAACTATCAGGATATAAGCGGAAGGCCTAATGCTGTTATTAACAGGGCATTGAAGAAGTTTGCAAGTCTGGACTATGAGAGACTTAGAAAAGATCATATTGCCGATTACCAATCCTTATATAATAGATTTCAAATTAGTTTTGAGGGTGAAAACAGATCTGCTTTTCCAACTAACGAAAGGATCAATCAATTCTGGAAAGATCCGGATGACCCGGATTTTCTTGCATTATACGTTCAGTATGGTCGCTATTTAATGATTTCTTCGAGCCGTACTGGTAGTCAGCCAGCTAATTTACAGGGTATTTGGAACGATAAATTGAACCCTCCCTGGAAAAGTAAATATACGACCAATATAAATGCAGAGATGAACTATTGGCCGGCCGAACTTACTAACCTTTCTGACTGTCATGAGCCATTTATTAAATTAATTAATGAGTGTGCACAAAGCGGAGAAGAGGTAGCCCGGGAGCATTACGATTGTAATGGTTGGGTGCTGCATCACAATACTGACATATGGCGCAATACTGCTCCCATAAGCTTGCCATTTATTGGTCCGTGGATTTCTGGTTCAGGTTGGGTGTCACACCATCTTTGGGAACGATATTTATTTACTCAGGATGAGGAATTTCTGAGACAAGAATATCCTGTGATCAAAAAGGCAGCTCAATTTTATAGCGAATTTCTGATTGAAGACCCTGAAAGCGGCTGGTTGATTAGCACGCCTTCAAACTCACCTGAAATAGGAGGATTGGTTGCAGGGCCAACAATGGATCATCAGATAATCAGATCATTGTTCAGAGTTTGTATTGAAGCTTCAGAGATATTAGAAACTGACCAGGAGTTTGCCAATAAATTAAGAGAAATGATTCCGCAAATTGCTCCAAACCAGATTGGAAAGCACGGACAATTACAGGAATGGCTTCAGGACAAAGATGATCCTAATGAAAAACATCGGCATGTTTCGCATCTGTGGGCAGTTCATCCTGGAAAGGATATTAATTGGGACGACAATCCTGAGATGATGCAGGCGGCAAAACAATCACTCCTTTATCGTGGTGATGGGGGAACTGGTTGGAGCCTGGCTTGGAAGATCAATTTTTGGGCCAGATTTCAGGATGGCAATCATGCATATAAATTAATTCACAATTTGTTAAGTCCGGCCGAACACCCTGAGCGAAAACCTAAAGGAGGCTCATATCCTAATCTATGGGATGCTCATCCGCCTTTTCAGATAGATGGTAATTTTGGAGGAGCAGCCGGAATTGTGGAATTGCTTATCCAAAGTCATCTTAACAGGATTGATATATTACCAGCATTACCTGATGCGATAGCAACGGGGTTTGTATCAGGAGTTTGTGCCAGAGGAGGTTTCGAATTGTCTTTTAATTGGCATAACGGAGAGTTGCAAAATGTTCAGGTTCTTTCTAAAGCAGGAAAAAGATGCACATTAAAATACCAAAACATTATTATAGCGTTTGAAACTGAAAAAGGAGGCACATATAGTTTTGATCAGCAACTAAAAATGAAATAATCATGCGAAGGTATTTGATCCTATCAGGTAGTGTTGCGCAGGCTTAGGATGTGATTCGTAACATAAACTTAACACCTATGTTATGTCAATTTAATGTTCATTATCTTTATTTGCGCTGGAAAAATAAGCAGATATTATTATGGGGCGGCCGTTACTTATTTAAATCTTTTCAGGATCAATATAAATATGGTCCGAGTGCTGATTTAGGAGCTCATGTGAGCTACAAATTGACACCCTTCATAAGTGCTGATATCACTGTTGCAAACGGTGAAGGTTATAAATCCATCCAGCAGGATAGCCTGTTAAAATACAGTGCAGGAGTTACAATCACAGCAATTGAAGGTCTTGATCTCAGGGTTTATTATGATTATATGGGTATGGATCATGCTCAGCAATCCCTATCATTTTATGCGGGTTATACGGGGGACAGATTAAGATTTGGAGCAGAATATAATAAGCAATTCAATCACAAAATGAGTGGTGATGAACACATGTCAGGATTCTCCTTGGAATTTGGGCAAAGACGGACGGGCAATTCTTGCCGGAGTGGAGTTTTCACCAGTCAAAGGAATAATGGTAACTCCAAACTATCAGGCTTGGTTTCCTGCCGATGGAGGTTCGTTTGTTCACATTGCATATCTGAGTTTTCAAATTAGATTTTAGCCTCGATAACTATTATTAGTGATGTGATACCTGGCCCTTATCCTGTCAATGCAATAAGAATTTTGTAACTTCGTTTGATCATCAAGAAACTACCTTGTTTAGCTATGACAAAAATACCAGCAATTCTGTTTGGAATCTTCTTTGGTATTACCCTGGCATCTGCTCAAAATTATACTCTTAGTGGGTATATTCAGGATGCAGAAACAGGCGAAAAACTCATTGGAGCAAATATTTACAACAAAGCAAATCTGAAAGGAACCACTTCAAATAATTATGGCTTCTTTAGCCTGACGGTTCCTCAGGGAGAATATGACCTCATTATTAGTTATGTGGGGTATAAATCGGATGAGAAGAAAATTGATCTCAATAAAAACATCCAACTAAATATTGTATTACAAGCATCGATTGAACTGGAGGAGATTGAGATTAAGGCAGATAGACTGGAACAAGCTGTGGAGTCTACGCAGATGAGTACAATAAATTTGTCAGTTAAGAGCATTAAGGAGATTCCCGCATTGTTTGGGGAGGTGGATGTGATTAAGGCCATTCAGTTGTTGCCTGGCGTTCAGTCAGGTACAGAGGGGGCAAGTGGATTGTATGTTCGCGGGGGCGGACCCGATCAGAACCTTATTCTTCTGGATGGCACACCTGTTTACAATGCTTCGCATCTCTTCGGATTTTTCTCAGTGTTTAACGTTGATGCTATAAATAATGTTAAACTTATAAAAGGAGGTTTTCCTGCCAGATACGGGGGACGATTATCATCTGTTTTGGATATCAGTTTGAAAGAAGGCAACACCAAGAAATTCCATGGAACCGGATCGATCGGATTAATCTCATCCAAACTAACCCTCGAGGGGCCCATTATTAAAGACAGAACTTCGTTTATAGTATCTGCCCGCAGAACCTATTTAGATTATCTGATTCAACCCCTTCTGAGAGTTATTGAAGGAGATGAGCTTACTTCTCAGGGATATTTCTTCTATGATCTTAATGCCAAGGTTAACCATAAAATTTCAGATAAAGACCATTTGTACCTCAGCGTTTATACGGGAGAAGACAAGTTTTACAGAACACAAAAACCATATACATATTTGTATGATGGTGATCTGTTTACAGAGAAATCACACGCCGGTTTGGGTTGGGGTAATATTACTTCGGCCCTGAGATGGAATCATCAGTATAGTCCGAAGCTTTTCAGCAATACCTCCATAACATATAGTAACTATGATTTTTCGGTGAAGAATAGTATGGAGTCATACATAGAAAGGGATGGAGTGACTACGAATGAGCTCAATTCTCTCAGTTTTTTATCGGGGATTGAGGATTATGCAGCCAAGATTGATTTTGATTACATCCCACAATCCAATCATTTTATCCGTTTTGGGGCCAATTATATCAATCACACTTTCAAGCCCGGGGCCTCGGTTTTTAAAATGAAGAATCTGGAATTGGGAGATATTGATACCACAATGGGAGAACGGAATATTCATGCCGATGAATTCTCTCTTTATGTGGAGGATGATTATGAGATTTCGCCCCGGATAAAAGCCAATATTGGCTTGCACTATTCTGGTTTTTTGGTGAATAAGAAATATTACCAGTCGCTTCAGCCAAGAGTATCAGCCAGATACCTTCTGAATGAGACCTGGTCAGTGAAAGCTTCATACGCCAAGATGGAGCAATACATTCACTTGCTGACGAATAACAATATTGGATTACCCACAGATTTATGGGTTCCGGCCACGGATAATATCCTGCCACAAAAGTCGCATCAGGTGGCCTTTGGCATTGCG
>JABHCC010000120.1 GCA_018669475.1 Bacteroidota bacterium | reverse complement strand
TTTCAGCCAGGCTTCATTGCTTACATCACTTGTCAGATTATAAACTGTACCAATAACAAAGACTATTGTCCATGCCGCTGTCCATCCGTATGTAGCGATATAAATAATTTTGTCTCCTTTTGTGAATTCTTTAGTCGGCCCCAGAGCTCTCCAACCACGCTTAGGTTTATCTTCATCAGATCCATTTTCGCCTTCAATCCGATATTTGCCTCTGTTAAGAAGCTTGTCCATATTATGCAATTTCTTAGGCCCAAGTATTGAAACCACAATAAAAACTGTCGCAGCTGATACCATGGCAATCAACCAGAACCATTGTCCGTTAATTGGGAAATTATCAACGATTGAATTTATTATAATCCCGAAACCAGAAATTATCGCACCGGCTATCATGGCTGACCATGCCGCTGCAGTACTTCCTCTTTTCCAATAAAGACCACCGATAATAGCTGCACCCGAACCACCCACAAATATTGAGGCTGAAACAGCCATGAAAAGAAATACTTTTTCGCTTTGCTGAAATAATATACTCAGTATGAAAATAGTTATTCCAACTCCAAGAATTGAATAGCGCAGGTATTTAATATGATCTTTTGGCTTAAATGGCTTCTTGCGAAGTGGTAATACGCAGTCCTGAATAAAGATACTACCAAATGAATGGATGTAGATGTTATGACTTGTAATTGCCGCAGCAAGCATAATAGCAGCAAATGCACCTTTAACACCAATTGGTAAAAGCTGATTCAGCACCATTGGCACACGTAATTGAGATTGCAAAGTTTCAGATCCCACGTTTGCGATCGATCCATTTATCAAACTGGCCACACCTGTGAAGTCTACATGGTGCAATACAGTATATGCTATTACCGGTACAAAAACAAGAAAAAGACCCCATTGCGGTATAAGTCTCCAATTGGTTAATACATCAGCCATTTTAGCTTCATGGGCAGATTTAGCCGCCACACTTACTGAAGAGTTTCCTTGCCAGGCAAGCTTGGTATATATGAGGCCGAACATCCCAATAAAGAAAAACCAAATGTTAAAATCCTGAGTCTCTGATGTTTTAAAAGGATCCACAAGGGAGGCGTTAGCTGGTGCCTGGTTCACTGCTTCACCTATTTGCCCCCAATCGACCTGAAGAATCAAAAGAATTACGATTACAACAAAAACAATATTTACGAAAACCCCCTGAACAAAATCAGTGAACATAACCGCAATATGTCCGCCAGTGAGAATAAAGAATAATGGTATTGCCACCATTAATCCTGCAATCAGAATAAAGGTTCCTGAATATGGTCCAACCATTCCTATCTCAGGTATTCCACAGAAATAAATAAAAAACCGAGCTGTAACAGAAGGAAAAATGATCATATTAACCACACCAGATGTGAAAGCCATAAATCCAGCAAAAATCCTAAAACCTCTGCTATATCGCATTTCAAAAAACTGAGCCATTGTCATTGCCCTGGTCTGACGGTATCTATAAACAACCCAGCCTGTTACACTCATACCTACCAAAATAATGGCTGTCATCATTTCCCACCATCGCGAATTAAAACCTGCTGCGTAGTTTTGTTCAAGCGCACCAACCACCGTTATTGCTCCCAAAGCAGCAGTACCATGAAACATAGAAATAATATAACGGCCACCAGTTCGTCCGGTGGCAAGAAAATCGCTTACACTTTTCAATAAACTCTTGCTAAGAAAGACCATTCCTACCATCAGGGCGAAAAGGATGAGGACAATTCCCCAGTCGAGCCAGTTTAGGTTCATGAGATAAATTTTGGATGAGAGGCAAAGATAAAAAGAATGCTCAAATAGGCTCAAAAACTCCTTGCCAATTAAGCTTGATTGCGAGCAAAACTATTTATCAGATAAAGAATTTAATAATAGCCCTGATTTTTATTAATCAAATCAAGTCTGTTTATCAGACAGGCCTCAGTCTTTCCGGGATCCTCAGGAGTATTCATAAGGTAATCCAGTAATCTGTTTAATTCTGTAATAGCAACGTGCATCCGGGTGTCTGAGGATGCGTAATAGATAAATACCCGTCCATCAGGCTCCATTATCCAACCATTTGAAAAAATCACATTCGACACATCCCCCACCCTTTCATTACCCATAGGTTCAATAAAATGTCCTTCAGGACGTCTGATTATTTTCCATGGCTCATGAA
>JABHCC010000119.1 GCA_018669475.1 Bacteroidota bacterium | reverse complement strand
TTCTTGAGGTGTTATCCTACGACTGAGCATTTTTTGAAAAACCGGGTTTCTGTGTTGATGAAGTATCATAATATATCTTTCCTGGAAAAGTAATGCTTCATCCTAGACCTGACAATATGCACCAGACCGTTTGCTTACGATGTTGTAACAAAATACAAAAAAGAATTGATTATTAAAACAAGACGATGTCATAATTGCCTAAATATTAGGCTAATTCCGTTCAATCATGCCTCTTTTTTCAATTCATAACTATATCAGTAACATGAACAAATTATGCTGTCTGAATCTATTTTTGTAGATTTATTAATATAAAAAGTGTTCATGAAAAGTATTTCATCTCTAATAATCAGGCTATTATCATTATCATATCTTTGTATTATGAGTAGTACTCCAGGATTATTTGGACAGGGCAATCTTGAAAACCGTTTACCGGCAGTAGCAGGGCAATTTTATCCCGGACAATATAATTCCTTAAAACGAAAGCTGGATTTGTTGCATCAATCCTCTGAGAAGATTGTGAATCAGAAAGGCCATATCAGAGCATTGTTAGTCCCTCATGCCGGCTATGAATATTCTGGTGAGGTTGCTGCTGCGGGATACAGGCAAATAGAAAACATATCAGACTATAAGAATATTTTTATTTTGGCCTCCAGTCATCATGTGAGTACAGGCAATGCTTCTATATATGCCAAGGGTCATTATGAGACTCCCCTGGGTACCGCAAAAGTTAACATTGATCTGGCTCAGGAATTAATTGCAAAACATGATGTATTTTCTTATGCTCCGACAGCTCATTCGCAAGAGCACAGTATAGAAGTGCAAATCCCCTTTCTGCAAAACATGAGTAATACACCACCTATTATTCCTATTGTAATTTGCAGTCAGGTACCTTCGGTTTGTGAAGATGTTGCTCTGGCCCTGAAACCATACTTTACTGATAAGAATCTTTTTATTGTTAGTGCTGATTTCTCTCATTTCCCAAAATATGAAGATGCAGTTGAAATAGACCAACAAACTGCTGCAGCTTTCTGTTCAGGCTCTCCTGATGAGTTCATGAGGGTTATTAGGGGAAATAGCGAAAAAAAGATAAAGAATCTGGCAACCTCAATGTGTGCCTGGCCTGCAGCACTAACAATTCTATACCTGAGTTCAGCTTATTCAGATCTGAGCTACAATTCAATTCTCTATAAAAATTCAGGCGACCATCCTTTCTATGGAAATAAGGATCGTGTTGTAGGCTATCATGCAATAACTTTGCGAAACAAGGATAATCAGGAAGTTTTTATTCTTACCGAGGATGATAAAAAGAGCTTACTTGCTTTCGCACGCAAAACCCTGAAAGAAAGGGTGCATATTGAAAAAGTAGCGAAAATTCGCCTGTCGGATTTTAACAAAAACCTGAGACAGAAAGCAGGAGCCTTTGTGACTTTAAAATCCAACTCATATTTAAGAGGTTGCATTGGTAGCTTTGACTCCAAAACTGAGCTGATTAAAGTAGTTCAGTCCATGACTATTGCTGCTGCAACCAGTGACCATCGATTCCTGCCGGTCAGATCATCTGAGATAGATGAAATACATATTGAAATAAGTGTTTTAACACCCATGATCAGAATATATGATATTTCTGTTATCGAGCCAGGAAAACATGGTGTGTATATTCGAAAGAATGGAAAAAGCGGAACCTTTCTGCCACAGGTCGCTACTGAATTTGGATGGTCCACTGAAGAATTTCTCGGTCACTGTGCGAAAGACAAAGTTGGAATAGGTTGGGAAGGCTGGAGAGATGCTGAAATTTACATTTATGAAGCCATTGTTTTTAGCGAATAAAATGAATAAGCGTGAATTCATAAAAAAGACAGCACTAGGATCAGCCAGTACTTTATTTTGGCCCCTTACAAGTTCTCCATGCTTAAAGGTAAACCTAACAGATACTAAATTCATGCAGGAAATCACATACAAAGAAGCAGTTCATGTTATTGAAACCCCAAAAGGTCTCCGTTGCCTGATATGTCCTAATGAATGCACTTTAAAAGAGGGTGAAACAAGTGATTGTCATAATCGCAAGGTTATTCGAGGGAAACTATATACCCTGGCTTATGGAAATGCATGTGCAATCAATATTGATCCGGTTGAAAAAAAACCATTACTGCATTTCAAACCTGGAATGCCAACTTTCTCATTTGGTACTGCCGGATGTAATTTCTCTTGCTTAAATTGTCAGAATTGGGAAATTTCTCAGGTAAGTCCTGAAGATATCAGATCATACAAAGCTACTCCTCAGGCATTGGTGGATGCAGCAATAAAACAGGAATGCTCGGCTATTGCATATACATATAACGAGCCGACATCCTATTTTGAGTATATGTTTGAAACTGCAAAACTAGCCAGGAAGGCAGGCCTACATAATCTTATGATATCCAACGGGTATATTAACCCCAAACCCTTGATGGAGATAATACCTTATTTGGATGCCGCTAATATTGATTTGAAAGTTTTTGATGATACCACATACCAACAATTATCAAGTGGTAAACTAAAACCGGTATTGGATAGTTTGCAAACCTTGAAAAAACATAATATTTGGCTTGAAATCACCAACCTCATTGTTCCTCAATGGACAGACGATATGGAGTATATTGATAAGATGTGTAAGTGGTTGGTGAAGAAAGGATTCGAGAATACTCCACTGCATTTCAGCCGTTTTCATCCTGCTCATAAACTTCTTCATGTGAGGTCAACACCTCTTAAAACTTTGCTTGAAGCAAGAAAGATCGCTAAAAGCAGAGGTGTGAATTATGTGTACATCGGAAATGTTCCTGAGATAGATGGGGAAAGCACCTTTTGTTCAAACTGTAATAAGCTCCTGATTCAAAGGAAAGGTTACGAGATAAAGGCCAATTACATCCAGGGCAGCATATGCCCTGAATGTGAACACTCTATTCCTGGTGTTTGGTCTTAATTTTTTCTAGCAACCTCCTGCAGCACGTTTTTTCTTTGGACGACTTGCGATTTTGGGTTTCGCAGATGGCTTATTGCCTCCGGCACTACCCACTAAAGCACCACCACCCAGTGCCATTGAAGCACCTTTGCGAAAATCATATTTAGCAAATTCTTCATTCGGACTAGTACTTGATGGTTTCTCTGGATTCATGATTGTTTCAGCCCAATAATTCAGACCTCCTTCCAACACATAGTTATTCTCATATCCTAGTTGTCGTGTGATCATCCAGGCTTCATTAGCCTTAAGTGATCCGTTCGAATAAAAAACATTCAGCCTGATATCCTGATCAAGATATGCTTCCCACTCCTCGGCCAGCAAATTTGTCAGAGGGATATTAATTGAGTTGGGTAAACTATACTTTTCGTATTCATCCTGGTCCCTAACATCAATTAATAAGAATGCCGGATCTTTATTAATAAGTAAATCTGCAACTTCATCCGGACTGATATACTGATTTCTGCTATATGCTTCTTCAAGAAGTTCTTCAGCCGTTAATTTATAAGCTTTCGTAGTATTTGAAGGAGTTGCGGCTATTATTAATCCTAGTCCTACAAAAACCAAAGAAAATATTACTCTTGAATTCATTTTTTATATTTTTAATATTCTTCCCTGGGGAATTTCTTTTCAGCCCATTCACCAACATAAAACATTCCAATGGCAGCAATTATAACACCAAAGGCCAGTAGTCCATCAGTCAATCCTAAAGATTCACTAAGTTTAGGTATTCCTTTAAATCCTG
This sequence comes from Bacteroidota bacterium, assembly GCA_018669475.1. GTDB lineage: Bacteria > Bacteroidota > Bacteroidia > Bacteroidales > UBA12481 > JABHCC01. The sequence goes on along the minus strand of JABHCC010000119.1, from coordinate 68,913 downwards.
CTTTGTAGAAGCCTTCCCAAAGGGAATAGCCCTCAGCAAATATCAGAATTCCAATAAAAAGTCCTCCAATAAATACAATCGCGTCAATCTTGCCGATTGCAGCACTACAGAAGCTGGTTCCCGGACAGAATCCGCCAAAGATAAAGCCAGCTCCCATTATCGCCCCACCTGCAATAGCTGAAGGCACGTAAGTAGGATTTATGTATATCAGATCCAGATCAATCCAGCCAAAAAGGCTCATGAAGAGAAGTCCGATCATTGCGGTTATTGCTGCAGTGAAAAATACCTTCAGAACTACAGTATCATAACCATAAAAAACTCCGGCAAGTTTTCTTGATGAAGAAAACCCACTACTTTCAAGTACGAAGCCAAACCCAATACCAATCAGGAAAGCAATCAGTAGATTGGTGTTAGCAGAAATTATTTCATTGATCACTAATGGTCCCATCTTTCCTCCTATTAAATCCAGTTTTTACGTAAAAAATAAGCCAGCATAAAAGCAGTTCCAAATATTGCCGCCATGGTAATAAAACCTCCCAGTGACATAACGGCCATCCCACTTAAAGCAGAACCCGAAGTACAACCTCTGCCAAGCTGAGAACCAAATCCGAACAACACTCCCCCAATCAATGCAAATATTAATCTGCGTTTACTTGTGATTTTTGGACTGTGCTCTACTTTAAATTTAAGTCTCCCTGCAATAGCTCCTGAAAGAAACCCACCAACAATTAATCCTAACATTTGAAAAACCAACCAGGTTTTCAGTGGCTCGGGATGAGTAGAATTATACTCATTGTAATACGCTGAATTTTCAGCATGATCAGGAGCAATGGCATTAACAGAGGATATAATTGTACTCTTAAGCGCACCGCTTGCTCCAAGTCCCCGGCCCGACATATAATTTGCCGCTAAGAGGACCAAACCCAATAAAATACCGCCCAGGTAAGGATTCAAATACTTCTTTGAGCGATCGACATTATTTTTCATAAAACTCAATATTATTTTGTCTTGTCTAGTATAACCATCTGCTAAATTGTCCGGCATTGGCAATTATGAAGCGAAGTAATAAACCTCCGATAAGTACCAGAATAGCTGGAATTACTGCTGGAATTTTTATTTTTATTATCTCGAAAAACTCCAGGATTGCTGGAACTACCAAACCGAGTCCGACAACAAATACCCAGAATACGGCTGTATAAGGTCCTCCGAGAAATAATCTGGCAGCTTCAATCTGAACCTGAGTACTTGCTAAAAAACCCATAAACATATGAGTTATCAGGAATAGCTCAATTCCGATTAATACCAGATCAATTTTCGCAAACATAAATCTCTCTTCCTTACTCCTGCTCAGTAAAATAATCAATGCAGCTGCAGTTGACATACCTGACACTAAGAATAAGGGCCCAAGGATCGATGTATTCCATAGAGGCCGTGCATTAAATGCAGAAAACAAAATGCCGGTATAAACTCCAAGTATTAGCGCATAAAATATTGTAACCCAAGCCAAAACTTTTTTATACTTCAAGAAGAAAGATTCCAGATCATCTAAGAATTTGAAGGGCCACTTCCAATTCGGAAAGAATGTTCGCACATTTAAAGCAGCCCATATCATAGATATAGGTGTGATTATCATCAATGTCCATGCACCCCATCCCATTGGTGATTCCAATCGGATTGTAGTATATAAACGCCAGAAATACAATTTGTGCTTAAGATCGAGGAACAGAGCAAATAAACCCAGGATCAAAAGGAAAGGTACAACCAGAGTTGCTAGTTTGGTCGCTGCCGGATATTTATCTTCTTTACCCTGAATAATAAAGTAAGCAGCAAAAAATAATAAACCAGCAGCTAATCCGCCAAGAAATAAATAAAGCGGAATTTGCCAGTGCCAAATGTGTAAATGTGGATCAATGTTTGGATTCATCCGACCTGACACAATTATCTCTTCTCTCATAATTAATTGTTTGCTGGTTTTATATCAGATAATAAACATGTGGATCAGTTCCTGCCTCAGGAATTAAAGTCTTCCATTTTCTCTTCTTCAAAACAAGGCTAACTTCACTTTTCGGATCGTCGAGATCACCGAAATACATACATTTCGTCGGACAGGTGGATACGCATGCTGGTTGCAAGCCTTTCTGTGTTCTGTGAATACAGAAAGTACATTTATCAACATATCCATCAGGATGAGAATATCGTGCATCGTATGGACAAGAAGTAATACAAGCACCGCAGCCAATACATTTATTATGAGTTACAGTCACAATGCCACCATCAGAATAATGACTGGCACCAGTTGGACAGCATCTTACACATGGAGAATTTTCACAGTGATTACATCGCTCTGAGCGAATTTCAAGTTCCAATTGAGGATAAGTGCCATCTGTGATCTCAGTAACCCAGTCACGGCAATAACCTATTGGTACGTTGTTTTCTGTTTGACAAGCCACTACGCAGTCACTGCATCCTACACATTTTTTTGTGTCAATTGCCATTGCATACCTCATGATTTCACCTCCTCTGCATCAAGTTGAAAGGTTACAAAATTGCCCCGCATACCTGTTCCTCCCATCACAGGGTCAATATGCACCCTGGAAATCAAGTTAGTATCACTTGCACCCTTACCATAGCAACGGCTCATTTTACGTTGATCATGACCAAAACCGTGTACCATATATACAGAATCCCATCTTATCCTTTCTGTAATTCTAACTTTAATTGGAAATTTAGAACGAATTCCATCCTGGTTGAGTAAGTGAATCAGCTGATCATTTTCCAGACCCCATTCTTTCGCTACTTTTGGATTGATCCAAACTTTATTCTCATCCATTAAATCCGTAAGATTCGGATTATTGGATGTACGACTGAAAGTATGCATTGGAGCACGACCATAAATTAATCTGTAATAACCTTCCTGAGGCTCCTCATGAGGAGTATATTTAGGCATTGGATCAAAGCCTTCAGCCTCTAAAGCTGAACTATATAGCTCTATCTTCCCTGTATTAGTAAAGAATTCTATGTCTTCATCCGGGAGGAAAAACAGATCATCATATTCACGATCAAAAGTTTTTACTCCTATCTTTTTCATTTCCTCCAAACTGCTTCCCATCTGTTTCAGCTGCCAATCAAGTAGATCCTCTAACTTTTCATGAGGGAAATGATCGGCCAATCCCATTTTTTTCGACAACTCCCTTGCAATCCAATAAGCAGGTTTGGTATTGTTTTTTGGCTCAACGGCAGGCATTCTTAAAGCTATCTGCGGTTTGCGATGCGGACTGGTTCGAACCAAATCATAGCGTTCAAGATATGTACATTCGGGCAGAATCACATCAGCCCACCCGGTAATCTCCATAGGCATTGTATCGACAACTACTAATAATTCCAGGCTTTTAATTGCTTCAAGAGTATTCTTCTGATTGGGTAAAGTTTCAATTAAATTTGTACCATTCACAATCCAGGCTTTAAAGGAGCAATCTCTGGTAACCGTTGGAATTGTAGCATCACAAATACCTGAGGCCAATGCCAGATCAGCCAACTGATATTGCCCTGGAAATGCATCACGCCAGTTACGTTTCGGCTCAGGGTATGGAGGATGCGGATAAGATGGTACACTTGCTGTTTCAGGACGATAGAATCCGCCCCGTCTGCCCCAAGAACCTAACAGAGCATTCAAAATAGCGACAGCTCGTAGTCTCTGAGTATCATCTCCATACCAGGTTACATGACGCCCTGGGTGAACAATCACTGATGGTGAAGCATGCCCCATTTCACGTGCAGTCTCTCTGATAATCTCTGGTTTTATGGTGGTAATACCATATGCCCATTCAGGTGTCATGTTTTTTACATGCTCTTTCAGATATTCAAACCCAAAAGTGTATTTTTTTACATAATCCTGATCATATAATCCCTCATCTATAATAACATGTATCCATGCAAGTAAAAGAGCTAAGTCAGTTGCCGGTTTTATGGGCAGCCAAAACTTTGATTTTGATGCTACAGTGCTATAACGCGGATCAACAGTTATAATATTAGCTCCTTTGTCAAGAGCATCAGACATTTCCTGTACCTGCCCATTGTGCATATTCTCACCTAAATGAGAACCAATTAATACCAGACAACGGGCATCCCTGATATCTGTACGCTCGGGAGATTCAACTCCTTCACCAAAGGTTGCAATAAATCCTACTTCACGCGGTCCACGACATTGGGCATAACTTGGTGCCGTAATATTGGTTGACCCGAATGCCTTTAATAGATTTCCAAAATACTTTCCTCCTGATCCGTGTGTAAACAAGGCCGTGCATTCAGGGCCATGTTCTTCTGCAATAACTTTAAGCTTCTTAGCAATGTAGCTCAATGCTTCATCCCAACTAGCCTCTCTGAAAGTTTGCTGACCGTCTTTCTCTGATCGAATTAATGGAGTCTTCAGACGATCCTCATCATTATACATCCCTACTCCACCAGTTCCTCTGGGACAGAATCGTCCATTACAATGCTGATCTTCGTCATTGCCTGTAATCTTCCAAATCTTGCCTTCATCATTCTTATATACCCAACCTGCGCATTTCCAAAAACATACCTCACAATAGGTTGGTGTTCTTTTCATGGATTGGTAATCTCCCCGTGTTTCTTCCAGAGTTGTTTTTGCAAGGCTGCTGATAAGTGGAATCCCGAGTGTGGCACCTCCCAAACCCAGAGCCGAAACCTTTATAAAATCCCTTCGTTTTGCCATAGTTCTAACAATCTACACATCAACATTTTTAGATGTGTAAATATATGAACCTTTTTCTTAATACCTGCTACTCTTCTAACAGTAATGTTATTTTAATAACCTTAATCTTATGTGCTTATATTCAAGCTATTACTTACAATCAATACTTTCTACTTTCAACTTATTTACTAAAAAACATCGTATATAGGCTTATTTAGAATTAGTCTAGGTGTATTTTCAAAAAAATCAATCTGATTAGAACCACACTTATCAAAATTGAGAACATAAATACCAAATGATGCATAAAATCATGTAATTATAAATGTTCTCACTCGTCTTTAGATTAAACTAATCTTAATTCATCATGAAAGAACGTCATTTCTTTGTGCTAGTAGCTATTATGCTTACTACCTGTTCCCTACAGGGGATGTCTTTTGTGCCTGAATCCAGCAAAAAGTCGATTAAGGCAGTTTTGGAGTTTTATCCAAACTATGCAGGTCACTTGTTGGGTGTTGCTCAAATTGGCTATAAAAGCCAATATGCGGAGAAATACCTTGAATCAGTTAAGCCAACTGATTTGAAATATCTTAAAGACCATGGTGATTTACTTCGATGGTCTGACGGCGATGAGGGAGTTCTCAGCTATTTCTTCTTAACATTCCCGGGTTACATAAATCCAGCCTCAAAGGATCAGTTAGCAGACTATCTTACTGACCTGAATTCAGCAATAGCACAGAAATCATTTGATACATTCAAGAATAAGTATGAATACTATATTGAAGAATTAGAGCTATGGACTGGATTTAATGAAAATCAAAGTCTTTTCAATTATTCAGAGGAAATTCAAACGATCTCAAAAATCCTCATGAATAACTACGATTCATTCAAAGAGGATGTTTGGCCAAATGAAACTATCCAAATACAAATTCTGGCAGATGCTCTCAACGACAGATTTCAGGAATGGAACCTGATTAACCGTTGGGAAAACATTACAGGCTTAAAATTTGACTCTCCAAATTATCAGGTTGTTTTGAGCATGGGCATGGAAAATGGCCCAACAGCCAAGGCATTAGGTTATGATAAAGACTGGTACTTCTATGGAGATGATCCAAGATGGCTTGTGCAGAATATTTGTGAGGAAGCAGGCTTTCGTATTCTTTCTAAACTTTGCAGTGATCAATATGATAATTATGATCCAAGATTATGCTTTGAAGTTTATAAAACACTGAGCAATTTTATTACTGATCAGATTTTGGCAGATTTGAATATTCAGCACCCCTCATCATTGCTTAAAAAAGACACATCAGAATTATATGGAATTATTGATGCTTTGTGGACTATGAACTCTGATCGTGACATCAATGAACTTTATGGAAACGCTATTGAAACTTTTTCCAAATCAGATTTTGCAGTTAATTTCGAGTAGAGCCTGACAATATTCAGTTCATCAATATATAAATAACCCCGGTTAGCTCTGTGCTTCCGGGGTTACCCATTTTCCCACCCCCTCAAATTAAAATAATTGTACTTTTACCCTCACAATAATATTATGGGAATAAAAGAGCCAATTAACAGACTTCCATCCTGGATGAAAATGAAATCCAGGCTACCAAAAGATGGTGATTATTACAAAGTCAGGGAGCTTGTAGATAAAAATAAACTTCACACTATATGTACTTCAGGTAATTGTCCGAATATTGGAGAGTGTTGGGATTCAGGAACAGCCACCTTTATGATTCTCGGTGATGTATGCACGAGATCATGCAAATTCTGTAATGTAAAAACAGGTCGTCCTGGCCCGGTTGATACTATTGAAGCACAACGAATTGCAGAGTCAATTGTAAAAATGGGTTTGAGACATGCGGTCATAACCTCAGTTGACAGGGATGATCTTGATGACAAAGGTGCATCCATTTGGGCTGATACCATTCGAGCCTGTAAGAAAGCCTGTCCCTCATTAACTATTGAATGCCTGATCCCTGATTTTGATGGCATACCTGAACTTATTAATCAAGTCATAAATGAGAAACCTGAGGTAATCTCTCACAATCTTGAAACAGTTCGACGCTTGAGTCCTGAAATCAGATCCAGGGCTAAATACGATCTGAGCCTTCAGGTTCTGCAGCAGATTGCCCAATCGGGTTTGATCACAAAATCAGGTATTATGCTTGGGCTGGGTGAGACAAAAGATGAGGTAATTAATACTATGAAAGATCTGCTCAATGTAGATTGTAGCGTAATAACCATAGGTCAATATATGCAGCCCTCAAGAGATCATATGCCAGTAAAGCGATGGATTACTCCTGATGAATTTGCTGATTTCCTGCGTATTGGTCGCGATTTAGGGTTTAAACATATTGAAAGTGATCCTCTTGTGAGGTCATCTTATCATGCAGAAAAACATATTAAGTAGTTTATGACTGATTGTATCGAGTTTCAAGACCTTGGCTCCATGGACTATAAAATAGCATGGGAGTATCAGGAGGAAATATTTAAAAAGCGTGTTAATCAGAAACTTATCAATCGCGAATCCTCTGAAGCATCAAGAGTATTTCTAAAAGATAAGCTATTATTTGTAGAACATCCACACGTCTATACTTTGGGAAAATCGGGTAACAGGGACAACCTGTTAATCCAGGATGATTTTTTAAAACAAATTAAAGCCAGCTATTATCACATCGACCGTGGTGGAGACATCACTTATCATGGCCCCGGACAGATTGTAGCGTATCCTGTTTTCGATCTTGAGCATTTCGGGATATATCTGAAACAATATGTTTTTGGGCTTGAAGAATGCATAATACAAACCCTTAGTGAATTTAATATTACAGCACAAAGAATGGACGGCGCAACCGGGGTTTGGCTGGATTCAGACACAGCAGATGCCCGCAAGATATGTGCTATTGGAGTCAAGGCAAGCCGATATATTACTATGCATGGATTAGCCTTTAATGTAAATACCAAGCTTGATTATTTCAATTACATCAATCCCTGTGGATTTGTCGACAAAGGGGTTACCTCATTGCAAAAAGAACTGGGAAAGGAACAAGATATCCAGTTTGTAAAAACAATTCTCAAAAACAAAATAATTAGCTATTTCCATGCCCTGAAAGATTGATTATATTTATAATCAATCTTAAGCTCGCAGCATGACTTCTCGTGACCGGCGTAATTTCATTAGAACCAGCTCCATACTAGGAGGCAGCTTATTTGTTGCACCCCATTATATATCTTCATTAAGTGCATTACAGCCAGGTCAGAAGCTTGCCGATAGGCTAAAGTCAAATGGTTGGTTCAGGCTGGGTTGCCCATCGCATAATTGTGGTGGACGTTGTATCTTAAAGATTTTGGTTCAGGATGGAATCATCAGTCGTATTGAAACCGATGATCGTCCAAATGATTTACCTGAAGAACCTCAACTGCGTGCCTGTCTCAAGGGACGAGCATATCGAAGACGGCAGTATCACCCTGATCGGCTTAGATACCCTATGAAACGTACAGGACATAGAGGCGAAGGGAAATTCGAAAGGATTAGCTGGGATGAAGCTACCAGCATTATGGCTGATGAGATTATCAGAGTAAAAAATAAATATGGTAATGAAGCCCTGTATATTCCATATGGAACAGGTAGTTATAGCCAGACTAATGGCAGGTGGCCAGCAGTTCGATTAAGCAACCTTATAGGTGGATCACTTGGTTTCTACAATTCATATTCATGGGCCTGCATAAGCAAAGCCACTCCAACTGTTTATGGAACATCTGTTACCGGAAACCAACGTCAGGATTGGCTAAACTCCAAATATATTATTATGTGGGGATGGAATCCTGCTGAAATGAAAGACGGTACAAATTCGGACTACTTAATCAAGTTAGCACGAAAAAATGGAGCCAGAGTCGTTTGTATTGATCCCCGGAAAACAATGTCTGCCGTCGCTTTAGCTGATGAATGGATTCCTATTCGTCCAGGTACTGATGTGGCCATGATGAGCGCAATGGTATTTGTCATGATGGATGAAGACCTTCTCGATGAATCATTTATCTCTTCCCATTGTCAAGGTTTCAGATCTAATGATATGCCTGCCGGATATAAAAATCAAGAATCTTATGCTGATTATATATTAGGAACAAAAGATAGTATTCCAAAAACTCCTGCCTGGGCAGAGAAAATTACAGGAATACCTGCAGAAACCATTGTTAGAATCGCCAGAGAATATGCAACTATAAAGCCTGCAATGCTTTATCAGGGCTATGGAATGCAAAGAAGAGCCTATGGAGAACAGGTTGTGAGAGCAGGATGTGTGTTAGCAGCAATAAGCGGGAATATAGGTATTCATGGCGGCTGGGCTAGTGGAATGGCTTTACAAGCAGGCGGAGGACCCAGGTGGTCTGTTTTCCCGACCGGCAGAAATCCTGTGCGCGCACGCATACCGTCATTTTTGTGGACTGAAGCGGTTATCAGAGGAACTGAACTAACTGATAAGGAAGGGCTAAAAGGTACTACAGCTCTGAAGTCGAACATCAAGTTTATTTGGGCAGTTGCCTCAAATGCTCTTATTAACCAACATAGTAACATCAACCGTACATCCAAAATACTAAAGGATGAAACCCAGGTAGAATTCATCGCGGTACAAGATCAATTCCTTACCCCTACCGGGATGTATGCAGATCTTTTACTTCCTGCATGTACTCAACTTGAAACATGGGGATTGGAAGATGGTTGGAAATATGGCGAAGAGGTAATTTTAATGCCCCAGATTGTGGAGCCTGCATTTGAATCTAAATCTGATTACCGCATCTGTGCTGAGATTGCTAAAAAGCTGGATGTTTACGAATCATACACACAAGGTATGGATGAAAAAGCCTGGACAAGAAAGCTCTGGAATGCCTTTAAACAATCAAGGTTTCCTGATCTTCCTGATTTTGAAACAATTGTTGAATCCAATGCTGGACTGCATTCAAGACCAGTAAAGAATCCAAAGATCAGTTTTGAAGATTTTCGTAATAATCCTGCTGCAAATCCTTTGAAAACGGCATCTGGAAAAGTTGAAATTTTTTCAACTGAGCTGCATAGATTAAATAATCCTAAGGAAATTCCTCCAATACCAAAGTATATTCAAGAGTGGGAATCTCCATTTGATGCTACAGTATCACGATTTCCATTGCAGGTCATTGGGCCACACTACATGGGCAGAGTTCATTCTACTCATGCAAATGTTGACTGGTTGAAAGAAGCTTTCCCACAAAGAATCTTCATAAATCCTATTGATGCAGCATCACGAAATATTAAGGATGGTAAGCTTATTAAAGCTTTCAATGATCGGGGGGCAGTAATTTTGAAGGCAAGAATAACAAATAGTATAATGCCCGGAGTTATCTCAATCCCTCAGGGAGCCTGGTGGCAAGCTGATGAGGATGGCAATGACATTGGCGGATCAGTGAATACAATTAGTTCAGAAAGATGGACCCCATTAGCATTTGGGAACGCGCAACACACAATAATGGCAGAAGCAAAGTTGTATAAACAATAAACCATGACCCAGTACGGATTCTATATTGATGTATCGGCCTGTTCAGGATGTAAAACCTGCCAAATAGCCTGCAAAGACAAGAATAATCTCGATCTTGGTGTGTTATGGCGTCGGGTTTATGAAATATCCGGTGGTGATTGGCTTAAACGTACCAGCGGAGCCTGGGAACCCAGATTAGCAAATTACTATCTCTCAATCTCATGTAATCATTGTGAAGCACCTGCCTGTCTTCCTGCCTGCCCTACCGAAGCGATATTTAAAAATGAGGATGGATTGGTTCTTATTAATGACAACAAGTGCATTGGATGTAAATATTGTGAATGGGCCTGTCCATATGGAGCACCACAATTCGATATTGCCTCTGGCCTGATGACGAAGTGTGATTTGTGTTATGATTACCTGAAAGACTCAAAATTACCTTCATGTGTATCATCTTGCCCAATGAGGGCACTCGATTTTGGCCAGATGGATGTCTTGCAAGAGAAATATGGTTCAAACCGCTCGGTTTACCCATTGCCACGTACTGATGAACTGAAACCATCTCTTGTGATTACACCACATGCTGAAGCAAAACTAGCTGAAGAGTTATCAGCAAAAATTGTCAACAAAGAGGAGACTGAAAATGTTAGTTAGCGATTATTCATTGATTATTTTCACCCTGGCCATACAATTGTCTGTAGGTCTGATTATCCTTTTTAATACATTTATTTATTGGCCTGCATTTAATAGCAGAGGTACGATTCAGCGAATGCTTAAGTCAATACCACTACTCGCACTCGCGATTGGAATTATTGGAGTTCTCTTCTCTTTCCTTCATCTGGGACATCCCATGAAGGCCTTTAAAGCAATAAACCATTTTGAAACCTCATGGCTTAGCAAAGAAATAATATTTCTGTCATTATATCTTGGCTTTTTGATATTGTTCATACTTGTCACATGGACAACTACCAGCTGGAAACGTATTCAGAAAGTTCTTCTTGATCTCTGTAGCATCGCTGGCATTATACTTATATACTCTATGTCAAAACTATATATGCTACCGGCTCAGCCAAACTGGAACTCAGTATTTACGTTTGTTAGTTTTTATGGCAGCAGCTTGCTTCTGGCCTCACCTCTTTTATTATTACTAATTACAAAAAAAGGCAGCTACTCAAGCCAGAGAGCATTAGCTGTACTAAATGCTGCATTGATCATTATTGCACTCATTCTATTGCCAGTATTCATCAATTTTCTTCAACAAAATGGCATTCCTGGTCAACAAGCCATGGATCTTCTACTGGGTAGTCATTCTTTGATCTTTTTCGGAAAAATTCTTCTTCAAATTGTAGCCTTAATACTAATATTTCGAAGCCTGTTCGTCATCCGATCAGAAATTACACAATGCCGTCAACTTACCATACCCATATCACTAACTTTTGCAAGTCTGCTTATTGCTCAGTATTTTGGTCGTGCATTATTTTATGCACTCGCTCTCTCCGAAGGCGGATTTTAATTATTAACCATTGATTTTTTAACTGAAACATTATGAACGGAGGTATTTCAATTCCCTTATTAGATCTGGCAATTATTATTGTTTATTTACTTGGGATCCTTACAGTTGGGATCTGGGTTGTACGAAAACAGAAAATGACATCAAATTCATATTTTCTTGCAGGTCGATCTCTGAACTGGGCTTTTGTAGGAGCCGCCCTTTTTGCTTCAAACATATCAACTATTCACCTGGTTGGTCTCGCAGCTGCAGGATACCGTGATGGAATGGTTCAAGGTAACTTCGAGTGGATGGCAGCTTTCCTGCTAATTGTTCTGGGATTAGTATTTGCACCATTCTATTTCAAAAATAAAATCTCCACATTACCTGAATTTCTTGAGAGAAGATATAGCGGAGCTTCCCGTACATTCCTGGCATTTCTCGCCATAATCGGAGCTCTTTTTATGCATATAGGTATTAGCTTGTATGCTGGTGCCGTAGTATTCGAAACCTTTTTCGGTATCGACAAATGGGTCTCAATAATTATTATATCAGTAATCACATCGATTTATACTGTGATGGGTGGATTAAAAGCTGTGGTTATAACAGAAACAATCCAAACTGTTATTCTCATATTAGGTGCTGGTATTATGGCAGTGATTGCTGTTCTTGCCCTACCGGATAAAGGGATAAACAGTTATGCCGAGCTAAAAGAAGTTTTACGTCCTGATCAAATGGTACTGTTAAGAAGTGCAGAAAGCAATCCCAGCCTGCCCTGGTACTCAATTATTCTGGGTTACCCGGTAATTGGTCTGTGGTATTGGTGTGCTGACCAGACAATTGTGCAAAGAGTTCTTGGAGCCAGGTCCTTAAGGGATGCCCAAATCGGACCTATCTTTGCAGGATTTATCAAAATTCTCCCTGTATTTATAATGGTTGTCCCTGGTATTCTTGCCTATGCACTTTTTAGTGATATTATTGGAGACAATGCAAATGAAGCCCTGCCAGTATTAATTACTCAATTATTACCTACCGGATTAAAGGGACTACTATCTGCCGCATTAATGGCCGCACTGATGAGCACTATAGCTGCAGCTCTTAATTCAAGTGCGACGCTGGTTTCAGTAGATATTGTAAAACGAATAAGGCCAAAAACAACAGACCGGCAACAAGTAAATATTGGCCGATGGACTGCTGTGGCTGTAATGTTATTAGCCATTGCATGGTCTCCTATGATTGAAAGATTCAGAAGTATATTTGATGCGATAAATACAATTCTTAGTGTGCTTGCTCCTCCAATCGCGGTTGTATTCATCTGGGGGGTATTCTGGAAGAGAGGCACAAAACAGGCCTCACTCATTACAATTATTACAGGTTTTATTGTAGGCGCCTTGGTATTTATGATTGATTTTCCTGCTTTTGAAGGAATTTTTGGAGAAGGGGTAAAGCCAATTACTGACAATCTTGGGATTCCATATATGATGCAGGGTTGGTGGCTCTTTGTGTTCCTGAGTTGTGTTTATGTACTAGTCAGCTTCCTAACACCTAGACCTGATCCGGAGAAAATCAAAGGATTAGTTTTCGATAAACCATTACACTTTTTAACTAAAGGTAAAATTACCGGTTGGACTGATCCTCGTGTTTTATCAGGAATTTTAGTCGTTGTTATGATTATCCTTTATTCACTATTTTCATAGCAAGCTTAACTTCAGAACAACAACAAATATCACATAATCACATAAATGGTATAATGGCATAAATGACAAAGCTCCGGGTTGTTCCGGAGCTTTGTCATTATTTCTTATTGTGATTAATAGAACTATAAACGTGATTCAAGAATTGGCCTTACATGTTCCAATTTCAGATCCCCTGCTCTGCCAAGATACTCTACACCACGTTTCTCTAATCTGCTTACAATCTGATCAATAGTACTGCTATCAATTCCATAATCGGATAACCTTACTCCTACACCTAGCTTAATGAAGAACTGTTCTGTATTTAGAATAGCCTGATCAATTATTCCAGAGTGATCAGACCCGGACAAATCCCAGATTCTATTAGCATATTGTAACAACTTCTCTTTTCTTACTTCCTTCATAACTTTCATAACTCCTGGTAAAACAATAGCCAGGGTTACAGCATGATCCAAGCCATGCAATGCAGTAAGCTCATGTCCGAGCATATGTGTAGTCCAGTCAACCGTAACTCCTGCAGACAAGAAATGATTCAATGCATTTGTAGCAGCCCACATTATATTAGCACGATTATTATAATCAGGTTTCTCAAAAGTAATAGCCCTTCCCCCTTCAGTTTTCAGAATTCTAAGAAGACTCTCAGCGTAATGATCTTGCACATCAGCACTTTCATGGTAGTTTAGGTATTGTTCAATAACATGAATATATGCATCAATAACCCCATTCACAACCTGGCTTCTTGGTAGGGAATAGGTAATTGTTGGATCCAAAACTGAAAACTGCGGAAAAACTTCAGGACTTGAAAATGCAAACTTTTCTTTTGTAGAGGCTCTGGTAATAACTGAATTACCATTCATCTCAGTTCCGGTTGCAGGTAAAGTAAGTATCACCCCCAAAGGAATGGCTGATTTTACCGGATCTGCGTTTGATAGAATTGACCAGGGATCATCACCATCATAATTTGCAGCTGCAGAAATGAATTTGCAGGCATCTACAACTGAACCACCTCCCACAGCCAAAATAAATTCTATATTTTCACTCTTAACTAGATCAATTGCTGGCAAAAGAAATTCATACTCAGGATTTGGTTTAATCCCACCGAATTCAACAAAACTCTTTGTGGATAAAACTTCTAATACCTGATCATAAACTCCGTTCATTTTAATACTACCGCCACCATATACTAATAGAATCTTTCCATTATCCGGTAGCAAATCAACAATCTTAGCGATTTGTCCCTCACCAAATAATACTCTGACAGGATTATAGAATTCAAAATTGTTCATCCGATTATATTTTAATTTTATTTGTCGGATGGAGCTCGCATAACAAAAACTATCATCCGCGTGTGTGTTAAAGTATCTTCTAAAAGTAACTATTCTATCAGTTTCACCAACAAGATGTGTTTATTGAAAACTATCTCATCATCTGAACCATCATTTTTTAGTATTTTAGAAGCTGATTATACAAAATTGGGAAACTAAACTATCATGCATAAAGTATTCAATATGTTCTTAAAGCTGATTATAGCAATGTTTATTATCAGCAATATGCTTTCTTGTTCTGACAATAATGATAATATCGATCAGGAACCAAATGTTATTCTGATTTTCACCGATGATCTGGGATATGGAGATCTTGCATCTTATGGTAACCCAACGATAAACACACCAAATCTTGATCAACTGGCCAGAGATGGAGTAAAATATACCCAGTTTTATGTAACCAGTCCGGTTTGCAGCCCAAGCCGTTCGAGTCTTCTCTCAGGATGCTATCCTAAAAGAATTGATTTACACAAACATGTGATTTTCCCTCAGTACCGATATGGGATCAATCCCGACGAGATTCTATTACCTGAGTTGTTTAAGGAAGCAGGGTACCACACCGCATGCTACGGAAAATGGCATCTGGGCCATCAAGAGCCTTTTTTACCATTACAGAATGGGTTTGATGAGTATTACGGCATTCCATTCAGTAATGATATGAGTAGAAAAGAACAAATTCTCAGGGGGAATAAGAAGTATCCTCATTATCTGCCATTAATGGAAGGAAATGATACCATTGAACTTGATCCGGATCAGCGACTCTTTACTAAAAATCTAACTGAGAGGACTCTGGGTTTTATAAATAAACATCAGAGTGACAGATTCTTTATTTACCTGGCTCATCCAATGGTTCATATCCCATTATATGTTTCTGATGATTTCCTGAATACCAGTAAGCGTGGCTTATATGGTGATGCCGTTGAAGAAATAGATTGGAGTACCGGACAAATCGTTGAAGTTCTAAAGGAATTAGACATTTTAGATAATACTTTAATTTTTTTCTCATCTGATAATGGTCCCTGGCTACCATTTAAGACTCATGGCGGATCAGCTGGGCCACTTCGGGGTGGAAAAGGTAGTACCTGGGAAGGTGGTATGCGGGAACCATGTATTATCAAATGGCCTGACAATATTAAAGATGCTCCAGCTGTCGACCACAGGGTATGGTCATCAATGGATATACTGCCCACCCTGGCTAGAATATGCCAATTGAACTTGCCTGACAATCAGATTGATGGCATTGATTTGTTTGAAAAACTTATTCAGGAGGATGTGCTATTTCCTGAACGTCCATTTATATATTATTCATCTAGGGGGAAAATTGAAGGAGTAAGAGTGGGAAAATGGAAATACAGACAACAAAAGGATACGGCCTTTTTAATGAATATTGAAGAGGATATAAGTGAGCAATTCAACCTGATTCACCAGTTTCCAGAATTAGCTGATTCCATGAAAATGATAATGAACAATTTCGATAAAAAGATGGATGCAGAAATGCGACCCCATGGAAAACTGAACTGAATAACCGAATAACTGAATAACCGAACCCCAAAAAAAACCTTCATGAAATACTCCATAATTACACTAATCATTTTTGTTTCATTAGCAGCATGTAACAATCAGAAAAATGAATTACCCAATATTATATTTATAATGGCTGATGATATGGGTTATGGGGATCTTACATGTCTGAATAAGGAAAGTAAGGTACCCACACCTAACATGGATAGGATTGCCGATGAAGGAATGATTTTTGCAGATGCACACAGTCCGTCAGCCGTCTGTACTCCCACACGCTATGGTGTTTTAACAGGTAGGTACTGTTTCAGAAGCAGGTTAAAAAGCGGTGTTCTCGTGGGTCACTCCCCCAGCCTGATCGAGCCAGATAGAATGACAGTCGCTGGCTTACTAAAGAATGCTGGATACAATACAGCATGTATTGGCAAATGGCACCTGGGTCTGGATTGGGGAAAAATTAATGATTCACTACCATTACTAGAAGGTGGTGTATGGGCCCCAACATCCACAGATAATGTAGATTATGAAAACTTAGTACATGGAGGGCCTAGTGACCATGGTTTTGATTTCTCTTTTATAATTCCGGCTTCTCTTGACATGACACCATACTGTTATATAAGTAATAGACGTCTGATTGCTCCAATAACCAGTACAACAGCTGGTAAGAATGATCCAAGGGGAGTATTCTGGAGACCTGGAGATTTGCAGGAAGGTTTTACCATTGAAGGGGTCTTACCAAGAATTACCGCTGAAGCTGTAAGATATATCCATCGAATGGATAATCGGGTAGAACCATTCTTTCTATACTTTCCACTTTCAGCACCTCATACACCTTGGGTTCCATTAGAAGATGCTGTAGGGAAATCAGAAGCAGGTTTGTACGGAGATTTTGTATATCAGGTTGATCAGAGTATTGGATTGGTTCTCGATGCTTTGGACCAAACTAAACAGGCGAAAAACACTTTGATTATTGTGACAAGTGATAATGGTGCTCATTGGACTCCATCTGATAAGTCTCTTTTCCCCCATCTTGCAAACGCCCCTTTCAGCGGAATGAAATCTGATGTATGGGAAGGAGGGCACCATGTTCCATATATTCTACGGTGGCCACAGAAAGTAAAAAAAGGCCAGGTAACAAATGAAATCACAACTCATACTGACTTATTTGCCACAGTAGCATCAATAAGTGGCCAGTCTCTCCCCGATAATGCTGCTGAAGACAGTTATAGTATGCTTCCTGTTATTTTAGGTGAGAAACTTGAAAACCCTATTCGACCCGGTACTATTCACCATTCCATTTCGGGAATGTTCAGTCTGAGAAAAGGTGATTGGAAATATATTGATGGAAGAGGTTCAGGAGGATGGACTTCCAAAGGGAATGATTCAGAACCTGAAGGTCAACTATATAATGTATCTGAAGATATAACTGAAAGTAACAATCTATTTCTTGAAGAACCGGAGATTGTAAAAGAAATGCAAAAATTGTTGCATCAATATATAAGCAGTGGCAAAAGCAGATATTAATTCCGTGCGCGAACACGGTAAATTACAAATCCTTTTTATCTTTGATCTGAAAAGCATACACAAAGAAATATTATATCATGAAAATCAAACACTTATTACTATTTCTATCAATAGTATTAATTGCGAACAGCAGTTATGGCCAGGATGATTGGGTTTCTCTATTCAATGGTAAAAACCTTAGGGGCTTTAAGCAATTAAATGGTAAAGCAAAATACGAAGCAAAAAAAGGTTTATTAATTGGGACAACTGTTTTAAATACTCCAAACAGTTTCTTAGCCACAAAAGATGATTATGGCGATTTCATACTAGAATTTGAATATAAAGTTGATCCAAATCTTAATTCCGGGGTACAGATTCGAAGTCATAGTTTGAAAGAGTATAATAATGGCCGTGTACACGGATACCAAATTGAGATTGACCCTGCTGCCCGCGCCTGGAGTGCTGGCATATACGATGAAGCTCGTAGGGGTTGGCTCTATTCACTTGAGAATAATCCGAAGGCACAAAAAGCTTTTAAACAGAACGACTGGAACAAATACCATATTGAGGCTATTGGTAATAATATTAAGACCTGGATAAACGGTGTTCCAGCTGCTAATCTGATTGACGATGCAGATGCCAGCGGTTTTATCGCTTTTCAGGTTCATGGTGTGGGTGGTAATAAAGATAAAGAAGGTATACAGGTTATCTGGAAGAATATCAGAATTGTAACTGAGAATCTTGACCAATATAAGTGGGACGATGAGGGGATAAAGCAAATTTCAACCATACCTAACACTCTTACCGATCAGGAAAAGAAAGCAGGATGGCGCTTATTATGGGATGGCCATTCTTCAGATGGTTGGCGGGGAGCTAACAAAGAATCTTTCCCTTCAGTTGGTTGGCCAATGGAGAATGATATTCTCAGTGTTTCAGCATCCGGAGGTGGAGAAAGTGCACATGGTGGAGATATTGTTACTATTCAAGAGTTCTCTTCTTTTGAATTGACTCTTGATTTCAAACTTTCAAAAGGTGCAAACTCAGGAATAAAATATTTTGTTACAGAAGGCCAGAATAAAGGGAGCGGATCTGCTATTGGGCTTGAATATCAACTCCTTGATGATTTAGTACATCCAGATGCAAAAAATGGCATAGGTGGAAATCGAACTATTGCCTCTTTATACGATCTGATTCCTGCGCTGGAAACGAAAAAAGTAAAAAAGCCAGGACAGTGGAATAAAGCAAGAATACTTGTTACCGGCTCTCATGTTGAGCATTGGCTAAACGATATGAAAGTAGTGGAGTACGAAAGAGGCACACAGATCTACAAAGCACTTGTGCAAAAAAGCAAATATGCCAGATATAAGGACTTCGGCGAACACAAGAAAGGGCATATTCTGATTCAGGATCATGGTGACCAGGTTAGTTTCAGAAATATCAAAATTAAGGAACTTGACTAATAACAAATAGATATCTTTCATAACCCATTGGGTTTGATAACATATTCTTTCAATACCCCTGCCTGTTTAGCCAGGGGTATTGTGTTATTTACAGGCACAACTCAGAGTATGAAAAAACTATGTCAAATTAAATTAAGATAAATTACAGATGAAGAAACTAATTATTCTCTTTCTGCTTGTTGCACCAATAATTGCATCAGCCCAACATCATCAACAAAAGTATTTTCCGGTCACCGACCCTGCTGTGAAAGAAAGCCTGGAGAACTGGGAAGATGTTAAATTCGGATTACTTATGCACTGGGGACCCTATTCTCAATGGGGTATCGTTGAATCATGGTCAATCTGCTCTGAAGATGTAGGTTGGTGCAAAAGGAAAAGCGACAACTATGTTGAATACAAAAAAGAATACGAAAATCTTCAAACAACATTTAATCCTACAAAATTTGATCCTGACAAATGGGCAGAAGCTGCTGCTAAGGCGGGGATGAAATATGTTGTGCTCACTACGAAGCATCATGATGGATATTGCATGTTCGACAGTAAGTTTACTGATTACAAAATCACCGATCCTAAAACTCCTTTCTCTTCAAACCCAAAAGCTAATGTCACCAGGGAGATCTTTGATTCCTTCAGAGCAAAGGGTCTGATGGCAGGAGCATACTTTTCAAAACCAGACTGGCATTCAAAAGATTATTGGTGGCCAAATTTCGCTACCCCTGATCGGAATGTTAATTACGATGTGACGAAATATCCTGATAAATGGGAAAGTTTTGTTCAGTTCACTCACAATCAGATTATGGAGTTGATGACAGATTATGGAAAAGTTGATATTCTCTGGCTTGATGGTGGATGGGTTCAAAGAATGACGCCTGAGCAGGTGGAAGAGTATAACTGCAAACCTGGATATAGTTTCACCAATACTCAAAATCAGGATATCAGAATGAGTGAACTAGCAGCAAAAGCCAGAAAAGAACAACCTGGCTTAATTGTAGTTGACAGAGCAGTTGAAGGACCTAATCAGAATTACCTTACTCCTGAAAATACCGTTCCCAAAGAGATGCTACCTTATCCCTGGGAATCATGTATTATTATGGGCGGTGGTTGGTCATACTCTTTTAATGCTGAATATAAATCAGGAAGAGAACTTGTTCACATGTTGATTGATATTGTTGCTAAGGGTGGCAATTTATTACTTAATGTCGGTCCTAGTCCTGAAGGAACATGGCATCCAGATGCTTATGACCGTTTAGAAAAAATAGGATCATGGATGGATATTAACTCTGAGGCAATATATGCGACACGTAAAATCGAGCCTTACTATAACGGACCACTATATTTTACTGAGAAAAAGGATCATTCTGCAATTTACGCTATATACACTGCGAAAGAAGGTGAAAATTATCCTGATCGTATTTCTCTGCATGATCTGGATTTACCATCAAATGCCAAGGTTTCTGTAATTGGTTACAAAGGGCGTATTAAAACAAAATCTACTGAGAAGGGGTTGGAAATTATTCTTCCTGCAAAATTGATTAGTGATCCTCCCCACTCTTACGCTATTTGCTTCAGAATACAATAATGATTCTGTAGCAGATCTGAGGATTCTACATTCATAAATTATGGGATAAAAAAAAGGGTGCTGTATCAGCACCCTTTTTTTGTTACAAGTTCCAGTATCTTAATTTTTATCCCAGAAAATCTTATTGTCCATATCCTGAGTTCCAACTACTTCATTGTAGTTTGATTCATTCAATGCTTTTTCTGAGCTAGGATATAGCCACCTCATAGGAGGTAAACTTTGTCCACTTGCTGTAGCGTTATCAGGTAAGAAATCAAAAACAGGCAGATCGAATCGTCTTAACTCTGACCATGTCTGAGTCATTGATCCAAGTCCTGAATTGATCCATTTCTGAGTGGCAATCATTTCCATTTTGTCATTGCCATCCCATGCAACACCAGGAGCAAGCAGATAGGCAGCAACTGCAGCAGCATCCATAGCGATAGGCTCACGATAATCACCAGTAGCATTAATAGCATAATAGAATTCTATTGACTGCTCAACACCCAGATTATAAGCTGACTTAGCATCACCAGTAGCAAAACCCTTTTCAAATGCTTCAGCTTTGATAAGGCTAATTTCAGCCGCGCCGATAACAAATCCAGGGAAATAATTATTTCTGGTGAAAGATGAAGTGTCATAACGAGCAATTAATCCATCAGCCAGCATATTACTTTGAGTTGTTCCATCAATCAGAGGATCCATACCGTTATACTCACCATTGATATTTGGATCGAAAGTGATTTCCAGCCTTGGGTCAGTATTATTCACCATAAAGTCACAAAGTGCCTTTGGAGCGATATCATATTGTCCCCATGTTTCCATAGCTTGACGAATTCCACCGTTCATACTTGAAGTTGTAGCATACAGATCAGGACCACCAGCATCGAGCATGATGTTCTCACCGTTATTTTCAACGATAGGATATTTACCTGGATCATTCAGAATAGCAGCAACTTTAGCTGAGACATCAACTGCATCAGACATACGCATAAGCAGTCTTAGACTCAATGAGTTTGCATACTTTCTCCATAATGTAACATCACCATTATTCAGTAAATCCTTATCAGCAAACAAACCAGCATAGAATGATTTAACCTTAAGACTAGCTAATTCGTTATTGATGCTTTCAAGATCGGCTAACATAGCGTCATATATCTCTTTTCCTGTGTCATACTTTGGAAGAGCTGCATCCAGGTCGCCCAATTCGCGAACTTTACCAGCTTCTGACCATGGAATGTCACCAAAGAGGTCAACCATTTGTTGAGACTGATCATAGAAGAAGATCTTAGCTGCCAGCATGAAAACACGCATGTCGGCCTGATCTGTCTCTTCGAGATCATTATATAACAACTCCATTACCCTGAACTTAGTCATAGGACCATTATAATATTGCTCCCATCTCCATTTAGTAACTGTTTCTGAAACCAAATATTGATCAGCAGTATTCATCCAGCCCATTACCTGAGTAAAGTGGCCAAGGGTGGGTTGTTCAACCACGAAAAATCTCCAATACCAAGGAAGAACAACATTATTTGCGCTCATTAAAACTCCGGTAAAGAAGTTCTCAACGGTAGCAACTGTTGATTTCCCCGGATCTGTGTAAAGATCTTCAAGTTCACTCTTGTTACAGCTATTAAAGATAACAGCCAATCCAGCGAACATGACTAAAACTATATATAATTTTCTTTTCATATTGTTTAATATTTAATCATTTCACTCCTTAGAAACTAGCACGAACTGAGAAACCAATACTTCTTGTAGCAGAAGTAGATCCAGAAACGATCGCTTGGTTTACCCAGCTAGAACCGATATTGGTTTCAGGATCGAACTGTTTGAAAGTTCTGTATAGATAGAATAAATTACTACCTGTGAGTGCAACTCTGATACTATTGCATTTGAGTTTATCAGCCATACTTTGTGGCAAATTGTAACCTATTGACAATTCTCTGAACTTAACATAAGTGTTTTTATGAACAGCATCATCATAACGGCTCATTCCACTACCCCATGCCGGAACAGCTCCCCACTGGAAAGTATTCATATAATATTCACCAGCAGAAAGAATGATATCATTAGGTGTACCATCAGGTTTAACACCATCAATGATAAGACCATCATTGTAAATTCGCTCACCAGCCGGGCCAGCAGAGGCACCATCAGCTAAATGACGAGTACCATCACCATCAGTGTAATAGGCTAATCCACCATTCTCTTCATCACGATATTCAAGAGTTTCTTCAAACATACCAGCACCTTTCATATACTGACCTGCAAGAGAAACAACATCACCACCAATACTATAATCAATTACAAAATCAATGAAAAAGTCTTTGACTTCAAGATTACTTCCGAATCCTCCAACAACCTTAGGCATTGCATTACCAACCTTCTGGCGGGTATCACCATAACCATAGTCAACTGGATTTCCTTCGGCATCATATTCATCAAAGTTGATTTGATGGTATCCTGATTCAGGATCAACAATATATTGTCCGGCGTCATTTATACGTGGCATGTAAGTGATAATATCACCCATAGATCCACCAGGTACAGAAACAATTAATGCAGCTCCTGCATCCATGTTGGAGTGAGTTAACATATCAACACCAGGCATCAGGCTTACAACAGTATTTCTGTTGATTGAGAAGTTACCTCTCAGATCCCAGCGCATATTCTTGCTTTCAAGTACTGAACCGTACAATGCAGCTTCAAAACCAAGATTCTTCAACTCACCAATATTGGTAAGCATACGTCCTGCTCCAATTGTTGGAGGAACATCTAACCAAAGAATCTGGTCAATAATACGACTATGATATACGTTTGCTTCAACTCCCAGGCGATTACCAAAGAATTTAAGGTCAGTACCTACTTCAAATTCGTGCTTTTCCTCTGGACGAATACCGTCATTTCCATAATTTGAGGATACTGAGTTATAAATAACTCCGTTAACAGCACCTTGTGAATAAGCATTATTAGCAGCATAAATTGGTGGTGCATTACCCACAATACCCCAAGCTACACGTAATTTACCATAATCAAGTGCTCCTTCAAGACCCAGAGCTTCTGAGAAGATAAAACTACCATTAACTGATGGGTAGAAGAATGTGTTGCTTCCTGGAGGTAAAGTAGAAGAACTTTCCTGTCGACCAGTGAATTCAACAAAAGCAAAGTCACGGAAACGGAAGGCAGCAGTTCCGAAATAAGCATACTTCAGATACTCATTAAATGATGAACTACCATTCCTTGTACCATTATTTGATGATGCATTCTGGTGGAACCAGTTTTCTGCACTTAAACCACCTTGTGTACCAGCGTTAACTGATTTGTACATTTCACGACGACCTGTGAAACCTGCATTTACTAATAATCCAAAGTTGTTGGATATTTGCTTGTCGTATGACAAAATAGCATCACCATAAGTTCTGCTCCATCTGCTTTGAGACATGCTGTATGAACCACCTGTTCCAATACTCAGTGGAACAGCATTTGGATTTCTGCTTTCAACATTGATTCCTGTATAATCACTAGAAATCCTACCACGGAAAGTCAGACCTTCAGCGATTGTCCATGTAGCAGTTGAACTGGTGATCAAACGATCCTGCAATTCAATCTGGTTATTTGCAAGAGTTCTCCAGAAATAATCAAGCAATGCGGTTGCACGCATATTATAATTCAGGTTCTCATCAGGAGTAGCACTCGGCTGACTACCAGTACGGAATCTGTATCCGTATGATGTCTGGTAATTGTCAAGATACCATTGCGTATCGTCAAAACGACTTAGGAAACCACCATAATTATTTGTTATCCTGTTAATTTTATAAGGACGGTTTTCAGTCTTTTGACTAATGTACTGCGCTACCAGATCTAATCTGAAATTACGATGCAGGTTTAAAGTAGCATTCAGGTTAAAGGTATTTTTGTCATGATCTGATCCTCTCGTAATACCTTGATAATCTAATCTGGTATAAGAGAAACGGAAGCTTCCAAAATCACCTGCCTGATTCAATGCTACGTTAGCCATTGAACTTGTACCTGTTCTGAAAATATTATTCCAGTTGTCAGGTTGAGCAGAGTAAGGATGAATTTTATTATCCCAACCAATTACAGGCTCTCCATCAAACGCAGGTCCATATTGTGCATATGAACGATAAATTGGATACCTGATTGACCCATTATAGGTCTCATACTGACCACTATCCTCATTATAATATGTAGGATTATCAGCTGATAACCAACCATCTTCGTCTGATCCAAATGAACCCATGTTAATCGCTTGGAAATAACCTGGTCCGTATTTGTTCTGCAGTGATGGATTAAAAGCAGGATTCTCGGTCATATATGAATAATTAACATCTACTCCAAGACCTTTGCGTGTGGTACCTTTCTTAGTAGTGATAACAATCACACCATTAGCAGCCTCTGATCCATAAAGAGCTGATGCAGATGCACCTTTCAAAATAGAAAGATCTGCAATGTCTTCTGGGTTAATGTCAATTAATCCATTTCCACGAATTCTTTGATCACCCCAATAACCTGAGTTATTAGCATCACCATTACGAATAGGAACACCATCAACAACAATCAGTGGTGTATTACTGAAATTGATTGAGTTCATACCACGTATCTTGATGTCAACAGCAGATGTAGCTCCACCAGGAGCGGTTCTGATACTAACACCAGCAGCTTTACCATAAAGTGCAGAACCAAAGTTGGTTGAATTCACTTTAGTAATCTCCTTTGAATCTACCTTTGAAATGGCATATCCAAGGGCCTTTTCCTGCCGCTTAATACCCAGAGCAGTAACCACAACTTCTTCGATGTTGGCTACGTCAGGCTCTAAAGCAGCATTAACAGTAGTTTGGTTACCAATGGTAACCTCCTGGGACAACATACCCAAAAAGCGAAACACAAGTGTTTTTGCTTCAGGGCCAACAGTTATACGGTACTTTCCGTAAGCATCACAAATAGATGCCTGACGAGTCTCCTTTACCATGACAGTTACGCCAGGTAAAGTAGTTCCATCATCTGCGGAAGTAACCGATCCAGTTATGGTACGTGTCTGTGCAAAGACACTACCAACCATAGCTATAACAGCTACGAATAAAACCAGTAACTTTTTTCTCATAGAAACTAAAATTTAGGTTGAATATTGATACTAGAACAATTCCTCATTAATATATTATACAATTTCATTAGTTAAAAGAAAAATGCAGCAACCTTGAAATCATTATCGCCTCGCTTTAATTCATAATGACTAAAACTAAACAAATTTCAACACACTGCATTTTTCTTACCATAAAACCATTTTCTAATGAAACCGAACAAAGGTTTCAATTTTTATGATATTGCAGGTGTAATTTTCAGTCAAAACAGTTTAAATATTGGTCGATAATTCTTTAAAATATTTCGCTCCTTTTCTTGCAGCGAATAGCAAATATAGCCTTTTTTATCTTCCTATAGCAATTATTGTCTTTCATTATTCACCCTACTATATCTCAATTACGTGAAAGTGAATCACCTAATCTTGATGGGGAAATACCAAATTTCTTTTTAAAACGGGTGGAGAAATATTTTGGATCACTAAAGCCAACCTGATATGCCACCTCCTTAACTGCAACATTCTCCTGAGTAAGTAATTCATGGGCTTTCTCAAGTCTGATTAAAACAAGCATATCATTTATATTTTGCCCTGTTATGGATTTAACTTTTCTGAATAACACACTATGACTCATTCCCATTTGCCCTACAAGATCCTTAACTGAGAAGTCAGGATTACTGTATGATTCTTCAATCATACCCATCATATTTTTTAGAAAATCCTGATCTTTCGATCCTAAGGACGGATCAACTATTTTTCTTTGATCTAAATTCGAGAACCGGAGAATGAATTGTTCACGTGTTTTAATCCGATTGACTATTTTGGCTAATAATATTTCGGGATCAAAAGGTTTGCTTATGTAATCATCCGCCCCACATTTCAAAGCAGCAATTTCGTCACTTTTCCCTGTTAAAGAGGTAATCAGTATGATGGGAATATGAGAAAAGGATATGTTATTCTTGATTTTTTGGACGAAATTCAAACCACCTATACCAGGCATCATAACGTCAGATAATATTATATCAGGCTCTTCCTCTTTTATAATCTCAAGTCCCTCTTCAGCGGAGGATGCAGAACGTACATTAAAATGTTTCTGCAGCAAGTCAGAAATAAACTGAAGCATGTCAACATTATCCTCAATTATCAATATAGTCTTATTACCTGCTGTGTCCTGTACTCCATGATCATCTTTTAATTTTTCAGTTTTAGAAAAATCTGGCAAAACTGTGGAGCGAAAACGAGCTAATTCAATAGATTTATTCTTTCGATTTGAAATTTCTTCATCTGAAAAAGCAATTCTTGCTATTGGTAACTCAACATAGAAGCTGGTTCCCTTCTCCAGTTCGCTTATAACTCTGATTTCACCATGGTGTATACTCACCAGATTCCTTACAATAGACAATCCAACTCCAGAGCCCATAACCTTGGTTTCGGCCTGGAAAAAGCGATCAAAAATCCGAGGAAGCATGTCTTTTGGAATTCCTTTACCTGTATCAGAAATACAGATTCTTAACCAATCAACAGGGAGATCAGGCTCCATTGTTTTCTCAAAACGTTCCAGTCTTATTTGAATTTGCCCTTGTTTTCCGGTAAATTTAAAGGCATTTGAAAGAAGATTGAAAATAATCTTATCAACTGCACCATGATCGAAGTAAGCTATGATCTTATCAGGATTAGTTGAAACATTGAAATCTATTTCTCTTGATACAGCATTTTCTCTGAACAAATCAGCGATTCCACTAATATATTCTGATACATCACCCTCTTCTACCTGAAGAGATACAGCATTAGTTTCGATTTTACGAAAATCCATTAATTGATTTACGAGATTCAAAAGTCTCAAAGCATTTCTTTTAATCAAAGATATATCCTCCTGCAGTCTGGCAGGGTCAGTGTCAGCATTCTGAAGCTTTTCGGCTGGACCCAATATCAGTGAAAGCGGAGTTCTGAATTCGTGAGTCACGTTGGTGTAAAAACGAATTCTCATTTGTGTAAAGCGATCCGACTCCTTCCTTCTAAAGCGTTCAAGTTCCAATTCCTGATAAATTATGGCACGCTGCTTGAAAAAAATAATCGCGAGAGTCGCTACAAGTACAATACAAAGAAGTACCATTAACTTAAACCATAAAGTTCTGTACCAGGGCGCTTTGATGAATATTTTTAATTCCCGGATATTGGGATTCCATACACCGTGAGAATTAGCTCCTTTGAGTTCAAATGTGAAATCTCCTGGCGGAAGATGAGAATAAGTTACCTGACGGTTGTCGGCACCAGAAAAGATCCATTCTTGTTCTAAAGGTAATAGTCTGTATGCATAACGTGTTTTCTCGGAATTAAAGAAATCCAGTTCACTGAAAGCAATTGTAAAGGATTGGTCCTTTGGCTTCAATACAAGTTGTTCAACAAACGAAATATCACGATCTATTATCTGTCGTCCTTCAATCCAGTCACCAGCTCTTACCGTTTGATTGAGTATTCTTAATTCAGTTATCCAAACAGGTGGAGGTATTAATTCTGTATAAACTTCATCCGGATGAAATAATAAAAGTCCATATTGAATTGTGCTGAAAATAAAACTTCCATCTGGCAAGGAAGCAAAAGCCGGGAAATTTTGAAACTCCTCCATTCCATAACCAGTTCTATTAGCAAAATCTGTAAAAGGCAAGCCATCATCTTCATCATAGATTATTGATATCAGCGATTCTGTATCAAAGCGTGCAATACCATTCTCGGTTGCAAGCCACAAATATCCATATGAATCAGTCAGCATAGCGGATATTGCGTTACCAGGCAAACCATCCTTCATTGTGAAATATTCGAACTGACCAGTATTCGGATCAAAGCGATTCAATGCATCCATCGTTGATATCCAAATCATCCCCCTTGAATCTTCAGTAATGCCAGTAACTTGATATCCCTTCAATGCCACGGGATTCCTGCTGTCTCGTTCGTATTCAATAATTTTTAATTCTGCTGAGTCCTGAACATAACACTTCACCAAATAAGATCCCCGCCCAATCCATAAATTATTTCGGCTGTCTTCATAAAAGATTCTTTTTCCATCCAAAACACGAATAAAAATTGAATCAGATGAAAACCGGCTACCTATATAAGTATTATATATAGGATCGGGTGGAAAGCTAACTTTGCTCTGTGAAAATATATAGTTTGTTCGCTGACCTTCTTTTGTCAGATTCAGCTCCAGTAATCCTTGTTTTTGAGTTTCAATGAGAATCCTTCCGGCATCATCAGATTGGATTCGTTGTACAACTTCTGTAATAGTATCGCTTATTCCATGATCAGGCAGAGGTACATGAATAAAGGGGTTTCTACTTACCCTCAACCTGCTGATACCAGACTTCCATGTTATTACCCACAACAATCCGCCCTGATCAACAAAAATCTGCCTTACAAAATCACCAACTAAAGAATTCTCCTTGTCTTTTAAGTTTTGCTGTGTAATAAATTCAAATTGTCCCGGTTTCTTTTCTGAAACTCTGGAAATCCCACCTCCGTATGTTGCGACCCATAGATTGCTATAGTGGTCTTCGACAACACAGTAGACATCATCATTATTGAGATGGCCAGTGGAATTATCTCTTCCTCTTATTCTTTGAACCTTTCCCGTTTCCCGGTCAAGTAAATTTAGTCCGCCTTCCCAATTAGCCACCCACAGTCTACTTTTACTATCCTCGAAGAGCGACATTATATAATTACTTCCTAAACTCTCAATATCAGTAGGATCATGCCTGAATTGAGTACAAATAAGCTTTTTCTTTTCCTTACTTGTCTGGATAATCTTATGTAATGCTCCACCTTCCGCACTACCCCGGCCATCAGTCCCAATCCATAAAGTTTTAGCACGATCTTCATATAAGCAAAAAACATATGCATCATTAAGACCTGTTTGACTCCCATCCGGCAGGAATTGAATTATATTATCAGGCTTATTATTTTTACAAAACAGTATGATATCATTTGCATTTGAAAAGGCCGGCAACAGATAAATACCCTGGCCATAAGACCCAATCCAGTATTTATTATCTGAAGTTCTTAATATTGAGTAGATTTTATCATGCTCATTTAAAGACTCCTCCTGTACAACATTTGGCAAAGGAAATTGATAAAACTCTTCTTTTTCCGGAATAAAATAATTCAGCCCTCCCCCATCAGTTCCAATCCATAAATTACCAAAAGAGTCTTCCGTTATTGATCTTACGGCATTGTTTGAAATGCTTAAAGAATTGTTTAAGTCAGCCATGTATTCAGTAAAACTGAAGCCATCATATCTGCATAAACCCTCTTCAGTTCCAAACCACATAAATCCCCTGTAATCCTGGCAAACACACAGAACCCGATGACTGGGCAGACGGTCTTCAACTGTAAGGTTCTCGAACCTTAACACCCAATCAGTATCGTCTTGAGCTGACAATGAGGCAATACTAATACAATGCCACAAAATAAATATGGGGACAAAAATCTTCAAGGTTTCAAAAAAATGGTAAGACCAAAGTACAAAAATCTATTATCCATTCGTCAAAAAGTTATTTTACTTTCCAAATTACTTAAATGAATACTCCTTAATTCCTTATCTTTAAACAATTATATGTTAACGACCATCCTTGCATCATTACTTATTGTCTCGCTTTTCATATGTGTCTGGTTATACCGACACTATAGAAAGCAGCTATCTGTCGACCATTCTCCATCAGCAAATGAATCTTTATGGCAAAATCTCACTAATAATATACCTGATATTGTAATCCAATTATCATGTGATTTACACATTGATTTCATCAACTCTGCTTCAAGTGAGCATTTAATTCAAACACCAGATACTTACCATAACAAAGCTATTAATGATCTGATCTCCGGAGAAAAGCTAACAGGTCTTACAAGAGAGTTTATTGAGAATATTTGCCAATCAGGAGAACCCGATTATTGTGATGTATCTCGTGAGATATCAGAAGCTAGGAAAGAATACTTTGAATTTCGATTTATTCCGGTTGTTGAAGAAAACGCAAATATCAAATGTTTGTTGATTATCGGACAGGATATCAGTCTGCGTAAATCGGCCGAAAAGAATTTACATTCAGCTATTATTCAGGCTGAAAATAGTGACAAATTGAAATCTGCTTTTCTGGCTAATATGTCGCATGAAATCAGAACTCCCTTGAATGCAATTGTTGGTTTCTCTAATCTAATTCTGGAAGACGATGTTTCAAATGAGGAAAAAGCAAAGTATTACCAACATATTCACCAGAACAGCAATCAGTTGATAAGCCTGATTAATGATATTATAGACATTTCTAAAATTGAAAGCAGCCAGTTAACTATTTCAGAATCTGAATTTAACCTGAATGAGCATTTGCGTGAATTGGAAGAAATCGCTATCAATGAGAAAATGAATCGTGATAAAAGCCACCTGTTGGTTTTCCTGGAAACAGATATGTCAGATAATCAATCGCTTATTTATAATGATGCTTACCGCTTGAGGCAAATACTAATAAACCTTCTTATAAACGCTATCAAGTTCACTCCAAAAGGATTCATTCAGTTTGGATACAGATTATTGGAAGAAAAAAAATTACTGTTTTACGTGAGAGATTCCGGCATTGGAATTGCTACGGAAGAGCAAAATGCAGTATTTCAACATTTCAGACAATTAGAATCAACTATGTCTCGACGCTTTGGAGGTACAGGTTTAGGATTATCTATTTGTCGAAACCTCGTTACATTAATGGGAGGTCGGATTTGGCTTCAATCTGAGCCAGGGAAAGGTACTACGTTTTATTTTACCCTGCCTTATAAAAATCAATCTGAGTCAAGCTAAGAAGATAAGTGACATTAGGTCAAAAATCCCTATTTTACGCATCTAAACATTTTTTCATGGAATCTCCCTTAAACCTGCTCAAACAGATTCAGGCACTTAGTGAGCAAGGACAACACTTTGCCCATAACGATTTTGATCTTACCAGATATAAAGAGATTGAGCAACTTTGCTTTAACATAATTGAAAACCTGTACTCAGTCGACCCCAATCAGCTCCACCTGGAAATGCATGAACAAAATGGATACAAAACGCCCAAAGTTGATATCCGGGCCGTAGTATTCAATGATAAAAATCAATTACTTTTTGTCAAAGAGAAAATTGATGGTAAATGGTCATTGCCTGGCGGATGGGCCGACATTGGCTATACCCCTTCTGAGGTGGCTGTAAAAGAAACACGCGAAGAAGCAGGAGTTAAAGTGGAAGCCACAAAGCTTCTTGCAGTACTCGATAAAAGGTGTCATTCTCATCCGCAGGACCTTTATTATATATACAAAATTTTCATTGAGTGTAAGTATATTGGAAAAGATAAATCTGATTTCATCGAAACAAGTGATGCAGGATTCTTCAGTCATGATAATATTCCATCTTTATCTACACCCAGGAATACCATCGAACAGATAAACATGCTGTTTGATTTTAAAAATGAAATCCTGACAACTCCCTTGATTGACTAATAAGAAAAAATAATTTTGAGAATAGGTATTATTATATTCATTTGTGTATTTCTCAACCTGCCGGATGCCGGATACGGCCAATTGAATAAGCACAATAAAAAATCTGATTTTCCTTATCAGCTTTCACCAGCACAGGAGATCTGTCTTATTGGTTCAGGAACTGCTCTCCTTTATGCCGGCGGAAGGGTTCAAACTACTTTGGATTACATGTCAGCCAGCGAAGTTTTAGCCTTGAAAACATCATCATTATTGTTTGTAGATCGCGGTGCCACGACAAATTGGGATAAGAGCCTGGATAGAACCAGGGAGTTCTTCGAACCAGCATCAATTGTGAGCACCATTGGACTGATTGGAGGACTGGGACTTAGTGATCGAATTACCGGCGAATCATGGAGTGTACTAAAAACCCTGAGTCTGATGTATCTCGAAGGAGCCTATCTTACCGAAGGAATGGTTTTATTAACTAAAGCTACGATTAAAAGGCCACGTCCCTATACCTATAATTCATCCTTGAGTTTAGAACAAAAAGTCAGATCAGCGAACAATGAGTCATTCCTTTCGGGTAACGCAGGAATTTTATTCTATCATGCAAGCTTTGTTAGCCTGATCATGCATGATATGTACCCTGACAGGAAGTGGCTACCTTATGTGTACGCAGGCACCCATGGATTGGCAATTCTTTCAGGTTATTGGTCGGTGAAATCCGGGATGCATTTCCCTACAGATATACTTGCAGGAGCACTATGGGGAAGCGGAATGGCATTATTAGTGACTCACCTTCACAAGAAAAAAAATCAGTCACTTTCCATACATCCCTGGTCAGGGAGAAATCAAACAGGAAACAAAATATCAGGCCTAAGCCTAATAATAAAACCAAAATCCTAATCCCTATTCCCTTAACCCCTAACCCTTATTTTAGGGGGGGGTAAAGGGTCCCCAGCCTCCTGACCTTGTCAGAGCGGCGTGGGGACCACGGGACCTATAACCCGAACCTATATGAAAATTTCAGTAAAAATACATTTTGAGGAGAGGAACCATACATGTCACCAAAGTCGCGGCCTAAACTCATATTACCATATGAATTGTACTGGCTTCTTCCTTGTGACCATACGAGATAAAAAACTGAACCCGGTCGATATTCCCACCGGGCCACCAAATTCGATTTAAATTCTTTTACGTTAAAATCAGGATATTCTATATTATAATCCACCTGACCATCTACATTCTCATCCACAGCACAATAATCATCGTCTTCATAGCAAACGATCTGATCATCAGTAAACTCATGGTAGCGATCTCCGTATTCAGAAGCAAGGGGGTCATCAGTAATCATTTTGATATTCGAATACTTACCAGATGCAATAAAAGGTTGTCCCCAATATTGAATAGTCAAATCAGGTGTAATAGTAAGATTCAGTCTCAGACTAATTCCAAGTACTTTCTGGTCAATGCTACCAAATATATATCGGGAATCACCATTAAAAGAGTTTTCTTCAATGTATTGCAGATTACTCTTATTCAACATAATATTCGGATCGAGAGAGATAGTCATCATATTAAATGGTCGATAGCTCAAACTTATCTCTCCTCCTACTGTTTGAGAATGCCCCTCAAAAGAAGTTGGGGCAAAGCCTGATATTCCAAACACAAGTTTCTTTCTTGCATCTGTATTTACCCTGACAAAAGGAGTCAATGAAGCAGGAGTTATAAAGGAAGGTCCACCTCTTAGCATGCCTGTAGATAGTGATTCAGTTCTTCCGCTTACACCAAGGTTGAGAGACCAAAAGTTTTTAAACTGTGAATTTGCATTAATGTTTGCTCCGGATCCATTATAAACCCCTCCAAAATCAAAAGCCGACCACAAACTGGAATTGAAACTGAGTGTCCTGAAAATACTGAATGGTTCGTAAAATCGATAACTGGCCCATAATATGGTAAACAATTCATCAGTACTTCTGATATAACCAACATCATTCAATTCAACACCCGGAGTTTTCCAGTTTATAAATCCTCCAAAGTTTAATGGAGAATTCCCCACCTTACCAAGCATTATTGAACCACCATTACCAATCAAAGAAGTCCTGGTGGTATCTAATGTGAGATGATCCGCATCAGGCCTTTGGAAATAATGAGTTGGGGATTGTTGAGTTCGGGTTATTGCTTCCTCAGTTCCTGACACCTGACTAAAGTATGTCTTCATCGACAATAAATATGTCTTATTTTTGAAAAACTGTGTGAAATCAAAGCCACCAGTGTATGCGGATTTATGTAAATATTCAAGATTAGTATTATCGAGCCGTCGGCTGGTTGAAGTGATCATCCCGGCAATAACTGTATTCCCCTGATTATAGTCTTTATGCACTGTTCCAATAAGATAATTAGTAAGTGGTTCTATTGCTTCATATCTGGAATCTCCTCCATCAAAAGCTATTTCAGCTTTTTCTTCTGCCGTTACACTTTCAAGCAAGCCCACTGACCAACCTTTTTCAGTTTTACCCGTAACTTTTCCAGCTCCCAGTATTCTTGTGAAAGCCGGAAGATCTGCATATTCATCATTTGACATATTGGGATACCCATGTGGACGTCTTCCTATCCTGCGTGTATAGAAAAGATTCTCATTTGCCATATCACCATCTCCAATCATAAGTGGCATTGATAGAATGCTCCGTCCCTCAATAAAAAATGGTCGCTTTTCTTCAAAAAAAGTTTCGTATGCGGTTAGGTTAACTTGTGACGGATCAGCTTCAACCTGACCAAAATCAGGATTAACAGAGAGATCCAGAGTTAGATTGTTTGTAATGCCAATTTTTGCATCTAAACCTGCTGTATATGAATAATCTTTACCTGTAGCAAAAGGATTGCCCTCTGTTTTTTCATAGCGTTCAGTTGAAACAACTGTATAAGGAGTGATATCAAATTGTTTCTTTGGGGAAATATCTGTAATTCCGGTTAAATGTCCATAATTATGTACAAAACCAGATGATCCTCTGGGAATGCGTTGCCAAACAGAAACCTCTTCTGTTCTGAAAACAAGCCGCATAACATTCAGACCCCAACCCTCAGTTGATGCATTTTCAAATCTTAACTGAGATAGAGGAATCTTCATTTCAGCTGTCCACCCATCATCATTAATACTTGTTTTAACAAACCAATTCGGATCCCAGGAATCATCTTCATTACTTCCATCACCTGACATAATCCGGTCGAGTTTCACTCCGCTTGAGCTCACCCAAAAGCCGAATGAGGTTCGATGATCATGATAACTGTCAAAATCCACTCCAATAACGTCACCATCAATATTATCTCTCCGTGTCAATCTGCGTGAAATACTATCAGGACTGCTGTCGTAAGCCCAAATCCCAACATAAATGTTATTGTTATCAAAATGGATGGCAAACTCAGTCTCTTGAGAAGGGGCAATACCCTCATGAGGCTGAAATTGCATGAAATCACCTGTGCGATTTTCATCTGACCATAACTCCTCATCGAGTATTCCATCAATTACTGGTGCCTGGGATTTCAGTTTTTGTGCCTTATAGGACTTAATCGGGATATCACTTGGCTGACCAAAAACATTTAAAATGAGGGTCATACAAGTGAAGAATGTTAATAATCTTTTCATGGTTCGGATAAATAGATTTTTTTCTTCATCCATAAGACGGCTAAAGCCTGATTTTGCTACACTTGATACAACAATTTGTACCAATTCTAAATAGACCTCGCCTTTCTCTGATTGCTTTAAAAAGTAAAAGAATTTTCACCCAGATAAACTATCATTAAACCAAATTAGCATCGAGCTGTCTAATAGTATCAATACTATTTTAAATTATATATAAATGAGAAAAATAGATCGAAGAATTGTCATCATTGCTATATTGATTTTTATTATCGGTTTCGCCTTTGGTTTAATGCGTTACCTCATTTCCCTGAAAGAAGATCCGCGTAGCAGGCCCAATATTGAAACAATACGATTTGTAAGTGCAAGCAGTGTTAAATATGAGAATATCCATTCACCTATTGAAGAAGATGGACGTATGGCGTCTCTTTCTCATCTTGATATTATTTCAGAAGCATCAGGTAAAATTATTGTTAACAAAGTTCCATTGAAAAAAGGAGCTATGTTTCAGAAGGATCAACTTCTGTTCACTATTTATCCTGATGAAGCTGTGTTGGCACTTAAGGCAAAAAAGAGTCAATATCTCACACTATTGGTCAATCTCCTACCGGATATACACATCGATTATCCGGATTTTGAGGAAGCCTTTACTTCCTTCTATCAATCGATCAGTCTTAACAGTGCATTACCTGTATTGCCTAACATTGAAGATCAGGCTTTGGAAACATTTTTAGCCAGCCGAAATATACTGAGTGAGTATTACAATATATCCAGAGAAGAACTAAGTCTCAAAAGAAGAAGTGTTTATGCTCCGTTTGACGGAACATATACTGAGGTTTTACTTGAAGAAGGTGCTTACACTAATACGGGAGGGAGAGTAGCCCGGGCAATTCGTACCGACCAATTAGAACTTGAAATTCCATTAAACCGATTTCAATCAGACTTTGTCAAAATCGGGGATAGGGTAAAAATAACTTCTGACAACAGAAGAAAAGAATGGCCTGGTAAAGTTATCAGAAAGAGTCAGTTTATCGACCCCGGAACACAATCTCAATCTGTTTTTGTTAAAGTGAAAAATCCAGCATCTGACCCGGTATTCTCAGGCGAATATCTCACAGCTGTGTTCAATGGACAAGTCGTGAGAGATGTAATGGAAATTAACAGAAATGCTGTTTTTAATAGTAATGAAGTTTTTGTTATTGTTGAAGGCCGACTTCAAAAAAGGATTATTGATATCATCAAAGTCAATGAAAAAACACTACTCTTCCGAGGTCTGAAAGAAGGAGAAATGCTGGTTACTCAAGCCTTGATTAATGTAATGGAAGGATCAGTTGTCTCTATTCTTGGGAAAGATCCTGTTAAGCCAAATAAATCCGGGAAATCCAATCAGAAAAATCGCTAAAAGAGGCAGACTATGAGAAAAATAATCGAACGGTTTATTGCCTATCCGATATATGCGAACCTGCTGATAGCATTGGTTCTTGTAGCAGGCGGTGTATCAATGATTTCAATGAATAAATCTTTCTTTCCTGAAGTGGAAAGCCGTATGATCACTGTTTCTGTCTTTTATCCGGGAGCTTCCCCTGTTGAAATGGAAGAAGGTGTTACTTCAAGAATTGAAGAAGCAATCAGGGGTATTATTGGCATAAAAGAAATTAACTCGACATCTCTTGAAAACTCAGCAAGAGTTAACATTGAGACAACAGGCGAGTATGATATAAATGAGATTCTGATGGAAGTAAAAAATGCTGTAGATGGTATTTCATCACTTCCAACTGCTGCAGAAAGGCCTATTGTTGCTAAACAGAGATCAAGAGCAATGGCCTTGAGTTTGAATGTTGTTGCCAAAAAAGGGCAAGAGGTCGATTTAATGACACTAAAGAAGCATGCTCAAAGAATCGAAGAAGACTTTTATAACTCCGGCAGCATTAGTCAGATTACTCTCTCAGGGTACCCTCAACTTGAAATATCTGTCGAAATATCTGAAGAAGATCTTTTACGTTATAATCTCACCTTCGACCAGATAATCAGAGCAATCCAAAACAATAATCAGGATATTTCGGGTGGTCAAATCCGGTCGGATGACGAAGAGCTTCTTATTAGGCTTCGTTCAAGAAGCTCAAGTCCTGATAAAATTGGTGATATAATTCTTAAAGGTAATGCTGATGGTAGTTTCTTACGTATCAGGGATGTAGCTCTGGTAAAGAAAAAATTTGCGGAAAATTCCAATAAATCCTGGGTAAATGGGCAACCGGCCGTAACAATATCAATAGAGAAGCTACCAGAAGAAGATTTGGAAGCGATAACTGATTTTGCCCGCTCCTACATGGAAGACTTTAATTCCGCAGACAAGGGTGCTGAAATCGTTATGTCAAGAGCCTATCTTGATATTCTGAGAAACAGATTAAGTTTGCTAACCACCAATGGATCAATTGGACTCGTTCTTGTGATTATTGCACTTGGATTATTTTTGAGCTTCAGACTTTCTCTTTGGGTGGCCTTTGGAATTCCGTTCTCATTTCTCGCAATGTTTATTTTTGCGCAGTTCATTGGAGTTACCATTAATATGATGTCAATATTTGGGATGATATTAGTGATTGGTATTCTTGTCGATGATGGGATTGTAATTGCAGAGAATATCTATCTGCATTTTGAACGGGGAAAAACGCCAATGAAGGCAGCACTTGACGGCACTATGGAAGTAATGCCGGCTGTAATGACCTCTGTTGTAACCACAATTATAGCCTTCGCTCCCCTATTATTTCTAACTGGCACCCGAATGGAGATGATGTTTGAAATGTCGCTCGTGGTGATTGCAGCTCTGGCATTTTCATTATTTGAAGCCTTTCTGGTATTACCGGCGCATCTTGGTAATGGCGTTGTGTTAAATGAGAAGAAACGAAATAGGAAAAATCGTGGTATCAAGAAGTATTCTGAAGGATTTATTGTTTGGTTGCGCGATAACATATATGAGCACTCATTAAAATGGCTGATTCGCTGGAGATGGGCTGTTTTTGGAATTCCAATTGCAATGGTATTGGTGACGGTTGGATTATTCCTGGGAGGACATATTAAAAACACCTTCTTTCCGATGGTCGATTTTGATCGCTTTGCAGTAAATGTAGCTTTCACTCCCGGAGATGGTGAGAAAACTACTTATTCATATCTGCAAAACTTTGAAAAAGCTATTTGGGCCGTCAATGAAGATCTTAAAAAGGAATTGGATCAGGAAGATGATATTATCGAAAGGATCAACACCAACCTGGGAACGGCTTTTAGCGGGCAGGAATCAGGAGCCCACGCTGGTAGTATAAGTGTTTTCCCCAGAGATCTTGAAGGACTACCAATATCAGGTTATGATATTGCCAATAAAGTGAGAATGAAAATCGGACAAGTTCCCCAAGCAAGCAAGTTTACTGTTGGAGGAAGAAACCGATGGGGGGCACCGATTTCTATCGGGCTATTATCTCAAAATCTGGAAGAACTTGATCAGGCTAAAGTTTATCTGATGGAGCGCCTAAACGAACTTCCTCAACTAAAAGACATAACTGAGAATGTTGCACTCGGAAAGCAGGAAGTACGGCTTGACTTAAAGCAAAAAGCTTATTTCCTTGGCCTCGATGAAAATACAATTGCACGTCAGGTTCGTCAGGGTTTTTACGG
The DNA here is from genome assembly GCA_018669475.1 of Bacteroidota bacterium. Lineage (GTDB taxonomy): Bacteria > Bacteroidota > Bacteroidia > Bacteroidales > UBA12481 > JABHCC01. The sequence continues at coordinate 29,261 of JABHCC010000119.1, read as the reverse complement.
TGGACAAGCGCAAAGATTGCAGGAAGGACGCGATGAACTAAGAATTTGGGTGAGGTACCCCCTAACCGACCGCTTGACACTTGGGCAAATGGAAAGGATGAAAATTAAAACTGCCTTTGGTGAATATCCATTGATTGAACTAGCTGATTATCATCTCGAACGTGGTCCGGTAGCAATAAATCATTATAATGGATCCAGAGAAATCCGTGTAGAAGCTGAAACAGTTGATCCACTTGCTCCTGTTCCCGAAATTATTGATCAGATTAATTCAGATATCCTTCCAAATCTGTTAGGCATGTTTCCTGGTGTTAGTTATGTATACCAGGGTCAACAAAAGGCTAGTAATGAAGCACTTCAAAAAGTAATGCAATACTTTCTCATTGCTTTTATCCTGATTATTTTTGTAATGGTTCTTCATTTCAAGAGCGGTTGGCAAACACTCATAGTTATAATGATGATTCCTCTGGCAATGTTAGGGGTATTATGGGGGCATGGAATTCACGGTAAAGCTGTTTCAATTATGAGTTTCTGGGGAATGATCGCTTTAACCGGGGTAATCATTAATGATGCTATTGTTTTTCTATCAAAATATGATGGATTACTTGTTGAAGGGAAAAAGGTTACAGAAGCTGTTGTCGAAGCAGGAAAACTCAGACTCCGACCAATTCTGTTAACATCTATTACTACAACAATCGGACTATTCCCAATGATACTTGAAAAGAGTGTTCAGGCTCAGTTTCTTGTCCCGATGGCTATTAGTTTAGCTTATGGGGTGGCCATTGGAACTGTTTTCATATTAATATTCTTTCCTGTACTCATTATGATCCTGAATGACTTGAAAATTCTCATTCAAAGGATATGGACTGGTGTAGCACCAGAGAGAGAGGCTGTCGAGATAGCCGTAAAAAATGCTAAAAAGAAAAAAGAATTCTTAACACAAGGGGAATAAAAACACTAAGAAATGAATTGGATAAAAAATACTTCAATACTGCTATTAATATTATTTCTTATTATTCAGCCGCTCAGCTCCCAGGTTCTAAAAGCCACTGGTTCAAGTCCTGATCCATTGAGTCTGACTGAGGCTATTCAAAAAGCTTTGAAGAATAATTATGGAATCATTCTGTCAAAATATGATTCTGAAATTGCCGGAATCAACAATTCCTGGGGCCAGGCAGGTCGATATCCAACTGTGGATCTGGATCTATCTTCAGCTAACAATCTTAATATTGAAACTGATAATACAAGCGGGTTAAACCGATTATCAGGGGGAATTGGAATGCGATGGGTACTATTCAACGGTTTTAAAGTTCAACTCACAAAGGAGAAGTTTGAGTCTCTTGAAGATCTTGCAGAAGGAAGATCTGCTGTTGTTATTGAGAATATCATTCAGGATATTATTGAAGCTTATTACAGCACTCTTTTGCATCTGGAGCGCAAATCTGTATATCAGAAAGTAATGGAGTTATCAAAAGATCGTTTTGAAGCTGAAGAAAGAAAAAAAGAATATGGAGGCAGTGTCAGTTATCAGGTTCTCCAGGTAAAAAACCTTTTTCTGAGTGATCAGTATCAGTTGCTAAACCAGGAGATTCTGGTAAAAACAGCTATGCGAAATTTGAATTTCTTAATGGCTGACGACCTGAATTCTGATTGGACTCTTGTTGATCCTTTCGTGCATAGTACAGAGGAATACTCTGCCAATGATTTGCTTGAAAAGATGACATCTAACAACCACACTATTCAGAATCAGTTCATTAACATTCAGTTAAAAGATAATGACAGAAGGCTTGCTGAAGCATCCTATTTTCCATCGCTCAGCTTCTCATCAGGATGGGATAACTCATTCTCTAATCAATTTGTCTCTGGCGCCGGAAATGTAACAAGCTCTGGTATGATGCCATACGCCAACCTCTCATTGTCATATAATATATATAGTGGAGGGAATCGTAAGCGTAGCAAACAGATTGCTGAGATTAATGAGACTATAGCTAATACAGAAACACAGGAGATGGTTCATCTGGTAAGCAATCAATTACTCAATGAATTTGATGCATATAATATCAGAAAGATACAAAACGAAGTGGCAACAGAGAGTTTGAAAACTGCTGAATTAAATCTGGATATTTCCGCAGACAAATTAAAATCAGGAGCTATTAACTCCTTTAACTACAGAGATATTCAACTTCTATACTTAAATGCCGCTTTGCAAAAAGTTCAGGCGATTTATGCCCTGATTCAATCACATACAAACTTAAGCAGATTAACAGGAGGCTTTGTTGAAGAGGGCTATAAGTGATGTCGAATAGAATTAAGACCGGGCTCGACCGATTAACAGAGAACAGTAAGCTTCTTTTAAATCTTGGTAACAAGGTAGCATACCTGGGACACGAAGCATCAGTAACTGCTCGCCTTGAACCCGGGCATCTGATTATTAACGAGCTAATCGGAAACAGACTAGACAGACTTTTTGGCCCTCAGCATGGATTCTCGACTTTGGATCAGGATAACATGATTGAGACAAGTCATCAGGTACACCCATCATTGGGTATTCCCGTTTATAGCCTTTATAGTTCTGCCAGGCAGCCAAGCCCTGAGATGCTGAATGGCCTTGACACCCTGATTATCGACTTACAGGATGTCGGCACCCGGGTTTACACCTATATATGGACTCTGTATCTGATAATGGAATCATGCAGACAGAGAAATATCCGAATTCTGGTTTTGGATCGACCAAATCCAATTGACGGACTCACTATTGAAGGCAACTTACCTCAAACTGCCTGGTATTCATTTGTCTGTATGGCTCAGATACCGATGCGGCACGGCTTAAGTATTGGTGAAATGGCTTTGCTTTTCAATCAGGAGTTTAACAATGAGGTCAATCTTGAAGTTGTTCCGATGACCGGATGGGAACGTAGTATGCATTGGGATGATACAGGGCTACCATGGGTAAATCCCTCACCGAATCTACCTACGCCCTCTGGCGCACTGGTTTATCCAGGAAGCGTGTTGATCGAAGGTACTGAGTTTTCTGAAGGTCGTGGTACCACCAGAAGTCTTGAGTTATTTGGTCATCCCGAATTAGATCCATTCAGCTTATCCCCTCTTCTTAACAAAGAACTCTCAAAGGCAGGATTATCGGGTTTTGTTCTGAGACCAACGTTCTTCAAGCCCACCTTTCAGAAACATATGGGTAAGGTATGTGGTGGTTTTCAATTCCATTGCACTAATCGAGATGAATTTGAACCATGGAAACTGATGCAACATAGCTTAAGAATTCTTTATCATGAACTTAATCTGGAGAAATTCTGGAACACCGATCCCTATGAATATGAAACAGATGGATTAGGAATCGACTATATTAATGGCACATCTGACATAAGGGAATGGATTGAAAGCAATGGTTCTCCAGCGGAACTAAACGAGCTTGAAATCAAGGGACAAATAGAATTCAAAGAAAAAAGAAACGAAGTATTGATTTATTAGTGAAGAGCACTACAGTTCCGATTTTGATTTCATCAGAACCATAATTTTCTGGCTTGAGCCTTCTGGATCTTGTTCAAATTCCAGAAGTTGATCGCGAAGTTTAGGATACTTGACCGATTTGTCAGCACTACAGTCTAAATCGTAATAATTGGATATAGTATTTAGATCTAAAAGTAAGATATAGCGATCAATTTTGGGAGCATAGGTACCGAGCAAAATATAACCCACGCCATATAAATCATTATTCAAGCCAAAAGGATTGCCTTCTTCAGGCAGTATGCAGGAGTTCCCTCCAGTAACTTCAAAGATCTCTTTGGTTTCGTGCTTATAAAAAGCAGTAAAGTATTCCTGATTCTTCATCCCCCAAATATTCATATATTTTCCTATTTCTGTTATGGAAAGAATCTTATTTTCTGAGTTTATGAATGGAAATGGACCGGGTATAAGATTTCGGTCAGGTCCACCTTTTGAGAATCCTATCACATGAGTTGGAGTAACGTCACCAAGAGGAGAAATAGTATATAAGGTATCTTCCAAAGGTTCCCAAAAAGTCATTCGGTCAGGATTAACTTTAAACATCGCATGAGGGATAAAATTATTTTGGAGATTTTCATCATTGGCACGTTGTAAAATACTTCTTACCAGATTTAAATCTTTATCAAATACTGTAAGTGAAGCGTATCCATCCATCGCTTGATAGGGGCGTTTGCTCACTAGCACAAATTGATTCTTGTTGATAAACTCAATACCTTGTGCAAACCTGGACGGCGCGATTTCCTTGGTGCTGATTTCATTGATAAACAGTCCTTTTATTGAAAACTTCATCAATTTGTTGATACCGGTATCATAGACATAGATAAATTCTTCATCAGAATCCATAGTGGCTTCTTTGGGAATACCAAACTCTCCAGGACCTTTCCCCTTTTTACCTATGGCCCGGATAAACTTCCCTTTGCGATCAAAAAGGACCAATTCTGCCCCTTCTGAATCTACGACCAGGATATACTTGTTTCCAATTGAATAGCAATTGGAATACCTGAAATATGAATCCACTTTAGACTCTAAGGGAATTATCTCCACTTCGTCAATTAACTCACTTGCGTTCAAGTTTCTTTGTGTTTCAAAGGCTTGTAGAACATCAATTTCTATGATTCCATCGGGTGATTCGTCCGAATCTCCGTTGCAAGAAGTTAGCACAAAGGGAAAGAAAAGGGATATAAAAGCTGCGAAAACCCATTGATGGGAAGAAACAATTCTAGTCATTCTGGTTCAATATTTAGTGAAGTGAGCTTCAGGATTAACAACGTAAAAGGAGAAAAGCTTATTGTTTCTAAAGCATAACAAACAGAAAATAGGACAGAGCTATTCTTTCAAATATGGGAAACTGATATGAATATCCTTTGCTCCTTTTTTTTGTCAAAAGTCAGTCCCGTAATTTTTTGTTGATAAAATAAGTCTACCCACTTCGGTTAGAAGATAGGTATATAAAAAACCCTGGGGAGGGGAAATGACTATTATTTATAATGCAATAGAACCATAAGAGGAAGCTCTTCTCCAGTATATCCCTCTATCATATCAGCAAGCTCATCACGCTTTTCAGGCATTAAAACGTTCCGTTCTCGTAAGCACTTAAAATTTGTATTAATTGAAGCACGATCCAAAAAGATCGGGTAGCTCGAGAAGGTTTGTTCAGGGAAGACGCCAATCAAAACCGGATTATATCCAAAGAGGTCGTTATTGATAGTAAAGAGTACCTGATTAGCATAAAATGATGAGGTATCACAGCTGCAATTACTCTTCCTTATATTCTCTCACCAGGGATTCTATAGTTTCTTTAACAGAAATAACTTTGGTAGCCTTATATGCATTTGATCCTGCAAAGGCATAACCATTGTAAAAATTCCCCTTCTGGGCATTTACCAGAACAGCAACAATACAATAGGGTGTAGTTTTAATATCACAGGTTCTTAAGCATTGGTAAGGACATTTTATCGGACGCTTCTCACCCCTCCTTACTTTAGCTATAAATTCATTAAAGATAGCTCGTCCTGGCATACCAACCGGACTGTTAACGATTTCCATATCTTCTTCCTTGGAATCGATGTAAGTCTGTTTAAAATCCATGGAAGCATCACATTCATCGGTAGTAACAAAACGTGTTCCCATCTGAACACCAGATGCACCCATATCCATAATATTTTTGATATCCCCACCTGTATAAATTCCACCCGCAGCAATCACAGGTATTTTAGTCCTGTATTTTTCTTCGAAATATTTCACCTGTTCAACTACTTCAGGTAATAGCTTTTCTAATGCAAAATCAGGATCGTCAAGCTGCTCCCTTTTGAAACCCAGGTGTCCACCAGCTTTTGGCCCTTCAACGACAATTGCATCAGGCAAATAATCAAACAGTCCTTTCCATTTGGAACATAGTATTTTAGCAGCCCTTCCTGATGACACTATGGGTACAAGTTTTGTTTTTGCCCCTTCTGTTAAGTATTGAGGCAGATTTAAGGGTAGCCCTGCACCAGCAAAAATGATATCAATCCCTTCTTCTATAGATGTCTTCACCAAATTAGAAAAATTGGTTAGGGCCACCATAATGTTTACGCCCAATACGCCATCAGTCATGGCCTTTGCCTTTTGAATCTCCTTCTTAAGAGCTCTTGCATTAGCTTCAAGAAAGTTTCTAGCATAATCAGGCTCAAACATTCCAAGACCAGCTACAGCTATCACACCTACCCCACCATGGTTAGCTACTGTCCCTGCTAATCCTGACATTGAAACACCAATACCCATTCCCCCTTGTATAATTGGGAGTTTAATCTTCAGATTGCCTATATGTAATTCTTCCATTTCTAAAATTCTTCGTTATAGTAGATTGTGAAAATACTTCTTTATATGTATCCTCTGGTTAAAAGACTCAGATAATTTCAAACTCAACGAGAATATATGTTACATACATCATCAAGGAAATTAGTATATAATTAAATAATAAACGGCATGAGAGTCAAATCAATCTATAAAATCGAGTAGGCAGATAGGGATTACTTCCCTATGTGTCCTCTCACACCTCCTTTAGATTTACGACAATAATTTAGAAGAATAGTTTAAGTTAACCAAAAGAGTAAAGAAGAACTAATCACAAGCCTAAGTTTTGGGCTTTAACTTGTTTTGCAGTCAAACCCGGCAGTACCAGCCTATAATGTGGTTTCTGTCCGTAGGCCAAGAAGTTTGGATTAGGCTTACTTCAGTTTCCACCTCACAATGGGCGCAGTTTGAGTGTGGATGTGGTATTGCTGATGCGACAAAAGACTTATCGGTTTGTCCTTTTCATACCTATGAAGCATATTTTTCCTTACATTGATTTCCTTAATCAACTGGTTTGTTGCTATGAAAAAACTATTTCTTGCTTTTATCCTGATATTATTAATTCTTCCTTTTCAAGATGGATTAGCTCAAAAAGATTTCACAATCAAAGATATCATGAGCTCCGGATTCCCGTCCAGATTAGTAAACTCAAAGACAGCCGATCTCGTTGCATGGGTGGAAAGCCAGGAAGGAGTTAGAAACATCTTTGTTTCTAATGGAAAAGAAACTCAGCAAATAACTAACTACTCTAAGGATACCGGTCAAGAGATTTCAAACCTTATAATAAGTCCCGATAATACTTTTCTTATTTTTGAAAGAGGTGGAGCACCAAACCAACAAGGCGAAATACCAAATCCCTTAAGCCTTCCAGAAGAAGCAAAAAGACAAATCTGGAAAATTAATACTGATGACAAGAAGCCCGTCCTGATTTCTGAAGGAAATAATCCTGTTCTTTCATTTGATGGAAAAACTCTATTATTCAGCCGGAGAGGACAAGCCTGGAGAAAAGATTTAAGCTCAGAAATGGATGCTGAACAGGTATTTTCTGTGAGAGGAGCCGTCAGCTACCTGAGATGGTCACCGGATAATACTAAAATTGCTTTTGCAAGCATGAGAGGCGATCATTCATTCATATGTATTTATGACTTAAATACAAAACTGATAAGCTTCATATCACCAAGCGTTGATCAGGATGTTGAACCGGTATGGTCGCCTGATGGAGAAAAAATCGCTTTTGTCAGAATGCCAGGTGAATCTCAAGGTCTGCCCTTCACACCCAGAAGAAGTGCTCTACCATGGAGCATCCGTATTGCTGATGTTAAAAGCAATTCTTCAATAGAAATTTGGAAAGCAAATGAAGGTCAGGGAAGTGCATTGAGAGGGATTTCTTCTGCTCAACAAATCTATTGGTCTAATGATATGAAACTGATTTTTCCCTGGGAAGGAGATGGTTGGACCCATTTATACTCAATAAATTCTGATGGATCAGACTTGAAACTACTCACCCCGGGAGAATCAGAGGTGCAATTTGTTAGTATATCTCCCGACAAAAAAACTATGGTATACTCAGGCAATGAGGGAGATATCGACAGACAGCATGTATGGCGAATAAATTTGGCTAACGGAAGTAATAAGCAAATAACCAGAGGTGAGGGCATCGAATGGGCTCCCAATATAACCCTATCGAACAAGATCTTTTGTTTGGCATCAGGCTCGAGTACCCCAGCTTACCCTGCAATATTGGAGAAAGGAAGAATTAGAGAAATAAGATCAGATTCCTATAATTCAAACTTCCCTGATGGTAAGCTTGTGAAACCTGAACAAGTCATTTTCAATGCCACAGACGGGATGAAAATTCACGGACAGTTATTCCTGCCACCTAACATGAAGGAAAGTCAAAAATACCCGGCTGTCCTGTTTTTCCATGGAGGTTCCAGAAGACAAATGTTTCTTGGATACCATCACAGTGCTTATTATCATAATGCATATTCACTCAATCAGTTTCTGGCAAATAATGGATATATCGTTATGTCAGTAAATTACAGAAGTGGAATAGGTTATGGAATGGAGTTTCGTGAAGCCTTAAATTATGGTGCTAGGGGTGCCAGTGAATTCCAGGATGTGCTTGGTGCCGGCCTTTATCTTAAAAACAGAGCTGATGTTAATGCTGAAAAAATTGGCTTATGGGGAGGTTCATACGGGGGTTTCCTTACTGCAATGGGCCTGGCAAAGGCCTCAGACTTATTCTCGGCCGGTGTTGATCTCCACGGAGTACACAACTGGAATGTTGTTATAGGGAATTTTGATGCCGGTTATAGCCCTGCTAAATCAAAAGAGGCAGCGAAACTTGCATTTGAATCATCTCCCATAGCCTATATGGATAGCTGGAAATCCCCTGTTCTCCTCATCCATGGTGATGACGACAGGAATGTACCCTTTAGCGAAACAGTTAGCCTTGTTGAAAGCCTTCGCAAAAACAAAGTATATTTCGAACAACTGGTATTCCCAGACGAGGTACATGGATTCTTACTCCATTCTAGTTGGGTGAAGGCCTATGAAGCTACATTTGATTTTTTCGAAAGGAAGCTAAAAAGAGAATAAATCCAGGCTTTGATTTTCCCAGATTGATGGGCTCTTCTGAGAGTTCACCTTGAAGGGAGTCAGTTTTCCTGAGCCAAGCTTAATGGCCACATGCTCTTCCAAGTTTTTTTTAGGCCAATAACCAAAGGTACTTTTGCCAATATCGATCTGTTCTAATAATTTCATATTTGACAAACTTTATGCTGTACGCATGGCGTAAAAAATATCAAATGAGATTAAAACAATCCCTGCGATATTGCATCCTTTGCAGATATTATATATTCCGGTCAAAATGGCTCTTCACGTTTGTGGAGGTTTAATTGATGTTATAATCATCATAAGCAATTGATATCTTAACGATTAGCTCGTAATTTATATTTATTCTTAAAACACAGATACTTGACTTATGTTGGGATCAGAACAGACCATGCAAGCACAAAAAAACCGGCTCAAAAGAACCGGTCAATATTATACTGCACTCCAACGTCCATCACACCCACACTACTTCCACACACAAACCCACACCCATTTGCGGAGAAAGAGGGATTCGAACCCCCGGTGCCCCGAAAGGCACAACGGTTTTCGAGACCGCCCCGTTCGACCGCTCCGGCATTTCTCCGATCGTCAAAAATAGTGAAAATTCTGCATCATGCAGTTCATATTTAAAACATCAGATTTATTACTTTTACCTCCATGCAGAATCGTCGAAAAAAAAGAATCGGAAGTCTGATTTTCATTACCATGTTTTTACTTAACAGTATTGCTGGTATTTCTCAGGATACAACAGTGAAGCTTGGTCTGCTAAAATATGGAGGCGGAGGAGATTGGTATGCCAATCCTACTTCTCTTCCAAATCTTGCAAAATTTTGTAATGAAAGCTTGAATTTTAGCATTGATGAAGAGCCAGTTACAGTGGAAGTGGGGAGCCGCGATATATTTAATGTGCCTTTTGTTCATATAACCGGACATGGTAATGTGCTATTTTCAGAACAGGAGGCAGCAAACCTCAGGAAATATCTTCTGGCAGGGGGATTTTTACATATTGATGACAATTATGGCTTGGATCCTTTTATCCGTAGGGAAATGAGAAAAGTTTTTCCTGATACTGACTTTGTTGAAATTCCACCTGATCATCCGGTATTCCTCTCACCTTATGCATTTTCAGGAGGGCTTCCAAAAATTCATGAGCATGATAATATGCGTCCGCAAGCTTTTGGATTATTCTGGGAAGGCCGTATGATATGCTTCTATTCATATGAAAGCGATCTCGGAGATGGATGGGAAGATCCCGCCGTTCACAATGATTCAGAACAAACAAGATTGAAAGCATTAAGGATGGGAGCCAATTTATTGCATTTTGTTTTTACGAAATGATGGGCCGAATCGTGATTCGACCCTTTCTTACGGTTTCGTCAAGCGATGGGCCGAATCGTGATTCGACCCCTTGGGTTTTCGTCCTGCCTTCTTCAATGCTTGACTTAGAATCCATTCGATATGACCATTTATGCTTCTAAACTCATCTGCCGCCCATTTTTCAATAGCCTCATGCATCTCAGGATCTACACGTAATACAAAGGATTTCTTTTTTGACATACTTACCTGCTAATTGTGCAAGGTACCGGCGTTCACGATTGGACGGGCAGATTCATCTGAACACAATACAACCATTAAATTTGATACCATCGCAGCTTTTCTTTCCTCATCCAGGTTTACAATCTCCTTTGCAGATAGCTGATCTAATGCTAACTCAACCATTCCAACTGCACCTTCAACAATTTTCAGACGAGCTGCAACTACTGCAGTAGCCTGCTGACGACGAAGCATTGCTCCGGCAATCTCAGAAGCATAAGCTATGTAGTTTATTCTTGCTTCAATTACTTTAATTCCGGCAATTTCAAGTCTTTCAACCAACTCCTCGGCAAGATCATGATTGACCTCGTCACCACCTGATCTCAAAGTTACTTCAGCATCCTCATCTTCAAAATTATCATATGGGTAACTGCCGGCCAGCTTCCTCAGGGCTGCCTCACTCTGAACAACAACAAAGTGCTCATACTCATCTACATCAAATGCAGCTTTGAAAGTGTTCTCAACTTTCCATACCAATACCAAACCAATCATAATTGGATTTCCTACCTTATCATTAACCTTTATTGGCTGGCTGTCAAAGTTTCTGGCCCGTAGTGAGAATTTTCTTCGGACAAAAAAAGGATTAACCCAAAAAAATCCGTTTTCCTTTATCGTTCCTTTGTAATTACCAAATAGCACCAAAACAACCGATTCATTCGGATTCACAATAACCAATCCGACCATGCAGAATAAACTGATTAACATAACCGGGATATAAACTACCTTCATTGGAAGAAAGAATACTCCCAGGGTAGACCCAAGTAATAAAAAGAACCAGAATGTAAACATCAAGTAACCATTAGAACCTTTAAATTGATTTTCTTTTTTCATCAGTATATATTTTTATTTTATTTACCGGATGGAGCTCGCACAACAAAAACTATCATCCGTGTGTGGATTAAAATATTATTCCTTTTGTCATGCTCAATACATAATAGTATCATTTTGATATCACAAATATATCATGAATTTTGAAATTGACAAAAAAAAGGCCGGATTAATTATCCGGCCCTATCTTGAACTTTGAGGTAATTAGTTCAAATACAAGTCAATTTCATCCAAAGTTCTGGATTTTATGCATGAATAAGATTGCGCAAAATCTAAAATGGCCTGAACCGTCTGGTCTGACGGATTTTGGAATTCTGTCATTTCCAATTTGTTATAAATATCAGAATCATCCATTTCAACATCACAATCATCATACTCTTCTGTAAGTTTTTCTAAATCATTGACAAGATAGAATAGTGTAGTTTTTTTATGCATAGGCACTTTATTATTATTATCATTTAATAGCTAAACGGGCTTCTTATCAACTTATTATTCACATCTAAAAAAAAAGGCCGGCAAAAATGCCGGCCCGGACCAATACTCACTTACCATATCCTGATATCAGGAAACTGTGAGATTCATTTTATGCTCTTCAATTAATCTTCTCATATTTATCAAAGCATAGCGCATACGACCAAGAGCAGTATTAATACTCACCCCCGTTTGATCGGCAATTTCTTTAAAGCTCAAACCACAATAATGTCGCAGATAAACAACATTCCGTTGATCTGATGGCAGACTGTCCATTAAATATCTCACCTCGGATAGTATTTGATCCTGGACGAGAGAATCCTCAATGGTGTCTTCAGCCAACTTTTTTGAATTAAAAAGATCAACCTCAGTATCGTCGTTTGAGATTGTTTTTTGGTATTTCTGTTTACGATAGTAATCAATAATCAGATTATGCGCGATGCGCAGCACCCAGGAAACAAATTTCCCTTTATCCTGGTACTTACCCCTTTTTAATGATTTGATTACTTTGATAAAGGTATCCTGAAAGATATCTTCAGCCAAATGGGGATTTTTTACTATTAGTAGGATATAGGTATATATTCTACTTTTGTGGCGCTTGATGAGTTCTTCTAAAGAGCTCTGGTCACCATCGATAAACTGCTTAACAAGGACATGGTCCTCAAGACTTTGCAAGTTCAAAACTACCTCCTATTTATTATTGTTCAAGAAGTAGATTTTTTTCTATAGACTTTCCTCCTAAGGGTTATTGTTAAACTTGGTTTCAATATTGTAACGCAAAATTATAAAAAATATTTTACTTGATGTACATTTTTCTTTTTGCGTGAACAAAAAACTATTAATTTCACTCGATTAATTAATGAAAAGCATGCAAATATCATGCCCAAAAGCAACAATACAGAAAATAAAATAATAAGCCTTCGTGGTGGCCGGGTACATAACCTCAAGAACATCGATATTGATCTTCCCAGAAATCAGCTGATTATTGTTACCGGACTATCCGGATCAGGAAAATCATCTCTGGCATTTGACATATTATATGCTGAAGGGCAGCGAAGGTACGTTGAAAGTTTATCAGCATATGCCCGCCAGTTTCTGGGCCGGCTTGACAAACCGGATGTGGATAAAATTACCGGAATACCCCCTGCGATAGCTATCGAACAGAAAGTTAATACCCGTAATCCCAGATCTACTGTTGGCACTTCAACAGAAATATATGATTTTCTTAAGCTACTTTACGCCCGTGGTGGAAAAACATATTCACCTGTATCAGGAAAAGCTGTTCAAAAGCATTCAGTGGGAGATGTAGTTGATACTGTTCTGAGATTGCCAGAGAATACTAAAGTCATGATTCTCGCTCCAATGTTAACAAATAACGGTCGAAGTCAGGAGCAACAGCTTGAAATTCTGATGAAACAAGGGTTTTCGCGAGTTGAAGAGGACGGAAATATCAGGAAAATATCTGATATACTTGAAAATATTGATAGCCTTTGTAATGAATGCCCTGTATCAATTCTTATTGACCGAATACAGGTTGATCCCAAAGATGAAGACCTGTCTTCGAGATTGGCCGACTCAGTCCAGACAGCCTTCTATGAAGGTAGGGGTGAATGCAACATTAAGATATTTGAAGCCGGGGATAAAATAGTAAATCTAAGCTTCAGTGACCGCTTTGAAGCTGATGGGATACAGTTTAATTCGCCAACTGTTCATCTGTTTAGTTTCAATAACCCGGTTGGTGCCTGCCCAAAATGCGAAGGATTCGGCAGTACAATAGGAATTGACGAAGACCTGGTGATTCCAAATAAAAGTCTTTCAATATTTGATGATGCCGTTGTTTGCTGGAAAGGTGAGAAAATGAAATTATGGAAGGAAAGACTTGTCTTTAAAGCTTCCAAATTTAACTTCCCTATTCACAAACCCTTTTATCAGTTATCACCCGAAGAAATTTCCATCTTATGGTCAGGAAATGAATTCTTCGAAGGACTAAATGATTTTTTCATCCATTTACAGGAAAATGCATATAAAATTCAATATCGGGTTATGCTTGCCAGATACAGGGGAAAAACAAAATGCCCCGAGTGTAAGGGAAAGAGACTCAAGAAGGAAGCTGGCTATGTGAAGATCGGTGGTAAAGCAATAAGCGATCTGGTTGAACTGCCTGTTGATGAATTACTGCATTTCTTTAACGAACTTCAGCTTGACAGTCATGATCAGAAAATTGCTGACAGACTAATCGTTGAAATTCGCAATCGTCTGGATTACCTTGTAAAAGTTGGTTTAGGATATCTTAATCTAAACCGCACATCTAATACATTATCCGGAGGAGAATCGCAAAGAATTAATCTCGCCAGCTCACTTGGTAGTAGTCTTGTCGGATCACTATACATTCTTGATGAACCAAGCATTGGTCTTCATCCACGTGACACCAAGAGACTGATCGGTGTATTGAAGAATCTCAAAGAACTGGGTAACACTGTTTTGGTAGTGGAACATGAGGAGGAAATCATGAAAGCTGCTGACTTTATTGTTGATATTGGTCCACTGGCAGGGCGACTGGGAGGGGAGATTATTTTCAATGGACCTTTTAATAAAATGCTGGCAGAGTCAAATGGATTGACAGCCAAGTACCTTCGTAACGAAGACAAAATCGACGTACCGAGCTCAAGGAGGCCATGGAATAATTTCATTGAGGTAAAAGGTGCTTGCGAGAATAACCTCAAGAATGTGGATGTGAAATTCCCATTGGAAATACTTACTGTTGTAACGGGAGTTAGTGGATCGGGTAAATCATCTTTAGTTAACCAGATTCTTTACTCGGCTTTGGCTAAACAACTTCATGGACAATCAGGTTCAACTGGCAGGTATGGCGTCATCTCAGGTGACACACACATGATCAGCTCTATTGAATTAGTTGATCAGAATCCCATCGGACGCAGCTCGAGATCAAATCCGGTTACTTACCTGAAAGCATATGATGAAATCAGAAAATTATTCGCCGGATTACCACAATCGAAACTGAATGGCTTCAAACCCGCTCATTATTCTTTCAATGTTGATGGTGGACGATGCGAAGAATGTCAGGGAGAAGGCCTTATTAAAGTTGAGATGCAATTTATGGCCGATGTGTATCTGGTTTGTGATCACTGCAATGGAAAACGATTTAAAGATGAGATTCTTGACGTTAAATATCAGGGCTTAAACGTTCATGATTTGCTTGAATTAACAGTTGAGGAAGCCATCACTTTCTTTTTGAATCAGAAAGAAGCACAATCAAAACGCATTGCTTCAAAACTTCAACCATTACTGGATGTTGGTCTTGGGTATGTGAAAATGGGGCAATCATCCTCTACCCTATCAGGCGGGGAAAGTCAAAGGGTAAAGCTGGCCTCCTTTCTCTCCAAAGGACAGGACACCGGTAAAACATTGTTCATTTTTGATGAGCCTACCACAGGTTTGCATTTTCATGATATAAAAGTGCTTCTAAAAGCCCTGAATGCCCTACTTGATAAAGGACACACCATTCTGATAATTGAACACAATCCGGAGATTATTAAGTCTGCAGATTGGGTAATTGACCTTGGACCTGAAGGTGGAGATCAAGGAGGGGAATTAATATTCGCCGGTATACCAGAAGACCTTGCGAATTGTAAAAATTCATATACTGGCTCTTTCATTAAGCAAAAAATCTAACATAATTCTAAGGACATGACAAAGCCTGAACAAATTGACCCATTACATAATCAGGATTCTGAGATTTTCTTACGTGAAGTTGATTCCATACGTCAATCCGGTAGTCTGGATGATTTATCGAGGATTATTAATGCTTTGCATTATCAAAAGGAGCATCTTAATAAAAAAGCCCTGACCGATTTGCTGGCCGATATTAAACATGAGAAAATGACAGAGATCCTGATTGAGGCCATGAAGGATGAAAAGAATAATGCAATCCTTGCTGATCTGACTCAGATATGCTGGGAATCGAATCTGAATTTCACTGAGCATCTACCATTCTTTGCTAACATCTTTCTCAATCAGCAATATCTGGTTGCACTTGAAGCTTTTTCAGTTATCGAGAATACTTTTCTTGACCAAACTGTAACAGATGAGATTCGGGATGAATTGGTTGAAAGCATTAAAAATGGACTATCTGGTTTATCAGAACATACTAAACTACTTGCCGTAGATTTAATTCATGTCATTCAGGAATAAATGTAGTACAAGATTATTTTCAACCTGCCGGATGTTTTAGCGCCCTCCAAAAATCAGGGTACCCACACGAATCATCGTACTGCCTTCATCAACTGCCAGCTGATAGTCTCCTGACATACCCATGGATAATTCGGTAAACTGATCAGTTTTATCAAAATTCTGTATCCTGATCTCTTTAAAAAGTTGTGACAGCGAATTAAATTCAGATCTTATTTGCTCTCTATCTTCAGTATAGCTCGCCATACCCATCAAGCCTTTAAAATTGACATCGGGGTATTCCAAATTCTTTTCCTCCATGAAGAAATCACGAATCTCTTCATGTGAAAAACCATATTTGTTCTCTTCCTCAGCAATATGAACCTGAAGCAGAATACCAATTTTACGCTTAGCTTTTAACGCTTCTGCCTGGATTACTCCAAGAAGTTTTAATGTATCGACAGAATGAATTAGACTGATAAATGGGGCCAGGAGCTTAACTTTTTTAGACTGTAAATGACCAATCATGTGCCACTCAATATCCTCAGGCATCGCCGGATGTTTGCTTATCAACTCCTGAACACGGTTTTCGCCAAAAATCCTTTGTCCCGCCTCATACGCCTCCATTATAAGATCAACAGGCTTAGTTTTTGAAACAGCTACTACCTTAACTGAATGAGGGATGTTATTCTGCAGTTGCTCTATATTTGATTTTACCGATTTCATTTTTGGGGATTGCCAGTTAATTTCGTTCCGCAAATGTAAGCTTAACCCGACAAAGATCTCCATTGTTGCCATCTCTTCTTACGCAAGCTGACCATTCAAGTTCTGAACTATGTGACAATCCCACTGATACTATATCATTTAATTTACCCTCTGCCAGGAAATTAATACCAATTCTTGCAAGGGTTTTATCTTTTATCCATTCGATGGGAAGTTCATTAATAATCCAGTCGAGATATTGTGTATTATTCACATGCCAATTCACATCAATATGACTTGATCTTACCTGCAAGGGATCGTGCCAAAGCAGATCTGCCGGGTTCACTATTTTTTCAGCTCTTTTTTCCATGGCATGCTTATCCGGTAGTGTATTATTATCAACAACAAGGTCAATCCTCATCGGACGGCGTGTTTTTAGATTTACCTGGCTCCATGAACTTGTACCAGAGATCAGTGTCTTACCTGTTTTAGATAATATCTCAAAATCCCGAAAGGCCACTATACCAGCCATATCCTTTGGCCATGTTCTGAAAGTTATCTCCTCTTCCCATGCTGGCATTCTTTGGATCTCTGCTTCCACTCTGATTAACACCCAGAATATTCCCTTTTCAACCAGATTATAATAACCAAATCCTTTGCGTGCTGCATCTCTGCTTGCAGCATCCTGAAATAGTTCAAAGAGGGATGCTATTTTTAGATTCCCGAAGGGATCAGTATGATAGGTTGCAATTGCAAATGACTCTTCCCAAATAGGATTCATTCTATTATTATTATGTGGATAATGCTTTATTAATTATTAGCGATTGATCTGATCGATGATCATAAGAAGTGCACTTACAAGTGAGGCACCAAATTGCTCTGAGCGCTTAACTGACCATCCTGTTCCCGGATTCGGCAAATCTGCGTTGTCTTTGAAAGGCATCTCTACAGTCAGAGCCAGGCAATTAAATGTATGAGCAATATTTTTCGAACAAATTGACAAATTGGCTTTGCCCGGAGCATCAACAGGATAACCATATTCATCCTGGAAGTCAGGACTCGCGATTTTCCAAGCTTCAGTAAAACCAGACTGGTGTCTGGCCAAACGCTCATCAAATCCTGGAATTCCATCAATCCGCGAGACAAAATTGTATGGCAGCTCTTCATCTCCATGGATATCGAAGCAGAGGTCAACTCCCAGATCATTCATCATATTTTTCACAAAGTATACTTCAGGACCTTTTTCCTTGTCAGGATCTGCCCACTCCCGGTTCAGATCCCTACCAGCACCATTAACTCTGATATTTCCTGCTATCCCTCCATCAATATTCATGCTGGGCACAACATAAAAAACGGCTTTTCTTAATAGTTTTATTGCAGCCGGATCATCCGAATCAAGTATCCTTTCTAAAAAACCCTTCACAAACCATGAGGCCATGCTTTCACCTGCATGCTGGCGACCAAGAATCCATATCTTCTTTTTCAAAACTGAATTCTCTCCGATAGTCAGTAAATCAATATCCCTGTTCTGAACAGTTTTTCCGATAGATCTTAGAGAACAAATGGGTGATAATTGTGATTTTGACACAAGGCTTAAATGCTGTTCATAGCTGAATGGTGTAAAATACGCAAAATAGGCAGTGTTGTGCTCAGGCTTCAATCTGATTATCAGCTCTTTTTCATCATATTCAGTTTCACATCTGAACCAGTTCAATCGGTCATATGACACACATGTTTCATACCCCCTCCATCCGGTAGGAGAAAAGGCCTCACTTGCATTTAATATCCGAAGAACAAGAGCTTGCTTATTAACATCCTGTACTCTAAAATGAAACCACTGCATAAATTTAGCCCCTATATCCTTGCGGATTCTGAGATTTATTTCAGTAAAATCTTTGGTTTCTCGTGATGAATCAAAAATAATATTGCCACTATCGAAGTTTGCTGATACGATCATAATCTAATATGGTGTTTATTCAATTTGAGTTGCCAATTTCACAAAAAAATGCATTAAAATTGGTAATAAATTGAGATTTTTGCTCCATGCTTGGAAAATTTACTAATCTCGATGATATGATTGCACATGGCGAGTATGTGCAGCAGGATTTCAAATTTGGAATTACTGACTCGAGAAAGATAAGTCGTTCATTAAGTGCATTTGCAAATACCATTGGGGGAAGGCTGCTTATAGGGGTTAAGGATAATGGTACTATTGTGGGAGTTAAAACAGAGGAAGAGTTTTATATGGTTGAGGCGGCGGCTCAGCTTTATTCTGTCCCTGAGATTGATTTTCTAAGTAAGGCATGGAATTTTGAGGGCAAAACTGTTCTTGAAGTAAGGATTGAGGAGAGCACATTGAAACCTCATTACGTTAAAAACAGCGATGGAACTAAAAACGCTTATTTCCGCGTAAAGGATGAAAACATTCTGGCTTCGCCAGTTTTAATCAAAGTATGGCAGAAACAAAAACAATCGCGGGGTACATTAGTTAGATATTCTATACCTGAATCATTAGTGTTTAAATATCTCAGTGAGCATGACTACTTAAGTTTATCTAAATTTAAAAAGCTTGGCAGATTAAGACAAAAAGAGGCGGTTGAGACTCTGGCAAATTTATTGATTTTCGGTTTGCTGAGATTCGAATACACTGACAAGCAATACATTTATCGCTTAGCTGAGTAGACATATAACTTGTTTATTTCCTCCTGAAAATATATCCGGTTCCCCTGACTGTATCAATCGCGACAGACTTCTCATTACTCAGATATTTTCTCAATCTACTTACGAATACATCCATTGACCTGCCCAGAAAGTAATCATTCTCACCCCATAATTCTTCCAGAATATCTTCACGCTTAACCAGTTTATTCTGATGCTGCAGGAAGAATCGAAGTAACATACCCTCCTTCATAGTAAGTTTATGACTGTCTTCAGGCCCTTTCAGGACTAATTCTTCAAAAGAGAAATCATATTGGCCAATCTGGAATGACATAACCTCAGGAGAACCTGTACGACGCAGAATATTTTGTATTCGCAAAACAAGTTCATCAACGTCAAATGGCTTTGCGATATAATCATCTGCACCTAATTTCAGTCCCTTAATACGATCTTCTTTCAAGCTCTTTGCGGTTAAGAATAGAAAAGGAGTTTCAGGTGATTTTCGATTTATTTTTTCAGCTACTTCATAGCCATCCATCATTGGCATCATCACATCCAGAACGCAAATTTGAACATCGTTATCCTGAAACATCTCCCAGGCGGTTTGACCATCACGAGCCAATAAAACCTTATAGCCCTGCATTTCAAGATATTGAGAAAGAATATTACCTAAATCTGTATCATCCTCAGCCAGTAGAATTATTTGATCTGCCATTACTTGGTATTTTAATTGTAAAAGTACTTCCCTTCTTCAGTTTGCTGACTAGTTGAATTGTTCCACGGTGGGCTTCGATAATCTGCCTGACATAGAATAGTCCTAAACCTAATCCTTTAACTTTATGAATATTTCCGGTATGAACCCTATAGAATTTCTCGAAAACATGTTTGGCATTGTCTTTTGACATTCCAATTCCATTATCCTTTATGATCAGAATTATCTGATCGGTATACTCGCAGCTAAGAGAAATCTCCGGTTTTTTGTCAGTATACTTAACTGCATTGATCAACAAGTTGTGTAAAGCCGTTGTAATTTGTGTTTCATCGAGAAAAACCTCAAGTTTTGGATCTATTTTACAATCCTGAAGGATTGTCATATCCAAATCTTTACATTCCCATTTAAAAGCTTCGACCAGGTCATGAAGAAAATCGCCTAGAACAACCCAACGTTTATCCAGGTCAAATTGCTGTCTTTCCCACATACTGACGTCGAGGAGATGATTAATCTGCTTTGACAACTGCTTATTTTGACGGCCAATCACTTTAGCTGTGCCAATCACCTTCTCCGAATCACTGGCAAAATCACTATTACTCAGAGACTTGGTCGCTATAGCAATAGTTGACAAAGGTGTTTTAAGTTCATGGGTCATATTATTGATGAAATCTGTCTTCAGTAATGAAAGCCTTCGTTCCTCCAACATATTTCTTAAAATAGTAATAAATATGAAGCCTATTACAAATAGTGCCACAAGCATTATTGCCATCATTCCGGCTATTTGCCCTAATACCATCTTTTCTTTCTCGGCAAAATCAATGAGTAACTCATAGTTGCAGCTATAATAAGAACCCCAATGGTTCACTCGTTTAACAGACAGGGCTCCATCCGGAATTCTCAGATCATCAACATACTCCCAATTAGAGTCTATTGTTTCATTGAAAATTGAAAGGGTATCGCTATAACCGTCAAACTCAATTTTATGAAATAAGATATGAACCTTGAACTTTGTTTTTATCTTCTTGTTTTGGAGAATCTTCTTAATGAGAACATCCATTTCCTGATTCTTCTCAAAATCTTCCTGTATCAGTTTTAATGTGATCTTTCTAAAACCTAATGTATCACTTGCTTTTCCGAATTTGTAATATTCAAACAATCGTTTGGTTTGTAAATCAAGATTATCATGAGCCACATCCAAACCAATGCCAGGTTTAGCTTCCTCGAATAGATCAAGACCATTAATTATTAATTCTCTATATTCAGTGTCGAACTTGTCTGTTTCTAATTTATATATTCTCAACACTGTAACTGCCTGCATCAGAATCAGAATGACCAGAGCCAGGATTGTAAAACCAATTTGTTTTTTAGAGTTCTTCATTACTTTGCTAAAATACAAGCAAAAGCCTTCGGTTTAACACATTAACAAGACATTAACCCTGTGTTAACAATTATGCTTTAGCTTTTCATATACTTTTGAAATGGATAACCAATACTTGTTTGCCATGAAAATAATCAAACATTCCTTATCATTAGTTATACTCGGTCTTCTAATTTCAGGACTAAGTGTACAAGCTCAGTCAAAAAAAGAGATTGAGCGAAAAAAAGAGAAGAATAAGCAAGAAGTTCTGCGCCAGCTTGAAGAAGAAATAAAGAAGGATCAGATTCTGAACATTGAGGAGAACATGAAAGCTCTGCAGGAATCAAAAATTCTTCAGGAAAAGGAACTCAAGGCTCTATTTGAAAATCAGCTAGGAGAACGTGATCGTAGCCTTAAAGAATACCAACGAGCTATTCAGAGGTGGCAGGATCATTCTGATGAAGAGATGCCCAGGCTTCCGCAAATTCATTTTCGCGAGTGGCCATCTAATCCAATTGAAGTAGAGGCTATTTCAGATTTAGGGTATCTTGGAATGTATTCAAGGAGCAAGGAAACAACATCACTGAATATTAGCAAAGCTATTGAAGACCTCACCTTCGATACTAAATTCAAATATGAGGTACAGGAGGGATCAAAGGATTTTCACTTTGGCGCCAATGGTACCGTTAATGAAGGCACTATACTAATCCGCTTAATAAATCCAGATGACGATACTATTCATGAATTTGAAATATCTCCGCTCGCTGATGTGAAATGGTCTCAGGTTTTTAAATGGGATAAAGAAGATGCGGATGATAATTATGGTACCTGGACAATTGAAGTTTCAGCCAAACAGGCTACTGGTAAATATAACGTGTCAGTCAGAGCCAATTGACATCCCGGAAAACAACAAAAAAGCCGTTATTAGCGGCTTTTTTGTTGTTTATAATCACACTCCTAAGGATATTATCAGTCTAATTTATGTATTACTAATCCCGAGCGAAGTTTTGGTTCAAACCAAGTTGTTTTTGGTGGCATGATATTTCCAGAGTCTGCGATATCCATCAATTGCTTCATCGAAACAGGATAAAGTGCAAAAGCAACTTCCATTTCCCCACTATTAACTCTTTTTTCCAATTCACCCAAACCTCTGATTCCTCCAACAAAGTCGATTCTCTTATTTGTTCTAAGATTCTCGATTCCGAGAATCTCATTAAGAATCAGGTCAGAGCATATAGTTACATCCAGCACAGCAATCGGATCATTGTCATTGTAACGGCCCTCTTTTGCTGTCATGGAATACCAACTACCATCGAAGTACATTCCAAAATTGTGTAGCGAATCAGGCCGATATGCATCTTTCCCTTTCATCTCAACGACAAAATTCTCATCAAGCTTACTTAAAAAATCCTTTTTTGATAGCCCATTTAAATCTTTGACTACTCTGTTGTAGTCAATTATCTTCAATTGGTTATCAGGAAAATGAACAGCCAGAAAATAGTTATACTCCTCAGTTCCTTTATGGTTCGGATTATTCTTTTTCTTTTCATCCCCAACAAGTGCGGCAGCAGCAGTACGATGGTGGCCATCTGCAACATATGTGTAAGGGATTGCCTCGAACAATTCAGTTATTCTTCCGATTGTAGCATCATCATCAACTGTCCAAAAGTGATGACTAATACCATCAGGAGCTGTAAAATCATAAGCGGGATCGTGACTGTTAACCCAATCAGACATAAGTTTGTCAAGATCAGCATCTGCTCTGAAAGTAAAAAACACCGGCTCAATGTTGGCATTGTTTACACGAACATGAATCATGCGATCTTCTTCTTTATCAGGCCTTGTTAATTCATGTTTTTTAATCACCCCGGATTCATAGTCAGCAACTCCTGCAGCGCCAACCAGACCATATTGAGTACGACCGTCCATTGTTTGAGCATAGATATAATATAACTCCTTATCATCCTGAACAAGCCAACCTTTACTCTGAAACATATTGAACATCTCAAGTGCTTTATCGTACACTTTAGGTTCGTGTTCATCGATTCCGGCTTCAAAGTTTATTTCAGGCTTAATTATATGAAGTAATGATTTTTCATTGCCTGATGCTTCAACTCTTGCTTCTGCCGAATTCAGTACATCATAGGGTCGGGATGCAACCTCACTGGCAAATTTTTGTGGAGGTCTGACTCCTTTGAAAGGCTTCAATATTGCCATAATACAATTGATAAAATGTTAAACTATTACTTAATCTTATTAGTTTACCTGAAAATGATTGTCTCCTTTTTCAAGGTAATTTCTGATTTGCTCAGCAGCAGCAATACCTGCGTTGATATTTGCCTCTGCGGTTTGAGCACCCA
The DNA here is from genome assembly GCA_018669475.1 of Bacteroidota bacterium. GTDB lineage: Bacteria > Bacteroidota > Bacteroidia > Bacteroidales > UBA12481 > JABHCC01. The sequence goes on along the minus strand of JABHCC010000119.1, from coordinate 5,422 downwards.
TTTTCTTCGGAGTAAAAAAGAATCTACCGGAGTAATTCTCTTCAATTAAACCAGCGCAATCAGGTGCAATATCCGACAGATATGAGAAATCAGGTCTTGCTTCCATCAGATCCATCAGCTCCTCTTCATGAATCACTTCTTTCCTTGCTGTATTAACCAGAACGGCACCTTTAGGCATTTTGCCCAGAAGTTCTTTCCCAATTGACTTTTTTGTTTCTGCATTTGATGGAATATGCAATGAGATAAACTGACAGGAAGAGTATAAATCATCAACAGAATCTACTGGTGTTATGCCTGCAGATTTAAGTTTTGCTCCATCCACAAATGGATCATATCCATAAACCTCCATACCAAATCCCTGGGCAATCTTTGCAACCAGGAGCCCAACATTACCAACTGCATGTATTCCGATCTTCTTACCTCGCAATTCAGTACCAGCTTTTCCATTGTACCCATTTCTGGCATGGTACACCATCATACCAATAGCCAATTCGGCTACTGCATTTGAATTCTGACCTGGTGTATTCATTACAACAACACCTTTAGCTGTAGCTGCTTCAAGATCAACATTATCGTATCCGGCTCCTGCCCTAACAACAATTTTCAACTGATCAGCATTTTCCAGGACTTCTGCAGTAACTTTATCACTTCGGATAATTAGTGCATCCATTCCCTTTACAGCATTAACAAAATCAGCTTGTTCAGGATACTTTTCAAACAAATGAAATTCATAGCCAGCTTTCTCAACTACTTCTTTTATTTCCACCACTGCTGCCGGAGCAAATGGTTTCACTGTGGCAACCAATATTTTTTTCATATTATCATACATTTTTTTGTTCAAACTCTTTCATTGCCTCAACTAAAACCTGTACACTTTCAAGAGAGATTGCATTATAGCAAGAAGCTCTGAATCCCCCAACAGAACGGTGTCCTTTTATTCCAACACAATCTTTTGAAGCAGCAAAGCTTATGAATTCAGCTTCCATTTCTTTATACTCTTCCTTCATGACAAAGCAAATATTCATTCTTGAACGATCTTCAACAGGAACGGTTCCAACGAACATTTTACTATCATCCATTGCATTGTAAAGCAAATCAGCTTTTTCCTGAGCTCTACGATTCATTTCATCAACACCACCCTGAGCCTTAACCCATTTTAATGTTTCACGAACAACGAAAATTGGTAATACCGGAGGTGTGTTAAACATCGACTCTTTCTCAATATGAGTACGATACTTCAACATAGTAGGTATGTTACCTCGTGTAACACTTTCAAGCATTTCATCTTTAATAATCACAAATGTTACACCGGCTGGCCCGAGGTTCTTTTGTGCTCCACCGTATATCATGGCGTATTTTGCAACATCAACAGGACGTGATAAAATATCGGATGACATATCTGCTATCAGTGGTACTTCACAGTCCATATCTTTAAGAATCTCTGTTCCTTTAATGGTATTATTGGTTGTTATATGAAAATAATCAGCATCTGCTGGTACCACATAATCTTTTGGCACATACAGGAAGTTATCATCTTCGGATGTACCAACCACATCTACCTCACCAAATAGTTTTGCTTCTTTGATTGCTTTAGTGGCCCAGGTTCCTGTATTCAGATAAGCTCCTTTATTATTTAGAAAGTTATACGGAATCATACAGAATTGCATACTGGCTCCACCACCAAGGAAAAGAACCGAATACCCTTCCGGAATATTCAATACTTCTTTGAACAGTTCAACAGTTTCATTAAAAATCGCCACAAATTCTTTCCCTCTGTGGGAGACTTCCATAATCGACTGACCAATACCGTCGAGATCAAGGATGGCTTTAGCTGTATTCTCTCTGGCTGAATCTGATAAGATGCAAGGTCCGGCGTTAAAAATATGTTTTCTCATAGCTTTAATTATTTGTAAAAAGGCAATTTGACAATTTCTGCTTTTATTGTTTTATTTCTTATCTGAATGAATATTTCTTTTCCAAATCCTGCATAAGCTGTATCGATGTACCCCATACCAATTCCCTGGCCCAATGCCGGAGCCATGGTACCTGATGTTACTATACCAATTTTTTCTCCATCCAGGTTTTTAATTTCGTAATCATGACGTGGAATCCCACGTTCTTTCATGAGAAAGCCTCTCAGTCTTCTGACTGGTTTGTCGGCTTTTTGCTGCTCCAACAATTCACGATCGATGAAATTATTTCCATCAACAAATTTTGTAATCCATCCCAAGCCACCTTCAATTGCTGAAGTTTGATCAGTGATATCATTACCATACAGGCAGAATCCCATTTCCAGTCTGAGAGTATCACGAGCACCTAATCCTATTGCCTGAATTCCAAATTCTTTTCCGGCATCCATCACTGCATTCCACAGTGTTGGTGCATCTTCATTGCTGCAATAAATTTCACATCCTCCCGAACCCGTATATCCGGTAGTTGAAAAAAGTACTTCAGGTATTCCTGCAAAAGAAATTTGTTTGAAAGTGTAGTACTCCATGTCTTCAACCTGCTCATCACACAATTTTTGCATTGCTTTTAAAGCCAAAGGCCCCTGAATAGCCAATTGTGCCGTTTCATCAGACGCATTCACCAGGTCTTTCCCGATAATCAGACCCTGATTCACTGCATGTTGTTGGCACCAGTCCCAATCCTTTTCAATATTTGCAGCGTTTACCACTAATAAATACAATTCTGAGTTAACTCTGTATACAAGTAAATCATCTACAATACCACCTTTGCCATTAGGAAAGCAAGTATATTGAACCTTACCATCGTATAAGGCTGCAACATCATTTGTAGTAAGAGATTGTACAAGTTTAAAAGCCCCTGGACCTTTAACCCAGAATTCACCCATATGCGAAACATCAAAAACACCTAACTTATTTCTGACTGCCATATGTTCATCCTTAATGCCTGAATATTCAATAGGCATTTTATATCCTGCAAATGACTCAAGACGAGCTCCCAATTGTTCATGGAAAGTATAAAATGGTGTTTCTTTCATAGGTTCAACAGTTTTCTCCAATAATTCAAGTTATTCAACAAATGTAAATAATTTTAGACCATAAAAATTATGATTAATGTTATCAATTCAAGTAGCTTTTTCAAAAAAAAAATATTTATTGTACTTTCGTCTTAAATTGACAATCAGCACAAATTATGGCCACACTTTTTACTTTTGCTAATTTGGATTACCTCGAAAGTATGTCAATGGGGAGTCAGGAAATGATCAATGAGATGATTCAAATCTTCTTAGATCAAATTCCGGAGTTTACAAATGGAATGAAGGAGCTACTGGCAGAGCAGAAATATTCTGAATTGGGTTCACTTGCTCATAAAGCCAAATCCTCAGTGGCGGTTATGGGAATGGATGAACTTGCTAAGGTTTTAAAAACTCTTGAATTAACTGCCAAGAACGGTGATTCCATTGAGGATTACCCAAAGTTAGTTCAAAGTTTTCTGGATCAAATTGAAACTACCGAACAAGAAATGAAGGATTATCTGGCAAAGAACTAAACAGCTGATAATAATAATCCTGGTGGTTTACTGGCTTCTATTGGCGTTTTGATTGTTTGAGTGATCCTTCGTACAAATCATATTTACTATATAAACATGGGATTGAACCATTTACCAAGTTTTTCTTAAAGCTAGGTCTTAGTCCAACATTTTTCAAAGCACTCATATTACCAGACAATACCCAGGCTTGATAATTTTTATAAAAATGCTTCAATCTACTTCCCAAACTACCGTATAAATTATTTATCTCGGGCATTTTTAAACGATCACCATAAGGAGGGTTCGTCACCATCCATCCGCCTCCTGAAGGAGGCACAAATGTTTCCATCGCTTCATTCACGAGTTCAACCTTCTTGAAAAGAGAAGAGCGGTGAAGATTTTCTCGTGCAATACGAATATTTTTTTGGGAAATATCCCCACCAACAATTTTCGCAACAAACTTGTCATGATGATAATCTTCTTCAGTTACATCAGAATACAGATCCTGATCAAAGCCATTCCAAACCTCAAAGCCAAATTTCTCTCGATACATCCCTGGTGGCAGGCCATGAGCAATCATTGCGCCCTCAATTAGCAAAGTACCTGATCCACACATTGGATCAACCAGGTTCCCCTTCCCTTTCCAACCCGCAATCAGGAGCAAGCCAGCGGCAAGTACTTCATTAAGAGGAGCCTGATGCAGACCGATACGATAACCACGTTTAAATAAGGGGTCACCAGAACTATCCAGAAAAACTTTTATTTTGTCTTCAGTAATATGTAATGATATCCTGAAGTCCGGATTTTCGAGATCAACCCTTGGACGACGTTTTGTTCTGTCACGTATTTGATCTACAATAGCATCTTTAGTTTTTTGAGCAATAAATTTACTATGAGTGAAAAACTCTGAATGCAGAACACATTCAATAGCTAAAGTCATGGAAGGATCCAAAACATCCAGCCAATCGTACTTCTTAATGCCATCATACAATTCTTCATCATTCCTGGCGCTAAAACTGAACACCGGAACGAGCACCTTAATGGCTGTTCTTAGAAAATAATTAGCACGGTACAGATCCTTTAATGAACCATTTATCTTAACCGCCCTGTTCAATATTTCAATATCACGAAAACCTAATTGGCGACACTCCTGAGCCAAAACATCCTCAAGTCCTTGAAAGGTTTTAATAATTAATTCGCTATTTTCGAGTACCATGATCAGAGTTATTTGTATTAAATCCCCAGATTTCCAAAATCTTAACTGCCATTTGCAGTCGTGAATCACCCTGCCCTTTTATGATGGCATACGGTGCCGCAAGTTTAGTGATTTCCGACTCATATTTTGCATGTAAGCTCAGTCTTTTATCAGCATTTTCACGAACAGGGTCAGAAATCCAGTCTAAATCAGGATAACATAACAGATAATGTCCTTTAGCCATGATTTCATATACTTCAGAAAACCATTCAGGTACACTTTTATAAAGTTCTTGAAACCACACTTTTGTTATTACCAGTCCAGTATCAAAAAAAACAAGAGCTTCTTCCTGATATTTTTTTATTTGTATAAGCTGAATTTTCGCTATTGCTTCAACATCTTCCTGTGAGTAATCATGATCAAGCTTCTCCATATATTCCCTGGCAAATTCAGGAATCCATGGAACCTTGTAAATCTCTGACAATGATCTAGCTAATTCTGTTTTACCTGTTGATTCACTCCCTGATAGAAAAACAATCATAATGTTTCTTGCTTTATTTTTTTTAACCAGGATTGATAGCCGATAAAGGCAATAATGGTATAAATGATAAAAAGGACGGCAGTTGCAAATAATCCCTTGTATAAGTACAAAAAGATGGATATCGAATCTACGACGATCCAGACAATCCAATTCTCAATGTATTTTCTGGCCAGCATCCAGGTGCCAATTAT
>JABHCC010000118.1 GCA_018669475.1 Bacteroidota bacterium | reverse complement strand
CCAACTCTTTTTGACTTTGCTCCTGACCAAGCTTACCAAGAGGTTGGCCAACATGGCTAACCATATCTGGATTTCTATCGCATTGACGTTGTCACCCAGGAAATACTTCAATGGAAAGTTCTGCTTCAGCTGCCTAAACAAAGTCTCGATCTGCCAGCGCTTCTGGTATACCTGAGCAATACTGGTTGCGTCCAGATCAAAGTTGTTAGTTAGAAACTCGAAGATGCGATCAGTAGCAGGGTCTTGGTAAAGTATTCTTCTGGACTTATGGATCCGCTTGCTGCCTTCCTTGTCTTTGTATTCAAATTCAATGTCTGCATCTTCAAGTATCGTAACGATTTCCTCTGGATGAACCTCATAGCTGACAGTCAAACTATATTTGGCATTACTCTTGAGTCTGGTGACATAGAAAATCCCGGTACGGGTAAATTCCTCATACTGGGCATAATCAACATAGGCCTTGTCAAAGGTGATATAGGAGCCTTTAGACAACTTTATTTCCTTTAAAAATTGATGATCATGGCGAGCTGCTGCACTATATCTAATCAAACACGGGACATTCTCGCTGGAGTTAATAAGAGTATGAGCCTTAATGCCTCCTTTTTTCTTGCCACTTAGTGGTTTCCGGCCAGCTCCTTTGAGGATCTCTTTGAACAGGGTAATGGTAGTAGAATCCATTATGTACAATCTACGAGTTTTCTCTTTGTCAAACTGGCTGTCCGGTAAAACTGATGCATGTTTACGGTAAACATCCATATAGATATCTCCAAATACCAGACTCAAGCGTCGTTTGTTGGCATCACTCAAAGTACTACGCTTGGGCATATAGTCCAAACCCAGATGACCTAGTTTATTGGCATTGGCCAGAAGGCCTACAATAACCTCTCTCAGAGAGCTACAGCCTTCCAGAACGGAAAATAACATAATGACAACATGCTTATAAGTGGTAAGCTTCTTAACATACCGGTCAGCATCATGTTTTGCAGATATACTGTTGATTCTAGCGCGACTCATGAATTTTAATAGTTGCCCGAAGATCGGCTGTCCGGTAAAATTTGTAGTTTTACTCATGGTCATTTTTTAAAGTTCGCACTTCAAAATTAACCATACTTGGGGATAGCTCTTCGGGGCTACCCCATTTTAAATAGTTTTACCGGACAACACTGATTCTTTTTCAGCAGATAAGTATGCGCCCTTATCATAATATGAGATCCCATTTTCATAAGAGGTTTGGGATTCTTCAATAGTATCAGTTTTGAACCCTTGCTGAAGTAATGTAATTGTAGTTTCAGGAACAGTGCTTGAAAACACGTTATTAAAACCTGATAAAAAAACGATTATTATTACTGCCAGTGTTTTCAAAATTCACTGCAAATTATCAATTTTATTCATCACAGCTACGTTCCTCTTGTTCTTTTCTTTTTTAAATCGATAAAACTTTTCCTGTAGATTTACAGATCTTCCCAATCGGAAATATAATTTACTATTCAAACAGATCTTTATCGGTATTCCAGATCATGAGCTTCTCTTTTTGGGTAAGGGGCTATAAATGGTGAAATATATCTATAAAGACTCCTTTTATCCCCAGCACACTGACATACATAGAGAATGCCATTATCAATGAAAGAATGATGATATCCAGTGCTTTATTGGAGGAGGTTCCCATCAGTTTTTTATTCGAAGTTAGGTAAAACAATGAGCCAATGGACACAGGTAGTATGATTGCAATACTAGCCTGAGAGAGTAAAAGAAGAAATACAGGCTTTATACTGAACGCTACCCCCAGTGTACTAATCAATGTGAGAATCCCCATAATTGACCTATTGCGGGGTGTTCTTGTATCTCTTGGTTCTTCTCGATAGTCGATGATTAACCAAGGAATAATGAGTAAATTAGGTAGGTGTGATGACAGTCCGGCTGCCAGAATTCCCAGAGTAAATACGCTTAAGGCTGCTTTCCCCGCTATAGGCTCGAGAAGGGGGATCATCTCAACAACACTATTCATTTTAATTCCCTGGAGGTGCAGGGTTGTTGCAGCGGTGATCAACACGGCTGCACTAATAACAAACATCATAGTAGCACTGATCAGGGCATCCCGTTTTTGCTTGGCTGCATCCTGAATTTTCCATCCGGTTTCTTTTATGATTTGGGAGCGGATAATTAAGGTGAAAACTGATACAGTGGTTCCCACCAAACCTGCGACAATAACCATGGGATTGTTATCACTTCCCTGTGCAATTTCGGGTATTTTAGGAATTAAACCACTCGCCAATTCTTTGATTGAAGGAAAGTTGATAAACATGGTGGCAATAAATGCACTACCCATAATGGCAACCAGAATAGCGAGAAATTTCTCAAATTGAGCATAAGAACCATTCCATAGAAGCAGGTATAAAAGCCAGGCAATAACGATGGCCCACCATATGGCAGAAAACCCACTATCTGATATAGTTGTAGACCATGCCTCCAAAATATTTGAGACAACACCGAGCAGACCAATTAAGGCAGCTATAATAACCAGGGATAATGGGATAATCATTCCGATTGCAAGAGCCGGATGGATTTGTTTCTTTACACCCTGGATGAAAGTCTGTCTGGTGACCATGGTGTACTTACTGAATTTTAAAATCAGGTAATAAGTTATCATGCAACTCAGCAATACTGCCCAAAGTAGATCAAATCCAAAATTTGCACCGGCTTTTGACATGGATGTCACGCTACCGGTACCAACATTGTAACCGATTATGAAGATGCCGGGCATGATGCTGGCGATAAATATTTTCACTTTATTTTTCATATACCCAGACAACATACGTAGTTGTCTTCATATCTAATCCTTTTTAAGAAAAATATTCTTTTCTCGTTCATTTGGTGAAGCCTTTAGGCTGGTGATCTCACCATTTTTGAAGCTTCCCTCTATGCATGTGTTTTTTGGAGCTTTCAATTTAAATTCCACATCCCAATCAGAAGGCCATGCCTGAAATATATATAGCCCATCTTCATCGTACTGCAACAGCATCCTTTGTAAAGCGATCAAGGCCACTGAACCATGATCCTGATCGGGAATCCAATCGTAATTTGGCCCCCACATGACTGGAAAACGAAATTGGGGGTTGCTGGTGTTGAAATTTTGAGCCGTTAAATTGGCTGCTTCATCTGTTAGTCCTAAAAGAGCCGCCTTGATGGCATTTTGCTGCCACCCTCCCGTTTGTTTAATCAGTCTATTGTCAAAAGTTCTCCGAGCTAATTCAAGATCAGGCTTACCCATTCCAAAAATCCGATAGGGGAAAATTGCATATAGTTCAGGGTTCTCGATGTTCTGTTTCCCACTGTACTCTTCTGCCGGGGCCAATACTTTTTCTCCATTAATTTCCTGCATTGGAATATCCGGTAATTCTTCAATAAGTCGGGAGAACTGTTGTATTTCCTTGTCAGAAAAATATTTAGCTGGTAGAGTCAACAATTCTGTACAAACTTTAGTAATTCCAACAATCTCAGGTAAAGGATTGACCGCTGTATTATAGGTCTCGAGGGCCATAGCGGGATCAAATAAGATTTTCCCATTCTCATCTCTTTCCCAGTGCTGGTCAAAAAAGGTGATGACTTCTTTTACCACCGGAAGTAAAGTTTCTTTGAGTAACTGTGTGTCTTGAGTGAAGGCATAATAGTCAAGCATCATCAGGGATATTTCTAATCCTCCCTGCCAATAGTAGCGTATGTATCTGTTTTGGGTCATGCCTAAGGGAAGGTCTGACCGGTCTTCTCCATAGTTTCCTTCTACATAAGTACCCCAATGACGCATAGTCTCTGGATAGAAAGCCCCATCATGTCCATAGTATTTTTTAGTGGCGAATTTTCTTACCTCCAGGGCTTCATTGTACATCTTAAATAAGGGCAACATCAAATCGAAATCACCGGATTCGAGCATCGACCAATATGGCAGTCGGGTATTTTGCCACCAATACGGGCCTCCCCATTGCCGATAATCGGCATCAAAGCCATGGTACTTGCCTTGAAGATCTTCTGTGTCAACCGTAAAAATTGAACCATTGAATTTGATAGGTGAATTTCCCCGTCCGGAACAGGCATTCATATAGCGCTGAAGAGCATATCCTCTGGATAGATTAAATACCTCTTCTTTCTCACTTTCAACCTGAGTAGAAACATGGATATAACTCCGGTTCCAAAAGGCTTTCCACCAAGCTTCATGTAGAATCCTCTGCTTATCCCTGGATGAAGATTTCAATCCTGTTGCAATGTCTTGTATCTCACCCATCCAGTCATCAAGCGTTTCCGTCTGCTCAGTATGCACAATGATGGATGCAGACAAAGCTCTACTAGGATTTTTGTTTTTAAGGGTGCTTGCTGAATTTTTCTGCAACTGATCTGATCGGATGAGCGCACCAAAGGTTCTGTTTATCAATGGATCTTCCCCTGTGGAGAGAAATCCTTCCAGCCCCTGTAATGCCATGTTCGATTCCCAAATTGACCTTTCGTTCCGATGTGCCCATATGACACTGTTTGGATCAGAATCCAAAACGATGTCTCTACTAACAACAGCCGATTTTAAGCCATAAGCAGAATGGATCTCTGATTTGTCAGTGATCTCTCTTGTTTTAGTTCGCCAGGGTTCAGTGCTCAATCTCGCTTCTAGTGGAAGTGTACTCTTAATATCGAGCTCAATGACCGGATTGGTAGCATCCACCCAAACATCGATTGCCACCTTTTCTTCTTGCTCACCCGCTTCAATATGAATAACTCCGTCTTGAAGCACCAAGACCTGAGAAAAAGGGAGCTCTGATTTAAAAGGATTCGGAAACAAAGAGAGCCTCACTTTCCCAATCTTTAACAAACGGGCATTTTCGCTCCAGGCATCGGTTTTTGAGATGTAAAAAAGTAGATCTCCGTTATCCTCTACCCATAGATTGATCCCGATATCCCCATTGCCAGCTGGCATGGATCCTAGTGAATTTATTGACGGACTATTCCAGCTGACATTATATGAATTCAAATAGCTCTTCAGTTTTTTGTCTTCAAGTTTCTGCAAGATATGCTTAACAGACTGATCTGCCATGATCTGATACCCACCGGACTTCCAGTGAAAGCGATCTAATTTGGCCAAATGCAATTGATTGGCAAGCAGACCATACAGATCATTTACCTCGACATTGAACCTACTCATCACTCCATCGGCCAGACCATTGCGCTTAGTTATGGTAGGGTTAATATCCTTATTCAATTCGGCTTTACCTTCTTCCGTAACCGGTGTTATACTCGCCCAAATCAGTTCAGCATCACCTGCGTTTTCTTTTATGGTATGCACATACTTTTCAAGCAAAGGAACATAATCCTCTTCCTTTATCCGGCCCTCAGGCCATCCATGCAATCCGATATTAAACTGGATCACTTCATAGGCTTTGCTTGAAACGACTTGCTTCAGATCGGTAAATAGAAATTCGCTATTGAGATGTTTTGGGCTTAACCAGTAATCCACATCTGCAATACCTTCTAGGCTATTAATGACGTATCTATGAAATCCATTCATGACTGAATTACCAATGAGCAATACTTTTTTCAGACCAGGCTGCTTTTCTTTTGCCGGATAAAAATTCCAGGGACCACCTTCAGAATGCAAACCCAATTCAGTATCTGTTTTGCCAAGAGGTTTACTTGTGATCAATCCGATCCCCCGATTTCCATCCTTATCAACAGCACAGTAGAACATATAAAAGGTTTCGTTCTTTGGATTCCAAACCAAAGAGATCTTGTGAGCATACTTCTCATCAATGCCTGAAGGATTGCCCCCGGCTTTATATAATGGCTCGGGATCTACAGTCCAGTTTTCCAGATCATCTGAATAGGCGATCATAATATGAGCTCCTCCCTGTCCTACCCCAAAGAAAAATCCTACCCAATGATCTTGATCCCAGAATACTTTGATATCGGATGAAAACTTTTCATTATAGCTGCCTTTTGGGCCATGTGGAATGACCGGGTTGTTTGCAAAACGGGTCCATTCAAGAAGGTTTGTAGATTCCGCCAGTCCCAATTGCTCAATCGATCCATTGGCCGCATTGTAGAAATTATAATATTGGCCTTCATGTTCAACAAGCCAGGGTTGGTAAATACAGCTTTGTTCCCATTCCCCCCTGTCATCATCATATACCGAAAGTATTGGCTCATCCATTGCTCGCTCCCAATGAATACCATCCTCACTCCAGGCTAATCCCTCGTATCCCGGCCTAAGCTCATAACCTCCTTGTCTTGGATACGCACCATAAAGCGAATAAAATTTCCCATTCCCCTTTTTAAGAACCCGTGGTGCTTTTATATCATAATCCTCATAGAGATAAGCACCCAAAACCACCCCACCATAATCAAATGATCCTTCAGGTCCATAGCCCATGGCCAATCGATAGTTCTCCCAGTGGATAAGGTCTTTGCTTACTGCGATAAAAGATTGATATCCTTTTCCGTCAAAGCCGATAAAGGACATATACCAAAGATCATCTCCTGGAATTTGAAAAACAGCAGGAACATCAGTCATCTTTACCTCATCAAATCCAGGGATATCCGGATTGGGGGGAATAACAAGATCGGGATGATAATGCCAGTTTCTGTAGGATTCCTCCTGTGCAAATGCCTTTTCATGCGCTAGAATAAAAACCAATAGTAGAAATACAAAAGACAGAATCTTCATTTTAATAAGTTTAGTGAAACAAATCCAGGAATACTCCTTTAATGCAAGAATACAGATATTAAAAGACAAAATCATTGCCAAAGATAGAATGACTATATCCAGTGTCTTATTGGAGGAGTCTCCCATAAGTTTCTTATTCGGAGTTAGATAAAACAATGATACTATTGATACAGGCAGTACGCTTGCAAGGCTTGCCTCTCTACAAAGCTACAGGCATAGTGAAAATAAACTTACTTCCCTTGTCAACTTCACTTTCAATCCAGATCCTACCACCTTGTTTTTCCACAAACTCCTTACAGATAATTAAACCTAAACCTGTCCCTTTTTCACCTGCAGTTCCATGTGTTGATGTATTACTATTCATGCTAAATAATCTAGATTGATTATCATTTGAAATTCCAACCCCACTGTCTTGAATCGATAATTCTAAAAATTTCTGATCAATTTTAGTTGATGTTATTTGTGCATTAAATGTAATATCACCACCTTTTGATGTAAACTTTATGGCATTTGATAATAAATTTCGGATAATTGTTAAAGACATTTGCTTATCTACATTAACATAAGCATCCTTTGATATTTGATTTGATATTCTAATTTCTTTTTTTATTGTTGCTTGTTTCAGTAATTCACATGATTCATTGACTAATAAATACAGATTTGTCTTTTCGGGATTAAAACTAATAGAGCCTTGTTGCGAACGAGACCAGATAAGTAAATTTTCAAGTAATTTATATGTATTTTTAATTCCCTTATGTAAAGCACTAGAAAACTCTTTTTGCTGTTGTATTTCGCAATCATCAAAATCTTTATAGAGTATTTCAGATAAACCTAACATTGAGCTTAAGGGACTTTTGAGGTCATGCGCAATTATTGAAAAGAATTTATCTTTTGTGGCATTTAAATCCTGCAATTCTTTATTTTGTTGCAATATCTTTTTGTCGGATTTTTCTCTTTCGGTGATTTCATATTCAAGATATTTTATGGACGTCGTATTTTGTTCAAGCTCCATGACCATTTTATTGAAAGCTTTACCCAGAAGTCCAATTTCATCTTTTCGATTGATGTCAATTCGGGTACTAAAATCAGTTGCAGCAATTTGCTTACTTCGTTCAATTAATTGATTTATAGGTTTTACAGCATATCTCCCGAATGCAAATGCTGCAAAAACCAAAAGAATTACAAGTAAAAGGCCAGTAACTAAAATGGTTAATGTTGTTTTATTAATAGGTTCTAAAATTGTCTGTAAACTATGGTAATTAATAATATACCATGATTCTCCTGTATTGCCCTTTTTATGGTCTGCGGATTCAAAGGAGCCTCCGAAAAGACAACCTTCAGCACCTATTGATGTTATTCCAATCTCAGACTTTCCAATCAACCATTTGTTAACTGAATCATTAAAAAACATAGAACGCTCATCTGTAGATATTAATTTTTCATGAAGCAATTTTGGTATCCTACTACTAAGAGGTACAGATCCTTCTTCAAATACTATTTCACCCCCGCTACGGATAAGTTTAAACTCTCCAGTCTCCTTACTCTGATAACTCAATAATATTTCACTGATTGAACCTAATAATATTAAGGTTTACTTTTAACATACCAATTATCTCGTTATCCTCTTTTATTGGAATAACAATCCCCAAAACATATCCATCAACACTCTCATCATAACCACGATCATCAAAAAATATACATCCCAGGCCTTTATTAAAAGCCCCTTGCCACCAGTACTTATGCTCGTGTGCAAAAGTGGTCAGTTTTGCTGTAGAAGCTACTAGAGTGCCATACTTATTCGTTAGAAAAATTTCACCGTACTCTTCTCTCAGGTTATTTTGTTGTTTTTTTAAATGATTTGCCACAATGTTGTGTGTATATTCATGAATAAATGCATCATCTTTATCATCTGTTGATATCCATTTCTCATTTTGCAGATCGATTTTCTCATTTCTCTCTTTTTCAGATAAGCTACCAAAAGTATTGTTACTTAATTTTAGTGCATTTACTATAATAGGTGTGATGGAAAGTGTCTGGTTCGTTTTTACTTTTTCTAAAAGTCTTTGTTCAATACTCACGGCAGCTTTCTCAACAGAAAAATAAGTGTGATCTAACTCATGTTGTATAGCTTTGTTATAATTGTATTTGTACCCTGCATACAGTATAATAGAGAGCATAACTGATCCAGCTATAAAAATCTGTAGTGCCAATTTTGTTTTATATCTCATGACAAAATTTTAATCTAATATATATATCATATTCTAAACTGCAACTGAACATTGAGAACAATATTTTTCATCTGCAGAACCTAATGATAGTATACCTTCCGGAGATTTATCTGGTAAGTTACTAATAGTGAATCTCATATAAAACCAGACTTATGTTTACTCGCCAAATTACCTCTTTATCTGTAATATACAAACCTAATTGTTGAACGATTCTTGGGCTTGTTCTAGTTTCATCAGGTATTCGTATTCTTCAAATCCTTCGATCACACTTTTTGCAGCTCTTCCAGATCCCATATTCAATCATCCGGTAGCATTACAATAGTAGTCTGTCTGGGATTGATATTGGAAGTGAAGAAAAACTTTCCTGATTCGAGTTGATAAACGCTGAATTTGCTTTCTCGCCGCAGAAATGTGATGTGCTGGGAAGGATCAATTGCTTTACCATTTTCCCGGATATCAATTCCTGGGATATAAACAGTAGCAGTACTGTTCGGGGGTATGCTGATTTGCCACTCGAATACGTCATTCTGAGTTTTCCAGTTGCTAACGATTTCACCGTATTGTGATTCATAACTGCATTCTACCCAATCCACACTTTTGACCAATCCGGGCCGAAGAATGACATTCCTGAATCCAGGATCTTTTTGATCCCATTGGATTCCGGCCAATCCTTTGTAAAACCAAGCACCGATATACGGAAAACAGGAATGGATCTGAGAATAATAACCATTCCATTGTTCCCAGCAGGTTGTTGCCCCTTTTTCAATCATGTATCCCCATCCCGGATATGTTTTCTTATTGACAAAAACATCCACCAGATCATTTCTTCCAATTTCTATCAGGTAATCGGTCATTATTTGAGTCCCGATCATTCCGGTATTCAAGTGCCCATGATCCTTCACCTGAAGTGTTTCTATATATTTTTGAAATACTTCATCTTTGAGGTTTTCAGGAGTGACACCGGTTTTCAGAGGGAAAATAAGATAGGGTTGTTCTCCATTGGCATAGGTAGAATCTTGTGGATTGTACCACTCATCATGAATCTTTTCTTGTGCATTCTTTATTTTCAGTTTAAATGCTTCCTGGTCATTCTCCTGGTTCAATAACACCGCTACTTCCTGCATGATCTGCAGCAGGTATACCCGGTAGCAATTATTAAAGAATCGCCGTGAACTATCATCCACCCAATCCTGTTTGTCCATTCCCCTCCGGGGCGGTACCCAGTCGCCCAGATTGGGCCACTTTTCGCCCGGGAAGATATCTTGAAGCAATGCATCCTCACAATGCGCATCCAGATACTCCAGATATTTTTTCATATAGGGATATCCATCCTTGAGAAGCCGGATATCTCCTGAGAAGTGATAATTTTTCCAGGGCACCATGATGCTCATGGCTCCCCAGGCTGGTCCTCCACCGGTAGCATGCGGAGAAGGAGCTGTGAATGGTACAAAGCCATCAGGACCTTGTTCGTCCCACCAGTTTTGCGACCACTTGTCATATAAGGAAACCGCATCGAAATTATACAGGCCAAGATCCATAATTGTTTGGCCATCCCCATAACCCAATCTTTCGCGGTGCGGACAATCTACCGTTTGTCCACCCAGGTTCAGGCAGCGGTAAGTCCATTTTACCATTTGGTGTATACTATTGTAAAGCTCATTCGAACAAGAGAAAGTCCCTGTCTCGGCACCTTTGGTTTCAATACATCGGGCTTTCATATCCGCTTTATCCGGCAGGTAGGTCAATCCTTCAATAAGCACATAACGGAAAGCATGATAGTTGAATATGTTGTTGAAGTGCTCCTCCTCTGCTCCAGCAGAGATAAATTCATCCCATTGATTATATGTGGCAAAATTCTTCTTTCCCATGGATACACGCCATCTTTCATTTTCGTCGCGACCGTCCAGATCTCCATAATACAAGGAGATCTTTTGTCCGGGTTCCAGGTTATGGAAGGTCATCTCCATTAATCCGGTGAGATTGGTTCCAAAATCTACCAGGATTGTTTCTTCATCGAGCTTCTCAATGCTTTGAGGTGTAAGCGTATCAAAAGCTTCGTTTCCACGGCAGGGTTGTGCACTGCAGGGTACATCCGCAACATCCACTTCTTCTGCTGAGGCCCAGCCTTGATTTGACTCTTCCTTATCCCACCAATGGATATCGATATTCCTTGCATCCATTGCTTCACCGCCAAAATTCCCCCAGGCCCATTTGCCTAATCGTTTTCTGGCACTCGGTTTCGTTTCCCAGGAAGTATCGCTTACTATTATCCTGGTTTTCCCAGCATCTGAGAGTTCGAGTTGGGCCCGGACAACTGGACTATGGTGGTTTACACCTGGCAAACCGGAGGTATACCAGCCGGTTCCCATCCAAATACCCAGGTGGTTCTCTCCCTTTCGCAGGTATTCTCTCAGATCAAAAGTTTGGTAATAGCTCCTTTTGCTGAAATTGGAGACGGCAGGTGCTAACACCTCGTTTCCTACTTTTTCCCCGTTTACTAAGAGCTCAAAATACCCCAGTGAAGCAATATAAATTAGGGCCTGATCTGGTTTTTCTTTAATCGTAAAAGCTTGCCTGAAAAAGGGTGCTGTATGCTCTTCAGGAGTGCTGATCCATTGAGCCTTCCAATCATCTGGCTGAAGCAGCCCCATTGACCAGAATGCTGGTTTACTCCACTTTGAGGGCTCCTGTGCCTTATCCCAGATCATTACTTTCCAAAAGCATTGATCACCTGATTGCAGCGTCTTCCCATCATAGCTTACCAGGACTGATTGGCTGGATGCTACCTTTCCTGAATCCCACAAATCGCCGGTATTGTTTTTCAACTTTCCTTTTGAGCTGGCAACCAGGATGTGATAGGCCGTTTGTTTCTGACCCCTTTGGTCGGATTTGATCATCCAACTCAGTTGGGGGTTAAGCCGGTCGATCCCAAGAGGATTACTTTGATGTTCACAGATCAGTTTTTCTATTGACAATCTCGAAAGGCCAGTTTGCTTCTGGCAAGACAGGAGTAGGCTGACCAACAGCGAAATGACGATGAAACCTATTGAATTGGATTTTCTCATTTTGGAAGTTGTTTGCTGTTATAAGACCGATACCCTTCACTATCAAATCCGATAAACGACAAATACCATTTATTGTAATCCGGTATCTGGAATACTGTTGGGACATCAGTCATTATTACGTTTTTATATCCGGGAATATTGGGATTTGGGGGGATAAGCAGATTAGGATAATAGTTCCAATTTCTGTAAGCTTTTGTCCGTTCTTCTGTTGATCGACTGAAGGTCACACTCCATTTGCAGTTTCTGTTACTATCAGACTTAATGATCAGATCTAAAAGCAAGGGGTTATTCTTTCTCACCTTCATCTCAATTGAAGCTCCCTGAGCTTGAACTGTTTCAGGTGTATAGCCATTTAAGGCGATTGTTATCACATATTCTTCATTACCGATTACAGATGATTCACCTGATAATGTTTTATTCGAAGCATCCCAGGCCGGCTTTTGGATCAGATCCACATAACCTTGCAGGATGTGTCGGTTTGTAGAGATCCATTGAGGGATGGTTTCCACCCTGTGAACCGAGATCATTTTGGCTTCACCGGATGCCACAGCTAATTTGATTGTATTATGCCCTTCTGTTCTTCCCAGAAATTTATCATTCCAGAAATCATACAGGTAATAGCTTTTGTTTGCGGCTAATCCAAGTGCTCCCAATGCAGTATTCCCACTGATCGGAACATTGAATTCCTTCTCGGTTTCGGCATCATTATAGAAGATGACCTGGTGCCATGATTCTGAAATCGGAAAATCCAGAACAGGCATGCCACCTGTGAATGCATGTAAAGGGCGGGCTGAGAGTGTGCTTGAGTGGAAAGGGAATACCCTGCTGAGATCATGTAAAACCGCTTGGGAGAAATTGCTGAAGCTTTCTGTGAGCAATAACCTGCCGCTTACGGCATAGGATAGTGTGAGAATAGTTCTCCGCTGGATGTCATCAATCTGATATCTGTTATTACCGTGTCCGGCTTCAACCAGTGCTTTACCATCCATGTCATAGTTAGTCAGACGGCGATTTTTATACCAGCGGTTGGCTGCCTTGTTGAGAATTCTGGTGGATATGATATTGGTATCACCTTCAGTGCGTACCGAACTTACAAATTCAAGGGTCGCATCAGATCCTATCCCTAGTCTTTCCTGTAAATAAGATGGGGAGCCAAATATCTCACTGGGAATCCTGAATACATTGCGATAGGCTTCCAACGCGGTTGCATAACGATCTTCCAATCCTCCCCGCTGTGCGTAGGCTCGGGTAGGATAATCATAAAACACTCCTTTTACTCCACCATTATTCAGATTATGATTGACCTCACGCCAATGATTCAAATAATCCGGGTCGGTGTAGTCATAGGTTTCGGCGTATAGTTTACCCCACCCGTCTATCCAATCATCAGGATTCAGTAGATCAGGAATTCCGGCAATTCCCATCAGGGTATGCGGATCGCTGACGACACGTTTATTATCCCTGACAAATCGTTGGGATTCATTATAAAGCATATGTCCCGGGAATTTTTTGGCGTAATCTTCTGAGCGGATTCCCGGTTGAAAATAAGTTAAGGGGATACCTCCCATATCAAGTATCTTACCAGCCCACTTTTCCGTGGTTTCGTAGGGAGCTTTGTAATGGTGGTCAACCACACTGCGGTATTTACGGCCATGTCTTTGCCAGTGATCATCATCCCACCAGCCTTGCTGATTGTTTTGTTCGTAATTGTCGGGAACCAACCTTATCGCCACAGGTGAATAATTCAGGAATCCACTATTCTGAATATGCTGCATTTCATTCACAGTGCCTACCGTACTGTTTTCAGATGTGGTATCCGCACCAAAATGAGTCACCGATAAGAACCACATGCAAACTGAAGGAAAGGTATAATATTTGAGATCAATTCCCCTTGCGATACGGGTGAGTTCGGCATATTGCTCAAGGGCATCAAAAGGATTTTCTGAAGAGCCATTCAGGTAGAATCTGTCGTCGGCCAGGTATAATCTCCCGGGATCAACTCTTTTTCCAACCACATCTTCAGCCGATAGTTTGATGCTGTCTCCTGATACCTGGACCCACTTCCGGAAATCCTGGTAAGTCAGACCACCTGCTACGAGGGATGAATTCCCTTTGGCTTCAGGGAAATAACACAGCACATTATTCTCGCTCCTGGTTTTTCCTTCATATTTTACTGACGTACTACCATGACCACTATTACCGTCCAGCGTCAGCATGTTAATATGGTTCAGTTCCGGCAAAAAGATCCCATTTAGGACCTCCACTGTGGATAAACGGACGGGTGCTTTGCCCAGGTTTGTAAATGCATAGCCAATATCAACAAAACTAGAATCTGGATACAAGGTGAATTGAACTTCTAATTCTCCTAATCCCTCCCAACGGCTGCTAAGCGACAAGGATTGACCTCCTGAAAATGCACTTTTCAGTTGGCTTGCCCTGCTTACTCTGTATTGAGCAGCATCGCTGTGGAAAAAGGCTTCGGGCTGATCTGTTTCCACTCCAATCCGACCCAGGTCCTTTAACTTGACATAGGGTTTAGTTGAAAAACCGATTGTGGCATGACTAATCAGAAGGCGATTATACCTGAGATTTACGATGTCAAAGGTCCCATCGATTTGATTAATTCTTAATTCGAGCAGCTCATTTGATATTTTCTCCTGGGCACCGAGCTGAACAGTGAATCCCAGAGTCAGAAAAATCAGGATACTGTGATATGTAAATTTTTTGACCATTTATTTAGCTCAAAATTTTTGTGTCTCCGTCTCCATTATCCAAATTGATATCCATGTTGGACTTATTCGTTTTCCAGGCTCCGGCAGTAAAATCAGGTACTTTAATTGAATTGGAATTATTACGCACCGACCATTCCGACAGTTCAACAACTGCACTAAATGCTGCAGCATCATAAACATCTTGATCGAGCGGCAAACCTGTACGTAAACAATCAATGATATGCCATACGTTGATCAGGTCTGATCCCCCATGCCCGCTCTGGAGGTTAGCTCCCAGACCTTTTCTGAAATCTTCGAATTTGTGAAGTAAGCCGGGTTTGAATTTTCCCATCAGTTGATCGTAAGTGTTCTTATCTGCCCAGCGGTGATTGCCTGTGCAAATTTTTGGTGGAGCCGGATCGTAAAGTACAGAGCCTTTTGTTCCGTATACTCCGTGAATCAGGTTGTGCGGAGAAGGGGAAGTGGCATCGTGCTGGATGTTGAGCGTACGACCTTCTTTGGTTTTTATAAGCATGGAACTCATATTTCCACGGTAGTCCATCTTGGCAAATTCTTCGAAAAAAGGGTCATCTTTTGCTAGTTTCTTTGCCTTATTCTGCATCATGAAATCCTTGCTTTCCACAGAAACCACAAAATCGAAACGGTCGCCCCGGTTGATATTCATCATTTGTGCAATGGGACCCATACCGTGGGTTGGATAAATGTTTCCATTCCGTGAACCGTACATCCTGAGCCACCACATATTCCAGTACATGTTCTTGTTGAAGTTATTCCCCATTTTACTGGTGTTGTAAGCCCCATCGCCATGCACAATTTCACCGAAGAATCCTTGTTTGGCCATGTTCAGAGTCGTCATGTGAAACGGCATGAAGGTATAGTTCTCCATCATCATGCAATGTTTCTTTGTTCTTTCAGACGTTTTCACGATTTCCCAGCACTCCTCAATTCTTACTGCTGCAGGTACTTCAGTAATAACATGTTTCCCCTGTTCCATGGCATAAACAGCCATTTTTGCATGCATGTAAGTTGGTGTGGTTATCAGGATCAGGTCTAAATCTTTACGCTCACACAATTCTTTCCAGGCTTCATCTGAACCGGAATAATATTCCGGATTATGATCGGTACTATTCAGGTTCTTTTTAATTCTTCCGAAGCGTTCAGGAAGCACATCGGCCGCAGCTTTGATCTCCACATCCGATACACGTGAAATAGTTCCGGCATGGTGTGAGCCCCGGTTTCCTGTTCCGATTATTCCAATTCGAACCGTAGAGATTTTCGGTGCGGCATAGCCTGACATATTGAAGCGTTGTTTGTGCTTCTTTTGGTATTTGTCAATTCGTCCAGGTAAATCTTTAAATTCCTTTTCCTGTTCCTGATATTCTGCATATAAAGCGTTTGCTGATGCCAGACTTAGTCCAGCCATGCCTGCTATTTTGATGAAATATCGTCTGCTATTTTTCATTTTGTTCAGTATTGAAAGCATCAATTACATAGTTACCTGCTTGAAATTCAAATACAATGAACTCATCCGATTTTGAATCATATGAGATTTTGTTGTTAGCGCCAATAAATTTACCACCTTCCCATATTTTCTTGTTATTAACAGAGATGGTAAAATCTTTAGATGGCATAACCGGTACATATATCTTTGAAGTTGTATTTTCAGGTACTACTGCGTTTATCTGCATGCCTGTTTCCACATTGTCTATTGTCAGCTTTTTCAATTTCACTCTTATGTTACCTGCTACAGAAGGTACTACACCCTCAGCCCATTTCAAATCGTACAGGCAGGGTTGAATCTTAAACTGCTTCCAGCCTGGCATAAGAGGTTCCACGCCCAAAACTATCTCTGGAAGAAGGGCTGTAGGCCCTGAACACCAGGCATGAGACTTGGTCATACCCCTGGGAGATTCCCACATTTCATACCAGGCACCGTTGAAGTCTACCTTTTTCATTTGAGTACCCCAGTTGGTGCGTATATAGTCAAGTGCCCATTGCCCTTCGCCTTCAGAAAACATGGTATTAAGCAACCAATAAGAAAATGATTGCTCACACGAGCGCCCCTGGCTCTTTGAATATTCAACTACACCAGGTTTCTTACCATCAGGCACAAGGCCATATTTCAACGCATAAACCTGTGTTTGTTGTGTAATTCGAGAGCTTTGGTAACCATCTTTGAAGGCATTATCTTTCTC
The DNA here is from genome assembly GCA_018669475.1 of Bacteroidota bacterium. GTDB lineage: Bacteria > Bacteroidota > Bacteroidia > Bacteroidales > UBA12481 > JABHCC01. The sequence continues at coordinate 13,714 of JABHCC010000118.1, read as the reverse complement.
CGACCACAACAGTTGCTGAATCGATTTTTTTGTTGCCTCAGCTTTCTGCTCCCATTCAGCAGCCTGATCATTTTCATTCATGATATTGCGGGCCATCCACGCTGCCGAATTTAGTGCACCGTAGTAAAGACAATTCATTGCTGTGTTTTCACCCCCAACATCCTGTTTGTAGGTATCGGGATGATCCAGTACCACCCAGCCGGGCACTTTCCCAATTAGACCTCGTTCTGTTGACAAATATCCCTCGAAGTATTGCAATAATTTTTTCAAATTCGGATAGACCTGCTTCACTAATTCATCATTCTGGTAATACATGTGATATTCGTGGAGCATCAGAATCCATTCGAGCTGATAGTCGGGAATGTAGGTTGATGTGGTGGGACCAAGATGATAGCCTGTTGGATAACGCGAGCGAATGGCTCCTTCGTCGGAATGGCGCTGAGAAAAAGCTCCACTGAGAATGTTATAATTATGCAACAACTTAATATTAGGTGCAAAAGCGTAAGCTGAGTACCGAATATTATACCGGGTATCTCCGGATATATATTGCGTCTGTTCGCGCCAGGGAGTGTCCATCCAGGTGTCGTGGGCACAAATCTGCATCGTCCACCTGCCAATTTCCCAGGTTTGGTTCAACTCGTCATCTGAGCAAGAGAAGCTGCCCTCTCGTTTAACCGGAAAAGACCTGAATTCTGCCGAGACATTATCGATTGAAATTTCAGCACTTTCTTTAATAGCAAAGTATCTATATCCACGCCATGTAAGAGGCTGCCAACTCTGCAAACCTTCTTTTGTAATATATGTATCAGTATAATCAACATTATCTTTCATTACTGGAATACTGTCGCTATCCAATCTTTCTCCGGTTCCAAGAGTCAACTCAAGCCCAGCTCTGTTTGCTGTTGCAGTAAAACGAGGGAAAGCAGTAATTTCTTTGCCAAAATCGTATACTTTATACCCATTTACCTTCCAGTTGCTTACAGGCTTAATAATCTCATAGAATAGTCGCTCCCTCTTTATTACTACAATCTTATTCCACGGCTCCCTTGGAGGCACACCAATCTCTTTAGCTTGTTCCCATTTAGAATCATCAAATAAAGTTTGTTGCCATTTCTTATATTCTAATTGAGCATCGAATCGTTCCCTAAAGCCAATGGTATGGTCGTGCTGACGGTATTTTGTATTGGTATCCCAGGCAATAGCTTGTGCTACACGCCAGCTTTTGTCACTATTCACCTTGGTAATATCACCTTTTTTGTCTGTTATTGCAGCCTGAAAGAAAAAACCACCACGTGCATCCATCCGGTGGTGCAATCCTTCACCCGCATTGTAAATAAGTGCTGCAATTGTGTTTGTCCCTTTCTGAAGGTAAGGAGTCAAATCAATTTCTTCGTAAGTCTGATATTCAGGATCGGGATTAGTTGGCAAACGGTCGACATAAAAGCCGTTTATATACAGTTCGGCAAATGAATAAGCAGATATATAGGCCTTGGCTTCTTGTGGTGATTTAGTCAAGGTAAAGCTCTTACGTACATACAGATAGTAGTTTCTTGGATTAATCTCCCCTGAATCCCAAATCCAGCTGGCCACTGGTTTCATGCCATCAAACAGATGAGAAGGAGGCAAGATATATCCACCACCGATGAGCTCAAACCCTGTTGCATCTATATTTTCTACTTTGGTTTCATTACTGCAACTCAACGCTGAAATACAGACAATTAGTAAGGTCAAATAGAGTAAGCGCATTGTTATTTTAAGTGATCAGTTCTCATTATAAAAAATTCCTGTATCGATTTCTTAGTTATTGTCTTTTGCATTCGGAATAGTAAGCGGCAGTTTCAACCATGCCAAACCAATATGTCGTTTCATATGGCTTGTGCTGTTGTCTTCAGGGGCATCGTAAAACAACGCCAACTGATCGCCAACATGTATTACAGATGGAAGACCAATACACTTTTTGGACCAACTACAATTGTGCCCGTCAAGAACAATTGCTTTGTTAACAGGATCCCATTTATTCAAATTTTTACTCCAATATACCCATATGGCATCGGTAAATTCTCCTCCATCGATACCAATGTGATTAGTAAACAAAAACCATGTATTATTGCTTTTTTCATAGTATAGTGTCGAATTCTCTATTTGCTCCTCTATTGGAACCAGAGGTTCCGGATCAATCGTCCATGAACTATCAAGATTCGTTGTCCGTGCAATTCCCAGAGTGCGTTGAACACAAGAATTTCCCTCTTTTTCTGTAGTGGCACTGAAAAATTGAAGATACTCATCACCATTCTTGATTACCTGTCCGGGGCTTGCTGTAATAGAATAATAAGTTCCGGGTTTTGTGCGAAATGGCACAACATTTTTCTGCTTAATCCACGGCCCCTCTGGCCCTGGCCCCTTTGCTTTCATAGTGAGATAGGGGAAGGCTGGAACCAAATCCGGTGCAGGAGACACCTTGGGTGTTCCCAAATAGAACATATGCCAATCTTCTCCGTCGCAATAGGTAACCCCATAGCAAGCTCCTTTTGAATCTTCCTCTTGCGGTTTGCCAAAGTTCAGAATCGGACCTTTCTTCTCCCAATTCACAAGATCTTTACTCACAGCCAGAGAGCTTAGCCATCCTTTCGGACCAGCAGCATCATAGTGCATGTAATAGGTGCCACTTGCTTCAAAAACCCAAACGTCACGGGCGCCAAGTATATCACATTCTCCCGGACCATCTCCATAACGAAGTACAATACCGTAGTCCTCTGCATCCATTCTTAAGCTTGCTCCTGGCCGTCTATCGCTGTACTTCTGTGCAACAATTGCCGTACTTATCACCACCAGGATCAGCGACATAAGTAATTCTTTAATTAACTTCCTACTTGCCAAAATCATACCATTATTAGATATTACTTCTTGCTGCACTAGCTAATTGAATTTTCATCTCAGAATTCTAATTGATCATAAACTACTGTAAGCACTGATTAATTATGTAAAATACAAATTTTCGGAGAATCTCGGTAGTGTTCTTTCAATTATTCCAGAGGGTGGAAGTCCCTTATGTGCAGGAGTAATCTCCTGGCATTAGTAAATTGCAAGTTGGATTGGGAAAGGCGGTGTGAGAGACGCACTGGCTCTGGTTTTTCCAGAGTCAGCCGCCTACTCGATTATGTATCGTTTATTTATTTTCTTTTTTCTCAAGCTCCAGATAATAGGACAAGGCATAATGCATTCTAGAGGAATGTGAAGCCAAAGCTGCTGCGGTACCAATCAATTTCCCATTTCTGTATTCCAAATTCAGCCTTGTGGTCTGTGGACATCTTAATAAATGTTCTCCCGGAATATTTCCTGCATACCAGCCCATTAAATGGCCATTATTGAAAAACCGTTTATTCAGGAGCATCTTATGTTGGACATCAAAAATATTGGTTCTTAGTAGCATTGATTCGAACTGAATGGGCATGTTAACATGAATGTCTCCATCTTCTTGGAACACGAGTTCTATTGGGATTAGTTCATTGTCAGTAACAATATGTCCGTTCCAATTACCAATTAAATCACTTTGTTTTATTTCCTTTGATTTTTCTTGAACAGCGGCTTCCTGCTTTTGTGTTTGTTTCGTTTCCACAGACTTTAAATCAGGAATCATATTCAGCAAAATCTGTTCAGTTAACTCATGTGTGTATTCGGAATATTGATTTGAAAGAGCTGCTACAACAATGTTTTTTTCAGGTAGTATTCGTATCATGGCATCTATTCCATCCATACCCCCTGCGTGATAAACCATCTTATATTTATATTGCTTATCATCGAAGAACCAACCCAAACCATAGGTGTTTCTGCCATTAGCATTATCAGCGTATTGTTTTTGCTGCATTGACTTGATGGTTTTATTGCTCAACAATGATCTGCCATCTTCCGGGGTATTTCCCAAATGAAACTTCCCAAATTGAATCAAATCCTGAATTGTTGTGCTTACATTTCCTGCACCAGGTGTATCACTAAATGAAAATGGGATTAAATTCCCTTTGATATCATAGCGCTTGGCCAATTTATTCTTGGTTTTTGATGAAATGTCAATGGTTGTTTGTGTCATCCCCAAGGGGCCAAAAATTTCTTCGGTCATATAATCATTAAAACTCTTTCCGCTGATTTCAGCAATAACTTTTCCTAAAATTCCATATCCCAAATTTGCATAAACATATTTCGAGGAAGGTGGATTAACAATAATCCCATACTGGTCAGCAACTTGCATAACATCAGGTATTGCAAGCTTATCGTCATCATAAAAATATTGGAAATGCATGGGTAATCCGGAAGTATGGCTTAAAAGATTACTACAGCTAACTTTATTGCTGTCGCTCACATAATATTTCAGATTCATATCGTTCAGATAGGTTTCAATATCCTCATCCAGATCGATTTTCCCATCCTCATGCAGTTTCATTATTCCTGTTGCGGTTATGGGTTTTGAAATTGAGGCAATACCGTAAAGTGTATTGGGTGTTGCTTCTATTTTATTTTCCTTATCAGCATATCCAAAGGCTTCCATCCAGATTATTTCACCGTTTTCTATTACGGCAAGCGATAAAGAAGGGATATCTCCATTATCGATCTTTTTTGAAATAGAATCTTTAATATTATTAAATCGATCACTTGGAATAGTGGATTCTGAAGTTCTGTTCTTTTCACTACAACTAACGATTAGTATCGATAGAGTAATTAGAATAAATGATATTTTTTTCATTGTAAAGTTGAATATTACTTACTCTCAATAAGTTTTAAGGTGTATTCTAAAACTTCATCTTTATCAGTAAGCAAATCATCGAAAACGATATGATTCGGAACTACTCCCCTGGGTGTTGGATCGCCATTGGGCCTCACAAAAAATGATTTAGGATAGTATACTCTAAATTTTGTGTTTGGTAGATCAATCCTATGTATCGAGCCATAGGACGATACCTCATCTGTCGTTTCCTCTCCAATGATTTTTCCGAAGCCATAATCCTGAATAATACAGGCTGTCATAGCTGCATTAGAATATGAGTAGCGGTTAACCAACACATAAACCGAACCTTTGAACTTTTTTGTTTCTGGTTGAGGATGATACTGCTGGATATTCACATCAAAGCGGGTTCCGTTTTCCAGACTCATGATTTGTTTTTTAATCTCTTGAATTTCAGGAAGTTTCAGATCTTTCCATATATCTTTGGTATGTTGGCTGGTTTTCATTTGCATTTGTGAAGCCATACTGAATGAGGTATCAGCAAAATAGGCAATCATATAATCACTGAATGAGTTATCACCACCCAAATTATCCCTTAAATCGATGATCAGGTGTTCAATGCCCTTTTGTTTAAAGCTGTTAAATGCAGAATCAATAAAATGGCAAAATTCAGTATTGTCAAATGCTTCGGGGCTGTTCAAATCCTTATTGCTATTCATATTTATGAACCCACCAGGGATTAGATGTACGACATGCTCATTGAGGAATTCGAAAGTCCGTTCATCTTTATCCTCCGCCGCTTGTGCATTGATTTTATCTTCGTATTCACTGGCTGCCATGGCATAAACCCTTTGACTTGAAATGATGCCATTGGTTTTTTTGATTTTTAATCGAAAACTTTTTTTCTCACCGTTAAAACACCAATATAATCTGGGGAAACCTGTCTTTTCAATGATTGAATTGATGTAATATTCGGTAGGACCTGACATGTTTTCATAAAAGCCCTGCAGGAATTCATTGATGGGCTTACCGTTAATCGATAGAATTTCATCATGCTCATTAATCGATGAGTTTGCCGAGTAGTTCTCATTAACCAATGCCTTGTCACCACTAAAATAGATGCTCAAAGGAAATAGTGTACCCCCATCTTTTATATAGTGATTTATATAATACCCCCAGGGTTTGTTCATCATGCAGTGCGACATTTTTGTTGCAGCCACCAATGGGATATATTTTCTGTAAATTTCAACTTCCGTAAGGGAATCATCGATCGATTTATACAATCTTGAATACATTATATCCATGTTCTCTTTGCTGTTTAGCGCAAACAAATCATAACTGCACTTTTCAAGCATGTCATACATATATTCCAGGTCGTCTTTAACTTCCTGAGCTGAATATTTTTTTGGTGATTGCGCAAAAGCTATTGTAGATAAGCTGTTAACTACAATAAAGAGAATGATGAATTTTTTCATTTGTTTTTTACTTAGTTTAAAAATTGACCAAAAATAGGTTTAGCTAGTTTCTCAATCGTCCGAATGCTTCCGTTCGGACTAATTTTTAAACTGTAAGTAGTATTCTCTTGGTGTTTGTCCGGTATTCTTTTTGAAGATATGGTTGAAGGTCGATTTTGAATTAAATCCACATTCGAAAGCATGCCCGAGCAGAGTAAATTGATCACAATTTGATTGCTGCAGCCTTTGTTTAAATTCCTCAACGCGATGTTTATTCACGAATTCATAGAAATTCATGTGGAGGTCGTGGTTGATAATACGGGAAGTAATTTTAGGATTTAGCTTTGCCAGATCAGATAGTTTATTCAAATCCAGATCCGGGTTGAGGTATGGTTTCTGAGTGTTCATCAGCTCAGTTATTAATTTTGCTTCCTCCGGATTGGTGGGGATTGTTTCTGTTTCTAAGGATGCTTTTGAGGATGTTTTTATAAAGCCTGAAACTTCCGTTTGCGATTTAATATATCCTTTAAAACCAATCCACGAAGTGATGATAGAAAGTCCGATGTGTGTAGGTAGAAAATAAAAATCTTTGAGGGCATTTTGAAATACATACTGATCAATTTTTATAAGGATCAACCAAACAATCCAATAACCCGAATAAATAAAAACAGGAATTCGCAACCAACCTAATGATTTGTTTTTCAGGTTTGAATACTTGCTTTTAATCCATTGCTGGTATTTAATGAGAATACGAACAGTCAGCAGGACGTAAACAGAAATAGATGCTGTGCCAAGCCACTGTTCTACCAAATAGACTATGGTAAATGGATGTACTGGAGTTTGATACAAGCCGTTAGATCCAAGCCGATAAAAATCTGTTCTATAGAAAATGAATTCGAGAACAACAGGAAGAAAATGAATATACTCTTTAGGGGAAATGCGATAGTCAGGGTCTGTAATACTTTTGGTGAAGAAATAAAGAGCTGGGCCAATTCCAAAAAGTAGTTCCAGTTGAACATATCTGAATACGTAAAATAAATCATAAGAAAAGAGGATATTAGCCATGCCGATATTAACCTCCATCAAAGCAAAAAAGAAAAGTACCAAAGCCAGAAGAATATTGGATTGTCTTCTGGGTTGCTTAATTAACAATATAACACTGAGCACAAGGGCTTGCAAGCCAAAGATCATGATAATTGTAGCTGCTATGGGATTAGACGATACCAAATTAGTTTTGCTATTGTTTTAGTGTAAAATACAACCCTCTTATAAATCAAAAGTAACCATTATTGATGTTTTTAGTTGTAGCTTGATTTGATGACGATATATTTCTGTTTTTGTTACTGTAGTCCTGTTATAATATTTATTGTTCAGGATGTTTTGGGAACTATAGCTTTATTGGCGATAAGCAGTTCTTGGATATTAGTGAGTGGCACTTTCATGGGTGTAATGTTGAGTTTCACAGCAAGTGCGGCGGCGGCTCCGGCTGCCTGCCCCATAGCCATACAGGAGGCCTGCACCCGCAATCCTGAATTTGCTAAACGGTCGCTTGACACACATCTGCCTGCCACAATAATGTTTGAAGATCCTTTTGGAACCAAAGCACTCAAAGGTACTGTTGGTACTGTTCCCGGTTGTAGAGGTTTGGGTTTAACACCATCCTTCGTATGTAAATCAACAGGGTAGAAAGCGTTGGAAATTGAATCCTTAAAAACTCTTCCTGAAGTATAATCTTCTTGCGTGATTATTGTCTCACCAAGGATACGATAACTCTCCCTGAAACCCGCTTCGGGCTGCATGTGCATGAGACGTCTGTTCTCTTTGCGTACTTTTTCCAGAATAGACTTACGGCCGGTCAGGTTTGTAGCTGTAACAGTTCTGGAATTGGATGAATCAGCTCCATGTACATAAATAGCATCCAGTAAACCTGCTCCCGGACCATTTGGCCGTCCCGGATTATTGGCTTTGTCGAGCTTAAACAACATTGAGCCCGGCTGTGTTTCTTCTTCGCGAAGTCGTTGAAAACCTAAAAGACCCACCACGACAGCCCCGCCAGTACAATCAATGATCTGCTTGCACTTGACCCTGCGCCGGGTTCCAAATCCATAGCAGTCTACTAGCCAACCCTCATCCGTTTTCGTTATGGCTTGTGGAAATTCATGGTAAGCAATCTGAACACCTGCTTGTTGGCACTTCTCCTCAGCAAGAAGAACATAAAGAAACTGGTTGACATGAACTTGATTCATCCAATGAGAGTCAGGCACTTTGGAGAAATCTGGTAAGTTTCCTCCGTCAAGTGTAACCACGTCTTTTACCAATTCCCATCCAATACCGGCAATGATCTGTTTGCCCCAGGCATCAAAGAGTCCGGGGAAGGATACCCCTCCGGTTGTAGTATTTCCTCCAAGCTGACTACCCCTTTCAAGCAGGTAGGTTTTTGCACCCGCTCTGGCAGCCTGAATAGCCGCAATAATTCCAGCCGGACCTCCTCCCACAACCAACACGTCTGTCTCATTCTCTGTTTGTGAATATCCAAAGGATTCAGATCCTGTCCGACCAAATCCCATAGTCGATAAAAATCCTCCAAGAGATATTCCACCAATTGCCTTCAATACACTTCGTCGTGTTGTTTTCATCGCATTAGCGTTTACTCAAAACATCATTCTCATATTGCTGTATTTCAGAAATATAATCTGTGCCTACCGGAACTCTCTCCTGCAAACAATAGTAATCCCAAACAGCGCCAAAAGGCATGGTTTTTAATTCTTCGAGAAGGGCCAGACGTTCGAAATTCTTCCCGGCCTCCTCCATTTCTTTAAGTTGATTAGTGGGTTCAAGTGATGCAATCAGAAAAGCCTTTTGAGCTGCCCGCGTACCTGTAACATAAGCACCGATCCGATTAATGGAAGCATCAAAGAAATCCAAGCCGATATTGACCCGATCGAGGAAGTCATTGCGCATAACCTCCGAGGCAATCAACTGAATATCTTCATTCAAAGTAACTACATGATCTGAATCCCATCGGATGGGACGGGTGACGTGAAGCAAGATCTCATCCACAAATTGAAGCACAGCAGAGATTTTATCACCTACTTGCTCAGTGGGATGAAAATGTCCGTTATCCAAACAGATGAGTATATTATTTTTTATCGCATAGCCAAGATAAAAGTCATGCGATCCAACTGTCATCGATTCAACTCCAATACCAAATAATTTGCTTTCGACTGCATCTTTCATGTATTCTTTCGGATACACAGTTTCAAAAGCTTCATCCAGAGATTTCTTTAGCAAAGCTCTGTATCCATTTCTGTCAATGGGAGTGTCTTTTGATCCATCCGGAATCCAGGTATTGTGCACACATGGTGATCCCAACTGCTTACCTGCTTCGGATGAAATGGCCCGACATCTCTTCACATGTTCGACCCAGAATTGACGGTTTTCTTCATTTTTACTCGACAAGGTATACCCATCTGCCGCTCTGGTATGAGAAAAGCAGGATGCATTGAAATCCATACCAATCTCCTGAGTCTCACACCAGTCAATCCAACTTTGGAAATGTTTGACCTCAATCTGATTGCGGTCTACTTTTTCACCTTGAAAATCGCCGTAAATGGCATGAAGATTCAGCCTCTGTCTTCCTGGAAGTAAGGACATAACCTTCTCTAAATCTGATTTAACTTCTGAAATATTTCTGGCCTTGCCTGGGAAATTCCCTGTTGCCTGAATGCCTCCGCCTGAAAGGGCTGCATCGGGTGTCTCAAACCCTCCTACATCATCTGTTTGCCAGCAATGAAGGGAAATATTCACTGCTTTCATTTTCCTAATGGCTTCCTCTGTATCTACACCAAGGTCAGCATATTGCGCTTTGGCCAAATCGTAGGCTTGTTTGATTAATTCTGATGTTCTCATATTTTTCTAACTCTATTTTTCTTGTAATAATTCTACTGGCCCCAGTAATCCGGAAGGTTCTAACTGAACATTCTCTATTTTCCGCCCTCTGAAATCGTGAGCTAAAATGATATTTGTTGAGGTATATGCTTGCTCCAATTCCAGTATCTGATCACCAGCCACTCGATTATACCATGAATTGATGACTTCTATCTCTAGTTCGTTCTTGCCCGGTTTCAGGGCATCACTCACATCTATACGGAAGGGACTGGTCCATGTCACTCCAAGATCTTGTCCATTAATTTTCACATGGGCGATTCCCACGTCTTTGACACTCCCTAATTGCAGGTAATATTTCTGATCTTCTTTCAATTCAAAATCAAGATCAATAACTTTCTGGTAAACAGCCGAGCCGGAGTAATATTTAATTCCTTCAATAGAATGTGTTGACCAGTCTGAGAGCTCAGGAAAAGTGACCGACTCCGGACCACCCCATTTTGGATCAAAATTCACAGTCCATTCGCCTGTTATTTCCTGGAGCTTTTTATAATCGGAATAATTACGCTCTGCCTTCCCCTGGAAATCTTTATCAATAGGCTTATTAAACACCACAAATACAGCCCCATATGGCTCTAGTGTTAAAGAAACATTAGTTAAACCATCTTTTTGAATAAAGGCTTTTGCCTCCCTGATCTCTCCTGTAAGGGCATCCCATAATTCAGGCTGTAACTCAGAGACCCGAAACTGACAGTCAATAAGCTTCCTGTCAGTTGTTTGATTAGTTATAAAGTAAACATCAGCCTGATCAATTGTGTAATGGATGTAATCAAAGTCAGCCGGATCTTTTCCGTCAAGTACCGCAAAATCTCTTGGGATATCCTTTGAAAGCAGGTATTCTCTAGCTTTAATACCCCATACCAAACCCCCTTTACCGTATTCCTTCTCTCCCCTCTCGCTATTACCTTCTCCCCAGATCTCATCAGCTAAGACTTGAAATTCTGATTGTGCATCTTCACCACCAACCCGACTGATCAGTTGTTCAGGCTTATATCCAATAAGCTGAGCTCCCTTTTTTAATAATTCTTCCACCTTTTTAAGGGCGGCCATAGATAAGGTTCGATGATCTGGCAGTACTAATACTTCATATTCAATTCCGCCAGGAACCACGATTTTATCCTTCTTCATTTTTAACTCAAGAAGAATCCTTTCATCACACACATCATAATCGTATCCAGGCATTGCACCTGCCGGATCGGTGGCCTTGATAGAGAACACATTGGGCACATGATCACCATAATAATAAAGCACATCAGCTACGAATTTCCCATTCTGGACCAGGGCCTGGGTTCGATGCATGTAGTCAATGAAGGGACCCGACTGATCCCACCAGGTTACCTGAGGATTCACATGCGTACCGGCAAAGTATTCTTGTCCTGGCAAGCCCATTTTCGGGGGTGAAGCTGTGAATGTGTGAAAATACAAGCGGTTCAAGCCTGCACAAATCTCATGATCAAATGCCGATTTCTGATCGTGCCACAACTCATCATTCCAATGTGGACCAATGGTGGTAAACGACTCAGCTCCAACAATTCTTTTTCCATATATGTGCGCCGCAGAGCTGGCTTGTTTCAGGAAATATCTATTCTCAGGTCTTGGACGATGAGGGGAAGGTGACCAAAACTCACTCATAACAATCTCGCTAAACCCATAATTCTTGATGCCATCCATTGGCCCTGCATGTGGACCAGCAGATTCAGGCTGAATACCCATGTCATACTTCTCAGCATATTCTGCAAATAAAGCATAATGATTGTATGCCACCAGATCACCCAGCGTTTTTCTAAAGTCGGCCAGAAAGGCATTGCTTGTTTCAATATCTTCAACTACAAGTCCTGCAAGAACAGGCAGGAAGGGCAAAATATCGTAACCCCGATAGTTCAAAAACTCCTCTGAGAATTTGTCAGTCCAATTCATTCCTCCACACTCCCAGCTATCGGTTTCCATATATTTTAATGTTGTACCAATATGATCACCGGCAGCTTCAAAAATGGGAGCCACAACATCCTCCCAGTAGAAATGAAAGGCTTCTGTGCTCATGTAATCAAGTACCAATCCCTGCCATTGATTGCTGGATGTAGAAACATGCGAATTGGTGCAGGTATAACCCAGTCGGATAAGTGACCATTCACCCTCCGGAGCATCCCAGGTTAATACACCAGAGGTATCAAGCAATGCAGTTAAATCAATGATTTCAGATTGTTTAACAACAAGGGAAGGCTTGATATCAGGCCTGGATGAATTTCTTGGCTCATTGGTCAACAAGAACCGGCAATCAGGAGCTGATCCGCCGAGTTCATGAAATCCTAGTTTTAATGAAAGATCAGAAATACCATCAATTACATGAGATTCATCTTTGATGGGAACAGCCAGAATAGCTATGTCTTCATAAAAGTCAAAACGAATTGGAGGGAGATCAAGCTTCTGGATAATTTTACCTCCACCTTGCACAAGCATTTCGTTTGATGTTATTTGCTTGGCGGCATACTGGGGAGTGACCCGAGGACCACCCAGATTCCATCCGCTTTGAATATTGAAACCCATTTCCAAATTCAGCCTTCTGGCCTCATCCAGAGCAAATACAAACAACTCATTCCATTCTTTTGAACCATACAAAGGGCCATCAGGAATATCCATATTCCCCCTGTGGTTATGTCCGCCGGCATCAAAGACCATTGCTCCATGAAAATTCCTTGACTTCATGGCTTCGAGGTCTTTTGTGATACCTTCTTTGGTCACATTTCCATTCAGCCACCACCACCAGCAGTTGACACCATATTCGGCAGAAGGTACTTTGAAATTTTGCTTTATCTCTTGCAGAGACACATGGTCATGCGACTGAACCTGGCCATCTTTGTTGATATTGCAAGATACTGGCATAAGGCATATGAAGAGAGTAATGAAATAAAATTTGATTTCTCCTGTTTTCATGAACTTAGATTTCTGAGATTAGAACATACTTACCTGATGACAATTCAAAGATGGAGTGCCCCTCTTCAAATCTGTATTCACCCGGATCGAAATGATCCTTAATCAGTTTACCAGGCAGATAAACTGTTGCACTCGTATTGGCGGGTATTGAAATTGTATATTCGAAAGTTTTGTTTTCCTTTTTCCATTTGGTTTCAATATTTCCACTGATGGAGTGATAGCTGCCCTCAGCCCATGTGAGGGTTCCTCCTGGTAAGGGTTTTAGTATGAAATGAGTAAAACCCGGAAATTCTTTCAAAGGCTGGATACCCAGAATATTCATGTACATCCATTCACCCACAGCTCCAAAGGCATAATGATTGAAAGAATTCATACCAGCCCCTTGCATGCCACGGCCCTTCACATATCCGTCCCAGCGCTCCCATATTGATGTGGCTCCTTGCTCAATAGAATAACCCCATGACGGAAAATCTGTGGTTTCGAGAAGTTGAAAAGCTTTTTCAGAGTAGCCTCTCTTAACCAGCTCCTTCATCAGAGGAAGTGTTGAGTGGAAACCTGTATTCATTCTGCCATCATACGGAATAAACTTATCTATCATCCTTTTCTCAATCTTTGCTTCCAATTCATCAGGGTAAATACCATAATGCAAAGCCAATGCATAACATGACTG
>JABHCC010000117.1 GCA_018669475.1 Bacteroidota bacterium | reverse complement strand
TTTTTAATATTCAAGTATCCCAAGCGTTCTCTCTTCCTGCCACTTTCCTCTTGTGAAATCGGGGAATTTAACCGGTACTGAACCCATTTCGACTGAGATCTCTGATAATGGTCCTACGACACTCCATGATGCAGCATCGTAAACATCCATGTCAAGTGGTAATCCTTTGTTCAGGTTGTCAATCATTCTGAACATCTCAACAAAGTCCATTCCTCCGTGTCCGCCGTACAGTTCAATTTCCTTTTTCATCCTGTCCCATATAGGATGATTGTACTTTTCACGCATGGCTTTATAGTCATCATCATTGAGCCATCCGTGCCCTTTGCCTTCAACTGCCAGACGACTGGGATAACCTTCGTGATAACCTTTAGTTCCAGCCAAACAGTTTTTACGAGAGTATGGTCTTGGGGTAACAACATCATGATACAGATGAATCATTCTGCCTTTTGCAGTTTTGATCAATGAGGTATTCATGTCGCCATGCTTGAAATCATCGCGGTTGTAAAACTCATCATTGCGGTCAACGTTTTTTGAATGCTCGGCAAGTGATGCAGCCGGACTACTCATAGAAGTGAGATAGTCAAAGCGGTCTCCACGATCAATATCCATATACTGAGCAACTGGTCCGAGTCCGTGAGTGGTATAAAGGTTTGCATCACGATTCAGGTGGTGACGAATTCTCCATTGATTATAATAAGAATTGCCAAACAACATGCCACGAAGATTATGAATATACGCTGCTTCAGCATAGGTAAGAGTGCCAAATACTCCGTCCTGAACCATTTTCAACATCCATAATTCTTCATTCCCGTAACATACATTCTCTAGCATCATGCAGTTGCGCTGAGTCTCCTCAGCTGTCATTACCAGCTTCCATGTATCTTCAATCGTATAAGATGCAGGCACCTCGGTTGCTACATGTTTTCCTTGCTCCATAGCATAAACAGCCATTGGTGTATGCCACTTCCAGTTGGTAAAAATCAGAACCAGGTCAAGATCATCCCTTTCAACCAGTTTTTTCCAAGCATTAGGTGAGCCCTTATAAACTGCCGGATCATGCCCATTCTTCTTCATCCGTGAATAAACAGCATCAGCTTTCTTATCCTGGATGTCACAAATAGCAACAACTTTTGCCTTATCCGGAGACATTACTTCTATGTGTCTGGACATGCCGCTACCGCGATTACCGAGGCCAATAATACCAACACGAACTTGCTTTATCGGATCAACTGTGAGACCCATTACTGATTTGCCACCTGGTGCAGGTACGTGTCCAATACGGTCAAGAATTTCTTCAGCATCGGCCCTTTTTCCAGCCATGCCAAGTCCGGGAATCCCCATAAAAGCACCTGTTAGAGCAGATACCCGCAAGAAAGATCGACGATCAAGAGGTTTTTTCATTTTATTCAAAGGTTTTAATATTTAATATCTGTGTTTCTTTAGTTTGTTGGATGCCATAAGTAAAACAGGCACTTTGAGCAATTTAAGAACTTTAAGTCTTTCACTCTCCTCCTCGAAACTATTCTATTCTATTCCATGCCATGTCAAATGTAAAGAGAAAAAAATTCATTGTCAAGAAGGAATACAAGTTATTGCTAACTTTGGGTTTTTCAAAATAATTTATCACATCAGAACTATGTTATACAGGCAATTGGGGGCTACCGGATTAGATGTTTCCATCCTTAGTTTTGGCGCTTCATCACTTGGAGGAGTTTTTCATGATATAGATGAGGGTCGCGCTATAGAAGCAGTTTATGCAGCCATAGATTCAGGAATCAACTTCATTGATGTATCTCCCTATTATGGATTCACGAAAGCTGAAACTGTTCTGGGTAAAGCATTAAAACACATCGACCGCAAGAGTTATTACTTATCCACTAAAGTCGGACGTTACGGAAAAGATGGTGTTAAAACATGGGATTATTCAGGGAAGCGGGCAGTTCGAAGTGTTGAAGAAAGTATGGACAGACTAAATATTGAATACATTGATTTAATCAACTGCCATGATATTGAATTTAGCGACCTGAATCAAATTATACAGGAAACTCTGCCAGCTTTGCATGAGATGAAGAATAAAGGTGTGGTTGGTCACGTGGGAATCACAGGTCTGCCCCTTGATCAATTAAAATACCTTGTTGAAAAAGCTCCAAAGGGACATATTGAAACCATTTTGAACTTCTGCCATTATTGTATCAACGACGATGCCCTGGCCGATGATACAGAATTTTACCATGGCAATAATGTTGGAATCATTAATGCCTCACCATTAAGTATGGGCCTATTAAGTGAGAGAGGTGCTCCTGCCTGGCATCCTGCTTCAAATGCCATTAAAAATGCATGTAAGAAAGCAGCAGATCACTGTAAATCCAAAGATTATCCAATAGAAAAACTTGCTATCCAATATGCTGTCAATCATCCTTATATCGCAACTACACTCGTAAGCACGTCCAATCCTGATAATATCATTAAAAATGCCCGATGGACTGAAGAAGCCATCAATAAACAATTACTCGCTGAAGTTCAAGAAATTCTGAAGCCCATTTATCGAGAAACTTGGGAGAATAGTTAGGAGGCGTGACGCCAATCGTGACGCCGATCGTGACGCCAATCGTGACGCCAATCGTGACGCCGATCGTGACGCCAATCGTGACGCCGATCGTGACGCCAATCGTGACGCCGATCGTGACGCCAAGTCCTGACCAACGACCAACGACCATGGACTTTGGTCCCCCGGATCTTCGGTCCTCATTTCTTTTTGACAAACAAAAAGTGTAAATTCAACGTTTAATACTTGTGTAAACCAAAACAACAAAACTGATATGGTTGGATTTCATTGGTTAGACTGGTCTGTTCTCGGGATCTTTGGCCTTGCTTTGCTTGGAATTATCATATGGGTAAGCCGGATGAAGGAGGATACTTCCACCGACTATTTTTTAGCAGGGAGGGATGCAACTTGGCTGGCAATCGGGGCTTCAATTTTCGCATCAAATATTGGATCTGAACATCTTGTTGGTCTGGCTGGTGCGGGTGCAAGTACAGGTATGGCTATGGCCCACTGGGAAATGCATGGCTGGCTGATTCTCATTCTGGGTTGGGTATTTGTACCATTTTATGCCCGAAGTGGGGTTTTTACAATGCCTGAATTTCTTGAGAAAAGATATAACGCTGCATCAAGATCATTTCTTTCAATCATATCTCTGGTTAGCTATGTACTAACAAAAGTAGCTGTTACTGTATACGCAGGTGGCATAGTATTTAAGGAGGTGCTTGGTATCGAAACATTTATGGGCATTGACTTTTTCTGGGTGGGGGCTATCGGCTTAGTGGTTCTTACCGGGATATTCACAGTTATTGGCGGAATGAAATCTGTATTATATACTTCGATTTTACAGACACCAATATTACTGATTGGTTCTATTGTTATTCTGGTTATCGGTTTAACAAAGCTTGGTGGTTGGAATGAGTTAATGGAAATTTGCCGGGCCAATGTGACCATGCAGGGAGACGAGATGACCAGCCTGATCAGATCAAGAAATGATCCTGATTTCCCCTGGACAGGAGTTCTGTTGGGATCTGCTATAATTGGTTTTTGGTATTGGTGCACTGACCAATATATTGTGCAAAGGGTATTATCCGGTAGGGACCAGACACAGGCAAGAAGAGGAGCTATATTCGGGGGATACATGAAACTTCTACCGGTATTTATCTTTCTGATCCCCGGAATGATCGCCTACGCTTTGAATGAAAAAGGGCTGATTGAACTTAGCAGTTCAGATGCTGCATTTCCTACTCTTGTATCACAATTGTTGCCAATAGGTGTGAAAGGAATTGTAGTGGGAGGACTCATTGCAGCACTGATGAGCTCACTGGCAAGTCTTTTCAATTCTTCAGCTATGTTGTTTACGGTTGATTTCTACCAGAAATACCGACCGAATACGCCTGAAAAAAAATTAGTGCAAATTGGTCGAATAGCGACTGTCGTAATTGTGATCCTTGGCATACTCTGGATTCCGGTTATGAAAAGTATAGGCAAGGTTTTATATGAATATCTGCAGGATGTACAGTCCTTACTGGCTCCGGGAATAGCAGCTGTATTCCTGCTTGGAGTATTCTGGAAACGAGCCTCAGCTCAGGGAGGAATGTGGGGACTTATTGTTGGATTTGTACTCGGAATGACACGCTTAGGTCTGAAAGTATTTGAATCTTCATTAGATCATGAAGGATTACTCTATAATATTTTTGTTGCACCAAACTGGCTACACTATTGTATCTACTTGTTTGCGATATGTATAGGAGTAATTGTGGTGGTTAGTTTAATGACAAAACCTCCACATCCGGATCAGGTGAAAGGCTTAACATACTATTCAGCATCACCCGAACAAAGAGCAATCACAAGAGCCAGCTACAGCAACTGGGATATAGTAAATTCAGTAATTATTCTAACAGTAGTAATAGGTTTCTACATATACTTCTGGTAATAGCATATTACTTATTTCTTATAACTTATTTCTTATTCTTGCTGATAACTGATGACTGATGACTTTTTTAACTGAAAACTGAAAACTGAAAACTGAAAACTTTTTTTATGCCAATTCGTAAACCTAAAATCGGACTCCTGGGAATTATGCAGGAGTTATACGATAAATCCTTACCTGGAATTACTGAACGCCAGGAGGCTTATGCCAGGGAGATAGTGAAAGAATTTGAAAGTGATATTGACCTTGTTTTTCCCCGGGCTGCACGTGACCGAAAGAACATTGAGGAAATCGTTGCTCAGTTTAATGCTGAGCGCCTGGATGGAATTATGATTGTGATGCTGACCTATGGTCCCGGAATGAGGATTGTCAGAGCCTTCAGAGAGAACAACTTGCCTGTTCTTCTTACTAACACTCAGCCGGTTCCTGAGGTTACAGATGACTGGAACATGGATGATCTGACTTATAATCAGGGAATTCATGGGGCGCAGGACATCTCAAACACACTGTTGCGCACAATTGGATCTACTTATGCAATCTGCACCGGCTATTGGAAAGATCAGGAGTTCAAATCTTTTGTTAATGACTGGAGTCATGCCGCTATGACGGCAAGTCAAATGAAAGGGATGAAAATCGCAGAGATTGGTAAAATGCATGACATGGGCGACACTATCGCTGATGAGGCTTCTTTTATGAGAATCCTCGGTCCGGTTATCCACAAGGAATATATTGGTCAGGTGCACCGGAATATGGAAGCGGTAACTGACGATGAAATTGATAAGGAAATTAGCTTCAACAAGGAAACCTTTAAAATTGATGAAGGTATGCCTGAAAAGAATCATCGTTATGCCATCAGGATGTATTTGGGATTCAGGAAATTACTTGAAGAAGGTGGATATGCGGGTTTCTCAGCACATTTTGATGTATTCAAAGGCGATGGCCGTTTCGACCAAATACCTATGTATGCAGCATCACGTCTGATGGCTGAAGGCTATGGATATGCTGCTGAAGGGGATACAAATACTGTAACGATGGTTGCTGCCGGACATTTGCTGGCAGATGATGCGCATTTTACGGAGATGTACGCCATGGATTTTAAACTTGGCAGCATGCTTATGAGTCATATGGGCGAAGGAAATTACAAAATTGCACGCAAAGATCGTCCGATAAGACTTGCTGATCGCGTTTTAGGAATTGGAGACCTTGATAATCCGCCTACCTGTGTTTTTCAGGGTGAACCAGGGCCTGCAACTTTCGTTTCTCTTGTGGCCATAGAAGGTGATTATTTCAGATTGGTTGTGACATATGGTGAAATATTAGATACTGATCCGATACCATTTATTGAAATGCCATATTTTCATTTCAGACCAGAATCAGGCCTGAATGAATGTAATGATGCCTGGCTGAGAGCAGGAGGAACTCATCATCAAACTCTGCATCTTGGAGATACAAGAAGAAGATGGGAGATGCTTTGTGATATTTTGAGAATTGAGTATGTTGAGGTATAATAAAGAAGTTATCAGTTTTCAGTTATCAGTTATCAGTCTTCAGAAGAGATAGTCTTTTCCTTGGACCTACGACCAGCGACTAACGACCATGGACTTTTGACCCCGGACCGCGGACTTCTGACAACTGATAACTGAAAACTGAAAACTATTTTAATATGAATAAATATGTAATTGGTCTTGACTTTGGTAGTGATTCTGTTCGGGCAGTTATTGTTGATGCTATGAATGGTGAAGAAGTTGCAAATGCTGTTGCCCAATATCCTCGTTGGAAACAGGGTTTGTATTGTGATCCGGCAAAGAATCAGTATAGACAGCATCCTCAGGATTATATCGATACAATGATCCAGGTGATCAAAGAATCACAGGCAAAACTTAGGGCTGACATTAGGGAGAATATTGTCGGAGTTTCTTTTGACACAACCGGCAGTACACCTGTCATGGTAAATTCTGATGGTGTACCACTTGCTCTTACCGAGGAATTTGCAGAGAATCCTAATGCTATGTTCGTGTTATGGAAAGATCATACTGCAAATAAGGAAGCTGATGAGATAAATGAGCTGGCAAAGAAATGGGAAATCGATTTCACCAAATATGAAGGTGGAATATATTCTTCAGAATGGGTGTGGGCCAAAGTACTGCATGTGCTAAGAGATGATGATTCAGTGAAAAAAGCCACTTATTCATGGATCGAACATTGTGATTGGATGCCAGCTCTGCTAACTGGCAATCTTAAACCAGAGAAAGTAATCAGAAGTCGCTGTGCAGCAGGACATAAAGCTATGTGGCACAAAGAGTTTGATGGCTTACCTTCAGAAGAATTCCTGACTACCCTGGATCCGCTTTTAGCTGGTTTCAGAGATCGTTTATATTCAGAAACTTTCGCTGGCGACTATAAAGTAGGAGGGCTGAGTGAGAAGTGGGCTGAAATTCTGGGTTTGCCAGCCAATATTGCTATTGGAGCCGGTGCATTTGATTGCCATATGGGGGCAGTAGGCGGCGGAATTAAGCCTTATACCCTTGTCAGAGTGATGGGAACATCAACCTGTGATATTATTATTGCTCCCAATTCAGATGTAGAGGGGAAACTTATAAGGGGAATTTGCGGACAGGTAGATGGATCTGTTGTTCCCGGAATGATGGGATTGGAAGCAGGTCAATCAGCTTTTGGTGATGTTTATGCCTGGTTTAGAAACTTGCTGTCATGGGCCACAAGTTCACTAATGCCAGATAACGATAATGAAGAATTTTATAATAAAATAATTCCGGCACTTTCAGCTGCAGCAGCCCAACTGCCGGATGATGATACAATCCCACTATCAACAGATTGGTTTAACGGAAGGCGAACCCCGGATGCTGATTCAACACTGAAAGCCACAATCACTGGTCTAAGTCTGGGTACATCAGCTCCTAAGATTTTCAAATCACTGGTGGAAGCGACTGCATTCGGATCAAGGGCAATTGTGGAGCGCTTTTCGGAGGAAGGAGTGGCAATAAATGAAGTGATTGCGATTGGAGGAGTGGCGAAAAAATCACATTTTGTCATGCAGACTCTTGCTGATGTGATGAATATGGAGATCAAAGTAGCATCAACAGATGAATCATGCGCTCATGGTGCAGCAATGTTTGCAGCAACTGTAGCAGACCTCTATCCAAAGGTGGATGATGCGATGGTCGCAATGGGACAAGGCTTTGACAAGATTTATGTGCCGAATTCTGAGAGGGTTGGTTTTTATGACAGGAAGTATATGGAATACCGGGAAATCGGGAGTCGGGAGTCGGGAATCGGTGGTTTTTAATTAATACAATAATATAATGAAATTTGCTGCTAATATTGAGCTTTGGTGGACTGATATTGCTTTTCTTGATCGTATTAATGCGGCTTCTGATGCGGGCTTTGAGGCTGTTGAGATATGGGAATTAGAGGGTAAGGATATTGACAAAATGGCCAGACGTCTGGAGGATTTCCAGATGAAACTTACTCAGTTTACGGCCTGGGGTTGGGAAAAGGGCATGAATCATCCCGATAATCTTGCAGCATTTGTTGAGCAAATATCTGAGGCTTGCAAAGTTGGAAGGAGGCTAAATTGTTCAATGGGTACCGTTGTAGGTGGAGATGATCAGCCTGGCATGACACAGAAAGAAATGCATGATCAGATTACTACTGGGCTTAAGGCTGTGGTTCCGATTGTTGAAGAGAATGAATTTATGCTTATTCTCGAACCTATGAATATCAGGGTTGACCATCCCGGTCATTGCCTTTACGGAAGTGCACCTGGCATAAAAATCTGCAGAGAGGTAGATTCCCCTATGGTAAAACTCAATTGGGACCTCTATCATATGCAAATCACCGAGGGTGATTTATGTGGTCACATCCGGGAGGGTATTGATCAAATTGCTTATCTGCAACTTGCAGATCATCCTGGTCGCCATGAACCGGGAACAGGTGAAATTAATTACAAAAAAGTACTGGAAGAAGCTGCGAGACTAGGCTACTCTGGCTACGTGGGGCTGGAATGTACTCCTCAGGAAAATGAAAAAAAAGCTCTTGAACGAATTAATCTGCTTTAAAACTTCGAATTGCGCTCAAGAGATATCCTGCGAGGAGAAAATTACTGTATCATTAATTTATGAACACTAACATGCTGATTAGCCTGTAGTTTTATATAGTACAAGCCCTTAGCCAGTTGCAGATGATTTAACTGTATGCGTTGATTTTTCACCTGGTTTTCTATGCTTTGAGTCAGGATTTCACGACCACTTGCATCGAGCAGGCTGAACCTTGAGTCATTTCCAAAACCATTCTTTGCCAGCAACTGAATATAGCCATGAGCTGGATTGGGGTAAATCATGATAGAGTTTTCAGCGCCATAGCCTATCCGGGAGGAAGTATTTGTTTTAACCGTATCGATGTAATTTACACAGTTAAGAAGCTCAGCAATCATATCACCAATCAGTACCTCCTCACCTACTCCATCCAGATCATTCATCCAGGCTTTACCATATGTGCTATTTATACTGTTCACAACAGTCTGATGATTTTGTCGCTCAGAATGTAAAGTGCCTGAACAGAGACATACCGGTACATCAGGGTAGCCTTCAAAACCCCCGGATGGAATTGAAGAGATCCGGGGGTTGAAGGGTATCACACCTAAAACAGATAAATCACCAGACTGTCCGTAGTCTAAAACAGGCAGTCCGTTACAATCCATTCCAATCAAATATATTGAGTCAGGCTGGATGTTCAAATTAGCAATAGCATAAGCAATATATTGCTGTATGTATGATGGTTGCTGCAAAACATAATTTGGGGCTCCGGCATTTACTGCTTCTGGCACCATCACAATACCGCCGGTTTCTTCAGCCAGAGCGATAAGCATATCCCTCAATCTCGAATAGCCAAATGGATCACCACAATATGGCAATGCCAGGAATAGCTTTGCAGGTTCCTGCACATCAGGCGGAATAAATAATCCTAAGCGCTCTTTCCCTCCATCCAGATCCATTACTCTGGACAATCGCCCCTCCTGGACATTTCTGAACCAGGTAATTTTGTTTGCTGTATTTCCCCCAACAGCAAAATCGGTATTCATATCATTATCAAAATCAGCAACACACAATGGCCAGATACCTCCAAAACCATCATCCAAAATATTCTTTTTCCATGGCAATTCAGGATCACCGGTATTTTCATACCATGCTAAGGTATGGGAAGGCTGAGCGGTTCCGACGACATCCATATCTCCATCATGGTCAAAATCGTGGGCTGAACCCATTACAGCACCGGTGAGCGTATTGTCAACAATATGTTTCTCCCAGCCTACACTGATATCTCCGGTATTTTGCCACCAGGCTATAGTACTTTCCATATAAGCTGTTCCAAGAATATCTTTCAGTCCATCCTGATTCATATCAACTAACTCCACTCTGTGTGAACCGTTAAACGTATTTGTCAGGGTGACCTCAGTCCAGTTTATAGGTGTACCACCATCATTTCTCCATATTGTTATCTCATGTCCGTCAAGAGAAGCTCCTACAACATCGATATCACCATCATTATCAAGATCATTGGCTCCAACTGAGCGTGAACCCATAAAATGATCGCTTATTATTTGCTTTGTCCAGCTGGTACCAAGGCTATTATTGTTGCTCCACCATGTAATCTGATTATTTCCTGCCCCTGAGACCAAAACATCAGGATCCCCATCCAGATCAATATCGCTGGTCATAACTTCATGTGGCCTTTGGAATCCAGTAGCAATTATCATTTTTGTCCAGCTCTGAGAATCTCCATTATTTTTATACCAGACAACCTGGCCTGTATCCCATCCACCAGTTAAGATATCCTGGTATCCGTCACTATCAATATCATCCATCCAGACAGTTAAAGATGCTCCCAAATTTGCATCCACCGCAACCGGAGTCCATTGAATTGGGTTTCCACCATCATTTCTGACAATAAAAACGCCATGATCTCCGGATGCTGCGAGAATATCCTGATCTCCATCCTGATCGATGTCACCAGCATACATCCCGGCAGGAGCGGTGAATGACTGAGCTGCCGCGTTGGCTTCAAACCTGGCTTGCGACCATGCCTGAGTCAAGGGCAAGCAAGCTACAAAGAGAAATATGTAAAAGTATTTGTGATACATGATGAGTTCTATTTTATTTTTAAAATTGATTTACTGATTCGCTTACTACCATCTGTCCAGGTAAGGAAATAGGTACCATCCGGCAGCTTATTAATTCCTGCTTTAGACAGTGAAAGTTTATATGAAGTCCTTGAATTATTATTATCCAGATTATCTTTCCAGACAAGCTTCCCTGTTGAGCTTGTTATCATCAAATCAGCATCCTTGCCCGAAGACTCAGGAAGTATGAATTCAAGTTGATCGATGAAAGGATTCGGAAATATTTGTAATGTTTGATTTAGAGAAAATTCATTATTGAGAGCGCTTGCATGAGCTTCAATAATCTGCAAATTATTCTCCCCCGTATTTGCTACCAGCAATTCCTGGCTGTCTGCAAAATAAATCATCCCATGAGGCTGATTTAATCCTTCGAAATAAATAACGGGCTCATCAGACAGGGAATTAGTAAGCGCATAAATCGCATTCTCATCCGGGCTGGAGATATAATGATTGCCATTCCCATCTGAAATAATTGTGCCACCAGATTTGATAAGAGTTTCAATCTCTGAAGAAATTGCACCAGTTGAAGGGTCGATAACTTTGATTACTATATCTCCGTCACCATCAAGAACAAGAAGTTTTTCTAAATGAGAATCATAAATAATATCCTGAGGAAAAATCAGTCCTGTAGTATGGGTAATTATTGTTCCATCAGCAGGATTGATTTTAAAGATATTTCCTGATGCAGGATCTGTGGCAAACAAAAAGCCCTGATTATCTGTAGTTAAGCCAGCCAGAAACTGGGCTCCCAGACGGAAACTATTCAATTTTGCGCCAGTTTTGGGATCAAGACCTATTATTTCAGTGGCAACATTAACCCATAAGATATCATTTATTACACAAGTTGAGGTACAAACCGGAAAGTCATTCCTGATTATATGATCGAAGCCAGATGCCTCTGCTTTAGCAATATCCCCTACTTCTTCATTTGAAATAAATATGCTTTCATCCTCCGGATTACGACTGAGCCACTTGGGACCATTCAATGCCAAGGCCTTAGTGGAGATATTCTCCCACCATGCCAGACTATTCGAATTATAACCTATAGCCACGACATCCATATCGTGATCACCATCCATATCAGCTACATTCAGGGCAAAACCTGATGTTAGTCCACCATCAGCCCACTGTCCGGTAAGTTGTTGGTTTCCATTATTTTCATAACAGATCAAACTTGGTGCACCCATTCCGGTTCCAATCAGATCGTTATCACCGTCAAGATCAAAATCAGCCTGTTCCAACCAGATTGCACCACCAAGATTCTCCATTGCATGCTTTGTATAATTACCCAATCCATCATTTTCATACCAGGCCTGAAGGCCGCTTACACAAGCATGGGCCAGAATATCCAGGTCTCCGTCTTTGTCAAAGTCACGGGGTAATATTGTGTGGATCATAGTAATTGCATTGTCAATCAATTTCTCGGTCCATCCCATATTACCATCATTCTCCCACCAATAAATCTCACCATTTACTTCACCGCATGCAGCCAGATCAACATCACCATCATTGTCGAGATCAGCTCCAAACACAAAAGGGGATTGATTAAATCTGGATGATACAATGTGTTTTGTCCAGTTCTGATCACCATCATTCTCCCACCAGGCCACATCACTCATTGCTGCAGAGTTGTCAAATCCACTGCAGAGCACATCAATATCACCATCGAGATCCAGATCACATAATTCAACTGTATGAGCTCCCTTGAAATCATCACTCAGAACATGTAAAGTAAAATTATTGCTGCCATCATTCTCCCACCAGTAAATTTCATCTCTTCTCAGAATTGCGGCGATAATATCAATATCTCCATCTAAATCAATATCGCCAGCTCTAACTGATCTCGGATTGGTAATTTGAGTAGCAATTGCCTGCTGAGTAAAGTTTTGATTTGCGTTATTACGCCACCACCTTATTTCTCCACCGTTCGAGTTGGATGCTGTCAGTATATCCTGCCTCCCATCCTGATCGAGATCAACAATAAAAACATCAAATGGTGTAGTACTGGTACCAATTTGATGTTTCTCAAACTGAATCTGAGCAAATGCGCCAAAGCTGAACACTAGAAAGGTTAGAATAAAAAGAGTTCGTTTAGTAATCATAATATCTATCTTGAATTTTCGGTGGCAATGTATCTATTCATATATTAGAGGAGAATTATTTTCGACCCTGGCCTAAAACTTAAGGTCATCCCGACAGATTCTAAGGTCATATGAATTTCATCGACGCTAACATACCATTCGGATGACTTTTTTCACCAATCGGCAGAAAACTAGCAATCAATTGAGCCATCTTCATACATTTGTACAACCTTGTCTAAAAGAATTATGAATACCGATAATATCAATGCTTTTATCCGGCGTCCCCCGGTTCGTATCTTATTGCATCTCTTGTTCTGGTTTCTCTATCTGTTCATTTCAGCTGCGACAGTAAAGAAGTTTTATCCCGATGAGAGCGTGTGGGTCATTATGTCGCGATATATCTTCACTCTGCCAATAGATGTTATGGCTACCTACTTTACAGCTTACTTTCTATTACCCAAACTTCTATACAGGAAGAGGCTAGTGCTGTTTTCTGTCATCTTCATTATTACAGCTATTGGTTTTATTCTTCTCCAAAGATCAATTATATGGTACTATATGTATCCGAATGTGTATAAGACACAACCCTCGTCACCTTTCTTCCCAATAAACTGGTTATACACTTTCACGAATATTTATCTGGTTGTCTTTGCTGTATCAGTAATTAAGCTTCTACAAAGAAATTTCAGAAAAGAGAAAAATATGCAGGAGCTGAGTGAGAAAAAAATAGAGGCAGAGCTTAAGTTCCTGAAAGCTCAGGTGCATCCCCATTTCCTCTTTAATACATTGAATAATCTTTACGCCTTAACTCTTGAGCAATCAGACAAAGCCTCGGAAGTCGTTCTTAAGCTTTCAGAATTACTCAATTACATGTTGTATGAATGCAATGAGCCAACCATATTAGTGTCAAAAGAGATTAAACTGATTGAGAATTACCTTAGCCTTGAAAAGATACGTTATGGTGAAAACATGGAGCTCGATTTCCAGGTAGCAGGCGAGATTGCGGGAAAAAAGATTGCTCCAATGCTTTTGCTTCCTTTTGTTGAGAACGCTTTTAAACATGGGGTAAGTAAGATTGCCAGAAATGCCAGGGTGAGTATTAATCTAAATCTTCATGAGGAGGAATTAATCTTCCAGGTACGGAATACAAAGGCTGATACAACAAGTGATGATCCGGCAGGATATTCTGAAGGAATTGGTTTGAAAAATGTTCAACGACGACTCGAACTTATGTACCCTGATCGTCATACATTAACATCTCAGAAAACAAGATCAGAATTCATCGTATATTTAAAGCTCAATTTATAGAATATGACTGTAAAATGCATGATCATAGATGATGAGCCTTTGGCAATCAGAGTATTGGAAAATCATATTCAAAAGATCCCATGGCTTGATATAAGCTTCACATGCACTAATCCGGTTGAAGCCATTGAGCAGGTGAAACAGAAAAAGGCCGATCTGATTTTTCTTGACATTCAGATGCCTGAGCTAACAGGACTTGAGTTTCTTGAGAGTTTACCCAGGCAACCTGTTGTGATTTTTACTACAGCATATCGTCAATTTGCAGCAGATGCCTACGATCTTGATGGCCTTGATTACCTGATAAAACCCATTGCATTCCCAAGATTCCTTAAAGCAGTGAATAAATACGTTGAAAGGCATGGCAACAAACAGGATCTCCCCCTTGTGAGTATTCCCGGGGTTTCAGATTCCCGCTCTTTTTTCATTCGCAGTGGTCATGAAATGATTCGCATTGAAGTGAGTGAAATCATGTACATTGAGAGTTTAAAAGATTATGTTCAAATTTTCCTCCCGGATAAAAAATATATTTATAAAGCCAGGATATCCAACCTTGAAGAGGAGCTGCAGGATGACCATTTCCTACGCGTACATAAGTCATATCTCATTCCTTTAGATAAGGTTAGCGCTGTTTCACCTACTCACATCCGTTTAGGAGAAAAAGAGATCCCTATTGGACGCACGTATAAGAACATGGTATTGAAACGATTGGGAATTGATTGAGTAGAATAGTAGTGGCTTATGGCTATACTAATTACACTATTCTGTAGTGAAACGTATTAATTGCTGAGAATCTCCATGAGTCATTTCAAGATAGAATATCCCATCCGGAAATTTTGTTGCATCAATTCTGAAAGTGTGAAATCCCGCAATAATTGGTCGGTAAAAAAGGGTTTGCATTCTTCTGCCCCATGGATCTAATACTCGTAGAATGAAATCTTCATCTCCCATAGCTGTGAAATCAAGTTTTGCATATTCCAGTACAGGATTAGGATCCAGAGTGGCATGAAAAATATTCTCATTGTGATCTACCCATTGTTGCAAGGCAGGCGGATCAGCATAATTGTATTTCAGATAATAGTGCCATGCATTCTCTAATTCCATTTCACTCCTGAGGCCAAGCACATTGTAATTTGGATAATTTTTTATAAAAGCGCGAACACGCTCAGGCCCATACTCCCGCATCATAAATTCAACAATAGTATAAGAAAGAGAATATCCATGCTCACGATCAAATCCCTCAGACTCTGACAAAGTATTAAGACTGGGGAAGAAAATCCTTTCCCTGACCAAGCCCGGCACTTCCTGTGCAAAACGGTATTGCCCTGCATGATAAACCGCCAGACCTTCGTTCAGCCAAAGCGGCAATTCCGCATCCCCCGCGTTGGCAACACATATATGAACAAGTTCATGAATTAACCCATCCATAACAGATTCAGAATCATGATTTCCGGGTGGATTTAAAGGGCTGATCAGATGAATCTCCCGATCATTAATTGCCACACCAACTAACCATTCAGAAGCCAAACGCAGACCGGATGATTGAAGAAGACTGTGTCGGTCAGGATGAATATATACTTCAACCCGATGATTGATATCTGATCCAACCTCAACAGCAATACGTTGATAGTGATCTTCTAACATATCAATCACTTCAGCAATCACCTGGCGATCCGGATTCTGATATTTAACAGCAAAATTCAGACTATTTCGGGTAGTCCAACCTGAAGTCCCTATCAGCAGTAGTATTAGCAGGTATCTTAGCATAAACATTTTAATAACGTTATACTCTCTGAAATAATTATCTTTGAATTGAAAAATACAGTAAAAATGACCAGAATATTCCAGAAGAGTCTGATTATCTTATCCTTGCTATTTATATTTATTTCTTCGCATGCACAAAAAGTAAACATTGAAGAGGCATCTCTTGTTGCTCATAACTGGTTGGAAAATAAGCAAAAAACAGCATATTCAGTTCAATCTCTTGAATTTGTTGATAGTTTATCTCATGAAAAACTGGCCATC
The DNA here is from genome assembly GCA_018669475.1 of Bacteroidota bacterium. Classification (GTDB taxonomy): domain Bacteria; phylum Bacteroidota; class Bacteroidia; order Bacteroidales; family UBA12481; genus JABHCC01. The sequence goes on along the minus strand of JABHCC010000117.1, from coordinate 67,520 downwards.
ATATATCGTTTCCGGATAAAGCCTTTAGGATTCGTCTGGGTATCAGCCGATAAACTAAATTCACCTGTTCTGGCATATAGTTTTGAGTCAAATGGAGATGATCTGAACAATAATCTTCCTGCAAAGGAATTTCTTGATCTCTACAAATCTGAAATAGCCGACAACCGTGATAATTCACTCAAGTCAGGAGGGCAGCATCCTGGCTGGACAAACTTAAAAACAGGACAACTCAAAGGTATGCAAACCGCTGAGTCGGTTGAACCGATGATGGAGGTTACCTGGGGACAGGGTGCCGGATACAATGCATTTACTCCCGACAATACACCTACCGGATGTGTGGCTGTAGCCATGGTTCAGATCATGCGTCACTGGGCATGGCCCGACACCTGCCAGGGTCTGCACGAATATACACATGGAGAATATGGCGATTTTGCTGTAAATCTTGATACAGTTAAACTTGATTGGGCAGCCATGCCAATGAATTCTCCCAATGACAATATTGCAACATTAATGTTGTATGCAGGTATTGCCCTGCATATGAATTATGCACCTGGTGGTTCAGGAGCCAGCACACACAGATGTCGTACCCTGCTAAGAGATAATTTTTCCTACAGCCCTGACAGAATCACATATCAAACCATGTCAGACTATGGAACAGTGAAAAACTGGACCAATATGGTGAAGAATGAACTGATCAATGGACGTCCTATAATATATCGTGGACAAGGCTCCGGAGGCCATGCTTTCAACTTTGATGGTTTTGAGGGGGACTTTTTTCATGTCAATTGGGGTTGGAGTGGATCCAGTAATGGATATTTTATTGTTACCTCGCTTACACCCGGCTCACACAACTTCTCAGAATCTCAGGGCTGTGTGAAAGGTATTTATCCTAACACCATGATGATGTGGGATCGACCATACAATGTGGCCGCATTAGCCGGTGATTCACAAGTCGCCATGGCCTGGACCTCTCAATATCATCGCGATCTTTCGGGATACAAAATTTACCGTAATGGCAGCCTTGTGGGAGAGTCTACTGAAACTTCTTATACTGATATTACTGCTGTAAACGGGGTTCTTTATAACTACTCGATATCTTCAGTTTACGAGACCGACACTGCTGATTATGAGTCTGATCAAACCCAGGCCATATCTGCACAGGCAGCTGAAGGTTTCACTATTCCTTTTGAGCAAGGCTTTGCAGATGGTTTTAATGGCTGGGAAATCAGCGGTACAAATACTGGCTTTAACTGGGGTACAGCAAATGAACTGGACATGGGTACTGATGACAATAATAAATTTATCGGAATCAACTCAGGAGTGGCCGGAAATAACGTTGTGGTTTCAGATTATATGATCTCAAATGGTTTCGATTTTTCAGGCTCCACTCACCTGGTTTTATCTTTCGATTACATTCTCAGACAATGGCAGGATATTGATCACCTCTATCTTATGTACAGAATTTTTGGAGATAATGAATGGATAGAATTCCATGAACTAGAGTCCACGAAAAGCTATGATAACTGGACAAATTTTAAAACTTACCTGCCGGATGGAGCCCTCACCGAAAATGTTCAACTGGCATTTTACTATACTGACAACGGCGGTGTAGGATATGGAGCCGGAATTGATAATATAAAAATTACAAATATTGCCAATCCGGGAGTACCTGATTTCACATGCGATGTGGAAGAAATATGTCTGAATACTGCAGTAATTTTCACCGATCACTCCACCGGTACACGCAATACTTACTCCTGGGATTTTGGAGTTGGAGCTGATCCCCGGTACGCCGACACTGAAGGACCTCACACAGTAGTATACAAATCAAGCGGTCCGAAAACTGTCAATCTCATTCTCAACGGATTAGACGAAATAGCTAAAGAAGAAGTCGTCAATATCGTTCGTCCGCCCACAGCCAGATTCAGTAAAACAATCAATCATAAAACCGTCACATTCAGAAATACCTCAACATATGCCACTGCCTATATGTGGGATTTCGGAGATGGAATGAAGGTAACCCAGGAGGAACCATCTCGCACCTATGCACTTTCGGGAGATTATGTGGTTCAGTTAATTGCAATCAATCATATTTGCAAAAATGACACAACTGAAAATTTAGTAAGCATTAAAATAACAAATGTTGAAGATTTGCCTCTTGAAGAATCTGTCTTTGTTTATCCAAATCCTGCTCATGAGCAGCTTAACATGAATCTCAGCCTTGCAAATGGAGGAAAAGTATTGTATTCACTTATTTCACTGTCAGGTCAGGAGATCATTGCTAAACAAATTGAGGTTCCTGCAGGGGATTATCAGGAAAACATAAACATATCAGCTGTTCGGCCAGGTATCTACTACCTTCGAATACAAACTGATTCTGAAGTGTTTTATCAGAAGCTGATCCTGAATTAGAATTCTAGTTCAGACTGGGCGGCCGATAACCCGGCACCACAGGTAAACTCATATCCGCCCTTCCAGAGGCTTTGTTCCAATGCACCAAGGGTAGCCAGAATATCATTAGGGGCAATTGCTCCCATGTGACCGATCCGAAAATATTCAGTTCTGTTATCAGGATGCAATCCTCCAGCAACAATAACTCCTGCTTTATTCATATCGGCAATTAGTTGTAAACCCATTATCCCATCAGGATAATAAGGAGCTGACAGAGTATTAGCTGCAATATCATCTCTCACAGGAATTTGCTTCATCCCCAAGCCAGAGAATGCAGCTCTGAAAGCATTCCCACATTTCTCATGACGTCTGAAGCGGGTTTCTAATCCTTCATCGAGAATTTGCATCAGGCTAACTTCAAGGGCAGCAACCAAATTAACTGCCGGAGTACCAAAATAGGCAGGTTTCCTTATTTCATAAGCTTGCATTATAGGTAACCAATTCATCCAGTCAGCATAATAATTTCCTACCGGATGTTTACGCTTTCTCCAAACCTCCATTGCTTTTTGAGAAGCTACTAAAAGAGCTAACCCGGGCGGTACACCAATAGCTTTCTGCGAAGCCGTCAAAACTACATCAATACCCCACTCCTCCTGCCGGATTTCCTCCCCGGCAACTGAGCATACTCCATCAAGAATGGTAAGCACATCATATTTTTTACCTAATAATCCAATAGGTTCTGGATCCACACGCACGGCAGTTGATGTATCCACATGAGTAAAAGTCATAAGCTTATAATCATTACCAGCTAATTCCTTTTCTATCAGCTCATGAGGCACAACTTTTCCAATGCCGGCTCTTAACACTTTCACATCAGCACCATAACGCTTTAGCAGCTCAGCATATCTTTCACCAAAATATCCGGTTGAAATAACTAAAGCTTTGTCACCGTGCTCTATCAGATTCGCGCCGGCCATATCCATCGCAAGAGTACCCGATCCGGCCACAATAAAAGGCTGACCTGAAGGACACATCCATACTTCACGCATTAGTTCAAGCGAATGGCCAAAACTATTTATAAAATCAACCGATACATGACTATCAGTATGTGCCCCAAAAACTTGCATCACTTCAGGAGTAAATTCAATTGGGCCGGGTATCATTAAGAGTTTTCGTGATTTCATAGTTTAAAAATTGTTCGGGGTTCGGGGTCCGGGGTCCGGGGTCGTTAGTCGTTGGTCGTTGGTCGTTGGTCTGTCCTTGGTCCTTGGTCTACTGAGAATCTGGTAGGCTTACTTTGTAGCCATTTAGCTCTATGGCTTCTTTGATCTTTGTTGCATCAACCTTTGCAGGAACATACTCAATCAATGCGTTTTTCTTTTCCAGGTTGACCTTTACCGAAGTAATTCCATCTCCAATCTGCTTAACGCTTGACTCAACAGTAGCGACACAGCCATTGCATGACATTCCTTCAATACCTATTTCCATGGCAATCGGTTCAGTACTCAGCTCCTTCTTACTATCACCTCCTGATTTACAAGATACTATGGCAGCCAAAATAATAACAACTCCTAATACTTTCCTCATAATATAGTATTTCGTTAAGGTCTGAAGTTAAGCAATTATTCTTTTCATCAGAGTTTTTTCTATACCGGGGAAAGGTCCGGGGTCCAGGGTCCAGGGTCCAGGGTCCAGGGTCCGGAGTCCAGGGTCCGGAGTCCGGGGTCCGAAGTCCGGCGTCACGTCGGGCGTCACGATTCGGCATCACGATTTCGCGTCACGATTCGGCGTCACGATTCGGCGTCACGATTTGGCGTCACGCATTTGGCGTCACGATTTCGCGTCACGATTCGGCGTCACGATTTGGCGTCACGTTGAGCTTTCCCTATCTTCATGGCAGATACCTCTACACTCTGTCTTATGAAGAATTTTATATTCATTTTTCTTGCTATGGCTACCTTTAGCCTTCAGGCCCAGGATTATCGTTACACTGAATCATTATTCACAAATATAACTGTAAACACAGATGTGGTGTACACACAGGCACCCAGGCTCAATGGTTTGTTTAATGATGAAAGTAATACCAGCATAGTCGATTACAAAATGGATATTTACCAACCATCTGATGATAATTTATCGCTCAGACCAGCAATAATATTCATTCATGGTGGTGCTTTCATCTCCGGAAATCGCAATCACGACGATATGGAGGCTTTCTGCGATAGTCTGGCCCGGAAAGGTTATGTCACTGCAACAATTGATTATCGTCTGGGAATGTATATTTCCAGCGAAGCCAGTACAACAAGGGCCGTTTACAGGGGGCTGCAGGATGGCCGGTCAGCCGTGCGGTTTTTGCGGGCAAATGCCAGTAGCTATGGCATTGATCCCAGCCGTATTTATATGGCAGGATCAAGTGCTGGGGCATTTATCTGTCTCCAAAGCGTGTACATGAATGATGCCACTGAAAAGCCAACTCAGGCGAACACATATTCTTACAATAATCCAATTCTTCCTTTCAATCAGATTACAGCACCAGATCTGGGTTCTTATGATATAGGAACAAATCTGGACCAGAACGGTAATCCTGATGCAATTTTCAGTTTGTGGGGTGCCCTAAAACATACTGATCTGATACTGGCAAAAGACGATACTCCTGTTTACTTGATTCATGGCACCAGTGATGATATTGTTCCTTTCAATATTGGTTCACCATTCGGATATCCCGCCTTCAGTGCTACTTATGGCAGTAATCCGATCAGTGCAAGATTATCTGGGTTGGGATCAGATAATTTTCAAACATGGTTTGTTGAAGGCGAAGGCCATGAGTTCTACGGTGTATCAAATGGTAACTGGGCCCCTGTTCCAAATCAATATTGGGGTACAACAATTGAAAAAGCAAGCGATTTTTTCTATCAACAGCATAAACCTCAAGCCGGATTTACATATACACCTGAAGGACTGAATATTGCCTTCCACGATGCAAGTTCTGATGCCCAATCATGGTTGTGGGATTTTGGGGACGGACATAGCAGCCAGGATCCAAACCCAAGCCATACTTATCCCTCATCAGGTAATTTTACAGTAACATTATACATTGAGAATGAGATCAAAAGCTGGGATTCTTTTAGTCAGGACATAAGCATTAGTAACACCGGAATACTTCATCCGGAAGCAGATCAAATAAGCATCTTTCCTAATCCGGCAGGAGAAAATATTTTCATTAATAACCTACCGGATGGAGCCAGAATAATTATTTACGGATCAGATGGGAGAATTTATAAGGACATCCGAACAGAAGCTGGTCAGATGCATTTTAATATGGAATACTATCCGGCAGGATGGTATCTGGTGAGAATAATCAGCACGGACATAAGTAAGAATCAAACACATCGGGTACTAAAATACAAACAATGAGATCGAGCAAAGTCATTCATATGGTTTCATGCCATGCCGAAGGAGAAGTAGGCAATGTAATTGTAGGTGGAGTTCCGGTACCTCCCGGAGACACTATATGGGAGCAGTCGAGATGGATCGATCGGGATAAGACCTTAAGAAATTTCGTACTAAATGAGCCCCGTGGAGGCGTTTTCAAGCATATTAACCTGCTGGTTCCCGCCATCAATCCAAAAGCGCAATACGGTTTCATCATCATGGAACCTGAGCATACACCTCCAATGTCCGGATCAAATTCCATATGTGTATCTACCGTACTTCTGGATACAGGTTTAGTGGAAATGCACGAACCAGAGACTAATTTCTTCCTTGAAGCTCCGGGTGGCCTGGTTGCAGTGAAAGCCTATTGTGAAAACGGTAAAGCAAAGAGTATACAAATCCAGAACGTTCCTTCTTTTGCTGATAAACTAGGTGTAAACCTTGAAGTTGAAGGATTGGGAACGCTAATCGTAGATACTGCCTATGGAGGAGACAGTTTCGTTATTGTTGATGCTGAGGCGCTAGGTTTTGATATCCTCCCGGATGAGGCCAAAGAATTAGCCGACACAGGAATCAGGATTACCAGAGCGGCAAATGAACAGATTGGATTCGTTCATCCCGGTGATTCAGGCTGGGAAGGAATCTCTTTCTGCCAGTTCACCAAACCCGTTCAGCTGATTAACGGAGCTTTTTGCGGAAGGAATACAGTTGTCATTGATCCGGGAAAACTCGATCGCTGCCCCACTGGTACCGGATGCTCAGCCAGAATGGCTGTTATGCATGCAAAGGCACAAATGAAGGTCGGTGACACATATATTGCTGAATCCATAATAGGATCAAAATTCGAATGCTCGATTATTACCGAAACCATGATCGGAGAGAACCTGGCCATTACTCCAAGCGTTCGTGGCGGGGCATGGGTAACGGGCACTCATCAGATCATGCTTGACCCCGATGATCCCTGGCCGCAGGGGTATCGATTGACTGATACATGGCCGAAGGGGTGAGGGATCGGTTACTCTGTTACTCTGTTACTCGGTTTAGTATAGGAATAATGGTCTTAGGCCATCTGGGATTTGTTCGAATTCACCTCTTACAAAGGCTCCGATGATCACATCTTCGAATAAATCAGAATCAACCGGATATTCAAATTGATCATGTCCATGATAGTTATACTTTTGATCAAAACGGACATCTATGTAATAGACTTTCCGTCCGAACAGGCCATATTTATTCCGTTTACCGATTATTTTTCCTTTTCTATTGGTCATCCCTGAATATCGCAAACCACTTCCATGCAAGGATTTGTAAAAATGAATTCGATTTTTATGATTGTTAACCATACAAAGGATTATTAGCTTGAAAAGGGTTTCTGGCTAAGTATTAGCAAAGCTATAATAAAGAGTTGTTCTCTCCAAATACGGTTATTCGGTTATTCGGTTAGTTGTCTCGTCCTTTTTTGAGTTGACCAAAGTATATATGAAGACCACACTATTCTGTATGAGGGGTACTTGTGAACCAACGAACATTAATGACAAAGTGTTATTTCAAAAAGGAGCAAAATGTCATTAAACGTCACTATATCAGTCGTTACCTGTTCGGGAATTTTACATCATTGTTAAATCTTGTGTTGCCGGGGGTGTTAGTTCTTCTCTTCAATCCATTGATTAATAACAGTTCGAAGTGCAATAAGGGGGATTGCACCATTTTCTAATATTCTTTTATGAAATTCCCTGATATCAAATTTATCGCCCAATTCTTTTTCTGCAATACTTATAAGTGCTTTAATTTCTTCACCGCCAACATTATAAGATGCAAGTTGAGCTGGCATGGTAATACTTCTGTAATATAGGTTTATAGCCATTTCTTCAGCAAATTGCTCACAATATCTTGCCCAACCTTCAACATAACTGGTAAAAGACATAATCTTTACAATTGGATATAAATCACCGATTTCTTTTTTTAAACCTATTTGAACATGGTGATCGGGAAATGTTTCATGAAAAACCAGTTAGTAATTTTAACCTAAGAACTGTCCGGCATTTGCTGAATTCACACAGGTAAACTAAAATAGAAAGTTGATCCTTTTCCAATTTCAGATTCCATCCATATTTTTCCTTCCATGCCTTCGATGATGTTCTTTACAATTGCTAGTCCAAGACCAGTTCCCTGGGTAAACTTATCGAGCTTAGCAAATCGACCAAATATTATGTCACATTTATCCTCAGGGATTCCAATCCCAGTATCGGATACATGAAAGATTACTTTGTTTTGTTTATCAAGGGTGTACCCAATTTCAATTTGTCCTTTTTCTGTGAACTTTATTGAATTGGACATTAAGTTTGAGAAAATTTGTTTAAGTCGATCCGGATCTGTATTCACGATAAATCTGTCAAAAGCTACTTTTGGAATCAGCTTAACGTAAGGTTGACATTCCCGTCTAAACGTTTGAAACATATTGTTTACAAATTCATTAAGCTCAAATTCTTTTACAATGATTTCAAGTTTTCCAGATTCAACTTTTGCTAAATCAATTATATCATCTATGATTTTCAAAAGCAATTCGTTCTGCCGGTTGATAATCTCTGAAAACCCCTTGCATTCAGTATCCGCAGCACTTTCTGCAATCAGGCCAGAAAAACCTACTATGGAGTTTAAGGGAGTTCTGATTTCATGGCTCATTGAAGCAAGAAATTCCGATTTTAATCGATCTGACTCCTCTGCCCTTTCTTTGGCATCGACAAGCTCTTCGGTTCTGGCTAAAACTTCTTCTTCCAGCCATTTATTAACTCCTATCAGCCTGTCTTTATTTCTTTTAAGCTCAACATGTGTTTTAACTCGAGCTAATAATTCATTAGTATTGAACGGTTTGCTGACATAATCTATTCCCCCAGATTCAAATGCTTTTTCAATGCTTTCAATATCTGTTTTGGCAGTTAGAAAAATGATGGGTATTTCTTTAATCCTTTCATCCTTTTTAATTGTTTTGCAAACCTCATAACCATCCATTCCCGGCATCATAATATCTAACAGAATAAGGTCGAAATTTTCAGAAGAAACCAACCGTATGGCATCAGGTCCGTTTAATGCAAATTCAACACTATAGCCTTTTTCGGAAAGCAAATTAGCCAATAACTGAACGTTTTTGGAAATGTCGTCCACGACCAGGATCTTATATTTTTCATCTTCCATTGCTTGAAGAATTTAATTTTTTAACAAAATCAGGAAATTGTTGGATCAATTTCAATTCTTTATCGATATTGAACGATTGAGTTGCTAGATGTAATTCATTCCCGTAATCTATTAATGATTCTGCGTTATATTTTTTTCCAATTTCTACTATAAGTTCTGACAAAAGAAGCACATCTTTCATTTTTCTGATTTTCATTATTCCTTCCCACACAGGCATAGCTTTTTTGTCAATTTCCAATAAAACTTCATCCAGTTTATCAATTAACTCAAAGATGACTTCTGCTGCAATTTCTTCATGTTTGACTTCAGCAGTATGTTTCAGGTGTTTCATTAAACAGCTCAGGATTTCGTTTAAGCTTGCCGGTTTACGAATGTAACCACTGAATCCTAAAGCAATTATTTTTCTCTCATCTTTGTCAAATGCGGAGGCTGTAATTGCAATGATCGGAATTTGTGACCATTTGGGATTTTTCATGATCGTCTTATGTGCTTCATAACCGTCCATCACAGGCATTCGTAAATCAAGAAATACTAAATCAGGTTTGTATTTTTCTATTGCTGTTAAAGCTTCTTTTCCATTTTCAGCTTCAATAATTTTGATGTTATAACTACTTAGATACCCTATTAATACATCTCTGTTGGTTTTTATATCATCAACAATCAATACGCTTGATTCTTCAAATTCAAGTGAATCAGGATCAAAGTCAATACTATCTTCAAACTCAACATCAGCTTCATTATACTTTACTTTGTTCAATACAATAGTGAAAATACTGCCTTTACCAATTACACTTTCCAACTCAATTGTTCCATTCATTATTGTAACAAGGTGTCTTGTAATGGCAAGTCCTAATCCGGTTCCTTCAAATCTCTTACTATCCTTTCCTTCGATTTGATCAAATGCCTGAAAGATTTTCTGATGATTTGTTTTAGATATACCTATGCCGGTATCTTCTACTTTAATAAACAAATCAAGATGTTCTTTCTTCTTATTCAGGCATCCAATTTCAACTTCGATATATCCTTTATCAGTGAATTTTATAGCGTTGCTTATAAGGTTTATCAAAACTTGTTTTATACGCAACTCATCAATATTTAATATTCCTGGTAAGTCTTTTGAGATCACTGTGTTTATTTGCAGATCTTTTTCATCAGATTTTACCTTTAACATATTTATTGTTTCCTGTATGAGATTCTGGATATTGGCAGGCTGATAACTAAAATCCAGTTTCCCTGATTCAATCTTGCTCAAATCCAGGATATCATTTATTAATTGCAATAGAGTTTTACCACTGCTTTGTATTGAAGAAAGATAATCTAATTGAGATCGGTCTTTTAAGCCTTTTGATAAAATTTCAGAAAATCCCAAAATAGCATTCATCGGAGTACGAATCTCATGACTCATATTGGATAAAAATGTACTTTTTAATCTGTTAGCTTCTTCTGCCTGTTCTTTTGATTTCTTAAGTTCCGATTCAATTTTCTTGGTTTGCGTAATATCAGTAATTATAGTTGCAATTCTATAGGGTTTTCCATTTTCATCATTAATCACAAAAAAATTGTGATAGGTAGGTGTAAGCTTTCCTTCTACTGAAGTAAAATCAATTTCCCCTTGCCATTGACCTTTGGTGTTAAGAGCGGGTAATATCAATTTTGTTATGATCTCCCTGTCTTTACCCTGATAATATTTAAAAAAAGATACATGTTCAGATACATTCTTAATTTCAGCAAATTCAAGAAGTCTCTTATTCATATAAAGGATATTGGATTTCATATCAGCTATTCCAATTCCTTCATTGGATGATTCTGCAAATCGTTTAAATGTTCTTAACTCTTCTTCTGATCTTTTTCTATCTGTCATATCCATAACTAAGGCTGCCATTCTGTATGGTTGTCCATTTTCATCTTTAATCAGGAAGAAATTGTGGTAAGTTATTAAAAGATTATTATTCGCTGTCAGAAATTCCAGTTCTCCCTGCCATTGCCCCTTGGATTTTAGTTCCGGCATGACAATATTATTAATAGCATCGATGGAATCTTTTGTGTAGAATCTTAGAAAACTATCCTCTGGACTAACTTCATTAAGCTCACATAATTCAAGTAATCTTCTATTCATGTATAGAATATTGGAATCTAAATCAGCCATACCAAATCCCTCACCAGAACCATCAGCAAACATTTTAAACGATTCGAGTTCCTCTTCTGCTTTTTTTTGTTCAGTAATATCTGTGATTACTGCTGCTATTTGTGATGGATTACCATTTGAATCTTTTATCAGAAAGAAAGTTTGTAGGGTAAGAACAGCATTGCCATTCTTACTAAGAACTTCTATTTCTCCTTTCCAATGACTTGTTTCAATTAATTGTTTGATTATACCACTAAATAATTCCTGGTTTTCTTTAGAATAGTTTTTTAAGAGACTTTCCCCAACTGGCGTTTCATTTTCTTCAAGCAAATTATTTAATGCATTATTTTGATAAAGAATATTACCATCCAGATCAGCCATGCCAAATCCTTCAGTTGATGAATCGGAAAAGTTTTAAATAGTTCAAGTTCTTCTTCGGCTCTTTTTCTTTTGGTTATGTCCTCTTTAACCGCCACAAAATGAGTAATTTCATTTTTTTCATTATAAAAAGGGGAGATTATAGCACTTTCCCAATAGATGTCTCCATTTTTCTTTTTGTTTATAAAATCACCCTTCCATATTTCGCCCGCCAGTATTGTATCCCACATTTCTTTATAATGTGATTGTGACATTTGGTTGGATTTCAGGATTCTTGGATTCTGATTCATTGCTTCATCAGCTGAATATCCGGTAGTTCTGGTGAAATTTGGATTTACATATTCAATATTTCCATCCTTATCAGTAATCACCACTGTAGCATAACTGTGATCAATAGCTTTAGATAGTTTTAAATTTTCTTTATGAGATTTTTCCAGCTCTATGGTTCTTTCTTTAACAAGTCCTTCAAGATTGTTTTGATATTTTTTTAATTCTTCTTCTGCCAGTTTACGCTTAGTAATATCTCTGAAGGTACCTTCTGTTGCAATAACTTCACCTTGAGTATTTCTAATTGCCTGAATATTACACTCTACATATATTTCATCCTTATTTTTTTTCCTAAATATTAGCTCTCTATTGAGAACCTTATCATTGATAAATAACTCTTTTAAGGTCTTTTCTCTTTGTTTATCGTCTGTATAAATATCACGACCTAAGGATTTGCCAATTAACTCTTCCTCATTATTATATCCCAGAATTCTAATAGCTGAAGGATTTGCAGAACCTAAATTGCCTTCAATATCAGCAAGCAAATAACCATCTTGAGTTGTTTCAAATATGCGTCTGAATTTCTCTTCACTCGCTTTTAGTTTATTTTCAAATTCTATTTGTTTTGTGATATCCTGCACAGTCCCAACAGAACGGAGCGGTTCGCCATTTTTATCAAATGTGCTTTCACATTTTTCAATAACATATTTGATAGTTCCATCCTTCAGTTTTAGCCTATGCACTATTTCATAAGGTTTCTTGTTAACCAGAGAGTCGCTATAAGCTTCATTAGTCATATCTCTGTCGTCAGGATGAATGTTGTCGAGAAAAGCTTCATAAGTAGCTTTGAATCCCTGTGGTTTTAATCCAAATATCCGGTATACCTCATCAGACCACTCTAATGAATTTTCGACAAGATCTAAAACCCAATGCCCAATTTTTGCTATCTCTTGTGCCTCCTTTAATTTAGATTCACTTTCCCTTAGTTTGCTTTCGGCAATTTTTCTTTCAGTAATATCACGTATGGTAACCAGAAATGCTTTCTCCCCTTCATATTTAATTAAGGAAGTGTTTAATTCTACTGACAGTCGGCTTGTATCTTTTCGTACCAAATCAACAATTGTAATTTTGGGTACTGATTTACCCAAAAGTCGATCCATAACCCTTTGTGCAACAATTTTTTGGTATTCAGGAGCTATAAAATCCGTCAAGTCTTTTCCAATGACTTCTTTTGGATCATAACCCAATTCCTTCTCAACAATAGGATTCACATAAATAACCCTACCTGCTTTATGTATAACAATACCATCGTTACTGTTTTCAACCACAGCAGCATATTTTTCTTCACTTTTCCTGAGTACTTTCTGGGCTTTATACTGCTCTGAAATATCCAAGCCAACTCCTAAAAAGAAATATTCATCAATATCTGATAACAAATGTCCTTCGAAATAATGAGGAATTAGTTCACCGCTTTTTAGCTTGAGATTAGCTTCTATAGCAACCTTCCCTTTCTTTATTATATTATTTAAAGCGGCTCTTATTGCTGGAGATTCTTTTTTGGAGAAAAAATCAAAAACTGTCATCCCCCTTAATTCTTCTGTTGAATAGCCAGTTACTTTCTCATGATTCTTATTCCATTTTATTAATTGAGTTTCATTGCCATCAATTGAGTACAAATAAAAAATCCCTGGCAGGCTATTTATTAATTTATCAGTGAACTGTCTTTCTTTAAAAAAATTATCTTCGGCAGATTTCTTTTCCGTGATATCTTGCAAAACAGCAATAAAATAATTTGGTTCATTTTTAGCAGACTTTGCAAGGGATAATGTAAGGTTAGCCCAAAATACAGATTTATCTTTTTTGATATATCTCTTTTTTATTTCCAACTCATCCAATTCTCCTGTCCAAACTTTACGTACTTCACTATTATCTATATTTGGATCATCTGGATGGCTTATATCATTTACATTACTGGAAATCATATCTACAGGGTCAGTGCCAAATAATTGTGCGAATTTATTATTGACCTTTATGATTTCCCCTTTGCCTGAAACAAACGCTATACCCACAGCAGCTTGCTCAAAAGTTAATTCTGGTCTATCTCTAAGATCTTTTCTCTCTCGTTCAAGTTTCTCAACTATAGCAATCAACTCTTCTTTTGTAAGATCTGAATAACTCATCATATCAAAGGATTTGAATAAAAATATCTATTACCATAAACATTCTGTTTTTTGTCAATAGTAATCCCCCAGTGTAGCCTAAAGATAAGAGATGGTTTGATCATATCAAAGAGTGGGAGCACTCTAACATTCAGATGTCCATTCAGTTTGGAGTTAACCTTTTATTTGAATTTTTGATAAGTTTATTAAAAAACAAAACCTAAGGCAGTTTTCAAGAACAAAAACACCTTTACTTTATGTTAATTAGCAATAATATACGGCTAAAATGGATTAAAAAGTCCTCAATCCTTTTATTAACTCTAATCTTCCCTTTATTGTAAATGGGCAATGCTGGTACTACACATTCAGCTCTGGCAAAGCGAACACATGCGCTGCTCTTTCCAATCCAACCGAGTCAATAGATGGACCTATTGATGAATCAATATGCGCTTCAGCTCCTATTGGTTTAACATCTACCAAATCTGTAAAAGTCCAATCAAAAGAGTTAGTATAAAACTTCTTAATTTTTTCAAGATCATTTGCTTTAAATTCTACGTATTAATATGATTGTTCTCCTGTCCTTAACTATATTCAGATAAAAGTGACGACACTTTTTCCATTCAATGATAATCAGCAGGGCCAGGCTTGCGGATAGCACACATAGTATTAATTGAGGTGGGTGTCCAACAGAAAAAACTACACCTATACACGTTAAAATAAGAATAGCGGTTCGGGGAACAAGGAACAGTCCGCTTGACCTGAATACTGCTGCACCGGTAAATCCAATAAATAGTACAAATCCCCCACCTACTGCCGCAGCTAAAGGGACAGTCAGAAGATCATGTGGATGGGATAAGATTATTTCAAATCCAACGGCAATACCAATTATACCGGCTACAATTGGAAAGTGCATTAAGCTATACACATCTCTTGCCATAGCATTTTGATCCCCTCCGGATTTTTGAGAAAAATAATCTTCAAGATATTCTATAATCCAGGCAAAATAACTCCACTAAAGAAGACAGGTAATTAATAAAGTCAATCCACCCACAATAATTAGCTCCGTAGTTATTCCCTGAGTGGCTATAGCACTTGCTGCAACAATCAATGATTCTCCAAGAGCTATTATAATGATCAAACCGTGTCGCTCTGCAAAATGTTTTGGATGTACCGACTAACCCTCAAGACGCCCGGCAACAAGTCCGGCAAGCATATCAAAAACAATTGCAGCCAACCACCACCAAATACGCACATCCGGTTCGGTAAATATCCCAACCAACACAGTAGCCATTCCTATAGTTGCGATAGATGTAAATACGATTATAGAAGTCCTTGCGGAATGTAAGGTGGTCGTAACCCGCACATATAATCCTATCCCGAGGATTCGGATAACGACATAAGGCAAGGCAAACCTCATCAAATATTCTATTAAGTATACAAATCAGGGTGGCATTGAATTTGGCTGTCAGCTAAAAAGTAAGTTCATTGAATTTTTCGTAAAAGACACAGGTATTGGTATTCCAAAATAACTTCAACAGAATGTTTTTGAGCGCTTTATTCAGGCTGATCGTCATAAGGCCAGAGCTTATGAGGGAGCTGGATTAGGCCTGTCCATATCAAAAGCCTATTTAGAAATGCTAGGAGGAGAAATCTGGGTAGAATCAGAAGAAGGCAAAGGTTCTCAGTTTTATTTTACTATTCCATTTAAAAACAAGCAGCTATGATGATATATTTACATATACATATGATGGATCGTTACGGCCCGGACATTGACCCTGTGAGACTTATTAGGGGCCTAGTTCAGATCTGTGCAATGAAGGTCCCTAATAAGCACCTGAAAAGATGACACAAAAGGTGACCAACTGCATGTCAGGAGCATGAAAAAGCCTGGCTTATACCAGTGCATTGTGCCTCGGTGATGATTTTACCTCCCAAACTCTAAAGCAGACATTTTGGCATCCAGCTGAATGGACTTTTTATAAATTTCATAGTGTTGCTGGCCAGGTTGGCAATATTAATATTGTGAGAGTTGACTGCGAGGCGGATCCCAAATGGTAGCCACTTCGGAATATGCCGGAGTATCTCCACAATCTTTTCATTCAAAAATTTTCAAGATTCAATTGTAAATATGGACTTAAATCTAAGATGTAATAGCCTTTGAAAGGTTTTTAAAGCTTTTAATTGTAAATCGAAAGAATATGATTGAAAGCTTGACATTTCCGATACGGATATGGTCTAATTTTATTATGCGATTGTGAGTACAACAGTATAACTAATTAAACCATAATCCAATGCTAAATGAAAACCATTCAATTCCAGACCTTTTTCTTAACTATCTATGTGATAGGCCAGGATCAAAATATCACTGTCCCTGGTTATCAAGAATTATACCTCAACTATTGATCAAGGATATGATCCATACAAAAAGCACCTCACTCAGTAGGTGACCTTTCAATTGCTGAAACATTAAGGATATGAAAAGTTGAAAAGAATACTTATAAGAATCATTAAAGCGGTCAGAGATATTTGGCCTTTACTTACAGGAAGTTTCATATATCAAAAAAATATACATCATGAAAACTCTATTTAAATTATTGGTAATTGCCTTAGTAATCAGTGCAGGATCATCTTGTCAGAAGGATGAAATTATGCTAGACACTAAGCTACAAAATGAAATGACACAGTCTAATCAGTTAAAAAACTCAAACATCTCTATTTCATCCATTGATGAAATTATTCAGTTGATTGAAAAATATGTGAGCGAAGGAATTTTGGACGAGGGAATATCCAAATCCCTGATCTCAAAGCTTGAAAATGCGAAGAAAAGCCTGACAAAAGGAAATGAGAAAGCAGCTTCAAATCAGTTAAAAGCAGTTATTAATGCAATTAATGAACTTATTGAAGAAGGCATAATCACCGAGGAAGATGGAGCAGATATTATTGAAGAAACAGATGAGGTAATTGTCACTATTAATGAAAGTTTTAGCGATATACGAGATGGCAATCAATATGAGACGGTAATAATTGGTGAACAGTGTTGGATGGCTGAAAACCTAGCCTATTTACCTGTAGTATCAAGCGCATTTGAAGGTTCTACTGATGAGGCGTATTATTATGTGAATGGTTATAATGGTAATAATGTTGCTGAGGCAAAGTCAACGGACAATTATCGTACCTACGGGGTACTGTACAATTGGAATGCTGCAAATATTTCATGTCCAAAAGGATGGCATTTACCAAGTGATGAGGAATGGAAGATATTGGAGAAACATCTTGGGATGAGTTCATCCGATGCAGATGATACCTGGTGGCGAAGTTCTGGAGATGTTGGGATTAAGCTAAAATCAATATCTGGTTGGAAATACGATCTGAATGGTGATAATAGCAGTGGGTTCAAAGCTCTTCCGGGTGGCAATCGCGCGCCCAAAGGTTTAGTCCTTATGGTGGGATATGGAGCCTCCTTTTGGTCGTCTTCAGAGATTGGTTTGTCGCACGAAGGATGGTGCCGGGAACTGAGCTGCTACAAGGATGATGTATATCGAGGCGACGAACGCCACGATCACGGGAATTCGGTCCGCTGCATCAAAGACTGATATAACGGTTGTTTTGCAACTATTAAGATCTCTTAGAGTTTCCAACATCCCAACAGTTCATGATAATATTGTTCTAATTCGAATGAGACTTGCAAAAACTATCCAATAACTTTAAGAGCAATTATATACAATTGAAAAAGAAGTTAAACACCCAACCACCATAGTAAGTATTTATTAATGCGCACGCCATACGGTGGATCAATTCTTTATTTTACTATTGGCCTGCGACCTTATTGAATCTGGATCCTGATGGCTTTAGTGGTTTTATTGCTTACTAATCGGCATATATAAGTGCCCGGAATTCGCTGTCCCCTGGATGTATTGCCATTCCAGATAAATTCTTCTTCCCCTGCATGGAAAATCCCCTCGTGAATCTTGGTAACAATTCTTCCATTGATATCAAATACTAATAATTGCCCCTCCTGCGGCTGATCCAGAGAAATATTTATATTAACCTGATCCGTAGAAGGATTTGGATAGACTTTCAAGTTGGAAGTTACTACCCTGCTATCATGTATTGAGCTGGCGATTGGCAAATTAATTCTCCACATTGATCTTCCAAATGTTGCCGCTAAAAGAGTACGCGTTGTCTTGTGAATATTCAGGTCAAGTACAGGTGCATTCGGTATGCCAGGTGCCATCAATTCCCAGCTATCTCCTGAATTATAAGTAGCAAATACACCTCCATCAGTAGCCAGGTAATAATAGTCTTTGATATCTGGATCAATCTGAATATTATTCACAGGAAAATCAGGAAGATTGCTGGATATATCAATCCAGGTAGCTCCTAAATCTGTAGTCTTAAACACATGAGGAACATAATCAAAATACCTTAATCCTGTGAATGTAACATATGCAGTATTAGCATCATGCGGGTCAGTCGCAACACAACTCACCCATCTCCATGGAAGATCATCCGATACTTTAGTCCAGTTATTGCTGATAGATATATCTGGGTTAACCCAAACATTTCCATCATCAGTTCCGGCATAAAGTATTTTTGAATTTACTGGTGATACAGCAAGTGTTGTTATAGTTCCATAATTCCAGGGTGGTTGATCGCCATTTGTAAGATCATCGCTGATTCTGCTCCATGTCACCGCTCTATTTGTTGAACGATAAACGCGATGTGATCCTAAGTAAACTATCCTTGAATTATTTGGATCTAAAACGTATGGAGTTTTCCAGTTATATCTGTCATTCCTGTTCGGATTTGCTCCACTGAATCTTTGTCCTCCGTTAGTGGATCTTCCGAATCCACCTCGTTGAGAGGCCGCATACATATATTTTGGATCACTTGGATCTACCCGAACGACAAATCCATCACCACCATATATGCTTTCCCATTCCATTGGATTACCTGTTTCTGATCTTTGTGTTCCCCGATCCTGGGTTCCTCCCATAATGTCATTCACATCATGAGGATTAACTTCGCAGGTATAGAACTGAGTAATAGGCAAAGTCATGACTTTGAGATTTGTAGTTGAGCCATTATAAGAAACATAAACACCACCATCGTTTCCAATAACAACAAACTGGTTGTTTTGAGGATGAACGTACACAGCGTGCTGGTCAACCCAGAAATCCTGACCACTTATTGTTTTCCAAGATTGTGCTCCATCATTTGAATACCACATATATACACCCGTCGACCACACGATGTCGGGATTAGTTGGATCTACATGGACTTTTCCTCTCCAATAATTCCCCTCTATATCTGAATTTGTGGGTACCCAATGGTCACCTCCATCAGTCGTTTTAAAAAGGTCAATCCATTTTTTATTATGATCTGAATAATGACCATACATTATATCTGGCTGTGATTCACATAATCCTATACCTATACGGCTAATATTACCAGAAGGTAGCCCATTGGTTAATTCTTCCCAGGTATCTCCACCATCATAAGATCTGAACATACCACTGGAATTGCCACCATATGTTCTTTTTTCGGCGGATCGAGTTCTTTCCCACATGGTGGCAAATATTGTATCAGGATGATTGGGATGAATAACAACATCAATTCCACCTGTTGAATCAGAAATATAAAGTACATTTTCCCATGTTGCTCCACCATCAAGGGTTCTATAAATGCCTCTTTCAGGATTGTTTGAAAACAAGTTACCCATTGCTGCTACAAAAACTATATCAGAATTTGTGGGATCAATCTCTACTTTCCCAATTCCTCCGGCATTTTTTAATCCTATATGAGTAAAGCTTTCTCCTTCATCATTTGATTTATATACTCCATAACCATCATAAGTAACAGATCCGGTCCCTCCATTTGGTTCACCTGTTCCAACATAAAGAATCCGCTTGTCTGTTTTTGCAATAGCCATGTCCCCAATTGATTGCGTTTCATAACCATCAAAAATCTGTACCCATTCCCTTCCTTGGTCGATTGATTTGTATATTCCTCCTGAAGCTGCACAAGTGTATATTATATAAGGATCGCTTGGATGCATTTCAACGTCAGTTACTCGCCCTCCAACATTAAATGGACCGGCAAATTCCCATTCTTCTCCACCTGACTTTAGTTGTTTAAGTTCTTCCTGTAAAGAAATTGCCTGTTGGCGGGAAGCCTCATATGCATCTGGATTTATATACCCATGTGGGAATACTCTCTGAGCTAATAACCAGTCGTTTGGAGTGTATTCCACATCTGATTTCTGAACTATATCCCCTTGCACAATTAACAGTGTGGTGATTATAACTGCCAGTATAGGCAATGAAAAACGGAAGCTTTTTGATTGGAACATAGCTTTAGAATTAGTTCAATCTGCAATTTAGGAATTTCTACCCAGACCTGATAGATCATTCAAAAACTGCATTAAATACAAAATAGGATGGTATTTTATCAATACCTTCAAGATGTAAACTGTAATAATCCAGCATCTAATTGTACATCAAAAATCAAGTAGATTACCAAAACTCAAGCAGCAAATCTCATGAATTAAGTTTTCAGGTATGGCTGGACATTCAGATTAACAAAATATTCGTGAAGGATCCTGTCCCTCAATGATGTGTACGCCACACAAAAAAAGCCGGCTCAAAAGAACCGGCCAATGCCTTAAAAATCACTCTCCAAAATCACACTCACACTACCTCCACACCCAAACTCACACCTATTTGCGGAGAAGGAGGGATTCGAACCCCCGGTACCTCGCAGTACAACGGTTTTCAAGACCGCCGCATTCGACCACTCTGCCACTTCTCCAAAGCGGTGCAAAAATAAGAATCTTTTCCATACTGAGAAAATTTTTGTGCTCATCTTTGAAATCTTATTCAAAATCACCCTTAGACAGCATAAACAGTGCATTTGCATGGTTTTTGGCTAAAGTAATTCACAATATTGCCGACTTATTAACAAATCCTTGGAAGTAATAGCGAAAAATTGATTTTTTTACGTCGTGAAATTTGCCACAGGCCCTAATTGGCCTATATTTGTTCACTGTTGCAATTTTTTTTCTAACCCTTAAATAATAAATTATGAACAAAGCACAATTGATTGATGCCATCGCTAAGGATGCCAATTTAACTAAAGCTGACGCTAAAAGAGCTTTAGATGCCTTCATTAATGCCACTACCGATTCTCTTAAAAGCGGTGGACGCGTAGCTCTGGTTGGATTCGGTTCTTTCTCAGTTTCTCAACGTAACGCCCGTACCGGACGTAACCCACAAACTGGTGCTCCTATCAACATTGCTGCAAAAAAAGTAGTTAAATTTAAAGCTGGTACTGAATTATCTGATTCAGTAGGATAAAAAATGCAAATGTATTTTCAGGGAGTGCTTGCACTCCCTTTTTTTTTATGAAAAATCTACTAGAACATCTGTCTGAATTCGTATTGCCCAGACGACTCGAGCTTTTTGAGGAAGTACTTGCTAAGCGTAGCAAGTATATCACTGTTGCCCTTGAAGACATCTATCAATCGCAAAATGCAAGCGCAGTTTTAAGAACCTGCGAATGCCTCGGAGTTCAGGATGTACATATTATCGAAGATCGAAACCAATACAAGCTGAACCCCGATGTTGTGATGGGATCAACTAAGTGGCTTTCCATGTATCGCTATAACCTTAGTAATAGCAAAACCCCCACCCTCGAAGCAATAAATCAACTCCGAACTAAAGGATATAGAATCGTTGCAACAACTCCACATAAAGATGATGTGGAATTGCAGAATCTGGATTTAACAAAAGGTAAAATAGCTCTTTTCTTTGGTACAGAACTCACCGGGTTGAGTAAGACAATGCTGGATAATGCTGATGAATTTGTAAAGATATCAATGCATGGTTTTACCGAGAGCTTTAATATTTCTGTTTCAGCTGCTATCACCCTCCATCATCTGAGACAAAAACTGGAAAATTCTGGTATCATGTGGCAATTATCCAAAGAAGAAAAAGATGAGCTCAAACTATCATGGCTTAAACAATCAATAAAAAAAGCAGATTTGATCGAAGAACAATTCTTCGGTACAAAATAATCCAGACACATAACAATCCTCGAAATCCAACTTTCTTTTAAGTTTATTAACACTCAACATGTTAAAAACTCTCCAACCTTGTTGAAAAAACCAAATATTTTTGACTAATTTACATTTTTATTTGACGAACAGCTCTGGGGAGCAAGCTAAAATCGACTTACCATGCCACAACAAGCTATGAATTGTATAATCATAGAGGACTACGAAGAGTCAAGAAAATTAGTCGAAATCTTTGTAGAAAAAACCAGAATGCTCAACTTAATTGGATCCTACGAAAGTGCAGTGGAGGCCATTAACGATCAAGAGCAAAAACTTAAAGTTGATTTGGTCCTCCTTGATATTGAATTACCTGAAATGTCAGGTATGGAGTACCTACGAACCCTGGAGACGAATCCGGTTGTAATAATTCTATCAGCACAGGAAAAGTACGCCCTGGAGGCATATGAATATGATGTTACCGATTACATTCTGAAACCAATCACTTACTCAAGATTTTATAAGGCTGTATCGAGAGCATATACCAGGTGGAGGAAAGATCAGAATATACAGAAAACCCAGGAGGAGATATTTGTTAGAAAAGGATCGAGTCTTGTGAAATTCGGCTACAGTGAAATCTTATGGATTGAAGCACTCGCGAATTATGTAATGCTGAATACTACACGCGAGAAACTCACTGTACATTTCACAATGAAAGCGATTCTGGAAAAACTACCAGCAGATTATTTCCAACAGGTGCATCGATCTTATATCGTGAATGTTAACAAAATTCAGCTGATTAAGAATAATAATCTCTTTATAACTGAAGGACCTGAAGCCAAAAGAATACCAATTGGCAGATCCTACAAAGAAGACCTGCTCTCAAGCTTAAATCTCATGTCACATTAATGGAAAACCTCAAGTCGGATTTTCTCCGTTTTCTTGGGCAAACTAATCCTTTCCCGGTAGCTCTTAATATCGATCGTGCTGAGGGAGTATTTATATATACCAGTGAAGGCAAACGATATTTTGACCTGATTAGTGGATTTTCTGTAAGTAATACCGGACACGGAAATCCGAAAGTTAAGGAGGCCATCAAAAAGCAGTTAGATAAATATCTGCACACCATGGTTTATGGTGAATTTGTACAAGCCCCTCAGGTTGAATACGCAAAACTTCTCTGCTCTGTATTACCCGCGACTCTTAACCAGGTTTTTTTCGTTAATTCGGGCACTGAAGCTATTGAAGGTGCCTTAAAATTGGCCAAAAGGCAAACTGGAAGGTCTGAGCTCATCTCTTTTCATAAAGCGTACCATGGAAGTACACATGGAGCATTAAGCATGATGGGAGATGAAAAATTTAAAACTGCCTATCGCCCCCTCCTGCCGGATACACGTTTGATCAATTTTAACCAATTTGAAGATCTCGATAAGATAAGTGAACGAACAGCAGCTGTTTTAGTCGAGCCAATTCAAGCTGAAGCCGGAATCATTGAACCAGAAAATGATTTCCTGAAAGCTCTGCGCCAGAAATGCAGCCAAACAGGATCTATACTGATTTTTGATGAGGTTCAAACGGGCTTTGGGCGTACTGGTAGTCTCTTTGCTTTTGAGCAGTTTGATATTGTTCCAGATATACTGGTGCTGGCAAAAGCCCTTGGAGGAGGTTTACCTCTCGGAGCATTTATTTCAGACAATGAGATTATGAGCAAACTGAGCCATAATCCTGTACTGGGACACATTACCACCTTTGGAGGTCATCCTCTCTCCTGTGCCGCCGGAAAGGCTGCCCTTGAAGTGATAATTGATAATAAGCTTGCAAATGAGTCAGGCAAAATGGGGCAATGGATATTGGACAATCTGAATCATCCACTTATACTTGAAAAGCGCGGACGCGGATTATTCCTTGGTTTTAAATTACCCAACGCAGATTATGTAAACAAGATGTTCAAATCATGTATGAATCTGGGTCTTCTTTTTGACTTTTACCTGTTCAACAATGATTCGTTCAGAATTGCACCCCCATTAACAGTAAGTCAATCCGAACTTGAAGAAATGCTATCTCTGATAATTCAGTCTCTCAATGAGATCGAGTGACTATCTGACATAAAAATCAATCAAAACCTGATCGCCTATCCTTCCGGTTAAACGGTCTCCGATTGCAACCGGACCAACACCGGATGGAGTGCCTGTATAGATCAGGTCACCCATTTTCAAAGAAAAATATTTAGATACATGGGCAATAATCTCACTAAAGCTGAAGATCATGTCTGCGCTATTGCCCGATTGCACAGTCTTTCCATTTACATCCAGAGAAAAGGGGATATTTGCTGAATCAGGTAATTTTTCAAACTCAACAAATTTTCCGAGGGGTGCAGATCCATCAAAAGCTTTGGCCTTCTCCCATGGGAGTCCCTTCTCCTTTGCAATCTTTTGAATATCGCGGGCGGTAAAATCCACTCCTACGGTAACTTCGCTGAAATAGCGATGGGCAAATCTTGGGTCAATACACTTGCCTACCCTGTTGATCTTCAGAACAATTTCAATCTCGTGGTGAATATCATGCGAAAAATCAGGGTAATAAAAAGGCTTGTTATTATTAAGAATGCATGTATCAGGCATTAAAAATACAACTGGCTCTGCAGGCACCGGGTTGTTAAGCTCCTTGGCGTGCTCAAGATAGTTTCGACCAATAGCAATTATCTTCATGTTTCAAGCAATTTCTAATTTTCACGCATTTTGAGGTAAATACGTGTAATAACACGTTTTGTGTATTCAGGGAAGTTACCATCCATCATCCAACGGTAATAAGAAGGTTCTTTCTGAAAAACATCAGTAACTTTTTTCCCTTTATGTTTGCCAAAATTAATCAGTTCAACTCCATCCTTATCGAAAATAATGCGTCCCAAAAAGTCGGCATTTCGCGTAGCAGCTGAAAACTCCGATAAACCATCTATTGTAGAACTAAGAGTTGGATATTTAACCAATTGAGATTTAAAAACCTCCCATGTTGCTCTGGTATCCGCCTCAGCAGAATGGGCATTATCAAGTTGCTTATCACAGTAGAATTTATACGCTGCTGTAAGACTTCTGGGTTCCATTTTGAAAAAGATGACCTGAACATCAATAAAACGCATTTTCTTCAGATCAATATCATCACCAGCCCTTGCAAATTCTTCAGCGAGCATAGGAATATCAAATCTGTTTGAATTATATCCTCCCAGATCAGACCCTTTAAGGAAAGATGCTATCTCTTTAGCTCTGTCGGCAAAAGTTGGTTCATCCGCAACATCAGAATCTTTAATTCCGTGTATTTCTGTTACAACAGGTGGTATCGGAATAGTTGGATTAATCCTCATGGTCTTAACCTCTTCTTTTCCATCCGGAGAGATCTTCAGAAAAGAAATCTCAACAATTCTATCAGATACAACATCTATTCCTGTAGACTCAATATCAAAAAAAACTATAGGTTTAGTAAGCTTGAGTTTAGGCATTGATCATCATAGGCATTAGTAGCATCAGCAAATCCTCATCCTCCTGATCTTTCTCTTTTGGTAGTAGAATTCCAGCCCTTGTTGGATCAGATAATTCGATTACAACTTCATCTGAATTGATATTAGAAAGAATCTCAATAAGAAATACTGATTTAAATCCAATCTCCATCTCATCACCCCCATACTGGCAGTTTAATGTTTCAACTGCAGAAATACTGTAATCAATATCCTGGGCGGAGATTATAAGTTCATTTGCTTTTAAATGAAGCTTGACGAGATTACTGGCCTGATTTGAATAAACTGATACACGCCTCAACGTATTATATATAGCAAGTCGGTCGATAGTTAGCAGATTGGGATTATTCTTTGGAATAACTGCCTCATACCCCGGGTAATTACCCTCAACTAAACGACAAATAAGCTTATAGTTTGATAATGTAAACACTGCGTTTTTATCATCAAAAGAAAGAGTCACATTATTCTCTTCTTTAGGTAGAATATTTTTTAGCAGATTAGCTGGCTTTTTTGGCAGAATAAATGATGCCTCTTGTGAAGATTTGGCATCCATTCTCCGACATCGCACCAACTTATGTGCATCAGAAGAAACAAAAGTTACACTTTCAAGATCCAATTCAACAAAAATTCCGTTCATAACTGGTCTCAACTCATCATCTGCCGTAGCAAATAATGTTCTGTTGATACCTTTTAATAGCATGTCTGAAGCAAAAGAAACCTCAGTGGTTTTGTCCTCTTTCAGACTTGGCAACTGCGGAAAATCAATACCGGGCTTTCCAACAATGCTATATTTTCCATTTTCTGAGATCAGATCAACACCCATTGAATCATTATTTATCTCGAAAGTCAATGGTTGTTCAGGAAATTCTTTCAGAGTATCAGTAATAATTCTTGCTGGTATAGCTATCACACCTTCACCATCAGCATTCTCTAACGACATGGTGGTAATCATAGTCGACTCAAGATCTGATGCCGTAATTACAAGCTCATTGCCACGAAGCTCAAAAAGAAAATTATCCAGAATTGGCAGAGTATTCTTGGTGCTGATCACCCGGCTTATCGCCTGAAGGTGGCTTAATAGATCGGTACTGGAAGCAACAAATTTCATTGGTCTGATGATTAAGTTCTAACTAATTGACTTGGCCTAACCAAAAATATAAAAAACATTGGCATAAAGCCGGTGCTTATTTTCAAATTATAAACAATTTATCCTCATTCCACCGGGATGAAGAAATTGAAATCTCTAAAAAGCAGGTCAAAGACAAAATATTGAATAACTACCCAATCGCTGTCATTAATTTTGGCATACATTCTCTCATTATCCCATTCAGGAACAGCTAATTCAGGATCTGTTTGTTCTCCAGGTTTACGGCGATAGGCCTCCACGCTTGTCGTTTTACCCTGCTGATCAGTTACTGACAAGACTCTGAACGGAGTAGCGGCATCCAGAGAGTCTTTTATTGATTGTTCAAGACCATCGGCAAAAAATTCTGAAGCCACTCTTTCGTAATTTGAAATAAAAAACTTCACAGCTAGAGTATCCATAACCCGGGTACTTAGCTTTCCATTCAGACTTTCAATGGAGAATTTTTCATTTCGGTGCTTAATCCTGAAAGACTGGTCAGGATCAGTATTGTTTACTGATTTTATCTCGGCGATATCATCAAAATTATATAAGAAAATCATGGGTGAGCGCCATTCTCTCTCCAGTATGAAAAAGCGAGTGCTCAAATAACCGACAAATCCTGGAATTGATACAACGAATGGAACCGATGATCCTTCCAGCATCATGAAAGTACCCATCTGATCCTGGGTTGGTCCGCCAACATATAATGTTTTTATCAGCTTCTTCTTGTTGTATACTTCAACTTTTGTATTTCGCGTGGCCATCATGGTGAGCACATTATCCTTAGCTGTATTAGGTACAGGTGCTTTAACCCTTACACGATGCAAAGTTTTCAGTAATAGATTAATGGCATCTCTACGAACTGTGTATTTACCATTCACTACCCATCGTCCGTCTTCCCGGGTTAGCACAACCTGATTATTCGCCTTATCAACCATAAATATTTTATCAACTGCAGCAGTATCCTGAACAGCAAAGTCCCGTAATTCAGGTTTTATACTCGAGCTATTTTGTTTAGTAATCAATACAATGGCAAAAACACCAAGAATGACAACAGCTAAAATCAGGTATAGATTATTCTTTTTCATCCGTTTATATCTAATCTTTTTTGTCGGATGGAGCTCGCATAACAAAAACAATCATCCGCATATGTGTTAAAATATTTTACCTTTTGTTATGCTTGGTTCATATTTTCCTTCCGTACTTTTTTCTTCTTCGCCAGGTATATAGTATCCCGAAAAACATGGCAAGGGCAACTGGTATAATTACATTAATCAGCTGCCATTTGAGCCTGTGGTCAGTTATTTCTTCATATTGCATGAGCCTGAGCTGTACTTCCCTCGACCTTACTCCCATAACCCCCTCATCATCCAACAAATAATTCATGCAATTCAAAAGAAAATCCTTATTCCCAAACATTTGTCCCATATATCGATCCCAACCCAAACGGTTGGCCTGTGCTTGCCCATTTTGATAGCTAACGAAGTTTCTTGCAATATCGCCATCACTGATTACTATCATCTTTGTAGCAACTTTACTCTCGTCAAGAACCTCGTATAACTCATTATTCACCCATTGCTCAGGTAGCCTGTTCTGGTAAAAACTCGGAAATTTCCCCTCCAACAATACCGCGACCGGAAGATTCTCCATCGGAAAGCGGCTAACATCAGGTTTTTCACTGAATACGTCTAATGCAACACGTACGGGCTGCCTCAAGATTCTGCTACGATTAGAAGAGTTCAATAAAACAGTTTTTCTAATATTAGGATTATCACCAATTGTATCAATCGGACTAACAAAATCCATCTTCAACATATTAAGATTGCGGGTAATGGGATTATCCTGACGGGGTGTAATCAGAGGTAAATAGAAAAATGGTACCATTTGCTGTTCAAGAGTAACTCCTGCACCATCATCCGGGTAAACTGGGATAAAAGCACATTGCAAATCCTGGATCAGTGAAGAATTGATCTTAACACCGTAGTCAAATAGCATATCTCCGATGTTTATAGCATTTGACCTGCTCATAATTTCATTTGAATCAGCCAGTTCATTCATCTGAACTTTTACTGCATCCACACACCACAGGGCTTTTCCTCCATGCATTATAAACTGGTCAATAATAAATTTATCGCGTTCGGGAAAGCTGGAATCAGGATCTGCTACAAGTATTGCATCAAAATCTGCTAATGAATTTAATTGCATATTCATATTTACGCGCTCAACACGATAGAACATCGACAGAGCATTAAACAAACTCAATGACTCCAGTTCATCCAACTCACCATGTCCTTGTAACATTGCCACACTGGGCACCATTTCGCGGGTAACAACCCTCATCGCAGAAACAAACTCATACTCCAGATTTTCAACTGCCCTGTTAATTATAGCATCATTAACCTGGCCTGTACTTGAACCCTGAAATAAATTTACCGGGCGATCAAGCTGCTGACCATGTGCCCTGAAGCTTACCATAGCTGAAGGAAAAACCGGAATAGTGGATGTACCACCATCACGATCTTCAACTTGCACATTAAAATATATGTGCCCATCCATCGCTAATTGTTGATAAACTTCATTCCGTGTGATTCCATCAGGACTTTCTGATGGATTGATAAATTCAAATTCAAGATTTGCACCTGCATTCACTTTGAATTCATCCATCAGTTCCTTTGTCGCTTTTTGCAATCTTCTGAAGCCTCCGGGCAGATTTTTTCCTTCGAGATAAACTTTGATATAAATGACATCCGTCATTTCAGTCAGGAAGTTTTTGGTGCTAGGTGTCAGTGTATATCTCTTCTCCTCAGTAAGATCAAAACGGTGATATACAAAATGGGATATCAGATTTATCAGAATCACAACAGCCAATAATAATACGAGCTGAATAATATTTTGTGTTTTAACTTGCTTCTTTTTCATGATTTTCTTTGTCTGTCTTACCATTTTCTGCTTTCAAGAACAATTTTTGAAAAGACCACAAATATTGAAATAACAGATAGGAAATAAATGATATCACGTGTGTCAATCACCCCCCTCGACATAGAATTGTAATGGTAAGAAAGTCCTAAACCTTCAACAAAATTCTGAACACCTCCTGATAATCCCAATCCACCAACATAATCAAAGCCGAGAAAGACGAGGAAACATGCCAGTACACCCAGAATAAAGGAGACAATCTGGTTTTCAGTTATAGTAGAAGTAAATAATCCAATTGACACGTAAACAGCAGCCAGAAAAAATAGTCCTATAAATGATCCCCAGAATCCACCGCTATCAATATTCCCTACCGGATTCCCCATAAGGTAAACAGTGAGGTAGTAAATCAAAGTAGGTAATAATGAAAGGATTACCAGAACTAATCCAGACAGGAATTTTGCCATAATTATTTGCAAATCTGTCAAAGGACGAACAAAGAGCAGTTCAATTGTTCCCAATCGTTTTTCATCTGAAAAAAGTCTCATGGTTACCGCAGGTACCAGAAACAGGAATAACCATGGAGCTAAAATGAACATACTGTCAAGAGAGGCATAACCTGAATCTATGACGTTGAATTCTCCTGGGAAAACCCATAAAAACAATCCGTTCATAACCAGGAAGACCACAATCACAACATAGGCTGTTAGTGAGCTAAAAAAACTGTTAATCTCCCGTCTGAATAAAGTTAACATAATACCACTTGCTTTAAAAGAGTTACAAATTTAGGAAAAATTCCATAGCGGTCAGGAGGCAGATAATGAATTGATAATCAGCAAGGCTAATTTATCTGACACACTAACATTTCCAATTTCTTTACGCAGAAGATCAGTTATTCCCAATTGGTCATGCCGGTTTTCACCACCCGGTAGTATCTTCATGAGCCCCTCACTAAGAAAATCGACTGTACAATTGTCCTGAATCATTTCAGGCACTGCCCTACTCCGGAGAATCAGATTCACCAGGCTGATATAGGGTACCTTGATTAATTTTTTTGCTATTTGGTACGACAATTTGTTTGTTTTGTAGCACACAATTTGAGGAATACCCATGAGGGCAGTTTCGAGTGTGGCCGTACCAGAAGTCACAAGGGCAGCAACTGACCTGCTTAGAACAGAAAGGCTTCCGCTATAATCAACAGATACTTGTGATTTCTCCCCGACAAAACGTTTATAAAGCTCGTCATGCACTTTCATCCCGGCAATCATAAAAGAATATTCTTCAAATTGAGACATTAGATCCAGCATGACTGGCAAAACATATTCAATCTCCTGCTTGCGGCTTCCGGGCAACAATGCAATTATGCGAGATTTATCTTTGTCGGCATTCTCAGTTTCAGGATATTTCCTGGCAATTTCTTCTTGCACTGGATTACCTACATATTCAGTATGCAGTCCAAAACGATTAAAAAAGTCCTTTTCGAATGGCAAAATTGAATACACCTTATCTGTATAAGCTTTGAGTGTAAACACTCTTTTTGAATTCCAGGCCCAGGCTTTTGGTGCGATGTAATAATAGACTTTCAAACCCTGTTTTTTTGCCCATTTTGCCATCCGGAGGTTAAAACCCGGATAATCAATTAATATTAGCACATCAGGCTGATAGTCAACAAGTGCTTGTCTAGCTTTCTTGAAATTACTCCGTATTTTCCCCAGATGGCCAAGCAATTGTGTGAATCCCATAAAAGCCATCTCGTCAATATGAATCTCTGGCTCACCACCAATTTTCGCCATTTCATCTCCACCCAGAAAACAAAATTCTGCCTCATTATCATAGCTCATCAGTGCCCGCATCAGATGTGCAGCATGCTGATCTCCCGACGCTTCTCCGGCAATAAGAAAATATTTCATATAAATCTCATAATCAAAACCGTAAAGGCAAATAAAAAGGTTGACAAGAGTACACCCCGTGCCGCCTTCAAGAAATTGAACTGAATAAAACCAAAAAAGACAAGCAAATTAGGAATCACAGCCAAAGAGATAACATGGGACAATACACCAATCTGCTCATAAGCCCGGAAAAACTCCAAAAGGCTGATTGAGGTGAATTTTATTTGTTGGTAAATCACCAGGGCAATGAAGGGAACAAGGATTCCCATAAGTGTACCAATCCACATTTTATTGAGTCGTTTCATTTTTGGTCACAATAATATTTTTACCAAAAAAAGGTGCATATAATCACTCGTAGTCAACATTCCAGTTTTTAAGTGGTTGCAGAGCGTCATAATCAGTTACGTCTACTTTTATTGGAACGATAGCTGCATAATTATGTTGCACAGCCCAATCATCAGTATCTTCCTCCCCCAGCTCATTATTCTGAAAGAATCCTGTCAGCCAATAGTAATCCCTACCATGCGGATCAATCCGGTGATCAAATTCCTCTTTCCAAACACCCATCGTTTGGCGGCAAACTTTAATTCCTTTACAAATCTCTGTTGCAGCCTTAGGAAAATTCACATTCAAACATGTATTTGATGGGATACCGTTTGCAAGAGCCTCCCGGATAATTGTTCTGACATATTTAACAGCTATGCTGAAATCAGCATCCATTGAATGATCATCAACTGAAAAGGCAATGGATTGAATACCATTCATACAACCTTCCACAACAGCAGCCACAGTTCCTGAGTAAAACAGGCTAACTGATGAATTAGATCCATGGTTTATCCCGGATACAATCAGATCAGGCTTTCTATTAAGTAATTGATGTAGTGCGATCTTAACACAGTCAGCAGGAGTACCAGAGCAGGCAAAAATTCTCAGGCCATCTTCTTCACTCACTTTTTTCAAACGAATTGGCTCATGCAAAGTAACGGCATGCGACATTCCCGACTGTCCCTTCATCGGTCCAACCAGGACAACATCACCAAATTCTTGGGCAATGTCTGTAAGATGCTTTATTCCAGGAGCATCGTATCCATCATCATTGGTCACTAATATAAGTGGTCTCTTGTGATTCATCAGCAATAATCTTTAAGCTCACAAAAATATAAAAACCCACCAGAATAGCAGGTTTCTTTTTACAAGCGAATTTTTCCGTGTACGCACACGGAAATAAAAGATTGTCATTATCTTTGTCATGAAATTCGATTAATTATGAAGAAAAATGTTCTTGTAGCCCAATCTGGCGGACCTTCACCAGTGATTAATAATTCACTGAGAGGGATCATAAATGCTTGCGATAGCTATCCATCCATATTCGGAACTGTTTACGGAGCATGGCATGGAATAGAAGGAGTATTGAAAGAGGAATTATTAAACCTGTCGGATCAGGACAAAAAAGAGATCGCCCTCCTTCGAACTACCCCCGCAGCTGGATCCATTGGCACTTGCCGATACAAGCTAAAAGACAATCAGGAGGCTGATTTTAAACGAATTATTGAAATTTTCAGAGCCCACAATATTGGCTATTTCTTCTATATCGGAGGAAACGACTCACAGCACACAGCTTTTAAAGTGAGCGAATTGGCTAAGGCAGAAGGCCTGGATGTAGTTGCTGTCGGAGTTCCCAAAACAATTGATAATGACGTAGGCGACAATGAATTCAAATTAATCGATCACACACCTGGCTACGGTAGTGTTGCCCGCTATTGGTCACATATTGTACAAACAGCAAATGAAGAAAACAAAGGTTCCTGTCCCGCTGATCCTGTTTTGGTTCTGCAGGCTATGGGAAGAAAAATCGGATATATCCCGGCAGCTGCCCGTCTTGCAGATCCCAATCATGAAATGCCACTACAGATCTATCTTACAGAATCAGGTTTGAGCCTTGAAGAACTCGGTGACAGAGTGAATAATCAGTTGATTCAGGATAAAAGGTGTATTGTTGTTATTAGTGAAGGATTTGACTGCGGATCGATTGGAGAAGTGAAAGATGCTTTCGGACATACCTCATTCGGATCGAGTAAAATATCAGTTCAGCAAACTGTGGTGAACTATTTGAATGACAAAGGACTGAAAACCAGAGGTGCAGCCCGCGGACAGGTAATGGGTACCGACCAGCGTCATTCTATGGTTTATGCCTCCCTAGTTGATCTCGATGAAGCCTATCAGGTAGGCTTAAAGGCTGTTGAAATCGCTTCCAAAGGTGAAAATGGCTGGATGGCAACCATATTAAGAAATCCCGGACCAGATTATTCTGTAAGATACGACAAAGTAGCCCTTGAAAAGGTAGCGCTGAGTGAACGTTTCTTTCCGAAAAACTGGATAACAGAAAGCGGAACAGATGTAACAGAAGATTTTATAAAATATGTAAAACCGCTGATTGGTGAAGAATGGGTGAATGTCCCCCTGGAAAATGGAATTCAAAGATTCACCAGACTAAAACCAATATTCGAACAGCAAAAACTAAATAAATATAATATCAAGTAACAACATACAACTGAAATCATATTTCTATTTTTTTTTCTGAAAACTGATAACTGAGAACTGAGAACTTTCCTAAAATGAACCCACAACAGCAACAACTCACCACTCTCCAGCCAACTAAGAAATTCTTTGTCGGGATTGACTCAGATGGTTGCGCATTTGACACCATGGAAATTAAACACAAAGAGTGTTTTTGTCCAAATGTAGTCCATCATTGGGAACTGCAGACTATATCAAAATATGTACGTGAAGCCTGGGAATTCGTAAATCTCTATTCCAAAACCCGGGGAGCCAACCGTTTTCATACTCTTATTGAATCTTTTCGATTATTATCTGAACGTCAGGAAGTAAAAGCAAGAGATATTGTCCTGCCGGATATTACTCCATTGATTGAATGGACCCGGAAAGAGACTCAATTGGGAAATCCGGTTCTGGAAGCATACGCTCGCGAAGCAAATAATCCTATAATTGATCAGGCATTAAAATGGTCTGTGGCAGTTAACCAAACAGTGAGAGAAATGGTATATGGAATTGCACCCTTCCCTCTTGTCAGAGAATGTCTCGAGCTGTTAAATGAAAAAGCCGATGCAATAGTTATTTCACAAACTCCGGTTGAAGCTCTTGAAAGGGAATGGAAAGAGAATAATATTTCAAAATATGTCAGAGTAATTGCCGGACAGGAATACGGAACAAAAACTGAACACCTGGCTATGGCAGCTAAAAACAAGTATCCCGATAATCATATCCTGATGATCGGAGATGCACCAGGTGACATGAAAGCAGCTAAAAATAACGGGGTCTTATTTTTCCCTATTAACCCTGGTCAGGAAGAGCTAAGTTGGAAGAGCTTGCACCTGGAAGGATTAGACAAATTTTTCACTGGTCAATATGAAGGTAGCTATGAGAAAATGCTGATTGAGGAGTTCAACAGTTACCTGCCTGAAATACCACCATGGAAGAAATAATAAACTGATGATACTATCACCCTCTGAAATAAAAGCACAACTATTTGCATCCCTTCAATCGATTGGGTCTCGCAAACGTATACTGCTTATTCCTCCGGATTTTACACGATACCATTCATATGCAGGCCAACTAACTGAGTGGGTATGGGAGTACTATGGTGATGCGATAAAAGACATTTTACCCGCTCTGGGCACTCATTCAGGAATGACAGAAGCGCAGATAAAGAAAATGTTCGGAGCTGTTCCTCTCAGTCTTTTCAGGGTTCACGACTGGAGGAATGATGTTGTCACTATTGGGGAGGTGCCGGCAAGTTTTATTAATGAAGTCACTGAAGGAAAACTAAATTCCCCATGGCCGGTACAGGTAAATCGTCTATTGCTTGAAGGAGATTATGATTTAATTTTATCGATCGGACAAGTTGTTCCGCATGAAGTTGTTGGAATGGCCAATCACAACAAAAATGTTTTCGTTGGTACCGGTGGTCCTGAAGGTATAAACAAAAGCCATTTCGTGGGTGCAGTTTATGGAATGGAACGAATGATGGGCCGGGCCTCTACCCCGGTACGTAAAATTTTCGACTATGGATCAGATCATTTCGCCACCGATCTACCTATTTATTATCTCCTGACTGTAGTAACAGATAAAGGAGTATCAGGTCTTTTCTCAGGTTTCGATAAGCAGTGCTTTCTTGATGCCTCAGAAATGGCCCTTGAGAAAAACTTCATCATGCTTGATAATCCTATAAAGAAGGCAGTTGTCTTTCTTGATCCCGAGGAGTTTAAAAGCACCTGGCTAGGCAATAAAAGTATATATCGTACACGGATGGCCATGGCCGATGAAGGAGAATTGATTGTATTAGCACCCGGACTCAGAGAGTTTGGTGAGGATAAAGAGATTGATCGTCTGATAAGGAAATACGGATACAATGGCACAAAAACAACTCTGGAATCGGTTGATCAATTTGAAGAACTCAAAAATAATCTAAGCGCAGCCGCACATTTAATACACGGATCATCAGAAGGAAGATTCAGTATACGTTATTGTCCGGGTAAAGGGGAAGGCATGCTCAGTCGTGAGGAAATTGAAAGTGTGGGCTTTCTCTGGGGTGATCTGGATGCATATCTTGAAGAATTTAATGTCAGCCAACTCAATCAGGGCTATAATCAAACACCGGATGGTGAAGATTTCTATTTCATAAAAAACCCGGCTCTTGGTTTGTGGTCGAGTAAAGATCGTTTTACAATATGAAGGTAATTGCCGACAATAAAATCCCCTATCTGAAAGGCATTCTGGAAGAATTTGCTGAGGTGCAATATTTGCCGGGTAATCGAACAGGCGCAAGGGAAGTAGCAGATGCTGATGCCTTGATTACCAGAACCCGAACCCAATGTTCACGTAACTTATTAGAGGGTTCAAAAGTTTCATTCATTGCTTCGGCAACCATAGGTTTTGATCACATTGATACTGAGTATTGCAAAGAGAAGGGAATCACCTGGACTAATGCTCCCGGATGCAATTCCGAATCTGTGAATCAATATATTGCCGCAGCCTTACTTGACTGGGCCGAAGAAAGCAATGAGCAGCTCCAAGGAAAAACAATTGGTATTATCGGCGTTGGTCATGTGGGATCAAAAGTAGCACGTACTGCAGCTTTACTTGGCATGAATGTTCTGCTAAATGATCCGCCAAGGGCAAGAGAAGAAGGCCCTACCGGATTCTGCAGCCTCGAAGATCTCATCCGGGAGGCAGATATTATTAGTTTGCATGTACCATTGAACCGTAGTGGACAAGATCGAACTTTGCAATTGTTTAATCAGGACATATTCGAAAAGATTGAGAATCAAGTCTTGATTATAAATACTTGCCGTGGTGAAGTAATCAACACTCAAGATCTGAAGAATGCCTTGAATAAAGAGCTGGTAAGAGCTTGCATTATTGATTGTTGGGAGAATGAGCCGGGGATAGATCGTGAACTGCTTGAAAAAGCTTATCTGGCCACTCCGCATATAGCAGGTTATTCAAGAGACGGAAAAGCGATGGGAACAGCTCATTCCATCAGGGAATTGGCCAAACATTTTGATCTTCCACTGAAAAATTGGTATCCCGAGTATATTGAACCACCGATGATAGGAAATATTTATCTGGATGGATCGGGTTTTTCAAAGCAGCAAATTATTTCTCATGCTGTAAAAAGCACCTATAACATCCGGCAGGATGACAAAAATTTAAGACAAAATATTGATTCCTTCGAAGCGCAAAGAGGTGATTACCCAATAAGAAGAGAATTCCCAGCATACAAAATCACAACAGTAAACCTGAAGAAAGAAACAATTGAGATTTTAGAAAAATTGGGTTTTGAAAAGAATTGATTTGTTGTTTTTTGGACCCCGGACTCCAGACCAAGGACCCCGGACTTTTTTTTAACTGATAACTGATAACTGATAACTGATAACTATTTTTTAAATGAATGCAAACATTGGATTAATCGGACTGGCTGTTATGGGTGAAAACCTGGTACTGAATATGGAAAGTAAAGGTTTCACTGTGGCCGTATATAATCGCACTACTGAG
This sequence comes from Bacteroidota bacterium, assembly GCA_018669475.1. Taxonomy (GTDB): domain Bacteria; phylum Bacteroidota; class Bacteroidia; order Bacteroidales; family UBA12481; genus JABHCC01. The sequence goes on along the minus strand of JABHCC010000117.1, from coordinate 30,015 downwards.
AAAGTTGATCATTTTATAAATGGTCGGGGAAAAGGTAAAAATTTTATAGGTACTCATTCAATTAAGGAGTTGGTTGACAGTTTAGAGCGTCCGAAAAAAGTAATGCTTCTGGTTAAAGCCGGCAAACCGGTTGATGATTTTATCGATCAGATTATTCCTTATCTCGAACCCGGGGATATCATTATTGACGGAGGAAATTCACATTACCCCGATACCATAAGGCGTACTGCCTATGTAGAGAGTAAAGGCTTGTTATACATTGGCACCGGTGTATCCGGAGGAGAAGAAGGTGCATTATTAGGCCCCTCAATGATGCCTGGAGGATCAAGTGAGGCATGGGAATCGGTGAAGCCTATATTCCAGGCCATTGCAGCCAAAGTTGAAAACGATACTCCATGCTGTGACTGGGTAGGCTCAGATGGTGCAGGTCATTTTGTAAAAATGGTGCATAATGGGATTGAATATGGTGACATGCAGATCATTACAGAAGCCTACCATCTGATGAAGAATCTGCTTGGCATGAGTCATAAGGGAATGCATGATGTGTTCAGAAAGTGGAATGAGGGAGATCTGGATTCTTATCTGATAGAAATTACCCGTGATATTCTGGGATTTATTGATGAGGATGGAGAGCCTCTGGTAGAAAAAATACTGGACACTGCCGGACAGAAAGGTACTGGTAAGTGGACAGGTGTTACTGCTTTGGATTTGGGTATACCACTTACTCTGATTGGAGAATCAGTTTTCTCGCGCTGTTTATCAGCCCAAAAAGACCAGCGGGTGGCTGCAGCAAAAGTATTATCAGGCCCGTCTGTAACTTTTAAGGGGAATAAGCAAGACTTCATTGATGATCTGGAAAAAGCAGTTTATGGAGCAAAACTGGTCTCATATGCCCAGGGCTTTACTTTACTCAGGGAGGCGGCTAAAGAGTACAAATGGAATTTAAATTATGGCAGTATCGCTCTGTTGTGGCGTGGTGGTTGTATAATACGCTCTGCATTCCTGAGCAAAATCAAAGATGCTTTTGACCAGGATCAAGATCTTGATAATCTGCTTCTTGATACATTTTTTCAAAAGAAAATCGACGAAGCTCAGGAGGGATGGAGGAATGTTTGCAGCACTGGATTATCACAGGGAATACCAATTCCTGCACTCACCAGTGCCCTGACATATTATGATGGTTATCGTTGTGACAGATTACCGGCTAACCTGCTGCAGGCACAACGCGACTATTTCGGAGCTCATACTTACGAAAGGACTGATAAGCAAAGAGGAGAGTTCTTCCACACCAACTGGACAGGACGTGGTGGTGATACTGCTAGTTCCACTTACGAAGTGTAACAGGGTCTTCATACAATTTTGACCAGATCTAACATTATGATTGGTCAATTCTGATGATTGAACAATTGGTTTTGCTACTTTTGAAGTGGTAAAACCAAGTGATAACATGATTAAGAAGCTTCCTTTTCTTGCCCTATTACTGATTCTTTTCGGATGTAATGACTTCGACCCGATGGAAGGAGTTCAGATAAGCATTAACTATGATCTCTTTGAGACTTTTGTATCGTTTAGATTTGTTGATGCAGAAACTGGCAATCTGATAGGCTCCGACGATCTTTCTTCGGTGACGGCTCAATTTGAAGGCAAACACAAGGATGCAATTCTAACCCAGGTGGGGGAACATCCTGAGACCATTAACTCAGTTTTTGGATTGATCAGCATTGCTTTAAACCCGTTTGAGCCTGGTCCTCCATCTGAAAACCAGGCGATTGAATTCACCGTTTCAGCTACAGCATCGGGATTTACAGATGCAAGTTTTGCAGTTAGTCTGCGCGATACCGGGTATTTCACCTACTCAGTCATTATGCCGAGAGCTGGCTATCAAACCGACAAACCCTCTGAGTTTAAAGTAAAACTTGGTATCCTCGAGGAAGGTCAGTTAGAACAAGAATTCACAGTAATCTCCCCCGATAATCTTTTACAATTACATTTTCCCGAGAATGTGCAATTTCTGAATAGTGCGAATGAAAATATTGCGGGTGAAATAACTTTAGAAGTTGGGAGATATCAGGATTTTGATCAAACAAATCTGGGAGAACAGAAGATTCTGAGCATCATGGAAAACGGAGAGATCAAGAAAGCGGTCATCCATGCTGAGGCTCTGGCTGAAATCAATATTCTGAATGCGAATGGAGATCCTGTTCGGTATTTCTCTGGTGATAATCTTCCTGAATGGCAATTCGGTCTCAACAACTGGGATGAGAATCGTGCAGATCCTGAGGTTTGGTCTTTCAACGAAGAAACAAATGTCTGGATTTCTGAGGGGAAAGCAACAGTTAACAAAAATGACAGTACATTTTATGGCACCTTCCCCCTGCCCCATCTCACCTTCTTAGCGGCTGGCAGCGAATCAGAAACCAGAGAAATAAGTGGCGCAATAAATTTACAGTTCACCAAACCTTTTATTGCTGATCAATTTAGCGGAGAAGCATTAATAGTGAGCCAGCAATCAGGAGAAATCATTCATCGTATCCCGCTTAGCATCTCTGAATCCACATTAAATCTCAACTTCTTCGTTCCGGCAGAGGATGATATCACTGTAAGACTCAGGGCCTTGGGATCAGATTATGAATTTGCATCTGACCCTGGCAGTTTTGTGATTTCAGCTGATCAACTAAGCTTTGATGAAAACCTTGTTCTACGTCCGCTCAAGTGTAAGTTTAGTGGAACCCTGCAAGCTCAGCCGGGTGCAGATTTTCCCTATTACCCCATCCCGGCACGTCTGCGAATTCGCAATTCTGATTCAGGATCTACAGTTAAAACCCTAAATATCAACATTGAAGAAAATACTTCAGATTATTCCTTCTTTTTAATGCTGCCGGATGGGATCCCTGTCGAATGTAGTCTGGAAACTCGATCATTAGCAAACGATTTCATTATTCCGGCAGGATCTGTACAAGTAAATTCATCATGCCAGGAGGATCAAATACTTTATTTTGAATTAAGCTCAACAAGCTGTTGGATGAGAGGAGCACTTGATTTTCAGGCTGGAGGAGACTCCGGTCAAGAGGATATTCCTGTTCGTATAATTATCTCACGCGAAAGTGATATGCGAACTATTCATAATCGGGTTTTCACCATAACTCCAGGAAATAGCACATATAATCTGAACTTATCTATCCCGCAGAACACTCCTGTGAATATTCTTTTTCAAACAGTAAGTGACAATAATCCGCTGATTTTCAGTCCCGGAAATATCTCATTGGAGAATCCTTGCAGCAGTTCCATTAACCAGGAGGTTGAGTATTCATCAAGCATGATTCGCTTAGCCGGATCAATAAATTTCGTCAAAGGAGACGGCATATCTAAAACAAGCTTACCCATTAAACTGGCATATCTTGATTGGAAAACCGAGGAGGTAATGAAAGAATCAACACATGAACTAGAGCTATCTAACCCTGTCATAGAATACTCCGAGTTTGTAGAAGATGCGCCTTTGTTTATTCGCGTAACCAGGAATGATCCGGATGGCTTGTTTGTTACTGATCCGTTTATTTTACGAGTGCCAGATCCAAAAAACCCTCCACTTAACTGGGAGGTAAACCTTATCAAAACAGAAAAGAAACTTGTTCATGCCACATTAAGAGTAGTCTGCCCGGCAGGAGAAATAAGGCCAACCATTCAAGGATATTTCCGTATTCCGGGTGAACAATGGAAAGAGTTATTTATTGTTGCAGGTAATCTGATCATGTATGCAGAAATGAATGCAACGTATGAGATTGGTATGATTCTCGATAATAAAATGACTGATTCCACTTTTACAGTTAACAGCCAGAATATTGAAATGACATTTGAACTTGATCCTGCTGATTGTGAGAAGATGGGATGGGGAAGGTGAGTTTGGGTTTGGGTGTGGGTGTGAGTGTGGGCTGAAAATTGTTAGTTTTGTGCGATGTTGGTGAATCGTTTGTTTTTTAGGTTTGGGTTCAGATGCTGTGATCTTGTCTTGCTTGCATTTTTTGCAAGCATGTTTACATCGTGCTCCGATGAAGTTAGCCTGGTATATCCAGGTGAAGCAATTCCTGTTATTTATGGCATTTTCGATGCATCTGACACGGCACATTCTATAAAAGTTACCAAAAGTTTTTCGGGTGAAGAGGATGCCATGAAGTTAATGCAAAATCCTGGCAATCTGTACTATAATTCCCCTGAAATAAGCCTGGCTCAGACAGGAAGCAATCTTGATATTCAATTTCTTGAGAGTCCATCTCACAGGAATGAAGGAGTCTTCCCTGAAAGTCCTAATCCTGTTTATTCTTTAAAAAGAATTTTACCTGCCGGATTATATACAATTCGAATTACACTGCCTGGAGTTGAAAAACCTATAATCTCTGAAACAGAATTATTCAAGGATCTGAAAATTATTTATCCAAACTCTCAGGCAAAAAGGATTTACTTTTATGAAGATCCTCTCACTTTCTCCTGGTTTCCATCTGAAAACGCTGCTTCATATGAGATTGCCTTTAAATTGGTTTTCGAGGAGCTTACTGAAGATGGCGAATCCAGCATCCGGAAGGTGCAATACTCCAGACATATACAGAAGAACGAGCTAAGATGGGAAAGAGACAGATACCAATTCCAGATCTATTCTGATCCTGTTTATGCCTTCCTGGGCACCCGGATTCCCAACAATAAGAGCATCTCTTATCGCAAACCTCTTGAATTGATTGCCAGCATTACGGCGGCTGATGAGGAGCTCACCACTTATCTCAAAGAAATGCATCCGGCATCAGACATTAAAAAAGATCCGAAAGGAAATATTGATGGAGCGATTGGAGTTATTGCATCGAAATTCACCGTTCGTTTCAATCATTTAAAACTCTCCTACAAAGCCATGGACTCTCTGCGAACAGGCCGATTCACGAAAAACCTGAAATTCGTAAGCAACCCAGATTGGTGACAGCAAAAATATAAGACCAAAGGTCCCTATTTAGAACCCTTTCATTTAAGCCTCTCACTACCGAGTCATTGAAGGGAATTGTTATTTTTATTCGCATAATTCAAAAGTTAATCGAATGCCAAGTTTTGTGATCAATCAGAAATGCGACGGATGTAAATCACACGATCGTACAGCCTGTATGTATATCTGTCCTAATGACCTGATGGTTCTTGACACAGAGAAGATGAAGGCCTATAACCGGGCACCTGATATGTGTTGGGAGTGCTATAATTGTGTTAAAATTTGTCCGACCCAAGCCATTGAGATACGTGGATATGCCGATTTCATGCCATTGGGCGGGGTTGTTCAACCATTAAGAAGTACTGATACCATAATGTGGTCGGTAAAATTCAGAGATGGTGAGCTGAAAAGATTCCGTTTCAAAACCCGTACTATACCTGAAGGCAGTTCAGTACCAGATGCCGGATTCGAATCATCAAGTGATGACCTTAAAAGCCCGCTTTTAAGAACCGAGCCAGCTTCAAATGGATTAGATGAATTAGCAAAACTCTGAAAAACATGGAAATTACCAATAGTTACGAAACCGTCATTGTACGGACAGACATTCTCATTTTGGGTGGTGGCATGGCAGCATGCGGAGCAGCTTTTGAAGCAGCTCACTGGGCAAAAAAGCATAATAAATCGGTCACTGTTGTTGACAAAGCAGCAATGGATCGCAGTGGTGCTGTTGCCATGGGCTTATCAGCTATTAACCAGTATGTTGGACTTAAAGATGGTGATAATACTCTGTCTGAATATGTTCAATACGTCAAGAATGACCTGATGGGGATTGCCCGTGATGATCTGGTTGCAAATATTGCCAGGCATGTAGATTCATCTGTTCATCTCTTTGAAAAATGGGGACTTCCCATCTGGAAAGATGAGAATGGGAAATACGTACATGAAGGACGTTGGCAGATAATGATCAATGGGGAATCTTACAAAACTATTGTAGCAGAAGCAGCAAAAAAAGCACTGGCAGAGCTAGGCGATGATGGTCAGTACTTTGAGCGTATATTCATCACACAACCTCTGATGAAAGACGGTCGCTGTATTGGAGCTACAGGCTTCAGTATCCGGGAGAAGAAATTCTATGTATTTCTTGCAAATAGTGTAATAACTGCTTTGGGTGGTGCAGTGCATGTTTTCAAACCCAAATCAGTTGGTGAAGGACTCGGACGTTCATGGTACCCTCCTTTCAACTCAGGAGCCAGTACATATTTCACTTTAAAGGCAGGTGCAGAGATGACCTGTCAGGAAATCCGTTTCGTTCCTGTGCGATTTAAAGATGCCTATGGACCGGTTGGAGCCTGGTTTCTCTTGTTTAAATCAAAAGCGACTAATGCATTGGGTGAAGATTATATGGAGACCAGGAAAGATGAACTACAAAAATGGTTACCATACGGAGCAGCAAAGCCCACTCCTGCTAATTTACGAAACCACCTCATGATGCTCGAAGTAAATGAAGGAAAAGGCCCGATTTACATGCGCACCGATGAGGCTATTCAAAAAATTGTTGATGAGTCTGAAGATCCAAAGACTGCCAAACGCACACTGAAAAAACTTGAAGCCGAAGCCTGGGAAGACTTTCTGGATATGACTGTTAGTCAGGCACTTCTATGGGCTTCAACAAATGTAAAACCTGAAGAGACTCCATCTGAAATATCAGCCTGTGAACCATATTTCATTGGCTCACACTCAGGAGGAAACGGCGCCTGGGTAAGTGGACCTGAAGATCTTTCGCCGGAGGGATATCATTGGGGATATCCTAATATGACTACTGTTAAAGGATTATTTGCCGCTGGAGATGCTTCAGGTGCATCCAGCCATAAATTCTCCTCAGGATCATTTACAGAAGGAAGAATAGCTGCTAAAGGAGCTGTATCTTTTGCAGTGGATACAAACGAAAAACCGGATATCGATGAGGCAGTCATTCAACAATTAAAGGAAGACACCTTTCGTCCGCTGGAATTATATAATGAGCACAAAGATTACGCGAACGATCCTAATATAAATCCTAATTTCATTAAGCCTCAAATGTTTATGTTTAGGCTGCAGAAAATTATGGATGAATATGCAGGTGGAGCATCACAAGCATTCAAAACATCAAAACCTATGCTGGAGCGAGGTATGCATTTTCTTGACTTTATGAAGGAAGACTCCTCGAAACTGGCAGCCGAAGATACCCATGAGTTAATGAGGTGTTGGGAAAATATTCACAGGATGTGGCAGGCTGAATCGCATATCAGAACCATTCTTTTCAGAGAGGAAACACGTTGGCCTGGATACTACTTCCGAACCGATTTTCCCGAAATGAAAGAAGAATGGAAAGTTTTTGCCAACTGCAAATGGAATCCTGAAGACGAAGAATGGGAAATGATTAAGAGAGAGGTGATTGATTTGGCGTGATGATGGTTACGCGGGGTTACGCACGGTGACGCGCGGTTTTAAATATTTATTTTAATATGTTAGAGAGACTTCCAATATTGGTGATTGGTGCCGGGATGTCGGGCATTACGGCTGCTGTGGAAGCGGCAGAGGCCGGGCTTTCTGTTATTTTGCTTGAGAAACTTCCCTATATCGGTGGAAATGCCATCAGCATGAATCGATATTTTCCAAAAATGTGCCCACCCTATTGTGGCATGGAGATAAATTTCAGACGAATAAAAGATAATCCACTAATCAGTCTGATGGTTTCTACTGAAGTATCAAGTGTATTCGAGCAAGATGACAGCTTCGCGGTTGAGCTTGTTTCTGCCCCGGAATATGTCAATTCAAATTGCACTCTTTGTGGTGATTGTGTGGAGGTTTGTAAGGCTGAGATGAAGGATGTTTTCAACCGCAGCATGTCGAGTAAAAAAGCTATTTATCATCCCCATGATCTTGCTTTTCCTGAGCGTTATGTTATTGATGATGCTTCTTGTCTCTACGATCGCTGCAATGCCTGTTTTGAAACTTGCAGATATGATGCCATCAATCTTGAGGCAAAGCCAAAGGAAACTGAGCTAATCGTCGGCTCAATAATTCTGGCTACCGGCTGGGAAGGTTTTGATCCTGCTGAAGTTCCTGATTATTCATTTGGTAAGCATCCTGATATTCTAACAAACCTGATGATGGAAAGGATAAGTGCACCAAACGGATCCACCATGGGGAAGATTCTGTGTCATGAAACACAGAAAGCACCAAAAAAGATAGCATTTATTCATTGTGTCGGATCTCGTGATGAAAATCATTTACCATATTGCTCGGGCGTTTGCTGCTCAGCCAGCCTAAAACAAGCACTTCATGCCGTTGAGGTTCTACCTGAAGTGGAAGTTAGTTTGCACTACATTGATTTGAGAGTATCAGGCAGAAATGAGGATTTTCTCAGTAAAATTCAGGATCATCCAAGAATTCGTCTGATAAAAGGCAAGGTAAGCAAGGTGAACACGAATACAAACAATAAGGAACTTGAGTTCGTAGCAGAAGATATCGAATCGGGCAAAAAGCTGACATATGATGCTGATATGCTTGTACTTGCTACAGGATTGATTCCAAATCAAAGCGCCGTGGAAGGACTCTTACCTAAACAAAGAAGTTATTTAGATTATTATAGCCTGCCGGATGGAGTAAAAATGGCCGGATGTGCTATTCAGCCAATGGATATTTCTGCAAGTGTGAAAAGTGCTACAGGAGCTAGCTTGCTTGGATTCAGGAGAAAAGAAGAGTAATGAGTGTGATTGATACTATATCGGTTTTTATTTGTTCTGGTTGCGAGATTGGAACTTGTCTTGATTGTTCAGGGCTTGAAAAGATTGCCCGTGAAAACACAGATGTAACGAAAGTAGTGGTACATGATCGGCTATGCCATGAGGAGGGTCTTGATCTCATCCGGGAGGGTATTTTAGAGAATCCCGGATCATCAGTATTGATTGCAGCTTGTTCTCCACGGATTAAAACAACAGAATTCAGCTTTGGCAGTGAGATTCAGCTTGAGCGTGTTAATATTCGTGAACAGGTTGTTTATTGTCAACCTGCCGGAGAAGAAGACACGCAGATGATGGCTGAAGATTACCTCAGGATGGGAATGGCTAAACTGAAATTCACACAGCTACCTACAGCCTTTATACCTGAAATCACCTGCATGGATATTCTTGTTGTAGGCGGCGGAATAACTGGTTTAACTTCTGCATTAGAGGGTGCAAATGCTGGGTATTCAGTTGTTTTGATAGAGAAAGAAGAAAGTTTAGGCGGTTTCCTGAAGAATCTGAATAAAACGATCCCAAATAAGGCACCCTGGGTCAAGGAGCAGAAAAATGATATTGATTCAACAATTAGTGAGGTCATTCATCACGAGGGCATCCGGGTTATTACAGGCTCAAAAATTGAGTCCATCGGCGGACAACCCGGCGATTTTACTGTTTCAGTCAGCAATAATGATCAGGTAGTCACTTTTAAAGTTGGTTCTATTGTTGCTGCGACAGGATGGAAACCCTACAACCCGAATAAATTAGAAAAATTTGGCTACGGCTCATCACTTGATATCATAAGCAATCATGAGGCTGAAGAAGCAATGAAAAATGGTGTTTTATTGCGTCGATCAGATGGTATGGTACCCAAATCGGTATTATTTGTACAGTGTGCCGGTTCACGGGATCCGGATCATCTCCCATATTGTTCATCGATATGCTGCGGCACATCACTCAAACAGGCAAAGATAATAAGAGAACAGCATCCTGAAACAAGTGTTTTTCTGATTTATAAGGATATCAGAATGCCTGGTATGCTGGAACAGTATTACAAAGAGGTGCAAAAAGACAGCAGAATCTTTCTAACAAAAGGTATAGTTGAAAAAGTTGTCGTATCTGAAAAACAATTAAGCGTTGAAGTATCCGAATCCTTGATTGATGAGGATATTTCTATTCCTGTTGACATGGTTATTTTGGCTACAGGCATGGTACCGAATGACAGTAAGGAACTCAATCTGGCTTATCGACAAGGTCCGGGTTTGCCAGAACTGAAATATGAATTCAGTGACTCTCATTTCATTTGCTTTCCTTATGAGACGCGTCGTACCGGGATATATGCAGCCGGAGCGATGCGGGCTCCAATGGGAATAAGCGATTCTCAGACTGATGCACGTGGAGCGGTAATGAAAGCTGTTCAGCTTATTGAGTCGGTAAAAAAAGGAGGTGCTGTTCATCCCCGGTCGGGCGACAGAAGCTACCCTCAGTTATATATGCAGAGATGCACTGATTGTAAGCGTTGTACTGAAGAATGTCCTTTCGGAATGTACGATGAAACAGAGAAAGGTACCCCACTGCCTAATCCTACCCGTTGTCGTCGTTGTGGTATTTGCATGGGATCTTGCCCTGAGCGAATTATTAGTTTTGAAGACTTCTCTATTCAGTCGGTATCTGCGATGATAAAATCCATCTATGTACCGGATGAGTTTGAGGAAAAGCCAAGAATACTGGCCTTTGTTTGTGAGAACGATGCATATCCGGCCTTCGATATGGCCGGAATGAAAAGACTGCAGTACAGCGCTTTCATCAGGATAATTCCGGTTCGTTGTATTGGCTCTATCAATAAAATATGGATCTCTGACGCCCTGTCGCAGGGCTTTGACGGGATAATGCAAATTGGATGTAAACCAGGCGACGATTATCAATGTCACTTTATTCAGGGCAGTGAGTTAACCGAAACAAGAGGCGAAAATATACAAGAGACGCTGCAAACAATGATGCTGGAACCAGAAAGAATCCGCACTGAGTTTGTGGAAATTAACGAATTCGACAGAATACCAGAAATAATAAACGATTATATAGAAGAAATTGAACTAATAGGTCCGAATCCGTTCAAAGAAATTTGATTTAATTCGGGAGTCGGGAATCCCCGATCGAAATCTGGGCAGGCGGGAGGTGGGAGTCCCCGAATAAATTCGGGGCAGGCGGGGACCCCGGACATCGGACCCCGGACTTTTTTCTGATAACTGAAAACTGACAACTGACAACTGACAACTAAATATCTATGCCACTCGAAATAAATCCTGATCTTAAGTTAATCGATTTCATTCGTACAAGGAGCGGATCAGATCTTTCAAGCTGTATGCAGTGTGGATCTTGCTCAGCTGTCTGTGATCTTTCTCCTGAAGTGGAACCCTATCCCCGCAAAGAGATGATATGGGCTGCCTGGGGTTTGAAAGAGAAACTCATGTCAGATCCTGATATCTGGTTATGCCATCAATGTGGAGATTGTTCTGCTACTTGTCCAAGGGATGTTAATCCAGGCGATGTGCTGGCCGCCATCCGGCAGGCTACCTGGGAGAATTTTAGTCGACCAAAATTCCTGGCTAAATGGCTCAGTTCTCCAAAATATTTGCCCTTGTTGCTGGCTATTCCAACTCTGATTATTGCCGGCATTATAGCTTTGGCTGGTACATTTGCGATACCTGATGGTCTGATAAACTATTCCGAATTTTTCCCTCATGCATGGCTAAACGGATCATTCTCCATTTTTGTTCTTGCCACTTTCACAATGAATTGGCTTAGTATCAGAAAATTCAGCAAAAGGCTCCATTATCCGGCAGGAAGAGAAAAAACAGGCTATTTGAAATCTGTGTTGGAGATAGTACTGCATAGCCGCTTCAGAAAATGCAAAACAAACAGAAATCGCAGCCTGGCTCACATACTGGTTTTTGGCGGCTTTGTCCTTCTATTAGTTGTTACTTTATTTGCAATACTTGCTGTGATTCTTGATAAATATCCGCTTACATTCTGGCATCCGGTAAAAATTATTGGGAACCTTGCCGGTGTAGCAATGTTATTCGGTTTAGTTATGATGGGTATTAATCGTTTCAGAAATAATGAAGGGGGCAGCAGGGGAAACTATTCTGATTGGTTCTTTCTGGTAAGTTTATTCCTACTTGCACTGTCAGGAATTTTGGTAGAAGCTGCTCGTTTTGCAGAATGGGGATCAGCTTATCATCTTTATTTCTTCCATCTGATCATGGTGTGGCAAATTGTTCTATACCTACCATATTCAAAATTCAGCCACGTAATTTTCAGAGCGATAAGCTTGAGCAAGACTTAAGATCGGGGACTGGGGACTGGGGACTGGGGACAAAACCGTTACTCCGTTACTCGGTTACTCGGATACTTGTTGGAACTTTCAGACCATCGACCAACGACCAGGGACTTTGGTCCCCGGACCCCGGACCATGGACTACGGACCCCGGACAGGGGACGGGGACCGTCCCCCTATTCTCAAAACTTCAACTCAACTTTCACTGGGAGGTGGTCTGAGAATCCACCGTGATAATCTGTTCCTCCGTAAGTTTTATTTGGCCTGTAATCTTTGTATTTTGGATTATAGAACAGCATCCATGAATAGGATACTACGCTGAAGTCCAATATTTTCAGGGATGATGAATTTAGTAATGATGGTGTAACGAGCATCTGATCAAATAGTAGCCATTTACCACGGTAATTCGTGCTACCACTTTTCGAAAGATGGATATCCCATCCCAGGTTCAGTAATGGATTCTCCGAATGCCCTTTTTTATCAAGTACTCTATATACAGGTGGACTATCAGGGGTACAATTCAAATCACCCATCACCAAAACATTGGCAACAGGGGTGTCATTCAGAATAATATCCATGTGGCTACGAAGACTTTTGGCAGCATCAAATCTTTTTACCTCAGTTGCCTTCTGGCCTTCCACTCTTGATGGCCAATGATTGATATAAATATGGAGTCCGGGCAGATCGTCAGGTTTAAGATGGACGTACAGAATATCACGGGTTTTATCACTTGGATCAGACGGAAAAAATATCGGAATACTAGTTTTAGTGACTAATTGAAAAATATCTTTGCGATACAACAAACCCACATCCATTCCTCTTTCATCGGGTGAATCAGCCAATAGAATTCCAATCTGCTCTTCATCCAAATTCAGCGAATTTACTAAATCGAGCAGAACCTTTCTATTTTCTATCTCGGCTAATCCCACTATACCGGGCATCGGGTCTTCAATTTCCTTAAGAACTTTTGCAATACGCTGTTGCTTAAGGGCATATCTCTTCTCATGCCATTCTCTCTTAGCCTCTGGCAAAAAGGCATTATCATTAGTTAAAGGGTCATCAAAGGTATCAAAAAGGTTTTCTACGTTGTAAAAGACAAGGTTGGTTTGCATCTTGTAAAGATAACAAAAGAAAGTAGCTGAAGGGAGGGAGTTCGGTTAATCTGTTATTCGGGTTATTAGGTTATTTTTACAACTTTATTAGTAAAACACCTGGCCGCATTTCACAATTTAAAATAAAAAAACTATGAATTACAAAATATGTCTTACCCTTTGGGTTTTTCTTTTCACATCGTCACTCTTTGCTCAGGATACAAGCTTTGCAGATGGCTGGGAGTACGTTGGAGTGGCTGTTGAAGAGAATGATTTTACTATCTGGGGGTCGTCTCCCATTATGGATACAGAGGGAAGAGTTCATCTTTTTGTTGCCCGCTGGCCAGCTGAGTTAAAGGTTGATCCCGGCTGGAGATCCGACAGTGAGATTGCTCATTATATTGGCGAATCACCCGAAGGACCATTTAAGTTTTCTGAAGTATCTTTGAAAGGGAAAGGCGCCGGTCACTGGGATGCTTCCGGTCCACATAATCCTGCAATTCATAAGGTTGGTGATACTTATTACCTTTTGTATATTGCTAACGATAATCCTCAACAGCCACCCCACCCCGCAAATCAGTGCATTGGTCTCGCTAAATCGACTAGCCTTTTTGGTCCTTGGGTACGTGTGAATGGGGACGGACTGATACTGAGTCCTCCTGATAATCCTGATTATTGGAATTACAAACCTTCTAATGGTGTGAATAATCCGGCCCTTCTTCAGCATCCGGAAGGAGGATTCTTCCTCTATTTCAAATCTGAAGGAGGCAAAATGGGTCTGGCCATTGCAGAAAACATTGAAGGACCATATGTTCAACTCCCGCATCCGGTGACATACAATGATCGCAGTGTTGAGGATGGTTATGCTTTCATGATGGATGGAAAATTTTGCTTGCTTACCACTGATAACCATGGAATGCTTGAGAAAGGGGGTGGGATTCTTTGGACATCAAAAGACGGAATCAGATTCACTGAAGCTGAAAAGGGATTTCATCCGGCAGTTAAATACCTTGGAGAATCAAAACTAATGAACAAGAAACGTCACTACGGAGGCAATATAGTGAAGTTTGAGCGTCCTCAGATTTTATTGATAAACGATAAACCAGCATACATGTACGCCCCATCCGGATACAATTTTTTCGGAGGAAAAGCAGCCGCAAGCTACATACTGAGGAGAAAGGGCTTGAGGGATAGAAAATAGGGAGTAGGGAGTAGGGAGTAGGGAGTAGGGAGTAGGGAGTAGGGAGTAGGGAGTAGGGAGTAGGCATAAGAATAAGAATAAGTAAAAGGAACCAGGAATTGAATAAGGGTGTGTTCACTGAACTGGGGAGTGTTCAATTGCAAACCCAAATCTGGAAAACTCCCAACCCTCGTTTGGCGATTTTTTCTGCCTTTATTCCCATTTCTTCGAATTGAGTCTGCATTCCTCCATTTTTGTAATAGTTCTTGAAATTACCATTGTGCTCTTTTCCAGCCAGGAATTCTATAAATTTTGCAAATTCCCCTGAAATAGTTTTAGGAAGTGGCACGGCATAATCGGCAATAATTAATTTCTTTGATACTCTTTTAGCCTCCCGGATGATTTCTATGCGCAATTCGGGTGGAAACTGATGAACAGCCATTGCCATTGTTGCATAGTCAAAATGCTTATCCTCAAAAGCAGAAAGATCAGAAGCATCCATCATCTTGAATGATAAATGGCTCAAACCTTTGATCTCAACGCGGTTCTGGGCAGCCTTAATTTTTGCTTCATCCATATCAATACCGACAACTGATGAACAGCCTCTTGCCAATTCGAAAACCAGAGTTCCGGTTCCGCATGCTAAATCAAGACAACTTGAACCTTCCGGGATTTGTTCCTTAATAGAGTGACGAAGGCCAGCAAGCAGAGGATCAATGAGAGTACGATAAACGAAAACAGAGAGAGTTGGCATTGGCAAGGTAGTTTATTGTTATAATGTTACAACGTTATAATGTTACAATGTTATAATGTATTCCCGAAGATCTGATCTAAGCATTTCAGCCAACAACTCTTCTTCATCCTTGTTTGTCTCGATAAATAAGAAACCGAATACTGGATATTTCACATGGTCTATTTTTCTTACCTCCAGTACATTTCTGAATCTGGCACTGAGCTTATCGAAATCAAATCCTTTAATATCTTGTCCATCAATGCCAGTTACATTATCAAGAATCAGCAAGTTGTATGCCTTATCTTCTCTCGTAGAGAAAATCTTATCCCAATCAGGTTTTTCTTTATTCAAAAACATCTGGTAAGGATTAATTCCAAATGAAAGTCCGGCAAGATCACCAGTTGTGCACCACCCACCAAAACGCAATGGATTAATCTCAACCGGTACAACTAGATTATCAGGTGTGACTCTTACTTCAACATGAACTGGGAAATTTCGTAATTCTGCCAGCTGTCCCATAGATTGAATTTGCATCTGAAATACATCATAGAATTCACGAAATGTTCTGGATTGTATTTGATACAAACGATCCCCCATGTCCTCATCCGAAGAAAAAAAGTGTTCACTAATATTCATGATAACAGCCTTACCATCAAGATCAAAATAAGCATCAATGGCAAATTCACGTCCGGGTATACAAGCTTCAAGAATGAAACGTGATGAATCGAATACCTCAATCGGGTACAAATGTCCGGTTTTAGATATCTCCTCATTAATACGTTTTTGAACCGGCATCCAATCCTGAGGCCCATCAAGTCTGTAAACTCCCATGCTAAAAAACCCTACAGCAGGTTTAAGTATCAGTGGATAAGGAAGCTTCTTTTCTGCAAAGGAACTAAAATCATCCACCTGAAGCTCCTCATAATAGTAATCGGGATATAATGATCGCGTCAGGTCTCTGAATTTCACTTTATCCTTGCAGAGATCAATCTTATCCGGAATATTGGTAAAACTAAGGTTATGTCCAATCCAGTTTATTGCATTCTCAGAATTTGAGTATAGCGAATTTTCAGGATTATCTTTAAATGCTTCAATAGCCTGATTTTCTGAAATCAATTTAACATCTTCTCTCAGACCCAATTTTTCGATCACAGGAGTATGAATAACAGGAATATCAGCCTTTACCAGACAGTCTTGTAAATATTCAGAAACATATGGGAAATCAAGAATAACCATTATATATCAATTAAGGCTGGCAAAGATAAAAATTCTACACCGAGGAAAATATAATTCATACAAGATATGGTCAGAAATAGCTTTGTGATTACTAATCAATCAGGTAAATTAGCAATTATGAAAAAAACTCTTCTTCTACTGATAACTTTTGCGCTGCTTCTCTCAGGATGCACAAATTCAAAGACTGAAAGTTCTCAAACCATCACAAATATTTCGCCACTCTCCGATCTCTTATCTGCTGATCGGGCTGCCCAATTATCGTCGCTCGCCCTGCACTGCATACACCGGGAATATCCTAATAAAACCGGACATGTGATGAATGACGAAACTGAGATTTGGTCTCCTGAAGAGATGCACCCGGCTTTTTACGGTTGTTTTGATTGGCATTCATCAGTACACGGACACTGGATGTTGATACGTCTTCTAAAGCTTTTTCCCGATATGCCCAATGCCTCCAAAATTCGTGAAGCTATCAGTCTGAATCTGACCACTAAGAATATTCTTAGCGAACTGGCTTATTTTCAACAAGAGGGACGGAATTCTTTCGAGCGCACCTATGGTTGGGCCTGGCTGCTGAAATTGGCAGAAGAATTAGCTATTTGGGATGACAGCGAAGGTAAAGAATGGAGCAACAATCTTAAGCCCCTGACGGATGAAATCGTGGGTCGCTTAATGGATTTCCTGCCTCGGCAAAGCTATGCCATTCGCACAGGAGTTCATCCAAACACAGCCTTTGCTCTGGGTTTTGGCCTCGATTTTGCTCAGGCAATGGATGGCCAAGATGCCTTTAAAGCATTATTAACTGAGCGATCACTGTTTTATTTCGCTTCCGATGCTGATGCTCCTGTTGATTGGGAACCCGGTGGTGAGGATTTTTTCTCTCCCAGCCTGATGGAAGCAGATCTGATGAGCCGAATTCTTGATGAGGATGTTTACATTGATTGGCTGGCCGATTTCTTTCCTGATCTTTTAGATCGCACGGATGCCCATATTTTAGTACCAGCTGAAGTTGCTGATCGTACTGATCCCAAAATTGTTCATCTCGATGGATTGAATCTTACAAGAGCATGGTGTATGCAAGGAATCGCCAATCACCTGCCGGATGGTAATCCTTATAAGGCATTATTTATTAATTCAGCATCAGAACACGCTTCAGAGGCTCTAAAGAATATAACCAGTGGAAATTATGAAGGTGAACATTGGCTGGCAAGTTTCGCAGTTTATTTGTTAAGTTTTGAAGAATAGGTCCGAAGTCCGGGATCCGGAGTCCGAAGTCATAAGTTATAAGTCTGGATTGGTTTGCCTGTTAATATTATCTTCCTGTGAAATATTTGTATTGACTCATCTCTTCCTCCCAATCTCTCATGCTATTTCTTAGAATGTTGAATATTTCGGGTTCAGAATCTTTGAGGTTATTTTGTTCCTGCAGATCCGTTTTTAGATTGAATAGATATTCCTGATCCTTATTCTTTATGTATTTCCAGTTTTCTTTTCTGGCTGCTGTAAATTTATTGAATCGCCAGTAGACTGTTCGTTCAGGCAGAGTTGACGGATTGAATAATTGCTGACTGAAATCGATACCATCCGGTAGGGTATAATTCTTTGAATCTATCCCTATAAGCTGAGCAATGGTGGGAAGAAGGTCCATGCTCAGAATCAGATCATCATTAATACCCGATTCAATTTTTTCAGGCCAGTATGCAATAGCTGGTACACGGTGTCCCCCCTCCCACAGGGTGCTTTTTGCTCCGCGGAGAATACCGTTTGATCCCACATTGGGTGTTGCTCCATTGTCAGAGCAGAAAAAAACAAAAGTTTTCTCGCTCAAATTATTTCTCTCCAAAGCAGCAAGAACCCTACCAACCCCATCATCGAGAGCTTGAATCATTTCAATATAGGCTCCGGCTCTGTCTTTGCGTGTTCCAACCACCGGGACCTTCCCATTAACTATACGGTCGGCTTTGTCTAACCTTCCCTGGTATGGATAATGCGGGGCTCCGTGGGCCAGATATAAAAAAAATTGTTCATTGGCATTGTTATCGATAAATGCCACAGCCTTTTCTGTAATCAAATCCGTGAGGTAGCCTTCCTCAAAGAGTGAATCAGTGCCATCCCACCAATCATAATGACCGGTTTGATCTATGTGAGAATGATAATCTATGTTTCCGCTAACAAAACCATTAAACACATCGAAGCCATTCTTTACCGGGAAATGGGCAGTATCATAACCGAGGTGCCATTTGCCAAACATTGCCGTCCTATAACCCTCAGAACTTGCAATATCGGACAGTGTCACCTCATTGGGAGACAGACCTCCGATTCTATGCCTTGCGGCGGTAACTACTCCCTCGATCCCGGATCTTTGCTGATACCGACCGGTCATTAATGCGGCACGGGTAGGGCTACAAACAGCTCCGCTTGAGTGATAATCAAGAAATTTGATTCCTTTCAGAGCCATTGCATCGAGGTTGGGAGTTTGCAAATCTTTACTCCCGTAACAGGCAAGATCTCCATAGCCCATATCATCTGCCATTATAAGAATGATATTACAAGGATCAGGGCTATTTGAACACGTTGACAAAATATATGTCATCAGAAACAGAAAAATTACATTTTTGTGCATATTATAAAGATACGCAATCCCATCATTTTTTTAGCTTTGTGGTCCATAACCACATTACATTAAAATAACAATTACTTAATGAGACCACTAATGAGAATAACCGTAGCTCTGGCTTTTACATTAATCAGTACCGGAGCATTTGCACAAATGACCACAACTTTCCCATTACATGAAGATGCGCTTCATGGGGTACTTGACAATGGGATGAATTATTATATTCTGCATAATGAAGAGCCCAAAGAAAGGGCATCATTCTTCTTTGTGCAAAATGTTGGAGCAATTCTGGAAGAAGACAGTCAAAACGGATTAGCCCACTTTTTAGAGCACATGGCTTTTAACGGCACCAAACATTTTGAAGGAAAAGGGATTATCGATTTTCTTGAGAAGCATGGTGTTAGATTTGGCTATGACATCAATGCCGGGACATCTCGCGATGAAACGATTTACAATCTGAGCAATATTCCCATTAATGCTGGTGAAGGATTACTTGACTCCTGCCTTCTTGTTATGCATGACTGGTCGGGCTATCTATTGCTGAGTCCTGAAGAGATTGAATCAGAAAGGGGTGTAATTCATGAGGAATGGAGAACCAGACGTAATTCTCAATTCAGATTGAATCAGCAAACCAGTAAGGTGATATATAAAGGCTCTAAATATGCTGAACGTGACGTAATTGGTGACCTGGATATCATCGACAATTTCAAACATCAGGAATTGAAAGACTATTACCAAAGATGGTATCGTCCTGATCAGCAAGCTGTAGTTGTTGTTGGTGATATTGACGCCAAGGAAGTTGAGAAGAAGGTAAAAGAGTTATTTTCTCAAATCCCTCTGCGCGAAAACCTGCCCGAAAGGGAATATTTCAGCATTCCTGATAATGAAGAAGTATTATTTGGATTGGCAACGGATCCTGAAGCTCAGTTCACGGCTATTATGATGATTAACAAATCAATTATTCCGCTGATTCGGAATGAAAAGAGCTATAGAACTGATTTAATTCAAAACCTGTACACTTCAATGATTAATATGAGATTTCAGGAATTGCAACAAGATCCTGAGAGCAATAGTTTGATGATGCAGGCATTGTTTATGCCATTGTCGAGACAAAGTCAGGGATTTGCTATCATGACAGTCCCAAAACCAAGTTTAGGTAAAGAAGCTTTCAGTGATGTAGTAACTGAAGTTGAAAGGGTTAAAAGAGAAGGATTTACTACCGGAGAATTGGAGCGAGCCAAGACTCAGATTCAAAGCCAGTACGACAATTTTTTACAGAATAAGGACAAGATATCAAATGATAACTGGTCTAATCAGTTTGGTAATCATTTTTTGCAGGCTCAACCTGTTTTTTCCCCTGAAACTGAATATGATTTGATGACGAGTACTTTGGCTGCAATAAGTCTTAATGAGATAAATGCTTTCTGCAACAATGTACCCACAGATGATAACAATCTGATTATTATAACCGGCCCTGAGAAAGAGGGGGTTGAATTTCCAACGAAAGATGAACTAATATCTACATTAAAAACCGTTCAGTCTACTGAAATAGAAAGCTATACTGATGAAGTTGGCTCTGAACCTTTAGTAGCCGATGAGCTGAAAGGTGGGAAAGTAATATCTAAATTTGACATCAAGGGCATTGACGCAAAAGGATATGTTTTATCAAATGGTGCTAAAGTGGTTTTAATGCCAACGGAATTTGAAGAGGATGAAATATTATTCACCTCATTCAGTTACGGGGGAACATCAAGGCTTGATCAGAAAGACCTGGCTTCAGCTGATTTAGCCACATCTATTGCTCAATTCTCAGGTTTGGGAAATTTCGACATGGTTAATCTTCAAAAGAAATTGACAGGAAAAATTGTTAACCTGAACCCATACCTTAATACTAATACAGAAGGTTTCTCTGGTTCTTCTAACAAAGAAGATTTTGAAACTCTGCTTCAGCTTATTTATCTGAACTTTGAATCACCAAGGTTCGATGAAAAGGCATATCAGGTACTGATGAACCAGATCAACACTTTAATGGCCAACCGCAAAGCTGACAACAATCAGGCGATGCAGGATACAATTGATTTATTATCATCAAATTACAATGAGAGGACTATCCTTTTTGATGAAGAAATGCTTGTGCAACTAGATTATAATACTGCTGTAAAGGCGTTTAAAGACAGATTTGACAATCCAGGCGATTTCAGTTTTATTTTTGTTGGGTCATTGACTGAAGATGTTGCCCTTCCTATAATTGAAAAATATCTGGGAAGTATACCAGGAGAAGCCCAGGAAGAAGCATTTGTTGATCATAACATTGGTCCGGCAAAAGGTAAAACTGTTTCTCACTTTTCCAGGGAAATGGAAGTGCCAAAAACTACAGTATACACGGCTTTGTCAGGGGAAATGAAATATGATCCGGGTGCAGCTGTAATGGTCTCAACTGTTGGGAAACTTCTCGATAAAAGATACATGGAAACCATCCGGGAGGAAGAAGGTGGCTCCTATGGTGTTGGCGTTTCAGCATCCCTAAGCAGAATTCCAAAGAATGAGTTCAATTTAGTAATCAGCTTTGATACCGACCCGGAAAAAAGAGACAGACTACTTGAAATTGTCTGGGAAGAGATAAATTCAATTAAGAATAATGGTCCTGACGCCAGCGATCTGGATGAGGTAAAAAAGTCATGGATAAAACTGAGGAAAGAGCGACTTGATAAGAATGGTTTCTGGATGGGATCGATCCAAAGCAATATGATGTCAGGCTATGATTTCCTTTCACTTGAAGAATACGAGAAAGTTATAAATGCAATCAGCACAAAAGATATTCAGAAAGTAGTAAAGAAAATGATGAAGAATTCAAATGTTGTTGAAGTCCTTATGAATCCAAAAAAATAAGTTATCAGTTTTCAGTCTTCAGTTTTCAGAATAAAAAAAGACAAAGATTATTATGAACTACGTTTTTTTTTAACTGAAAACTGAAGACTGAAAACTGATAACTATCTTAATCCACTATCATTCTTTTGGTGATTCTTTGATTCCCTACATTTAAGGTATAAAAATACATACCTGATTCAAGGTTTGTACTTTCAAACAGTATTATGTGTTTTCCTGCTTCTTTATATCCCTGATCAAGGAACCATACTGTGCGTCCGGTCAAATCTTTGATTTCAAGTGAAATCTCCTCTTTATTCCCCAATTCATATCTGATCTGTGTTTCTGAAGTAAAAGGATTTGGATAGTTTTGATCGAGTGAATGAGTTAGTTGCAATTGCTCCACCCCATCAATAATGTTTTCATGATTATTGATATTCAAACGAATCATTTTATTATAGTCTGATCCTTGTGTCCAAAAACCTGAATAGGATTCGAATAACCATTGTTTATCATAAGAATCCGGATAAGATTGAGTACTTCCGATCCAGAATGTATTTCCCCGGTTGATAAGATCTTCTTCTTCGATATAAGTCCAGAACTGCACGGCTGCAATATAACGTCCTCCGGCAGTCATGAATTCCCCTTGTCCATCAGCCTCAAGTGGAAGTGTCAGCCATCCATTTTGCAGCATTGCTGAATCCACCCTGAAAATCTCTGTAGTAAGCAGCTCGATAAATTCCAGCTGACCACCTTCACCTTCTTCAATCTCAAGTAAAGTAAAATTAAAATCTGCATCCAGATTTGCTCTGGCTATATAAACTGATATTGAGCTGGCTTCACAATCTGCAATTGGATTAAACTCCACCCCCATATAATCTCCTTCATGCGTATATTGATAATAGTCTCGCCATGGGCTCTCATTGGCTTCATTAATATCAGGAGTACGAGCAAAAACACTATCGCTTACATGAAAGAGAAATGATTTTTCATTATTCTCCGGAGCTTGATCTTCCTCAAGCATCTTCATTGCAAAGTTTATTTCATAATGTCCATAATCAACAGGGGTATAACTTTGTTCAATTACCAGTGTATCAGCAGGGTCAGCGAAAAACATATAACGCACTTCTTCAGAACTTTCATTGAATTGCTCAACTCCGTTTTTGTTAATCGCAACATTAAAATGAACATCTGACAAGTCAATATCACCATAATTGATTACGCTGCCTTCGAATCCGCCCATAGGCAGAATCTGCGTCTTAGGCACACTGTAGTAGAAACCAGCACCATCAAGGGGATTATCATCAATCAGTTCCACATCATAATGATTCATTTTCACATCATAATCCCATCCCTCCCGGATGGTTATATCATCAAGCATCCAGAAATACAACATAGAACCATCCCAGGTAATTTTTATTGTTACCTCCGGATGACCACCTGCAACTTCTGAAAGATTAGCCATATAAACTGCCACCTCATCATTCAACAAATTCTGTGTATTAGTAGCTGAACCGGTTCCCATCTTCAGATCAAATTCAGCCCAGTGTGCTCCGGCATCATTAGATACTTCAATCACCATTCTCGGACTATTAAAATACTTGAACATTTGCTCAAGGCTGATTATTACCGAAGGATGCTCACTACAATCTAAGATTGGTAATGTGATGGAGCTATTCACAAACAACATTTCAGTGTAAGGTTTATATGCATTCAGATAATCAAGATCAATTGCAAGGAAGCCGTTGTCCCCGGTTGTTGAATTAAGAATATATCCACCATCTCTTTCAGAAAATGGCCCTTTCATACTATCATTTGTCCAAACCCAGACATACCCGGTATCATCACCTGAATTATCTTCAATCAACCACCCTTCAGGGGCAGTCCATCCTTTGTCATCACTGGGATTACCCCAATCAAAATGCTCTTCCCAAAATACCTGACCATCACCTTTCAAACTGTGTAATTGTCCATATGACATAAGACTTACAGACAAAACTGCGGCTAATAATATTAGTTGTTTCATTGGTTTCACTGGTATTAGTGTCAATTATAACTTTTCTATAATACAAGTATAGGGAAATGGGAGAAGAATAGCAATGGGACGAAGCGGGAATCGGGAGGCGGGAATCGGGAGTGAAGAGTAAACGTGAGGCTTTTCGTGATGCCCTTCGTGACGCCTGTCGTGACGCCTGTCGTAAAGGCCTGATTTTGGAACCTGGACTTCGGACCTTGGACTTCGGACCCCGGACTTCAGACTTAGTTTTGTTGCTTTTATGAATTTGGGCATATTGGTTTCTTTTTTTCTAGCTTTGAGGAATAAAGAATTATAGCATGCAAAAAATTGACTATAAGAAGGAACTCAAATATTTGTATCGACCTTCAGCCAATAAGGTTGAAACTGTTGATGTTCCTAAAATGGACTTCCTTATGATAGATGGCATTGGAAATCCAAATACTTCGCAAGACTTTAAAGATGCAACTGAAGGATTGTATGCATTAGCCTATGCAGTAAAATTCATGATAAAGAAAGGGGAACTTGAGGTTGATTTTGGTGTAATGCCTCTTGAGGCATTGTGGTGGGTTGATAACATGACAAAATTTGATGTTGATAATAAAGATGACTGGAAGTGGACATTAATGATCATGCAGCCTGAAATTGTATCGAAGCAAATTATCGCTGAAGCACGGGAACAGGTTCGTATAAATAAAAAGCTTCCCATCTTGTCCCAAATCCGATATGATTCATATGACGAGGGTAACTCAGCCCAAACCCTGCATCTTGGACCGTTCTCAGAAGAGGGTCCGACAATTGAGAAAGTGCACAATTTCATAAGCGAAAATGGGAATAAGAATGCTGGCAAACATCATGAGATTTACTTGTCTGATATCAGAAAGGCAGAGCCCGCAAAATGGAGAACTGTAATCAGACAGCCAATTAAATAAACATTGACTATTTGAAAATATTCAGGAGGTACCCAGACTTTTGTTATTCCATCAATAGTTTCTGAATTTCTTTTTCAAGTGACGCTGGATCGCCAGCACCTATTTTATACCATCTTACTATTCCAGCTTTGTCAATAAGCACAACATGAGGGATGGCCCCTACCCCATAAGCCAGTTTATTAAGGCTTTCATCCGACAGGCCAATAGGGTAAGCAAAATCTTGCTGATTTACAAAATCCTTTATGTCTGCCTGAGATTGTGAACGGTCAATCTTAGTTAAGCCAAGAATCTGAAAACCCTGGTCTCCATATTTATTTTGAAGACGCTTCAGATCAGGGAAAGTCTTCTTACAAGGGGCGCACCATGTGGCCCAGAAATCAAGCATAATTACCTTGCCTTTGCTATTATACAATCCGGCAAATTGACCATTGA
This sequence comes from Bacteroidota bacterium, assembly GCA_018669475.1. Taxonomy (GTDB): domain Bacteria; phylum Bacteroidota; class Bacteroidia; order Bacteroidales; family UBA12481; genus JABHCC01. The sequence continues at coordinate 4,854 of JABHCC010000117.1, read as the reverse complement.
ACCATTCCAATACACTTAGCTCAGGAGCTCTCTCTCCAATCAGTGAATCAGGCAGAACTTTTTCAGTTACCACTTCCTTATCCAATTCATCACTGTATTCAAGATTTCCAAAATTATATATCTGAATCTCTTTCCCTGAGAAAATCACTTCGGGTCGTTTATCTCCGGTAATATTCCCTAATACAAACTGGCTATTACTGATCGCAGTATCTTTAAATACCTGCCAGGAATCACCTGCACTTTTGTATATCCTGAAAAACATATTTCCGCGCGACAGCACTTCATTCAATCCGTCTCTGTCTACATCAGCAACTTCAATCTGACTTATTTCATACTGATATTTCACATCCTCAATCAATTCATACTCAAATAATTCACCATCCACGTGAATAATAGCTATCCTGGCCCGGGCAATTTTACCATAATCCTGGTGCCAGCCGTCGCCAATCAAGATGTCATTTTCTCCATCATTATTTCCGTCAGCAATTTTCAAGCACTTGACTCCTCGTTTAGCAGGTAGCATAGTGTTCTGGTCGTCAAAAATGTATGCGTCACCCGATATCCCGATCTCATCCCCGTACACTCTGCCAACAACACTCTGAGATCCTTTATAAGCAGGCAATTTCCCAACATCCCGTACCATTGCCATTCTACGTTGTTCAACAATTTCACCAGTCCATTCTCTACCCTGCTTTCTTATCACTGCGGTCTCCACAATGTATTTTGATTCAAAATATGAGACCATAATCTCATTCTTACCATCATTATCGGCATCGCATATCAGTAGATTAGTTGCATGCGGACGAGTTGAAAATTTTGCATATACTTTGTTGCTCACCCATTCATCACTTTCTTCAATCACGTATACTGATACGTCCGTTTTCTGATAACGCATCTGACCTGTAACAAGCACCATTTCATTAGCACCATCATTGTCAACATCACCAATTTCAATTAGAAGAACAGCATCATTGAAATCTTTACTCAATAATAATTGAGCCGTATCATCTACAATGCTAAAAACCTGAACTGCAGAGTCAGTTCCAATTACCAACTCATCATATTTTGAGGAAGTCAGATCACCGGCAGCTACAACATGGGCTGCATCCGGCAGGTTTTGAATCGGAATATTTTCAGTGATAAAATCGGCTTTTGGCTGGCATGCTACAGCAATGAAGATCGCAAGAAAAGGTATCAGTTTAGTTTGCATCAGTTTGTATTTATTTTATCTGCTCGGTTCATACTTTAAAGATACTGATCTTTTTAGATTGGGATTCAACAAGAAATATTAATTGATATATTTACACTTAAGACTAAGCGCATGAAAAACAATCTACTCACTGTCAATTTTGCATATTTTATATTGGACGGGTGCACCGTAATTAATTATTGATAGGAGGCAACTGTACATAATTTTGGTCGCGGGAGAGTGGAGAGAGAGAAGTGGAATATGAGTCCTTAATAGTGAAAAGTGACAAAGAGAGAAATCGTTCAACAAGTACTATCCGGAGTGAAGCCCCCTTATACTCCGTGGTCATTTAAGTTTACTGCTGAGCCACTCGCCTTGTTGAAAGAATACTACGGTACTGATGATATTGATTCAGCTGTTGAAAATCACATTCTTAATCTGGGCTCGGATATTGGCTTCTTTGAGGAAATCGAAACAAATCGGTTTCAGGATGTCTTTGGTGTCGTTTGGGATCGATCAGTAGATAAAGATATTGGCAATCCCAATGAACCTGTTTTGCCTAAACCATCATTGAAAGATTATGAGTTTCCTGATCCATTGGATTCAAGATTCTTTGAAGACATTCAGAAATCCATCGACAAAAAACCAGACTTATTCAGAGTGTATCAGATCGGGTTTTCTTTATTCGAAAGAGCCTGGTCATTAAGAGGAATGGAGAATCTACTCATGGATTTTTTAATGCATCCTGAGTTTGTTATGGAGCTTCTCAATACTATTGTCGACTACAATATCAGTCAATTGCAGGAGGCTTGCAGCTATGATATTGATGCTATTTACTTTGGTGATGACTGGGGACAGCAAACCGGACTGATAATGGGATCATCCCTCTGGCACAAGTTAATCTATCCACCCCTTCAACGGATGTATGAGGCGGTAAAAAAGGAAGATCGTTTCATAATGATTCATTCGTGTGGTAAAGTTGATGAGCTCTTCCCTTCATTGATTAATGCAGGAGTTAGTTGCTTTAATCCTTTTCAATCAGAGGTAATGGATGTACAATCAATTCACATGCAATACCTGGGCAAGTTAGCCTTTCATGGTGGTCTGTCAATTCAGAAAACTTTACCTTACGGATCTGTTCAGGATGTTAAGACTGAATCTGAGAAGCTGATCAAAATGGGAAGAAAAGGAGGCTATATATTTTCCCCTTCACATTCAGTTGAAGGCGATACATCACTTGAAAATATACTCGCTTTTATTGAAGTGGCAATGAGTCAGTGAGAGAAGGATAGAGCCCTTGCGGAACGAGATTGACCAATAGAAATTCGAACAATGGAATTTAAAAAGCCAGACTCTCATTGAAAATGTCAACAATTATCTACAAATTGAACAAATTACCAACTCAAACTCATATGGAAAACCTGAATAAACTGTTCTTCACAGGCTTAATATGTCTGATTAGCTGGCCACTAGTAGGTCAAAGCAAGGTATCTGCTGTAAAAGTGGGATCTCGGATTGAGGTGTCTATCGACAATCGACTTTTTACGCATTATCAGTTTGCTGATGATGAGAAGTATCCATTATTTTTTCCAGTTAATGGCCCTTCCGGATTCAGTGTAACTTCAATGCGTAACAGTTTGTATCCTCACCACAGTTCCCTATTTTTTGGATGCGACAGAGTGAACGGAGGTAATTACTGGCAGCAAGGACTGGATCGCGGACAGATAAGAACCCTCAGAGCAGAAATAATTGAGAGTGGTGATGATAAAGTTGTAATTGAAAATGAGTGTATCTGGACCAGGCCAGGAGCTTTATCTCCCATCCGGGATTATCGTACGATAACAATAACAGCTCCTTCAAAAGAGATGTATCAGATCGATTTTGATGTCACCCTGGAGATGCTTATGGATGTAAGTATTCAGAAAACAAACCACTCTTTCTTTAGCGGACGAATGGCCCCAGACCTGTCAGTGACAGGCGGTGGTACTATGGTCAATGCCGAAGGCGATCAGGGCGAAAAAGGTGACAGTGGAACTTTTGGGAAAAGATCTCCCTGGATGGATTGCTATGGAGAGCGTCAGGGTTTAACTGAAGGCATGGCCATCATGCAGCATCCATCCAATATGTGGTATCCCTCGCCTTGGTTTACAAGAGATTATGGATTCTTCTCCCCCACTCCCATGTACTGGCCTGAGAATGACGAGACCACTCAATTCAAAAAAGGAGATACCCTGACACTCAGATATAGAGTGCTGGTTCATAGTGGAGACACTAAGCAAGCTGCTATCGCACAAGAGTTTAAGTTGTATTCCAAGCAAAATTAATTCATTATGCACCAGACATGAAGAGCTCAAGACTCCTAATTTACATAATCTTCAGTATGCTGTTCACAGGCATTTCAGGCGAACTGATTATTGCACAGAATGCAGATATTTCAGATGTCCAGTCCAATGAAATAGTTTACAAACAGATCGATACGACGCAATTAAAACTTACATTATTTTATCCTCCGGATATTAAAGAGGCCAGTGCTAATCCGGCAATTGTTTTTTTCTTCGGAGGAGGATGGGTTGGTGGAAGTATTTCACAATTTGAACCTCATGCAAAATACTTCGCCTCACGTGGGATGGTTTCTATCCTGGCTGATTACCGAACAGCAAAGAAACACGGAACAAGTCCTTTTGACGCTGTTGCTGATGCAAAATCAGCAATGCGATTTATCCGTAAACATTCTAAGAATCTAAACATTGATGCCAATCAGATAATTGCTTCTGGAGGATCTGCCGGAGGCCACCTGGCTGCTGCTACCGGAATTATTGAAGGATTGGATGACCCGGGCGATGATCTCTCTGTTAGTTGTGTACCAAATGCCATGGTTTTATTCAATCCCGTTATTGATAACGGTCCTGATGGATACGGCTATGATAGAGTTGCTGAACGCTACCTTGAGATTTCTCCATTACATTCTATCAAAGAAGGATGCCCTCCCTGTATTTTCTTTCTGGGCTCGAAAGACAAGCTCATTCCTGTTGAAACCGGTAAATTGTTCAAAGAAAAGCTTGAAGCTGTTGGTAGCCGTTGTGACCTGCATATCCATGAGAACCAGGGACATGGTTTTTTCAATCTACGCAATTATTCCCAGTATGCCGAAACTGTTTATCAGGCTGATCTTTTTCTATCATCTCTGGGATATCTTGATGGTGAGCCGAGCATTTCTTGGTGACGCCGGGAACGTGACGCCGGAATACGTGACGCCGGAAAACGTGACGCCGAAAGACGTGACGCCGGAAAACGTGACGCCGAAGACGTGACGCCGAAGACGTGACGCCGAAAACGTGACGCCGAAAGACGTTACGCCGAAAGGCCGGGTGATGCACTGTAGTTGCTTCTGGTGGCTGTGCCAAGCGATCCCCGGGTCAAGCCCGAGGATGACGGTGCAGGCCACCATGGATTAACAATGTGACTCTGGGCCGTCATCGCAATACACTAATGCAACTACCAACCCACCCAAACCCCGCACATGGACAGACCAAGGACCGTTAGATTAGCACCATAGTTTTCTGTAATGGAAAATACTTGATTAATTTGAAGTATTAACAAAGAGACTCCATATGCTGCGTTATCTTTCACCAAGGACAAGTCGAAATCTATCGTTGGAATTAAGT
>JABHCC010000116.1 GCA_018669475.1 Bacteroidota bacterium | reverse complement strand
TTCTCATTACTATTTGTCTGGCTGCTTTTTGCATGACAAGCACTAGTTCAGCCCAGGATTTTCACAGCATATGGAGCGATCCATCTGCCAATTTCTATACAATAAAAGAAGCTGCGAAAACATATTTTGCAGACAAGGATAAGGGAGAAGAAACTGAGTACTCCCGTTATATGCGATGGGAATACTTTGTTGAGAAAAGGGTTTATCCCAGTGGTGATTTAAGCCTGATGAACAGCGAGAAACTATATCATGAAGTAAGACTTTTTGAAGAGCTGTCTCCAAAATTCAAAACTGAACCCAGCTGGATTGAACTTCCCGTAGATAAGTTTGATAATATGGCCGGACATTGGTCTCCTGGTATTGGCCGGATTGATCGGGTGGCTGTGGATCCTACAGATTCAAAAATTATTTATGCCGGCTCACCTGCCGGAGGATTACTGAAGTCTATTGACAGAGGTGAAACCTGGAGAGCTTTGGGTGACAGATTGCCCAGTATGGGAGTATCAGGCATTGCAATAAACCCTCAAAACCCGCAGGAAATATTTATATCTACCGGTGATGGTGATGGTGGTTACACATACACATCCGGTGTATTTAAAAGTGAAGATGGCGGAGAAAGCTGGAATATCACAGGATTCGAAGTTGATCTTCCTTTAAGAAAAAACAGTAAAGATCTGATAATGAATCCCGATAATCCGGAAATTCTATTTGTTTCTACCTCAATCGGTTTATATAAAACCATAGATGGGGGGGATAACTGGTATTTGGTTAATGAGGGACAATTCGATGATTTGTGTTTTAAACCAGGAGATCCTACAACGGTATATGCTTCTACATTTACTGGCTTTTATGTATCACGTGATGGTGGAGAATCATTTGATAAAAATGACATATCTGTAAGTGGAAGAGTTCTGATCAGTGTTTCAGAAGCAGATCCGGAGGCAGTTTTTTTAGCAACCGGAATGCAAGGGACTTTCAAATCTATTGATAGTGGTGATACTTTTACCCTCATAGGTGAATTGCCCTTTGATAACGGTACACATGGCTATATGTTCACATTTGCAGTATCACCTACCGATACCAGTGAAATGCACACAGGCACAATGAATTCATTCAAATCTACAGACGGCGGGCGCACCTGGACAGGTACTACCTGGTGGACCTGGAACAATGATCTCGGCTATACTCACTGCGATTTTCATGATATGGTTTATTTGGGAGACACACTTTTCACCTGTACAGATGGAGGATTATCATACTCAACTGACAAAGGCGAGAATTGGACTACTTGTTTCGATAATGCTAATTGCACCCAGATATATGAAATAGCTGTATGTAAGTCAAACCCTGACATGTATATGTGGGGATCGCAGGATAATGGAATTTATCATTGGGATTCTGAGAAATGGTGGGCCTGGATTGGTGCTGACGGCATGAATCTGGTATATGATTATTCAGACCCAGCCACACGTTATGGAAGTACACAAAATGGAAGTTGGAGGTGCAGCTCTCATTCAATTAGTCAACCCGGGGAAGGAGCCTGGGTAACTCCGGTACTGATTCATCCTACTAATCCAGACATCCTCTTTGTTGGTAATGACAAGGTTAGAAAATCTGTTGATGGAATGCGTAACTGGCAGGTCATCGGGTCGTTTGGTGGAGATTCTTACATGCAGGAGATGGCTATTGGTGAATCTAATCCTGATTTTATCTTCGCTTCAAAAGGTTCAAAGATTTGGAGAACAATTAACGGTGGAGAATTCTGGACTGAGATATCGAAAGGACTACCTAATTCAACTATATCACGTATCGCAGTACATCCGAAAAATGAAAGAGTAGTAGCTGTATCAATGTCAAATTATACAGCCGGCAAAAAGGTTTACATCTCATACGATGCAGGATTGAATTGGATTAATTATTCAAAGAACCTGCCAAATATCCCAACAGGAGGATTGGCCTTCGATGATAAATGGAATAATGCTTTATATGTTGGAATGGATGTTGGTCTATATTACATTGACAATCAACAGGAAGAATGGACTGCATATGGTGAGGGACTTCCTAATGTACTGATCGAAGATATTGAGCTTCACTACCGAACAGAACAAATTTTTATTGGCACCCATGGCAGAGGTCTTTGGAAAACATCAACAAAGCCCAGCAACCCGATTTATCAGTATTGCTCAGGCAGTGGACAAATGGAATCACAGGCTGCACATATCAAAAGAGTTTTTGTAGGTGATATTGAGAGTTTCTCGAATGATGATGAGTATCTCGAAGTTCTGGATCAGTATTCAGTTATTGAAAGAGGCAGATACTACCCTATTGAGGTTCATATGAGCTCAGCCGAATTTCAGGATACAGTTTTAGCCTGGATTGACTGGAATAATGATTTCGAATTCCAGGAATCAGAAGCTCTGGAGTTATCAGCACCGGATGAAGCTAACGTGGTTATGGGAATGATCAGTGTACCAGAAAATGCTGAAATGCAAATGACCCGTTTACGGATAAGATCAACCCAGATTAAGGAAGATTTTTACACTGCCTGCGGTAACTACCCTGGAGAAGTAGAAGACTACCAATTACTTGTAGCTGCCAGTCCAATTACATACTGTCCGGTTATTAGTAAAAATGTTCGGAATGAGTTCATCAGGGAAATAGAATTTGCTGACATGAAAAGCCGCACAAATGGATATGACTACTCTAATTATACTCCTTTCAGGTCAGCAAATGTGCATAAAGGAGATACTTATACAATCAGGTTACTGCCAGAAATAAAGAAAGATACAGTAACACAAAGATGGAGAGTATGGATTGATTATGATATGAA
>JABHCC010000115.1 GCA_018669475.1 Bacteroidota bacterium | reverse complement strand
CCCCTCTCTCAGTAAGCTCATCCCTGAACGCCATAATCCTCTCATCCCCCGTACCTTCCAGATCAGTATCCGGAATAGCATGAAAACGGATAAGATTCAGACGTGTACGCATGCCTCCCAGCAGCTTCACCAGCTGATCAATATGCGCTTTAGTATCGTTCACATCCTTGAACATAATATATTCAAATGAGATCCGTCGCTGACGTCCCCAATCAAATTTCCTGATCACATTGAGCACATCCGGCAGGGGATTAACTTTCTCAACAGGCATCATACTCCTTCGCTCAGCAGAAAAAGGATTATGCAAACTAAGAGCCAGATGAGCCTCTGATTTCTCCAAAAAGATCTTCATCGATTCAATTACCCCGATGGTGGAAACCGTAATCCTCCTCGGACTCCAGGCATAACCCCATTCTGAGGTCATAATCTCCAGGCTTTTCAATACCTCCGTCAGATTATCAAACGGCTCACCCATCCCCATGTACACAATATTGCTAAGTGTATCTTTCTCAGGCAAACTGTGAATCTGATTAACTATCTGCCCCGCCGTTAATTGTCCCTGAAAACCCTGACGACCAGTCATGCAAAATTCACAGCCCATCTTACATCCAACCTGTGATGAAACACACAAAGTAGCCCGGTCATCTTCAGGTATATATGCCGATTCAATAAACTTGCCGCCATCAACAGAATAAAGGTACTTCTTTGTGCCATCGACCGACTCCTGTACCTTAACTGGATCAGCCAATCCAATCTCATAATTCTCCATAAGCAACTCACGGGCCTTCTTCGACAAATTAGACATCTCATCAATTGATGAAACCTTCTTCTTATACAACCAATCAGCCAGCTGTGAAGCAGTAAAACCAGGAAGCCCCAAAGCCCCAACAAGCTCCCTCAACTCAAAAAGAGTCAATCCAAACAAACATCTCTTTTCCATCACCACAAAAGTTAAAAAAAATTACCAATTAAACTAAAATAAAGGCTTAGGGCGTAGAGCATAAGGCTTAGGGCGTAAGGCGTAGGTATAGGGCATAAGTATAAGTAAAAAGGAATAACAGAATAACCGAGTTAACCGAATAACCGAATAACCGAATAACCGAATAACCGAGTTAACCGAGTAACCGAAAAAATCCCTACATTGTATTTTCTAAACCAGTATCATATTAATGTGACCCAAAACCCAAATGACGAGGCCTAAAACCATATCCACTAAGCTCCTCATTCTTCTTGCATTTTTATTACTTCATCCTCAGACATATGCCCAGGTCGACACGCAGAATAGCACTGACAATCAAGGCAATGCATCTGTCTTTGTTAAATTTAACAATATCCCCGTAAGAGATCAACCCACTGTTTCAGGTAATGTGATTGCCATCTATGACCAGTTCGACAAAATTGTTGTGAGCCATCTTGCAGATGAGATGTTCTACGAGGTTGTTTATCCTATCGAAGGATATATCAACCGATTAATGGTGTACACCGAAAAAGAGATGGATGAGCTGTATATCAATGAAATAAATCAGATGAACGAGCTGGGCCTGGTAGCCAGAGGGATGACCCCATATCACGATATAATAAAGAATCGCGAAGGTTTACCAGCTTATGATCTTGACAGAAAATGGGCATTTGACACTATAAACCTCCTCAAATATGTCGCAGTGCCCCTCCTGGACGTGCGCAGCGGTCCATCAAAAAATTTCAAATCATTGGGCCAGTATCGCTTAGCAGACAAGATAATTATCGACAAAAACTACAAGAGCAGAGGCGGTTGGGTGAAAACGACTTTCCCCATCGAAGGATATGCGAGGAATATGGATCTCTATACCACCCAGGAAATTATCATCTACCATGAAAATCAGAGAGATTGGGTAAATGCTATTGGTAGCGCCCTGGGCATGGCTCCGATAGAGGAGATTATTTATGAAGAAGAAATTATCCTGCCGGATGTAGAAGTTGATCTGAATGCTAACAAAGAAATTCTTATTTCAAATGTGATCGACAGAGACAGCCTGATACTGATACTTCAGGATTCAATCAGACGTCTGGAAGATGAGATGACAGCAGATGTTCTATCACTCCTTGCAGAGGAAGAGAAGAATAAGGAGATTGATCAAGCAGATGATGCTGATGATGAGGAGGAACAAGAGACAGAAAAAGTAATTGAGGAAGAGGTGCCGGAGATCCAAATCACGATGCCCGACTCAAGTATGAGCATCTGGTGGACAGACGAGCTGGATGCTGATGAGAATGATTTTCCTGAATCGGCTATACTTAATATATTATATGATTATCCCGATTCAAAAGAGAAATTCATACCCCGCTTGTCATATCGTCCGGAAGATGGAAAAAATTATCGCCCCTTTAACCTACCCCCTCCGAAGAAAATCAGGATAGGTAAACCTGCAAAATGGTTGATCACAGGAGATCCGGGTATGGCTCAGGGCAGATACAATCTAAAACTCGAACTTCTTGATAAGAAAACCGGTGATGTACAATCTACTCATTCATATCTGAACCGTGAAGAATTGAATCTCAAAAGCTTTGAATACCTTGAAGGCAAGAACAAATTGAGAATCAGCATTCTGGGCCATGTTTCACCTCTTTACCAGCCGGTTGAGCTTATTTTTCGCAGACTGGGATTCCCATATGGAGGCAGCGTAGAATTTTCGAAACAGAAATGGCCGGTAAGCTTCGGATTAGGAGTCAACGTCATGAAGGCTGAAACAGTATCAAAAGTCTATCACATGCAATCGAGCAATCTGTATCTTTTCGGAAAATATACCCCACTTAAATTATTCGATGACAGGCTCGATCTATTCATTACCGCCGGGGCCAGCTCATTCTGGTCGCAGATAATGAATGTCAAATATCCAACTCACGAAGACTATTACCCAACTGAAGCAAGCCGTGGATTTGGATACACAGGTGGCGCAGGTGCAGTTTTTGAATTCCACAAATTTCTGTTTGGACTACAATACCAACTTTACGGAACACCACTCGTTATTTTCGGAGCCCCATTGAATGAACCCGAAACACAAGAAGGTCTTAAAGATTATATCCCTACAACCCAATACAAATTGTTCGCAGGATCAAATCAACTGCAAGTAATGATAGGTTATAGAATTAATTAAGTAAGCTATGTCAATAATCAAACAAATATTAAAACAGACCATCCTGATCAGCTTACTGACCTTACTTATTTCTGGTTGTGTCAAAGACAATTTTACTGAACCGCCCGATCCTTTCATTAAACAAAGACTTGAAGAAGGACATGTAAGTTTTCAATTTGGCAATGGAGTGGATAGCTTCAAAATTCTGACCAACAGTGAAAATGTCACTTTTACTGATAAAGGGAACATACGCATACGGGGAAGCATATTTGCCGATCGCGACACTCTCGCTCCAGTACGTCTCAGTCAGGGTGATTTCATCTTATTGAAGAATGTCGGAAGCAATCAGAAATCGGTCTATCTCGAAGAATATGGTGAACTTCCCCTTAGCAAAGGTTCGTTTAAACTCCTCAACTCATCCGGTTCACCCAGTACTGAATTTCAAGGATTTGGAGGCTATTCAGAATTCACATTACCTCAGGTTGGTCTAATTCAGGATATGGAAATACCCCTGGTTGATGGCTCTCCTATCGGATTTGCTCAGGGCAGCGAATTACCTGATTTCCCGGTTAATCCAAACAACACATATTTCTATTTTTACTATGATGACCTCACGGATTTTGTACTCAGCCAATCAGCATTCTCAATCAGCCGGATGGCTTTAGATCCCGACGACCCCTATTTCTATGTTCATGCCAACGCAATGTCAATTCCGGGCTTAAACTCACTTGAAGAAGGAGGCTTTGCAACATCAGTTCAGGGAAATATACCATTTGAAGTGCCCTCAAGTCTGAGCTTTGGCAATGTAGAAAGCTTCAACTATGGCAATATCATGCTTGAAGGAGCCATCAATTTAGAATCTTTCGGTGTGCCCATTGTGATTGATGATGCAAATTGCACCATAGGCTTTGGCAACATGATCGATGGCCAGAATTTCTTCAACGGAGGAGAAGTACCAATGATGATGGGCCTGAAAGGTGGCTTTGTATTAGTAGTAGCCGAAATAGTTGAATGGAAACTGGGAGATGCCGCTGTTTCACTCAGAATAGGCAGCTACGATGATTTTGAGTTCAGCTATGCCGCATATTTTGATAATGAGATGAGTATTTTTGAACCTATCGAAACTCTGACCGGAATCGATGCCTCATCTGTGGCCTTTGACTTCATACAGCCTCCTCAGGAAACAAGAACAATAAGTACCTGGGGCACTTTGAGCTCAAATATTGATGATTGGACTATAGGTTTAAAAACTGATTCCTACATGGATTTCCCGGGCATTATGAGAATCGACATGGGAGGTGTGGAATTTGAAGCCAGCAGTGAAAGCCTTTATTTCGATTGCAGAATGCCTATCTCTCTTTTCTCAACTGTCGGACTCTCAGGCGAAATACAAGAATCCGGAGCTTTTAAACTGAAAGCTTATACCAGAGCTGGAGAATCATTCAGTAAATGGGGCCTTACAATTGATATAGGATACCGGGCACATTTCTTATTAGATGTGAAATCCATTAGCGACTGGTACTTCGAGATTTACGGGAAAGCATATCTTGACATCAGCATTGGTCAGCCCTGGTTCGATGCACATGGAATTACTGAGTTTAACGACCTGTCGGATCCAAGGGTAAAAGCATCCATCTCTTTTAAAGTTACTCTGCAAAGTAGTGGGAAATTCAGCGGATACCTCAAGTTTTCATTTTGGGGGATTGGGTATAAACTCAAATTCTCATTTAAACTTAATTCAAGTGAGCAATACTCTGTAGAGAGCCTCGAAGAAATACCTCTGGATGAAGTACCAATAGAAAACAGATTCCAAATCCAATAAGTGGTAATTACACAGATGAACTGAGCATGAAAAAAATAAAATCAATTTCAATTCTTCTAATCGCCATCCTCTTCTGCCAGGTCTCCTGCCTCAAGATTGTGAT
>JABHCC010000114.1 GCA_018669475.1 Bacteroidota bacterium | reverse complement strand
TAACACTATACTTCTGTCAATTTAGTGAGAAAACTGATCAAACAGAAAAGGAGGCTTTCTCTGGTTATATACAAGGCCATACTGCTGGGGTTATTAGTGGAGGAGATGTGATTCGAATATATCTTGCCCAGTCACTTCAGGAATATAATGAAGGAGATGAGCTGCCTGAGACTTTATTGAATTTCCGACCGGATATAAAAGGAACATTGTGGTATTTAGGAGACGGACTAATTGAATTCCAACCTGATGAACGTCTGGAGAATGGGAATTCATACAAAGCTGAATTTAGTTTGGGAAAGCTTATCGCAATACCTAATGAGTTGAAGGAATTCAGTTTTGACTTTGATGTATTACCCCTGGATTTCACTGTTCACCAGGGAAATGTGTCAATCAGCGGAAAACCTGATGCGATAACGGTCAGCGGCAGAATCAGATCCTCTGATTACATTGAGTTGAATGCTCTTGAATCGTATTTTTCTCTTGAATCAGTTTATGAGTCACCAAAATTTAGCATTGAGGAATCTGGTAAGAATAGCTATACCTACCGGATATTGGATATTGAGCAACAAGACGAGCGCTATAATATTGAATTAATATGGAATGGTCGTGCTGACCGGATTGATCAGAAAGGTTCACAGGAGATTGTGATTCCTGGAAATAATGACTTTGACTTGCTTAATGTCGTGGTTGAACAGGGCGTTGATCAGCATATCAGAATGGATTTTTCCGCTACGGTTGATCCGCAGCAGAATCTCGAAGGATTGATCTACCTGAGTAATTATAGTAATTTCCGCCTGCGTAAAGCAGGTAATCAGGTGTTTTTATATCCCCAAACCCGAATAAGTGGAGAATGGGAATTAAACCTTGAAGCTGGAATAAGCAATCAGGCCGGACGCAAACTCGGAGAAAATCAGAGTTTCACACTTGCAATGGATGCTTTGCCTCCAGAGGTGCAATTTCTCAGTTCGGGCTATATTTTACCAAATTCTGAAGGCTTATTCCTACCCTTCAGAGCCGTCAGTCTCAAGGCTGTGGATTTATATGTATATAAAGTTTTTTCAAATAATATTCCCCAGTTTTTGCAAAGGAATGTTGGGAATAGTACCTATTCAATGAGTGGTAGCATAAAATATGTTGGCCGCCCCGTATTCAGAAAAACCATCAGACTTGATGAAGATCCAAGTTTAAACCTGAATCAATGGAATACTTTTTCCTTTGATTTAGGTCCACTTCTTCAGGAGGATCCTCATGCCCTTTACCATACAGAGATCAGAATCAGGAAACCTCTGGCTTTGTACGAATGTGAGAATCAGGCCTCGGATCAGGATCTGGCTCCCTTTCTCCTTCCGGAGAAGTTTTCTAAAGAAGATATGGAGCAGTGGAAAGACGGTGATTACTATTATGAAGACCTCTATCCTAACGAGTATAATTGGCAGGAACGCGATAATCCTTGTGATGTGTCATTCTATACTCCCGACAGATTTGTTTACAGAAATGTACTGGCCACAAATCTGGGCATACTAGCAAAATCTTCAGACCAAAGGAATTTCATGGTAGCAGTAACTGATCTTATTACTGCAAAAGAGGTAAGCAATGCTACGGTAGAGTTTTACAATTTTCAACAACAGCAAATTATTGCTACTACCACTGATCCCGATGGATTGGTAGAGATTAATCTGTCGGAAGTACCATATTTAATATTGGCCTATAAAGATGACCAGCGTGCTTATTTGCGGGTTGATGACGGAAGTTCTCTCTCACTGAGTAATTTTGATGTTGCCGGCGAAGTGGTTCAGGAAGGAGTGAAGGGTTTTATCTATGGAGAACGAGGAGTGTGGCGTCCCGGAGATACAGTTCATCTGACTTTTGCTCTTTTTGATAAAGATGAGGTCCTGCCGGATGATATCCCGGTTGTTTTTGAACTCTACAATTCGCGAGGTCAGCTGGCTCACAAAACGGTGCAAAGTGAAGGGAATAATGGGTTTTATACTTTCCCAACAGCTACTGACCCTGAAGATCCTACCGGGAATTGGCGTGCCTCAATTAAAGTTGGAGGTGCAGAATTCACCAAAACATTACGTATCGAAACAGTTAAACCCAATCGTTTGAAAATCAATCTCGATTTCAGGCAAAAAGTGTTAACTGCCTATAATGCAGGACAAAAATTTGATATAAAATCCACTTGGTTACATGGTGCTGATGCGGCAAATTTGCAAGCTGAAATAAACGTGCAGCTCTATGAAGGTAAAACAAACTTTAAAGGATATGAAAAGTATTCATTCAATGATCCGATTCGTAAATTCTGGTCAACAGATTGGTATTTGTTTGATGGGCAGTTGAGTGAAACCGGAGCTGCAACTATTGATCTGAATATGGAGATTAATCAGGAAGCACCGGGTATGCTAAATGCGGTTTTTACATCCAGAGTATTTGAGAAAGGGGGAGATTTCAGCACAGATGTTTATTCAATGCCTTTCTCTCCTTATCAAAGATATGTGGGAGTTTCAGTACAGGGAGTTAACAAACCCAATGATCCACTCTCAACTGATACTTTGCAAACGGTTAATGTGAGTACTCTTGATCCTGAAGGGAATCCAGTGTCAGTTAATGGACTCGTTGCCAGAGTATACAAAATTGCATGGCGTTGGTGGTGGTCATCCGGACAGGAGGACCTTTCTTATTATGTGGGGGCCCGACATGAAAACCTGATCAGCGAAAAGATAATTTCAACATCCGGAGGAAAAGGAAATTTTTCTTTTAAGGTTGATTATCCAGAATGGGGACGTTACTTACTCCACGTAGAAGATCCGGCAGGAGGACATGCCGCAGGACAGATTGTTTATCTTGATTGGCCATCATGGGTGAACAGGAGTGGGCGATCGAATCCGTCAGGTGCAACAATGCTAAGCTTTTCAGCTGACAAAGAAAGCTACGAGACAGGTGACAGAGCTGTTATTACCTTTCCGAGCATGAAGGATTCAAGGGCTTTATTGACTATTGAGTCAGGGAGCAAAGTTCTGCGATCGCGTTGGATTAAAGGGAAGGAAGATGAAACTCAGGTAGATTTTGCTATTACAGCTGACATGGCTCCAAATGTTTATGCTTCCATTACTCTTATCCAATCGCATATTCATGAAGATAATGATCTTCCAATAAGGCAATATGGGGTTTTGCATCTGAAAGTTGATGATCCTGAAACTATTTTGAAACCTGAAGTTAACCTGCCGGATGAAATTCGCCCGAATGAGAGTTATAGTGTTGAGGTCTCTGAGGCGAATGGCACAGCCATGACATATACTCTGGCAATTGTCGATGAGGGGCTTCTTGATCTTACCCGTTTCAAGACGCCGGATCCGTGGTCGGTATTTTTTGCGAGAGAGGCATTGGGAGTTAAAACCTGGGATGTATTTGATGATGTGATAGGAGCATATGGAGGCCGTATGGAAAGTCTGTTGGCAGTTGGTGGAGATGAGGGCGCTATGGCTGATGGGGCAAAAAAAGCCAATCGCTTTCAAACAGTTGTTAGTTTTTTGGGACCATTTGATTTAAAACGTGGTAAAACAAATACACATGAGATAGTCATGCCCAATTATGTTGGTTCGGTTAAAGCAATGGTGGTTGCAGGTGATAGCCCAGCCTGGGGTTCAGCTGAGGCGACAGCTCCGGTGCGTAAACCACTTATGGTGCTAACCACCTTACCCAGGGTCTTATCTCCTGGTGAAAGTCTGGATTTACCTGTAAACCTCTTTGTGATGAAAGAAAACCTGCCGGATGCTGAAATCAGGGTGATTACAGAAGGACCGGTTTATTGCTCAGGACCATCAGCAAAGGAAGTCCGGATTACTTCTATGGGTGAGCAAATGATATATTTTGACCTCAAAACAAGTGCGGAGCCTGGTATTGCCAAAATTAAGGTTCTGGTTGAAGCAGGTGATGAGTCTGCCAGTTATGAAACAGAAATTGAAGTAAGAAATCCTAATCCATATACATATCAAAGTGAGTTAATAGTCATTGAGCCAGGTGAAACTGCAGATGTTATAGTCAATTTCCATGGTATGCGGGGAACCAACTCCGGGACACTTGACATTGCCAGTCTGCCCCCTTTCAATTTGGAGAATAACCTTCAATATCTGATTAAATATCCATATGGTTGTGTTGAACAGACCACCTCCGGAGCATTTGTTCAATTATATCTCGACCAGTTAATGGAACTATCTGAGAGCTCTCAAATTAAAGTAAATAATAATGTTCAGTCAGCCATTCAAAGATTGACCGGATTCCAGCTTCCTGTGGGTGGATTGTCTTTCTGGCCGGGCAACTCAAATGTAAATCTTTGGGGAAGCTCATATGCGGCTCATTTCCTGCTTGAGGCAGAGCAAAAGGGCTATACCTTACCATACGGAATGCGTGATAAGCTGATTAACTATTTGAAGAAAACAGCATCTCAATACAGTGGCAGAAATGATTATAACGGGGATAACGATCTCCAGCAGGCCTATCGTCTGTATATACTTGCTCTTGCTTCTGAGCCCAATCAAAGTGCGATGAACCGACTTCGCGAAACTGATGGATTGTCTGGTGCCGCGGCATGGAGACTGGCTGCAGCATACGCATTATCCGGTAGGAAAGAAGTCTCTTTGGCTATATTGAACAATGTTGGTGACCAAAATACAATCAGCTACCGAAGACCAGGATCGACTTTTGGTTCAGCCCTGAGAGATCGTGCTATGATGGTCGAAACTTTGTTACTTACTGATCAGGAGGAGAATGCCTACCGGATTATTGAACAAATATCAGGAGAGCTTCAGGCACGTACCTGGAGTACCCAGTCTACAGCTTTCGGATTACTGGCACTTGCAAAATTTGCTGGAGAGCGGGGATCAGGAGATCTTATGAAATGTGGCATTGAGATCAATGGTAAGAAGGAAAAAGTGCAAACTAATAAAAGCTTGCATCGCATTGAATTGACTGAAGATCAAGAGGGTAATGCTTATCAGCTTAGCAATGACGGAGATAAGAAACTGTATGTGAGCTTACTTACTTACGGACAATCTGAACCAGGATCTGAAGAAACAGCAGCATCAAATCTTGAATTGACTATTTGGTACAGGGATATGGGTGATTCACCAATTAGTGTGACATCAATTAATCAGGGAACAAGCTTTAAGGCTGTGGTAAGAGTTAGCAATCCTCCGCTTAATGGCCGAAGTGATAACCTTGCTTTGAGTCAGATCTTTCCATCTGGTTGGGAGATTCTTAATACCCGTTTTATGGGTGTGCAACAGTCGGGTGAAGAAAGTTCATATGAATATCGTGATATCAGAGATGATCGTGTAAATACTTTTTTCTCTCTTGAACCTGGGGCATCTGCCATATATGTTGTTTCGCTGAATGCAGCTTATAAGGGACATTATTATCTGCCTGCCGTTAATTGTGAAAACATGTACCGGCCTGATGTGTTTGCCAGGGAGGCCGGACAGTGGGTTGACGTGAAATAAGGGCATAGGGCGTAAGTAGGGCTTAGGGGGTAAGTGAAGGGTTAAGAGATAAGTTATAAGGTTTAAAGTATAAGTTATAAGGAATAAGTGAAGGCGCGTGGTGTATGGTATAGGGTAAAAAAGGGGGGGGTGTTACGCCCTGGGTTTTTGTATGGTTTCTTGCCTTTTGCCTTATTGATGCTGTTTCTGTTTTGGCCATTACCGAAACCTTTATTTAATGATCCTCAATCTACTGTTGTTTTCGATCGTGAGGGGGGCTTATTGGGGGCCAGGATTGCTGCTGACGGACAGTGGAGGTTTGAGGGTTCAGATATTCTTCCTGAGAATTATATCTCTTGTGTAATTGAATTTGAGGACAATCATTTCTACCGGCATCCCGGAGTCAATCCGGTAGCGATAATACGGGCACTGATACAGAATATTAAAGCGAAAAGGATAGTTAGTGGAGGATCTACAATAACTATGCAAACCATTCGTATGGCCCGAGGAAACAGGCCACGTAATATCTGGCAAAAAGTGCTTGAAATAAGCTGGGCTTTCAGGCTGGAAATAAAGCGGTCAAAGAAGGAAATTCTGCAGTTATATTCTGACCATGCACCTTTTGGTGGTAATGTGGTGGGTTTGGAGGCCGCATCCTGGAGGTATTATGGTCGCTCACCCATGAACCTTTCCTGGTCTGAGGCAGCTACACTTGCTGTTCTTCCCAATGCGCCTGCACTAATTCATCCCGGCCGTAACCGGGAGGCTCTGATGAACAAGCGTAATCGTCTGCTTCATCGCCTGCTTGACAAAGGAAAGATAGATTCTCTGACCTACCAATCAGCCTTGCTTGAGCCCTTACCTCAAAAGCCATTGGATTTGCCTCACCGAGCTGATCATCTGCTTGATTATTACAATCTAAAGCAAAGTGGACGCGTTGAAAGCACGATACAACCCTGGTTTCAGGATGTTGCAAGAGAAGTAATTGCAAAGCATTATAAGCTCCAGTCGGCCAATCAAATACATAATCTGGCAGCCCTGATTCTTGATAATGAAACAGGAGAGGTAATTGTTTATCTGGGCAATTCAGAACCGGGTAAATCTGGCTCTCACGGACAACATGTCGACATTATCAGAAGTCAGAGGAGTAGCGGGAGTATACTGAAGCCCATTTTGTATGCAGCTATGCTTGATGACGGGGAAATTCTGCCCGGGACTCTTGTTGCTGATATACCAACGGTTTATCGTGATTTTTCTCCTGAAAACTTCACCAGAGAATATGATGGGGCAGTTCATGCCGACCAGGCCCTTATCAGGTCTCTGAATGTACCCGCAGTAAGATTATTGCATCAATATGGTCTTCTCAAGTTCTACGATCAGCTCAAAGAGCAAGGTATCACAAGTCTAAGCCAACCTGCAGAACATTACGGCTTATCCCTTATCCTGGGAGGGGCTGAAGTAAACCTATGGGATCTATGTCATCTATACAGCAACTGGGCAAATCAATTATTAAATTACCCCGAAACCCGGACATCGGAACCCGGACATCGGACCCCGGACATCGGACCCCGGACATCGGAACGCGGACCCCGGACCCCGGACCCGGCCCCCCGGCCGGCCCCCTTCTCCCCCGATGCCATTTTTCTCACTCTCGAAGCAATGAAGCAGGTTCGTCGACCTGATGCAGAATCCGGATGGAAACAATTTTTGTCGGCCCATCCCATTGCCTGGAAAACGGGAACCAGTTTTGGCTATCGTGATGCCTGGGCGGTGGGATTATCTCCCAAATACACAGTAGGTGTATGGGTGGGAAATGCTGATGGGGAGGGGAGACCAGGTCTTACAGGATTGAAGGCGGCTGCCCCTGTTCTTTTTGACTTATTTAATATCCTGCCGGATGGTGCCTGGTTCGAACCGGTTGAATCCGACATTTCTGAAATAATTATTTGCCGTGAATCAGGCATGCGGGCCTCCAGATTTTGTGAAGACCTGGATACAATATGGGCTCCATCCGCAGGATTAAAAACAGCAATTTGCCCTTACCACCTATCCATTCATTTAGATGAAGAGGGTAAGCATCGGGTGAATTCAAGTTGCTATCCGATTGAAAAGATGATTCAGGTCAATTGGTTTGTTTTACCTCCAGCCATGGCTTCATATTATAAAGCTAAAGCGCCTTTTTATCGTGAGCTGCCTCCTTTTTTGCCCTCATGTCTTAAAGGACAAGAATTGATCCCCTTCGACCTGATCTATCCACATCCGGGAGAAGAACTCTTTCTGCCGAAGAATGAAAGGGGCGAGAAGGAAAGCCTGGTATTTCAAGCTACCCACAGCCGCCGTAACACTAAGATTTTTTGGTTTATTGATAATGAGTATCTGGGTGTTACAAAAGGGATACACAAAATGACATTACAACCAGAGTCTGGCCAACATCGAATTACCCTCACCGATGAATCGGGCAGCCAGCTTATAAGAGAATTCGTGGTTAAATAACTATTTATTCCCTTACCAGACAGCTTTTTATGTATTGACTTTTAGTCTTTTACCTCCAGTTTTACTACCTCAACTTTTGCCAGGTCTCTTTTGTAATATAAAGATCCGATGAAAAAGAGGATGGCGGCAATAACTAAAAAGATCGGCAATGTTTTCATGGCAGTTGCCAGATCTGTTCGCTTTGCTATATTTCCAATGACAATTGGTCCTAATGAAGCACCAATCAGGTTTTGAATGAACACTGCTATTGCAAATGAAGTTGCACGTAGTCCGGGATGAACGAGATCCTGTGTTGTAGCAGCAGCACCAGGAATAAAGGAGGTGATGACCATTCCCATTAAAAGAAAAACAATATATTGCTGAGCATCAATAAAGATTGTAAATCCCAGAAAACAAAACAAGGCTGCTGTTATGGTTGAGATACTGGGAAATAGTAATCGGGCATTTATCCTCTTTTTTCTCCATCGATCAGTCAGATAACCACCAAGAGGGGCGCCAATAATAGCCAGAAGCATAACAATGGATGCTTTGGGTGCCGCTTTTTCCATTGGGAGATCATACATCCTTTCAAAATATGATGGCAACCAAAACAATATTGATGTAGTAACAAAAACTACACCGGTGAAACCGAAATACGTGAACACTAAGGCTGGTTTGCTGAAGAATTCTTTCATGAGCTCCTTGAAACCCATTCTTGATTTCTTCGGAGTATCAACAACAGCTTCTTTCTTATAAAGTGGTACCGTTTTGTAATCTTTAACAAAGAAAAATAGTATTGCGATTAAAAGTCCGGGAACCGCCACGATACCAAAGGCGGACTTCCACCCCCAGTTTGCTGCAATTATTCCTCCAAGAGCCACACCGATAGCTGCACCCAGCGGAATGGATGCATTCCAAAGTCCCATGATCCATGATCGTTTTTCTTTGGGGTACATTGCAGATATCATAGCTGATCCTCCAGGTGCATATCCTGCTTCACCTGAACCAACAAAACCCCGTGCAACCATGAGTCCGCCAAAACTACCGGTGAAGGCACAGGCTGCAGTGGCAAGACTCCAAATTGTAGCCATTGCTCCAATGGTTTTACGTCGGCTCCAACGATCAACTAAAGTAGAAAGAGGCAAGGTCAGACCAACAATGGTCCAGTAGACTACTGAGGATAACATAGGTATCTGAGCATCATCAATACCCCAATCCGCTTGAATAAATGGAACAAGGGCACCAATAATCATTCGATCAATATAATCGAACATGTATAGAAGAAAAAGCAGTGAGAATACGTAATTCGTATACCGGGGAGTAAACAGATATCCCGGCTTAATCGTCTGCGATTTGGCCATGACATTTAAATATTAGTTTGGAAAAACATTGATAATCTGTTAGATGTCAAGATGGCAAAAAGATGTGAGCTATGCAAACCGGGATGTTTCATGAAACAAGGGCCAAGATAAATGAGAGTCAAAAAACTTAAATACTCAAAGACAAATCCATATGCATTCACTGAACATCGTGTAATTATGGCGGCAAGTATTTTGAATAGCTCATCAGCTATTAAAGCTAGTTTGATGATTGTAAGGGTATTTGTTAAACTGAGAAAAATGGTTGATTCTAATAATGATTTGAGAGATCGGATCCACCCCAACCCCTTTGCCAAAGGAGGGGCTTTTGATTTGCTCTCCCTCCTTGACAAAGGAGGGAGTTGGAGGGTGGATCCTCTTATTTCCTAAATCTTCGATTCTCAAAACAAGATTCAATAATCATAAGAACTCTCTCAATGCTTTCAAGCTCCTCATTTTTGATTCTTAAAACTTTAATCCCCATTTGTGCCAATATAGCATCGCGTTTTTGATCCTTTTCGATTTGAAAATCGTGTATTCTTCCATCGAGTTCAATAGCAAGGCTTTCTTGATAACAAAAGAAATCTGGAATGAAACAAAATGATTCGTCCTTTATGTGTTGATAGAAGATTGCATGTTGTCTAAGAAATTTTCGATCTCCAAGCTGTCTTCCTTTTAAGTATTCCCACAAAATCCTTTCCGAAGGAGTCGGATTATTTCTCAATTGTCGGGCAAATAGTTTTATGTCTTTGTATTTCATCCGTGTCTGTGTTAAAATATTTTCTTTTTGTCATGCTCGGTCCATTACATCCTTTTCAATATAGATGCAAGAAATTGACAAAATGGAAAAATACTACCACTTTTTATTTAATCCCCCAGGTAAATATAGGAGATTGTGATCCAGGATGAATGTGGTTGTGTCAAGGAATTGTGAAGATGTTTTTCCATTTGTTCTGGTGAGATGCATCTGTATAGGAGAAGATAATCTCACATGGGCTCACCAAAAGATTACACTGGTTTTATTGGAACGGTTAAGAAACGGATTCGGAATGCCCAATATGCTTCATTGAAGGCTGTGAATACTGAGCTTGTTGGGTTGTATTGGGATATTGGCAGAATGATCTCTGAGAAACAGAGGGAGTTGGGATGGGGGAAATCAGTTGTTGAACAAATCTCCTATGACCTCAGAAAAGAATTTCCGTCTCAAAGAGGATTTTCTCCCAGGAATCTTTGGCTTATGGTTAGTTATTGTCTTGAGTACAAGGATGATGAAATTCTGCAGACACTGTCTGCAGAAATAAGTTTTTCAAATAATGTACTAATCTTCAGTAGATGTAAAAATCGATTTCAACGTAAATTCTACATCGAATCGGCCAAAAAGTATGGCTGGTCTTATAGGGTTTTAGATCATCAGGTTGAAAACAAAACTTATGAAAAGTACATGCTCAACCAAACCAACTTTGATCAAGAAAATCCAAGGAAATATGATTACCAGAAAAAGCTGGCAATAAAAGATCATTATACATTTGATTTTCTTGAACTCTCTGATAAACATAGCGAAAGAGAACTTGAGAACGCCCTGATCAGAAATGCTAAGAGTTTTATACTGGAGCTGGGAGGAGATTTTGCTTTTATTGGAAATCAATACCACATTGAAGTTGGTGGAGATGAATTCTTTATCGATTTGTTATTGTAGAATCGTGATTTGCAATGTTTGATTGCTATTGAATTGAAAACAGGGAAGTTCAAGCCCAAGTACAAAGGAAAGATGGAATTTTATCTCCATGTCCTAAATGATCATTATCGGAAGCCAAATGAAAGTGAAGCCATCGGAATTATCATTTGTAAGTCAAAGAATAGGGTAGTTGTGGAGTATTCTCTCAAGAACTCATCCAATTCCGTTGGCATAGCAAGTTACAGTACTGGACCAGAATTACCACAGCATCTAGAGAAGGTTTTACCTTCTGTTGAGAGGATTGAGAAGGGATTGGGATTGCTTTATGCGGGGTAAACCTGTCAGGTCTTCAAGATCTGACAGGTTTAAGGATTCAGCAATATTTTAGTCTTTTATGCAGCGGACTGAAAAAGAATATGACTCTGTTAGGCCATATGTTCTTTCAATTCCTCCACTTCCACCGCTAAGGGATCTTATCCACGATCTATAATTGCCTACTGGTGTTGAAGTCCAAAAGGTAGTCATCATATCCTTAAACATGAAATAATCCGTGTCCATTATTCCTGCTGGTTCTATATTAAGTCCGGTTGAATTGTTACCATTGTTCCCATGCCACCCAGATTCTGATACCATACCAGAGGTTATTTTTATTGATCTTCCACGTTGTCCATAAATCGAATCTAACTCAATTTCAGGCATTCCGAGGTTCTTTTCTAAAATCATCCAATCTTGATCAGAAGGGAGTTTCCATCCGTCAGGGCAAGCGTATAATGCGGTTTCTCTATTATATAATCGTCCATAGTTATTACAGTTGATATCAAGGTTATTATAACACCAGGAGCCTGAACCCGGAGCAAGAACGTAGTTAAGGTTTTCTGCCATCCAAACTTGCTCTTTAATATTCACGTATTTGTATTTATTGCCATCTCGGGGATCAATAAATGAACCATCAGTATTACCACCATATCCTTGGTTCTTAATCGTTACTCGATATGTAGTGTCTTTTTGATTGCCTGCATAATCAATAGCCACAACTTTCAAAGAATACTCGCCATCTGGATAATGGACAGTATTCCATAGCATTTCATACGTCGTTTTATGGTATAAATTAGGACTTTTATCAATACCAATTAGAGATGTTTTGTCCATTGAGGCAGCCCAGAATTCGACCTTTTCAATTCCGAGATTGTCTTTTGCATGAGTCATAATATACACATCTTTCGAGACAATTGATGATGGATCGGGAACTCTTATGTCAATTGACGGATTTTCATTGTCGATCAAAATGTCATCTCTATCTTTTATACATCGTACCGAGTTTGCTCGCCCAGCAATATTACGGATATGACCATAAATACCTCCTGCTATTGTTCGGCTCCAAACTTCATTTTGCAAATCCTCTGTGGACGTCCAATATGAACCGTCACTGTTTAGACCGTAAAAGATAGGTCCTGTTCTTGAACTAACGAACCTAGTACCTCCCGGTAAAGCTGAAAACTGCGTAATGTTTTCATAATGCCACTTCCTCCAATCATCAGAATCGATCAATTTTTTATAAAGTTCATAATTTCTGAAATCATCTCCTTCTTCATTTGGATTTGGACTGTTTATACCCAAAAAATTCTCTAGATTCTGCCATTCTGAGTGACTCGGAAGTCTCCATCCATTTGGACAACCTTGCATTGCTTGATCCCAAGAATACAGCACTCCATATTTAATGTAATTATCTGTTAGCATTGCCTCCTGTACATTTTGACCATCATAATCGTAAACCCATGTACCACCTTCTCCCTTTAATGAACTAATACTTGGTAAATAGGCAAGATTATCTACCATCCAATCATATTTGCCAATTGCTACATACTTGTATTGGTGCCCATCCCTTTCATCAATAAAAAATTTAATACCTTCTGTATTATTAATTCTTGCCCTAGCCTTCGAAACCAGTTCTAACTCAATTGGGTATTTCTCAATAACATCAACAAAGTAATCTTGAGCTGTTTGTCGACCAAGTTTTTCAGCAGCAATCCCAAGCCTGTAGGTCGCCTGCGCTGCAAGCTTCTTCTCAGAAGAATACTCATCCACTATTTTCTGATAATACTCACTGGCTTTCTCATAATCACCATTAATATTCTCCTCATATAGCCCCTTGGCCATGAGATCGGCGGCGGTGGTTTCCTGGGCTCTTAGGGGGGAGCCCAGGATGACAATTGCGGTTATGATTAGGATAATGTGTTTCATAGTGCTGTTGGTTTTTATCAAAGCTCCTAATTTATTTTGTGAAGTGGCTCGATTGGATGTGGAGTTTTGTGCAGCGGAAGTCAATTTTCCTGAATGCTAAGTTTGTAACCAACGCCCCTGATACTAAGGATTGCATGACCGGGATAATTTGAGGTGCAAATCTTTTTTCTCAAATTGCCAATGTGAGAGTCAATTGTGCGTGGTGTGATTAAAACATCTGGGCCCCAGATTTGATCCAGTATGTCCAAACGGGGAACAACCAGACCTTGATTTTCCATAAGCATTCTCAGCAATGATACTTCAAGGGTTGTTAAGATGATTGCTTCTTCACCCAAATGACATTCATGCCTGGTAATATCAAGTTTGAGTGCACCAATCTGTAGTATTGGTTTCGATTTCTTTTGGTTAGTACTGGCAGTTCGCCTCAAGACAGCTTTAACGCGTGCTCTGAGTTCATGCGGACTATAAGGCTTAGTAACATAATCATCAGCACCTAGCTCCAATCCGATTACCTTATCGTAGTCTTGACTTTTAGCGGTAAGCATGATAATTGGAGTTTGTATGTCTTTGCGTCTGAGTTCTTTGCAGATATCCAGCCCGTCTGTCCCTCCAGGTAACATTAGATCGAGAATTATCAAATCGTGCTGATGACTGAGACCTTTTTCCAGACCATCCGGACCAGTTTCAGCCACATCTACTGAATAGCCTTCAAAATTCAGGTCGTCTTCAATGGCCATCCTTATGGCCGGGTCATCTTCAACCAATAGAATTTTTTTCGTCATCGGCTTTTGGATTTACGGGTAAATGCACACAAAATGTGCTGCCCTTTCCGGGCTCACTTTCTAAATTTATGCTACCATGATGAGCTTCTACTATTCTTTTGACAATGGTTAAGCCAATACCGGAACCCCGAATGCCTTTATCCAGAATTTCCTCAGAGCGATAGAAGCGATCAAAGATTCTCTCCTGTTCCTTCTTCGAGATTCCCATACCGTAATCCTTAACGCATGTTATAATCTCTTTGCCTTTTTGCTCAACCCAAACATCGATCCTTCTGGAATCTCCATCATATTTTACCGCATTATCCAGTAAATTAAATATTACCTGCTGCATTGCATCCTGGTCAATGTTGATAGATGGTAAATTATCAGGAAACTGTTGCGTTATTTTGACAGCATGGTTTTTATTTCTATCCTGAAATACTTCAATCCAAGTGCTTAATTCTGCTAGATAATCTGTGTCTCGAAATTGATAATTCTTCCTGTCATCTTCCAATCTGGAAAAATCCAGGATATTATCAATCAGATAGCTCAGATGCTTGGTTTGCTCGAGCATGGTAGAATAGTATTTCTTTCTCTGCTCTTCTGATGATACCCGATCCTTATCCAACAAATCCGTCAGGTGCCGCATGGATGTCAAAGGTGATTTTAACTCATGAGAAACATTGGAAATGAAATCTGATTTCAGGCGATTTAGTTTTAGTTCATTATTGAGGGAAAATATAGTAAATATCAATCCCACAAGCATTAAGCCCGCAATAAATACAAAGATTAAAATGTATAATCCTTTTCCCCGAGCAAGTAAAGAATTCATGAAGCTTATCTCATTCTCTTTTACATTCAGTATCAAATCTGGATAGTCATCAGAGAACATAAATGAACTATAATCTGTTTTTGTAGAATCCGAAATTTCCCAACTCAAATTCCCTTCCGGATTAAGAAGGGATATTACCGCAGGAGCACATTTCTCAATAAAAGGGATGGCATCAATCAAACATCCCAAACGATGATTGTTTGGTTTTTCAATAGATAAATATTGGGATCGGATGGAATCTTTTTCCACAGAGAATTTATTAATTCCTGGCCAGGCCGGATCTTTTTTTGATTGAAAAAAAACAGGATCTCGTTCAGAGATTATTTTGATAAGGTAGTAGCATTCAGCAGCCTTCTTTTCAAGCTTCTCGCGGATAACATTTGGATCTAAATGTATTGTTGATTCAATGTCTTTCAGCTCAGCCATGAAAAATCTGAATTGTGATGCTTCAAATCGAATTGTTGGATTCAGCAGTCTTGTATACATCAGATTGATTGCTTGTTGAAGCTTTTCTGTATCATCTGATTGAGCATGGATCTTGATCTGCTCCAATTGAACCACAAGATGAACCGGGGTTTTGTTGTCAATTAAATACTCTGAGTAATTTCCTCCAATAGTCTTCCAGACCTCGAAAGCTTCCTCTAACTGATTTAAGTTCTTATAATTTCGTGCCTTTGCCAATAAGTCTAAAAGTGATACATCAAACGTGTCAGAAAAAGTAGATTCAACGGAATCTGGGATAAAGAGCAAATGATGATGAATTAGATCCAAATCTGGTTTTTCTGTTTGCAGAAATGCCAAGCGGATATAATCGGGATATTCCCGAGTCTCGGGATTACCTGATTCAAGTCCATTTAACTCTGCTACCAAAAGGGAATCAATAGAATAGAAAAATCTTTCACTGAATCCTGTTAGATGCTCATGCCTTTCCTGATCACGACTTGCCTGTTCGTTCAACAATCCCTGATAGGCCATGATTCCCATTAAAATTCCGGGCAGAACAATGGCCAGAGTGTAAATCAGGATAATTCGTTTACGCTTAGTTTCAGGGTATCTAGGCTTCACAGTTGCAAATTAGTAAATCCGATTCAATATCAGGAAACTCGCTGAACTTTAAGTCAAAAGGGGCTGGAGATTTGTCAAGAGATTGTGAAGATCGGGACTTAGGGACTCAGAACTCTGAGATTTTGGGTTTTGTTTTTCCATTTTGGTGGTTGAAATGCATCTATATTAGTAAAATATTGATGTAATGTCTACACTAATACATTCGGAAAGGATTGAACACGGGATTCTTGTAATCAGGGGACAAAGAGTATTATTAGATACTGACTTAGCATTGCTCTACGGGGTTCAAACCAAACGTTTTAACGAACAAGTTAAAAGGAATATTGTACGGTTTCCTGATAACTTCATGTTCCAGTTAACTAAAGAGGAAAAGGATGAGGTGGTCGCAAAATGCGACCACCTTGAGAAACTGAAATACTCACGGACAAATCCATATGCATTCACTGAGCATGGGGCAATTATGGCTGCAACTATTTTAAATACTCCATTTGCTATCGAAACGAGCTGAAGTGCAAATCCGTTATTCGTTTAATACAGATACATCATAGCAATATATTCCATCCTTGGTTGATACAACTACTGATTCTTGATCTGTACTAATTGACCAAGGTTTTGATGGTACCTTGAAACCCCAGATTAGTTCTCCAGTTTTCGGGTCGAGTAAAACCACATTTTGGTTGTCGCGGTCGAAGGCCAGAACCTTATTATGGAACCTAATTGGAGATCTTCCATACATTGAAATTTCAGATGATTCCCATAAAATATTGCCAGTCTGGATATTAATACCGATTAATCGCTTATTAGCACCAATAACAATTGCGATTGAATTTACACAAAGGATCTGATCTCCGAATTCTTTTCCAACATATGTTCTCCATATCTTTTTACCATCATAGACATCCAGTGAATAAACATATTCGTCCCAGTCAGTATAAATGACCATTTCATCTTGTAAAACAGGCTTTTGTTGGATAAGGCCTTGTCCCGAAAACTCCCATTTTATTTCTTGTGTATTTTTATCAAATGCGATCATAACAGGAACCTCCGTATTAGCTACGGATCGACTCGATTGAAAAAGACCAATTACGATTAAGTCTTTGTAAGTAAGGACTCCGCGTGTTCCCCCAAAACGGGTTGGATTTACTGATTTGTCAACGTTCTTATTTGGATCAAATCTCCATTCTTCGAGTTTGTCTTTTGGATTAAAGCAGATTAATTCGCCGGAAGAAATTAGCAAATCATTTTCTAACGGCAGGAATTCAAATTGTCGAAACCGGAGTCCAGTCTCCCATTCCCAAATGATTTGGCCTGAATTTGGATCTATTGCATATGCAGTTGTTGATGTTGCACTAGCTCCACGACCGCCTATACCAGTTGATATATAAATGAGATTATTGTGGATTTCAAGTGCACTAATTGTCCCATTAACTTTGGTTTCCCAACAAATGTCTCCATTTCTAATATTTCGACAAAATACAGTTTCCCCTCGTTTATGATATATCACTCGACCATCAATAACTTTAGTTCTTAGCACATATTTGCTTTCTGTTTGAGTGTTCCAAATTGGACCAATTGATAGATTCTTGGAGAGACTAATCTTGTGAAATCGGGGAGTGTTTTGTTTTCGCTCTTTCAAGAAATCAACAGCATGTTGATCTTGTCCTATATCTATGTCTTTTTTAAGACATCTTATGGAATTGCCTTTTCGACGGCCATCAGTGTCTCGATTTACTTCATCCTGATCACCCCATTTATTGGTAGGTTGTGGCCAGAGACTCCGATACCAGGCGGTAACAAGATCATCTCCATAGGGGGGCTTAATATTTGAAGATGTCGAAGACCAAAAACCGGCATGATAACCAATTGAATTGAATTCTTCTCTCGAACGTGATGAAATAATAATTGATCCTGCTGGCAATGCATTAAACCCACTTGCATTATTCCCACTTCTGCCACTTAACCAAGTATGTGTTGATCTCAAATATCGCCCAATTGGAGGTAAACCAATGGATTCACCTGCCCGTTCCCATGTCAATTCTAAAACTGAATCCGGCATCCCTAAGAAACTCTCCAATTCCATCCAATCCTTATCACTCGGCATCCGCCACCCAGGAGGACATAAGCCCTGTTGATTCTCAGGATCACCTTCCCAGGGCTCTTCAAGATATTTTGGATCTATTGCCATAGATGTTGGCCAGTCATACAAACAGCCATATTTCTGATAGTTTTCAGTTGCTATGGCTTCTGATACTTTGTTTCCTTCATAGTCATATACCCAAATCCCATACTCTTGCTTTTTTGGCGGATTCACCCAGGGCATGTACGCTAAATTCTCAGCCATCCAAACCTGATCTCCAATCTTTACCCATTTATACTTGTGTCCATCACGGGTATCAATGAAAGTGTTTTTGTTTCTCAATTTTTCCAAGCGTGTTCGTGCCAATTCTGCATAATCTCCTACCTCTGGATATTTTTCAAGAATTGAAGTGTAGTAATTGTTGGCTTTGTGGATTGGTTGACTGCTGCCCTGTTTCTCGGTTACATGGCCTAGCGTGAGTTTATTACGACTCGAATGATAAACCGCCATAACAAGCAGATACACATAATGATACGGCTCATTTATTTGTATACACCAACATTCTTTATTTTCGGTCTTTCATTATGGGCGTTT
>JABHCC010000012.1 GCA_018669475.1 Bacteroidota bacterium | reverse complement strand
ACTCCATTTGCTCTAACTAAGCAAATTGCCTTTGCCAAAGGAATCATTGACAGTGAAAAACAACAGAAAGCAAGTTTACATTTGGCATTCGATGACTGGATAAGCATCTGGCTCAATGGGAAAAAAATCGGCACATATTATCATGATAATGATTTCGGAAGCACCAAAATGCCTGTTGTTTTAACCAAGGGAAAGAATGAGATCATTATTAATACAATTAATTTTGATAAAATCCCGAATATGATGCTCTGGGCCTTTTCACTTCGGGTTGAGGAGGAGAGAAATTAAACATTATTGCTGTAAACTGGACGTAAACTAGAAGGATAGGAAACAAGAAACCAAGCAAGTTAACATGTAACTGCTTGGTTTTGAAGTGGGCCCACCAGGGCCACTATCATTTTACAAGTATCAGATAATGAGTATGTAAGGAAATGAACATCGAACAAAAGTATGAAAAAATGATAGAAAATGTTTTACTATAAAACATTGTAGTAATTTTTGCAAAAGTCGGAGTTGCCAGTTTATTAATCATCTGCCACTAAGAACAACAAATGGTCATCACCGTGAAGTCTGTTTTGATCGCATGTATTTTGATGAAAACCGACTAATTATGATGATCAAGATTAGCTTTGAAGGTGTAAAGAAGAGGACTTTAGATTAATGGGAGTCTATTGCCCTTCTTCTGAAAGAAAGGTTTTTACGGCTTTCTCAACCAACTGATTTAAGGAAATTCCAAGTTCGATTGATTTTCTTGCAGCCAAACGATGCAGCTCTGGTTTGACCCTGATATTGAAGCTGCCCTTGTATGTTTTCTCCTTTTTCTTACCAGTCTTTGAGCAGAGTTCTTCATAATCATCAACAGCTTCATGGAAAGAACTTTTAAGTTCCTGCACATCCTGGCCCTCAAAACTGATCAAATCCTCTACCCCTTCTATTTTGCCATAAAAGACTTCATCTTCAGCACTAAAATGTACTGATGCCAGATATTCCTTATATTTCATTAAGTCCTTCATATCAAATCCTCCTTTTTTAGTTCGTCGAATAATTGCTTCATCTGATAACTCTTCAACACATTACCCGGATGAGGTCTATGTAATCTAATAATATGTGAAGTTTTACTATGAAAAAATGCCTTTCTTGAACCTGCTGACTTTACTGTTTTGATTTCTATATATCCCAACAAACCGAGCCATGTCACCAATTGACTATAAGTGAAGTCTCTCGGCAAGGACTTAAAACGCTGAATCAGTGTTTCTTTTTTTGACATGCAACTATTATTCAGTTGCAAATATAATCAATATTGTTATAAGATCAGCTTGATTTCTTCTGTATCTGCATGTATGAAAATTAAAAAGCAGTTACATTAAGGTGTAACTGCTAGATTTTCAGTGGGCCCACCAGGGCTTGAACTTGGGACTCCCTGATTATGAGTCTATTTTTGTGCAAAAATCCTTAATTTTAGAATACTTTACAATTCCTTGACAATTGACGGAGAAGAAATTATTATAATCGTTTAAATATATTTCGTTCAGATTAATCAATAACGGGTGAAGCTTTTATCAAACGTATTCCGAAGAAAACGAGCTGTTATTTTCTTTGCCGCTGCATTTATGCTGCCACTTCTATTTGTAGTCATTGTAAGTATTGACACCTTTTTGAAACGGCAAAAAACCACCCAGAATTTATTGGAATCCAATCTCTGGTTTTCCGGCCGCTCGGCTTTGAATCAATTTGAAAAGCAATTCATCAAGATCGAAGGAAAATACTTAAATGAAGACTATTTTGAAAGTTTGACAAATGGGGATAGCCTTAATCATAGTGCTAAGCCCGATGCCTTTATAATCAATCAAGATCATTACATTGCTTATCCAGAGATCGCACAAGATAAAAATTCATATTTACTAAATCATTCAAGTGACTGGAATCCAAATTACAAAAAGTATATGGATTTGGCTGAAGCAGCAGAACTAAGCAGCAGATCGTTTTCAGCAGCTATAAAGAATTACCTCCAAAGTCTCGATTTTACCGAAACAGATCAGCAAAAAGCACTTGCAATAGAAGGATTGGCAAGATCCTATCTGGCTGGAAAGAATTTTAAACAGGCGGTGCGGTATTACAAACTACTTAAAAATGAATTTTGCCAGATTGAAAATCTGAGTGGCCATCCATATGGTATCTCTGCACCCCTTCAGCTATGTGCTATAGGTAGCCTTATCAAAGAAAAAGTTATTAGTGCCGATTCTTTATATGCCAGTTACCAAAAATTAATAGACGGGCATTGGTTTCTCAGCTCCTCATCCTATTTCTTTTTTAAGACGGAATATGAAAGCATACTTAATAATGTAGTTGAACCCGGAGATTACAGATATGAAAAGAAGATAAGGTTCAATCAATTTTTACAGACCTATCTTATTCCACGCTTTAATGAAAGATCGAGGATTTCAAGACCAACTATTTTAAATGAAACAAAGCGAAGGTATATTCAGACCGAAGACAGTAAGTACCTCGTCAGTTACAAGGGAATGATAAATCCTGATACTGATAATCTTTATTATGGAGGAATTTGCTGGAAGTTGGAAACGATGATCGATCATTTGATCCCGGTCATGCTAGCCAGTTTAAATGAAGAAACAGGTCTGGAATTTGGATTAGTTAATAGCAAGACTGAAGACATACTGACTCATGAAGTATATCAGATTCCAGAAAAATCGCTCTCATTGGAATTCAATGAAATTCCACTACCCTGGACCTTTATCTCGATCCAACCTGAATATGAAAAACTTGAATCTGAAGCAAAGATCCAATTAATTATTTACGGACTATTAGTAATTATCATCATTATGCTAATGTTTTTTGGTGTGTTTGTACTCCTGCGTGATATTAATCGGGAAACGGAAACCATGCTTCTGAAAACCGAGTTTGTACACAATGTATCGCATGAACTGAAGACCCCTCTGAGTTTAATCCGACTTTATGGAGAAACTTTATTGCTAAAAGACAAGCTGCCCGAAACAAACCGTAAAGAGGGCTTGCAGATAATTACTAAAGAAAGTGAACGTCTTTCATATATGATTAATAACATCCTTGATTTCTCAAAAATAGAAATGGGCCGAAAAGAATTTGACATGAAGTCTGGTAATCTGAAAGAAATTGTGATGAATACGCTGGACTCATACCGCTATCATTTTGTGAAAAAAGGATTTAAGATTGTGGAGGATTTTGATCAAGACAGTCAAATTATTTTGTTTGACAAAAATGCGGTGGAAGGAATTCTGATTAATCTATTTAGCAATGTTATCAAGTTTTCATTCGAAACGAAATCTATGAAGGTAAGCTTAAAGAATAGCTCTGAGTCAACCTGCTTAAGTATTGCTGATCAAGGGGTTGGAATCCCAGCAGATGAGCTTTCTAATATTTTTAATCGTTTTTATCGGGTAAAAAGCAGGCATGATTTTGAGGCTCGAGGTAGTGGCCTGGGGCTTACTCTTGTTAAACATGTGATAGATGCTCATGGATGGCAAATTGATGTTAAAAGCAAAGTAAATGAAGGAAGCTCCTTTTCAATAATTATCCCACTTAATGCAAATAAGGAGGAATCACTATGAAAGAAAATATTCTAATTATTGAAGATGAAGAAGACCTTGTTAAAGGTTTGAAAATAAATTTGGTGGATGAAGGCTATGAGGTGAACTATTCCTTGAATGGAAAAGAAGGGCTTGCGATAGCTTTACAGACAAAACCCGACTTGATCCTTCTCGATATTATGATGCCTGGGATGAATGGATTAGACGTTTGTAAAGAGCTTCGGCATCAAAAAATGGACATCCCTATTTTTATGCTTACTGCTAAAGGTGAAGAGATAGATAAAGTCATCGGCCTTGAAATGGGAGCAGATGATTATATCTCTAAACCATTTAGTATCCGTGAACTTATGGCTAGAGTTAAGGCACACCTTCGAAGGGAGAGTCGTAGTGGAGAGACCCTAGCAGGAGTTGTTAAACTTGAATTTGCCGAAATAGACTTTGATCATTATAAAGTCATTCGGAAGGAAGAGGAAATTGACCTGACATCGCTTGAAATTGATGTACTCCGCTTTTTAATTCAGCAAGATGGCAAAGTGGTATCCAGAAATGATTTGTTGGATAAAATCTGGGGTTATGAAAAATTCCCAACCACTAGAACCATCGATAACCATATTTTAAAACTCAGAAAGAAAATCGAAACAGATCCGAATCACCCAAGGCACATTTTAACCGTATACGGAGGAGGTTATCGTTTTGTGTATTGATAGATTATGACATTCTTTTACATTTCGCTGACATTGGCGACATGCAGTTCACATAAGTTTGCAGGTAGATAATACCCAAAAACACACAATCATGAAAACAAAAACCTTTTTATTCGTCGTCTTTTTTATAGCAGCAATCACTCTATCGGTTGCCGCTCAAGAAAAACAAGATTATAAAATATTGTTTGAAAAGGCTAAGTATTCAATGGAAACTAAAGCTGATTTGAGGGAAGCTATTAAGCTTTTTGAAACGCTAATAAAAGGATATCCTCAAGAAAAAGAATTTGCGGCCAACTCTCAATTACTTATAGGGATTTGTTTTGAAAAATTAGGACAGCAATCACACTTAATGGCTCAAGAAGCTTTTCAAAAAGTATTGAATAATTACCCAAACCAGTCTGAAACCGTACAGTTGGCAAAAAGAAGATTACACAATATAAATAGTCAGAATCAGGCTAAAAATCCGAAAGATTCTAAAATACCAAAGGAAGTTATTGCTCGGAAAATATTCTCTGAGCGAGGATTTTATGGTAATATTTCTCCGGATGGGAAGTATCTTTCTTATGTTGATTGGGATGATGGGAATATGGGAATTCATAATCTTGAAACAGGTGAAAGACGAAAGATTACAAATCAAGGAAGCTGGAAACCCCCTACTAAATTTGGCGATGAATCACTTTGGTCGCCTGACGGGAAGTCATTAGCCTACTTTTGGATTGAAGGTAAAAACGCTCAACTTAGGGTACAAGATTTGGAAAGTGGCAAAGATTGGATTCTTGCAGAAACTACTGCTGATAATGAATGTCCATGGCCAATAGAATGGACCAAAGATGGGAAATATATACTGGCAACGGCTTCAGACGGGCCCAATACCAATCACACTCTACAACTAGTTTCTGTGAAAGACGGTTCAGTGAAAATAATTTATAATCTGGGGGATCAATGTCCCTGTGGTGGAGCATCTATATCGCCTGATGGGAAATATGTAGTTGCCAGTTTGGGGAAGGACTTGGAACCCCGTGACATCCATATTTTTTCTGTAGATGGCAGCTATACGAATAAATTAATATCCTTCCCGGGAGCTGATTGGGCTCCAAAGTGGACGCCAGATGGAGAAACAGTTATTTTTGCTAGTACTCGAACAGGATATCCTGCACTCTGGACCGTTAAAGTTAAAGAAGGGAATAAAGTGGGTGAACCAAGATTTATTTATGAGGGCATCTCGGAAAACTATTATAGTTTGAATTTTACCAATGATGGCAAATTCGTGTTTTTATCTTCATACACCTCTTCGAACATTTTCATTGCTAGCATAAAGCCAGATGAGGGGGTTATTGGAAATCCTACATCTATAACAAATAATAAGCCTGGAATATTTACAGCTCCTTTTTGGTCGCCAGATGGAAATAATTTAGCTTTTATATCAAGAAGAACAGATAATGCATACCACTATGGCGACAATATAATTATTCATGACTTAAAAACAGGAAAAGAAGAAATGCTGATACTTGATAAAAGGCCTTTAGAACAACCAAGTGGTTGGGAGTGGCCTCAATGGTTGGCAGATGGTGAACGTATGCTTTTACATAACACAATAGAAGGGAATGGGCCAAGACTATTTATTGTAAACATTAAAAGTGGAGAAAAAAAGCGCCTGAAAGGCTATTCGTGGAAGAATTTTGGCCCGGAAAATTCCATTATCTATGTTGATTCGTTAGGCAATAAAATCATTCAGCAAACGCTAAGTACCGGCAAAGAAAAAATCTTATATGAAACTAAAAAGCAAATTTATCACCTAAGCATTTCTGAAGACAAAACAAGCTTGGCGTTTTTTGAAGGAGAAATTGGTTCTGGAGATCAGCAGGAGTTATACAGCATGCAAATAAATAATGCTAGACCTAATTTATTATGGAAAGCTGCCAAAGGACAATCGTTTTCATGGTACAGTAGCTTAAATTTTTTCCCTGATGGAAAAACTTTATTATTTGCACTGAAAACAATAGGTATGGATCAAACCAATTCGGCAAGTATACAATTCTACACCTTTAATATTAATACGCTTAAGAAAAAGCCATTGGGTAAAGAGCTTAGAGATTTTAATGATTTTATGAGTAATGTCAGATTATCGCCCAGTGGAAAAAAAATTGCGTATAACAAAAGTCGTGGATCATCTGGTGTCTGGACGCTTGAATTTGATTATTGATTGGCAGACTAGAATATTCTAAATAATTCAGATTTTTTCTTTGTGCCTGTTCCCAATATCAATTCAAATTCTCCCCCACCGATGGCACAGAGTTCTGCTCTGCAAACTTGCCAGCTGCCAGAACAAAGAATTTTTATTTCTTCAGCAAGAACCGAAGGGGCTATGATCGTATAGATCACCTTAAAATCACTGTCGTATACTTTCTCGCTCTCTGCTGCTGTTTTTCCATGCTTAACTATTAGTGCTGGCCAGGATTCTTCAATCATTGTGAATCCCTCTGGCAACCTGATAATCAAATCTGTTGGAAGATTATCCTGACCTTTTTCTGCGCCATAAGTGTAATAGCCTTCCTGCAAGCTGAAAAATAAGCCCAATTTAAAGCTTTGTCCGGCCCTGATCGATGAATGGTCACTAATCATCCTGGCTTTCATTTGAGGCGGTGCCCCATGAGCTTTCACTTTATAATACCCTAAAGGATAAGTGCTTAGGGTTTTGCATCCGGACAAGATCAGACAAAAAGCTATTGCAAATATTGTGAAATTGATTTTCATTTATTTTTGGGTAAAAAGCCATACGTATCCATGTCCAAAATGCTCCTGAAGTTTTTGAAATTTGGCCGTCACTTTATTGGCTTCTTCAATCTCAGCATTGATCTTCTTAATCTTCCTGATTTCTTTTTTGGATAGTCCTTCAAACTTATTGAAAAAGGCAACATTTCTAAACTGTTTTACATCAGGGTACATTTCTTTAAGCTTTAGAAGAAGATCGCGGTTCTTCTTTTTAGCCTTATCCCA
This sequence comes from Bacteroidota bacterium, assembly GCA_018669475.1. Classification (GTDB taxonomy): domain Bacteria; phylum Bacteroidota; class Bacteroidia; order Bacteroidales; family UBA12481; genus JABHCC01. Next base: position 11,662 of record JABHCC010000012.1, on the reverse strand, counting down.
ATCCATTTCTTCTTCAGGCCTCAACTCCCTTGTTACCTTGGTGGAGGAATAGAAGTCGCCAACCAACAGATCTAATTTTCCATCGAGGTTATAATCATTGGCGAAAACCTTACATCTGCCACCCAGAGGAATAACTGGGCCTCCTTCCAAATTGTCCCAACCCGATTGGGATGTAAAGAGTGTTTCGGCCTTAAGGAATTCAGCTTTTTTCTTTGTTCCTGAATTCTTATACCAAACCAAATGTCCTTCTTCAGTACCGCAAACAAGATCAAAAAGTCCATCACCATCCCAATCAATTGGGTGGACATGACTCACATTTGACTTTCTGGGTTCTTTCAGCGGGGTATAAACATAATCGTATTTGGGTAAAGGAATCAGTTTCCCTTTGCTGAATTTTGGATTTGAACCAGAGCCTTCATTAATAGACAGGAAAGTCCCATTCATCCTCGAAGAGATAAGCAAATCTATATCACCGTCATTATCATAATCAAAGGGTTCTGCAACTGATGAATGTGCAGCGTTCAAAGTGTCTCCATCAGAATCCATCAGAATTTCCGACTTTGAATAAACTCCTCTTCCTTCACCTTTGAAGAAGTAGATTTCTCCAGGGTATGATCCTGAAATAATATCATCTATCTTGTCTCCATCCAGATCAATAAACCGGGGTGTAAATCCAATACAACAGGTAATAGGAACAAAAGCCGGCTCTCCGCCTGCCAATAGCAAATGATCTTCTCCATACTTGGGGTTTTCATTGCTTCCCAGATTCAGGTAAATATGACACCTCCCCTGAACGTATCTGCCATACACAGGATCATCTTTCATCCCTTCAAGGGGAACATCACCAAATTCACCAACAATCAGATCTTTTAAACCGTCATTATTGAAATCATAAATCGACATGGCAGTATGACTACTATGGTCAATAATCTGGTCAGCGGCTTTAAGTAATACCGGTGGATTGAAAACTTCCTGACCGAAGAGATTTGGCGCAAAACCAAGTAATACAAGAATAATAAGCTTCTTCATAAGCCAAAGATAGGAAGTCATTCGGTAAAAAAATGTAGCTTACTGGTAATGTGATCTCCCAATATATTTGGCTGCCATGATATGGCTTTTGAGGTGATCACACAATCATTTTCCTTTTTTATTGATAAAGTACAACGCCTGGATATTATTGGGAAAAGACGATTTGAGATAAATGACAAATACTTTTTTGCTGATCTGGGTTTAAAACACTAAATTATTCCATTTACAGGTAGCCATATTGGAAAAATCTTTGAAAATTTAGTGTATAATCAATTAATTAATGATGACTTTAAAGTTTTCATTGGAAAACATCAGAACAGAGAGATAGATTTTGTTGCTCAAAAAGGGAATGAAACAAAATATGTACAGGTTGCTTATCTCCTGCCGGATGAAAAAGTAAGAGAAAGAGAGTTTGGAAACCTGCTTCGGATTGACGATAATTTTGAAAAAATAGTTGTTTCTGCTGATGAATTTGCAGAAGACTATAAAGGGGTCAGACATATGCATATTAGACGGTTCCTTACAGACTGAAAATGATTAATGAACATGAACAAAACAAGTTTCTTTAGTAGTTTTTTCACCTTCTTTATTATTCTGAGTTTTGTAAACTTTTCCCCCGCGCATGCTCAGAACGGCCTTCACGGATACATCGCAAGCTATCCATCTCAGGCTCCATCCAGCTATGGTGAAGGGTATGGGTTTTATTCAGCCATTTGGCCTTTGGTGGCGACACCTGTAAATCATTTTCAAATAGGTTTGCCATCTACATGGATTATACCAGATAATACCGATAATACAACAGTTCCACTTTGTCCGGTTGGAACAGTAGCCAGAGATTACTGGCCTGAAAGAGGGCCTACTTATAGTAGTGTTTTTCAGACTGTTGAAGGAGGACCAGGATACTGGGCGGGTAATAAATTTCATTACGGACCTCCTAAATTCAAGATGAATTCAACCCCAAACTGCTATAGCCAGGAAATTTCCACTCCAGGCTGGCAATTCTTTTGGAGTGATACCCCATTGCCAGATAATGTTTTAGGCATTGCTGAACTATCAAACTGCTTACTTATTCCACCCGATGGAATGACATTTGAGGGAAATCCTAATGGCGATCTTCTGGGTATTAGTTATATGGTACTTCCATTAACGGACTCATACACAGATGAATATCCGGTAGGGAAAAAAAGCTGGACACTATTTCTTAATGCTGAAAATTTCAAGGGTCCACTTGCCTATTACCTCCCGGAAACATGGGCTAAAATATCAAAGAACTATCCTTTCGATTATGGTCGTGGACTTGATGCACGTCCCTCAGTTAAAAACCTGTCAGGCGGTACTATGGAATTCAACACTGTGCCAATTATGAGTGCTAATGATGATGATCAAAACCGCTACTACAAAATTCCGCGACTGCAATTTCCTGTCGATAGTCTGAACAGAACTATCCTGTCTAAAGATGTTACCTTCTATAGCAAAGTAGCAATTTATAATGATGTCTTCGAATGGCGAACCGGCGGTCAGGCTCCTTCAGGTTCCTTCAAGAAAAGGGGTTCTTACAAACCTTATATGCACACAAATCCGGTAAATTATGATCAGGGCGGTAAAGCGGTAGTGGGAATAAATGAGGTTGCCACCCCTCAAGTTTTCGAAGGCAATGAATTTGGCCTAAAATGGACAGGCAACATTTCTGATGGTATGGGAAATTTCCCAGAGTTTTTTAAAGACTCATTGAATTTCAGAGTTGCTGTACCAGATTCCATGGTTCCTGTTTCTACGGGTCTTCTTGATAGAAAATTCAATGCCCCATCTGAGAATCCCACACCTTACCATGCAGAATTAAGGGGTGCCTGGAGAAATCCAGGTCCTGTAGCAGGCCCATTTTTTGCCTACCTGAGAGATCAATCAATGGTGACTTACTTTTGGTATCGCTTCATAGATCAGCCAGTATTTCAGCAGTTTAACTGGTCGGAGAGCAAAAAGGATAGCCTGCAAGGGCTGATTGAAGCCATGCATGAAAACTGGTCGATTGAACAAGACTATATGAAAGCCCCAACAAGTGGCAATCTTGTGACCTTTGATGATGCACTTTTTGTAACTCCACCTCCCGAATATTCAATAGGATATGTTCCGATTGTTGTGGCCCAGGAAAAGTCAGAAGTTAGTTGGGTAGATAATAAGCCTCCTAATCGTTTATTGGATATTGCAGTATATCCAAATCCCACATCTCATTCTTTGAACATCTTGTTACGGTCAGTACCCAATGGAAGTTCCATGCTTCAACTAACAGATCTGCAAGGCAAAATCATCCAAACAGTTAAGCTGAGCAAAATGAGGGAAGTGTTGGATGTCAGCTCTCTGTCAAACGGTATTTATATCCTGAATTATTCAGATGGAACTCATTTCGAGAAAATCAGATTTATTAAAATTAACTGAAATTGTATAAGTCTCATAATTGATAAACTTACTGAGGATAAGATAAAATAAGACAGAAAAGGGACAATTTAGAAACTTATTTTATTAAGAATTAGTCCTAATTTTAGATCTTGGTATTGAACTTTTTTCCAATCAGACTTCAAATCTAAAATCAACTATATGAAAAAAAGAATTACTCTTTTATCAGCTCTGCTGATAATCTTTTGCTTTGGTACAACAAGCCATGCACAGCAAAAAAGTCTTAAAGGAAGCGGAGAAATATTCTTTTCTCAAGATTTCGATTGGGCTGATCCCACCGATGAAAGAGGTTGGTCCTTACCCGAAGGCTATACCTTAATCGATGAATCTGATAATGGCTACAATTGGTTATGGCATCCATATGATAGCATTGTGGCTCAATATACTGCAGAGCCACCGTTTGAATCTACCTCCCATGAAAATGGTTATTTGGCCTTACCGCTGAATATGTATAACAACTATCTGGATCCAATGCTACAAGTGAATAATGCCATTCAATTTCCATTAATTGATTGTAGCTCAAGATCCTCAGTTGTATTAAGGTTTGAAACCCACTTTATGAATGGAGGAGATGGCGCTAATGAAATATGGGTATCCAATGATGATGGTGTTCACTGGGCTGCATTCGATTGTGGATTTGGAACTCAACACAAAGATAGACCTTTAGATGCCGCACCAGGAGTACCAGTTATTTATGAAGCCAATATTTCAGAAGTTGCGGCAGGTATGCCAAATGTGTTAATCAGGATTTTTTGGGGATCAACAGACTTATATTTCTGGGTCATTGATGATTTTACCCTTTCAGAGGCTTACGACAACGACTTACAGATTCAGCACTACGCATTAGAATGGGATGATGGAAACGAAGATACAAATGAGAGTTTTATTCATGATATTCCAATTTCCCAGGCAGGAGGAACTTATACAAACTTCCTGGCTAGTGTACATAATTTTGGTGAAATGGATCAGGATAATTCTACACTGACAGTGGACGTTAAGAAGAACAATGAAACTGTTTTTACTGCATCAGCAACTAAGAGCTGGATCTCACCATTGGTAATTGATACCATGACAGTTGAAGGTGGTTATACACCTACCGAATTCGGCCATTATTCTATTGATTATACATTTTCTCAAGATCAGGAAGAACAAAATGCAGTGGACAACAGCAGGCAAATTTTCTTTAATGTAACTGATAGTGTTTATTCACGTGCAGATGATAGTTCTGAACTTGCATGGGCATTCGGATTTGAACGTTACGGTCCTGAAGATGACGAAACAGGCTGGAATATCGGACATTTTATGGGAACCGTTTTCCCAATATACGGCGACTGTGAAATTAATTCACAATCTGTCTTTATCACAGGCGGATTGGCTGATGGTAATATTGAATTCTGGTACACAATCTGGTGGGTTCCACCACCTGAAGAAGATCCTGATGGTGTAGGAGCCATTGAGTGGATGACAAGTGAAATTTTCTTTCTTGATTCTTCAATGTTCAATACCTGGGTAACCTTGCCATTTGACAAAGATGGAGAAACAGAATTCCTATTGGAAGGGGATCTTATTTATGCCGGAATCTCATATAATAACTATAATAACGATCATCTTGTTCGTCGTGGAAAGAGTTTGTCAATTGGTCATGATGCAAGCATTAAAACAAATGAAAACATTGCCGTGGCCCGCAACAATGTGGATTTTGAAACAAGTGGTTTTGTTACAGGCAGAAATCTGATGGTAAGATTGAACCTGAATGATCAGTCAAATATTATCGATGGAGTCAATCATACTACTGCTATTGCATCTTTAGGACAAAATTATCCAAACCCGTTCAATGGATCAACTGCTATTGATTATGAATTAGCTTCTGGATCTGAAGTGACTATTGAAATTACTGATATCACCGGAAGACAGGTGATATTTTTGAACGAAGGCACAAAGCCAGCTGGAAATCATAATGTGATGATCAATGCCAATGATCTGCATTCAGGAATGTATTTCTACACAGTTAAGGCTGGCCAATTCACAGAAACGAAACAAATGGTTATTAGGTAATAAGTGATAATTGGTAAATAAACAGGGGCTGTGAGGCCCCTTTTTTTATACACTAATATCTTCTTGGCTTCCTTTTTGGGTCTTTCGTTTTTTTATTTCAATAGATTTTTATTGATCCCCATTGCACTTTTTACAAGCTCAGGTGGCATCACACCGCTTTTATCAGGGGCAAAGTTGGGCAAGAAATTAGCACCGTGTCGGATAATTTCATTTTTTGGCATTTATAGACTTATATTCACATCAAAAAGGAACAATATGCATTTTAATGATTATAGAATATCCGAGGATATAAAAGACAATTTGGATCGCTTAGGATTCAGAAAACCTACAGATATCCAATTCAAGTCAATCCCGCCAATTCTGAAAGGCAATGATTTATTGGCGATTGCTCAAACTGGCACAGGTAAAACGGCTGCTTTTGTCATTCCTGTCCTACAAATACTTTTACCAAAATTCGGTTCACCAGATACATCAGATGTGAAATGCCTGGTCATGGCTCCAACACATGAACTAGCTATGCAAATTCATGAAGTATTTTCTTCCATGGCAAAAAAAACAGGATTGAGCAGCTTATGCATTCATGGAGGAGTTGACCAGGATCCACAAATTAAACGCTTAAAAGAAGGTGTGCCAATAGTGATTGCAACACCCGGACGGATGTTTGATTTGGTGAGCCAGGGATATTTAAAGTTAAATAAGGTGAGAATTTTGGTCTTGGATGAAGCCGATCACATGTTGGATCTGGGATTTTTGAACGACATTCAGCAATTAGCCCGAAAATTGCCAAATAACAGACAGACGCTATTTTTCTCAGCCACCATAAATAAGAAAATCAAAAACCTGGCTTATTCTCTTGTTCAAAATCCGATTCGAATCCAAATATCTCCAAAAGATCCGGTAGCAAAGAATATTAATCATGCAGTTGCATTTATTGAAATGGACGACAAAAGGTTCTTTTTAGAGCGTTTGGTAAATGAGAATCCCAAAAGCAAAATTCTCGTTTTTGTACGCACTAAAGTTCGGGCCGAAAGGGTTCAAAAAGCACTTGAACGTGTTAAGCTGGAATCGCAGACTATTCATTCAGATAAGGAACAGAATGAGAGATTCAAAGTAATGCAAAAATTCAGGGATGGAGAATCCCTAATACTGATTGCCACAGATATTAGTGCACGTGGAATTGATATCCCGGATGTAGATTTTGTGGTGAATTATGACTTACCCGAACAAACTGAAAATTATGTCCACCGCGTGGGACGTACAGGTCGAGCAAAGATGAAAGGGCAAGCCGTTTCTTTCTGTAGCAAAGATGAGAAGGCTTTGTTAGAAGAAATTGAAACCTATCTCGACCAAGACATTAAGGTAGTGGACATCGCGAAAAAAGATTACAAAGAAACACTGGATTTCTCTCCAGAAGATGAAACAGACTGGCGCTCTTTGATAGACAAAGCAGAAGAGGACAAGCAGGCTCGCAAACTGAAGAAAAGAAAAGAAAAGCGAAAGTGATTCTACTTTTTCTTAGGAGGCTAGTTGCATGAAAATCAATACCTAAAAAGCTATCCGAGTATTAACATATTCTAAAATTTGTCAACAGAATTTATCATTTTTATCGTATTTCTGCGTATTGCAAAAGCCATTGGTGTTGATCTTGCCATAGGCTTCTGTCAGATACACAAACAATCCTTCACTTATTCGGAAATATAGAGTTGGGTGGGTCTGGTTGATATTAATTCTTCAATATTCGTTTTGTCATTCTGGCACCCTCGATATCAGTTAATACTAATAGGTATAAACCCGATTTTAAGATACTCAGGTCTAAGGTTTCTGTAAAACGTCCACTTGCGGTATATTTTTTCCATGCTAATTCATCATTACGAATCCTTCCTGAGAGATCAATTAGTGTGTATTGAATACTCTTCGGTCGGCTGAGAATTACATCAATAGTTATTTGATCGGATGCAGGATTTGGATAAACATTGAGGTTATCCAGACCCGGTAAACCTTCGCAGAAACTGGGGAAGTATTGACAAGGAATTGGATATTCAGCTTCTGTTTTTGAAGAGTCTTCTGAATTTAAAACTCCGGGTATCTCTTGAACTGCTCTTTTGCCATTTTCGCTTCCCATCAGTACTGGTTTAACATTCAGGTTGAACTCTTGCCGCATTGTTTCTCCAATACTATCGGGTAAGCAGTTAAATAACTCATCACAAGGATAAAACCAAAAGGTTGTTGTCGTACTAATTTGTCCAGGATCTCCTTTAAATTTTATTGGTATACAGGCTTCAAACCAATCACTCAATATTAGTGAAGAATCCATATGTACCTCGAATGATGGATTGGGTCTTCCCACTGTGCCAAGATTCTCGTCCGTCACTGTGAACATGGGAACGGATTTTTGTTCTCCTAAATAATCACTTCCGAGTTGATATCCAACTGCCTTTGTTTCGTCAAATGTTCTTGACACATGGAATTCAAGAGTGTAGCCTTTAGAATAAATAGCGTAGATAATACTATCAGGAGTTTCTCTAAGCCCAAAGCATGGCATATAGCTTCGATCCAGAATGATAGCACGTTGAAGGTAAGAATCAATCATTGAGTCTACGAGTTCATTGACAATTGTCTCTTTAGCAAACTCTTCGGTGTCCTTTTGATCCTGTTTTATCGATTTAAAAACCTCATCAGATGGTTTTTCAGTTTCCTTAACAGGAATTGTATCAATTCGTTCTTCAGCTTCCTTTGTTACGATGGTATCAGTAAGCAATGAGTTGCTTGAGACGAACTCCATATCATTTGGAGCATGACTTATTTCAGGGCCAGAAGGATTCATGACCAAAAGCAAGAAAATAGTAATCATGCTTATTATTGAAATCATAACAATTAGTTTTAATGGTTTAAAAAAACGATTCAATTTCTTGGGATGATTATTCCTAATGATTTTGGAATCAGGGCTCTTCCCAGATTCGAGGATGGTTTTAGCCTGATCTGGTGACAAACCTATTCTCTGCTTTTGAACCAGTAGAAGTAACTCGGACAATGAATGTTGCTTTTTCATTTGCTGCCCTCCTTTCCAATTTCATCTTTTAAATAATCATTTTCATCATCTAACCATAGTTGCAATTGTTCTCGGGCTCTTTTGAGCCGTGTTTTTACCCCTGAGGCTGTTCCTCCTTGCAGCTTTTGGATCTCCTTTATCGAAAATCCTGAAAATTCAAATAGCAGAAATGCTTCTTTCTGCTTTAAGGGTAAATGATTCAGATATTCGTATAGTAATTCAATATCGGGATGAAAGTCGGGCAGGGGATCTGAACTTATAATCAGGTCAGCTTCACCTTCGATATAATCAGCCTTAAACTTCCTTCGCCGATTGTGGCTAAGTCGCAAGCGTCTGGCTACTCCAAAAAGGTAGGCTTTAAAAGAATCTTTCTTGCGCAAATTGTTAAGATTCTCAAAGACAACCAATATTGTTTCACCGGCCAGATCCCAGGCATCATCGGAGTTTCCGGTAATACCACGACAATACCTGTAGAAGGCCGCATAACATGGAGTGTACAGCTCCATGAACTTTCTTTGTTTAGAATCATCCCGGGATGGATTCATTTTTTCAGATTGCGACTATCGGTTTCATAAAAGTAGTTACATGAAACGTCAAAAAGTTTCATTATACGGGATTTTTTTCCCAGGTTCACTTCAACTGCGATTAATCACTCGACTCGATATTGGAATCTCAAAAAGGTGGTAGAGAGACTATAAACATGTCGAGAGTTGATTGAAATACTGAAAACTCAGCTTTTCCTCTTCGATTTCGCTTATAATAAAACAAGTATCGAACAAGTAACATTGTTTTCCGTATTGTTAGGCAAAATGTTTGCCTATATTGGGGCATAAAAAACCCTAGCGATTGATAATCAACACACTGGGTTGTGATTTTCGTGGGCCCACCAGGGCTTGAACAGTTTTTAAATTGACTGGGAATAAGGGTGTTAAAAAATTTGGAAATTAAAATAGGTATGAAAATTGACAAAAAATGTTTGACACTAAAAACATTCATCTTTTTCTAATTCACAAACGATAGATATACATTGCTGTCGTTTCATTGTTAGGATATTATATTGATGAAATAGAAGAGAGAATCGGTATGACTAACTAAGCAGGGGTTAAGACAATAGATAATTTTTGGATGTGGAAAACAGACTTGAAGATAAGGCTGAAAGTATAACGATCCTCAATCTTTTTGTTGACTAGAATGGAAGGCGTCAACTTCATTCTCAATTTCTGTATACTGAGGTTTATTTTGAACTGATAGATGGCAATTTTATAGACAGTAATTTGATTCATCCCTGGAAATTCAGGGAGCGGTATAGTGTTTCAGATGACCATTGAGAAACCATCAGTCCTGGTGCAATTACTGGATCTTTAGTGAACTCTGCAGGACTTATAATTGTGGGAACGCCTATAGTTTTCCTATTCTCAATAAAGCTATACTGAGGATCTCCCGTCGAACAGCCCGATTCTCATGCCAAAATCAAATCCTTTTCATGGTTCAGGATATGCCTTTTATGATTTTAATGGACAAATCACGAGGAAGTTAAGTGATAAGAATACTGTTTGCCTGATTTGATATAGTGGGAAGGATAGATTTTATCTTGAAGATTCTGAATTACAACACTAAGCCATCTTTATACTAATCAAGTGTTATGCCTAAGAAAGGCTGATTTACTTGTCAGATAACTTGAAGTTATTACAAAACTCCCAGATTAAGTCAGCAGCATGTGCATCCATGTTAGACCAGTTTTGGATCCCCGGGTAAGAATGTTTACCGTTATTGACTAGATAGAATCGCACCCATGTTTCTTCGTTTGAATTCTGATAATCATACCTGGTGATGGTTGAATTATCATTGCGGTTTTTGTCTGGCAGATCATATACAATTGGTTCTTGCATGAGCTGATTGAAACCGAGAAATTGCTCTAACACTAGGTCAAAACTAACATGAGTATCATTCCCATATAACTCTACAACATCATCTGCAGATCCATGGATATGGCACAAGGGCATTCTCTCTCTAAGACTATACTTTGGGAATTCATAAGTAGATATCAAGCCTCCCATTGGTGCAATAGCTGCCAGTTTATGTTCTAGCTTTTTTGCGGTTAGATATGTCATAAACCCTCCATTTGAAAAGCCTGACAGATATATTCGTTCTCGATCTGCATCATTTTCATTGATCATTTTCTCGATCAATTCATCAATAAACGCAAAGTCATTCCAATTGCTATAATACTCTGGCTGCCATGCGGGTTGGCCTTGCTCTGCCTCAAATGCCTGGGGCATTAAAAAAATAAATCCTTCCTTCTCTGCTTTCTGTGGAAAATACCTTTCCATCATAAAGGGCCAAATATAGTGGCCATGTCCGTGTAAATAAATGACCACGGGACGTTTACCCTCCCACTTATCAGAGGGTTCGTAAATACCATATTCTCGAGGACGTCCATCAAAATAATCTGATAAAAGTCCTAAAAAAGCACCAGACTTCAAACTAATGCAATTTTCAGTAACCATAGATTCTTTACCCTGTCTGTCTCGTGTAAGCACACTCAGTTGGTAGGTCTTGTTTGGATCCAGATTATTAAAAGTAAAGTGCCTTTTTCTCAAATCTTCACACACAAGACTATCTCCAAGAAAGACATCATACCAAACGGTAAAACCTTCAGGATCAAATGAAGGTGACCACGATATCGATATGCTATTTGATCCAATACCAACAACAGTTATTTCTCCCGGTTCAGGTGGCAGATTTTCTTGAGTAGTGAACGTAAAAGTTTCAGAAAGTGAATCTCGATAACTTCCTGATGTAAGTAAAACCCGGCATGCATAAAAGGTCATCTCCTCAAGCCCTTGGATATCGTACTTTTTGATATTAATATCCTCATGGATCAGTGAATCATTTAAGAATATCTTGAATAACCATTCCTCCCCGTTTGAAGAAAAGGAAGTCCAGCTCAACTCTGCATTATCAAACCCAACAGTGGCAGTTACTTGAAAAGTATCTGGAAGCGTAGTTTTTTGGCAGCCAAAAAGCAAAACTATAACGCAAATGAGAGTTGTCCATTTTGGCATAAACAAGGCTTTT
>JABHCC010000113.1 GCA_018669475.1 Bacteroidota bacterium | reverse complement strand
CTTTTTGAACCTCTTTTCCGTCTTCAATTATTGATGATATTTTCATTGACCCAAAACGATAAGAGATTCTGGGAGTTGCAACTGCCGTGTTGTTCACCGCATGAACAGTTCCCTCCTCTGTTAATTCCTCCACAAAGGTTCCCCGTTTAACCTGGGTAAGTGGAATCTCAAAATGATTATTTGATTGGCATGAAATTAGAATAATTAAGACTGAGGCAATTAGAGCTTTCTTCATGGTTTGACTAATCTTGTTTTCGGATGAGTTTAAACGGCGGTTCGAGCAAGGCGACAGTTTCATTTCCTTGTAAGCCTTTTGAAATTATTGTCTCAGAAGGATTACTAGTACCGGTTTCAACTTTTTGTTTTTTGAAAAGACCATCCTTTTCAAGGTAAACATACTTCATGCTGTCGCTTTCAAATATGGCGATACTGGGAGCTACAATGGTGTCCTTTACACTTTGTACAATTACTTCACAATTAGCACTGAGTCCCGGGAGAAAAATATTATCAAGGCTGTCAATATCAATTACAACTTTATAGCTTTTTACCTTGAAACGATAGGCCAGGGGCTGGCTGGCCAGAGATTTGCTTTTAACTGTTCCGGTTGTTCGTACTCCCGGGAGTGATTCTGGTTTGATAATTACACTTTGTCCTTTTTGGATGCGTTTATATTCTGCTTCCTGCAGCATGAGTACCAGTTGCATGCTGTCAAGATCAGGTAGTTCAATTAGAGGCATTCTCATGCGAACTGTTGATCCAATCTTTAGTTTACCTCCTGATGAGCTGCTTTCACCAGATGAGCTTAGTATCATATATATTGGTGAACTTGAATATACAAGCAGGCCTTTTGTCGGAGCAGTTATTTGTAGCTGGTCAAGCTGTTCTCTATATTGTTCTACAACTTGTTCTTTTTGAATGATCTGTGATTGTATTGCCCTGGCAGATTGCTCATTAATTTTACCATTATCTTTCATCTTTCTGATGATCTTTTTCTGCTGGATCTCATTCTTTTTTTCTTCCAGGGCTTTGATTTGGCTTTTTACCGGAGATGTGAATTTCATTTGGATGGAATCCAGAGATGATAACCTCCTCTGAGCCTTGAATTCTTCAAGTTTCGCATTCAGTTGGGCCAGATTAAATGCATTGGAAGCTTCAAGTTTAATTAGATCAGCTTTGAGCTTATCGCATTCTTCTATTGAGTTGTCGAAGTGTTTTGTGATATCTGTTGCTTCCAAAATGCAGACCGTATCACCGGGTTCAACAGTAGTACCTTCTTCTAGCAGTTGGATTACTTTTATAGAATTGCTTGCCAAACGAGGCGTTGTAATAACAGTATTATTTGCAGAACGCAAAGTTCCTGTTCCAAAGATTCTCTCAGAAAAGTCCTTCCTTTCAAGCTCATATGTTATAAGTGCAGTAGGTTTCGGTTGGCAACTGAACATCATAATACAAATCAGTCCAATTGCACCATGGAGATACTTCATAATTCAGTCTATAGGTTCTTGTTAGTCGATGGGGGAACTCGACATTTCGCTATTAATATACTTCTTTTCGAAGACTAATCAATTTTTAAACGATAAGTGAGTACGATATATTGTTAAATGTGTTGATGGATTCGTTTTCACTTATTTTTTACCAAATTCTCATTTCTCGATACCAAATACTCATTACGCTATGTTTTTCTGATTATGACCCTTACATTTATTCTGAAATCAAACCTGAATGAAGAAGAGGATGCAATATATCAGTTTTGGATGGCTTAAATGGATAGCCATTTTTTCTTTTTTGAGTCTGAATATTTCTTGTGATAAGCCTTCTTTCGCAGAAAAGAATATTAACGATGCAATTTATTTGCTTCCGGTAGGCCATGATTTATTGTATGAAATCTCTCATTCTACATTAAGTGGCAACCATCTATTTTCTCAAAGTATTCACATAAATGTCAAGGATAGTGTATCCGGAGCTTATCATATTGAATTAACTATTGGAGAACGACATGGAGGAAACATAAATGTCTTGAATCTGAATAACATGTCAAAAGAATATGCTCTTTTGGAAGCCTGTTATGAATTGGAACAATCAGCTCTGATAGAAATAGATATTGATCCTGCCGGATTTTGTAAGCGAATCTATGGTACAGAGGGCTTGCTTGATCAGATTGTAGATGTTTTGATAACAATGGAACCTAACTTCAGATCAATGATTCCATTTGATTTCATTGAAAAGCGATTTGGAGAGGATTATTACAGATACCTGATAAACCTGATTTTTCCTGATTTTTCACTTGGCTCTGTCAGCCGAAAAGGAATAGATTATCAACAGACACAAAAGATCCTGGCAAAAAAAAGCGATAAGGTATCCTATCAGGTTCAGATTGATTTTCACGATGCTGAGGATCTGAACGAATCAGTTGAAGGGCTGTTGAAAGACCATGCGGGGCAATTAAATTTGCCTAATGGACTTACTACCAGGAATTCACTAACAACGCTAGAACTCAATCGATTTTTTATTACTAAAGGACATGCTTATCCTAAATGGATTGAAAAAAGACATCTGGTGAAGATTGTTGCTCATTTGGTTTCTGATTTACCAAAAAAAGAAGAAAAAGCCCGAGTTTTTCTAAATCTTCTCCACCACACAGACTGCCGATATTATCTTGATGATAAAATTCAAAATTATTTAGTTTTTCCGAAACCCATTCCAATTGAACAAGGTGATTCCAGTCTGGTAATTTCAATTGATCTTGAAGGAGGAGCCAGGTTTGTTAAGTTATTCTTTGATCACAGAGATATTCCACTTCGTTCTTATGATTACTTTGAGCATCCTGCACAGCTTCAGTTATTTGTGCAAGCTGGTGACTCCATATTTATTAGTTTGGATTTGAATCCTTTCAAAGTTCTGGCTTGGAGGGGTAGCCATAGCAAAGAAAATGAGATATTGAATGATTTGGGGAAATACAGAAGAGGAGGATATGCGGATATATCTTTAAAGATTGGTCGTCAGAATCAGGATATCATAAGAGAAAATACGGATATTTTATCAGAAGATTTCCTTTATCATATTGATAAGGAGCTAAGCTTTATGCTATTGTCTTTCAAACTTGAGAAAATGACGGATGGTATCTATCGCAGGGGAATAACTGAAGTCATTAACTGGAGTGATTCCTTAAGAGGATTTAGCTAGCATTTGAATGATCCTGTCGGCTATAAATCGAAGTCTTATTTAAAATTCCTTGATGCATATATTTCCACTTTATGGGCTGGCAGAACCTTGACATATATAGTGGATCGATATGATTTTGCTCAGTACTACCTAAAGGATTGGGATGCTGAATTTATATCCTCCCTGAATTGTTTGCGTGATATTGAAGACATTGGTCTGCATACACCAATAAACCAGGAGCCTGAAACACTCACTAAGTTTAAACTGGATTATCCCAGATCAGAATTTCTACCGCCTCTTGAAAAATCTCTTGACTATTTTCAAGAATTTAGCCCTGGCAATATATTGCCTGAGGAGATACAAAATCGAATCAGAGCAACTAAAAAAACTACTGCAAAAATTAATGACTTTGCCCTCTCAGTATTGAAGTCTTATTCTCCCAAATGGTTGGATTCTGATATTCCCGAAACCGTGAAGCATTTTGTGTTAATTCATGAGAGCCTTTTGCAAACAGACTCACTGAGCGAGACTATAAAGACAAATATACAAGAGTCTGGAAAGATTACACTCGGTATATCCTCTGAACTCATGACAGTTTGTGAGCCGATACTGAATAAGACATTATTTTTTGACAATAAGTATCGAATCACAGGATATTGTGATGTACGTTTTGAAGGAGGATTGTCAAGTTTTTATTCCTGGCCGGAGGAAAAGGTAAAAAGACGGAAACAAGTTAGTATGAAGTTTGCGTTCATAATCGCAGGGTCCCTGATTATACTATCCGTATTGATAATAGTGCTTATCCGTTTGTTATCCATTAGGCGGGAGCGGAAAGCAAAATACGAAAGGAAGATACATGAGCTTGAGTTGAAAGCCTTAAGAGCTCGTATGAATCCACATTTCCTTTTCAATGCTTTAAGCTCTATACAAAGCCTGATCAATCAAGGGAAGTTGAAATCTGCGAATGATTTTCTAGCCAACTTTGGTGATCTGGTAAGACAATACCTGAATCAATCAAATCAACGATATATTTTACTGAAAGAAGAGCTTGATGTATTACGAAACTATGTGGATCTGGAACTATTACGGTTCGATTTTGACTTCACAATTGAACTCTCTGAAGATATTGATATTCACACGATAGAAATCCCCCCTTTGCTGATTCAACCTCATCTGGAGAATGCAATTATCCATGGAATTGGCCCTCTGAAGAGAGGTGGGGAAATAGTTGTGTCCTTCGTGCTTGATGACGATTGCCTGGTAATAAAAGTCTCAGATAATGGAC
The DNA here is from genome assembly GCA_018669475.1 of Bacteroidota bacterium. Taxonomy (GTDB): domain Bacteria; phylum Bacteroidota; class Bacteroidia; order Bacteroidales; family UBA12481; genus JABHCC01. The sequence goes on along the minus strand of JABHCC010000113.1, from coordinate 55,015 downwards.
TTGGTTTTGATTCAAAAGGAAGTCTTCAGCCAGGAAATGGCAAGGGCTGGGAGCTGACATGTCAAAGGATTGATTTCCTGAAAAAAGAAACAGGACGGCCATTCAGCGTTCGTAAACTGGATAAGCTCAAAGACAATCGGGGCGCACAGGTGGAGTTTAGAATACCCATTGAAAAAGAATGAGATGGCAATACGAGCAATAATAATAGACGATGAGAAAGCAAATCGCATCAACCTGATTTTGCTACTATCAGAGTATTGTACGGATATTGAAATTATCGGACAGGCTGCAAATATTACTGATGGATATAAACAAATATTAGAAAAGAATCCTCAATTGGTTCTTCTCGATATCCGGATGCCTGGAGGTAATGCTTTCGATTTGCTTGATCGCTTTTCAACAATTCCTTTCGAAATCATTTTCATAACTGCTTTTGACGAATATGCAATTCGGGCATTCCGGATTCATGCTTTAGATTACCTTTTGAAACCTATAAAAATCGCTGAACTACGTACTTCGATTCAGCGTGCCCGTCAACAAATCCTGAGCCGAAAGCAGAATCCCGAATTATCCAATTTTATTAATAATCAGCGATTGGATGAACAGGATAAGAGAATAGCTTTACCTGGGGAAGATAAAACGAGCTTTGTTGCCATTAGAACCATAATACGTTGCGAAGCTGATTCAAATTACACAACCTTTTATTTAGCTGATCAGCAAAGATTAATTGTATCGAAAACTCTGAAAGAATTCGAAGAGATTCTTTCCCCAATGGGTTTTTTAAGGGTACACCAATCTCATCTGGTAAACCTTGAGCACATTAGAGTCTACAGAAAAAATGACGGAGGATTTCTCGAGACTTCTGATGGTGCATCTGTACCAATATCCAGATCCAGAAGAAAGATAGTTTTAGAAATCCTGAACAATCAATAGACAGGTGAATAATTAAACAAGTAAAATAAATATAAACTGATGAACTACACTTTGAGTCACTTAGTATCATTGCTTATGATAATCTCCGGTTTTCTTGTCAGTACCAGAAGTACAGCCCAGGAAAAGGTGATTGATCTTGGACAGCATTGGGAAGATAAAGGAGATTATCCATTGTCAAAATTGGGGAACAGCATAGAGTATATCCCTCTAGAAACTACTCCTGCCTGCGTGATTGGTCCGGCATATAAGTATCAATACAAGCTTATCCGGGATACGATTTATTTAACAGGACAAGAACACCCGATATATGTTTTTGATAGGCATGGTAAGTTTGTCAGGACCATTGGGTTTGTTGGACAGGGTCCGGGGGAATTTACTGAGATTACTTCATATGCTATAAACCAGAATAATAATACTATCTGGATAAGCAACAGGCAGCTTGGCAAAATATTAATATATACCACCTCAGGTGTTTTTGTTCAGGAGTTTAAAGGCTGGCAGGGATCCTACATACTTTTTAATAATTCAGATGGAGGTGTTTCTTGCTTTTTTAGAAGTTTCAGACAGGAGGCAAGCAACAATGAGATTAAGGAATTTGGCATAGATAGTATGATTGTGAATAGAATTCCACTTTATCATGTGGAGAATTATGTGGAGCATCGAAAGTATGTGAGACGGAGCACGATCAGTGTATTGAACAGGGAGTTGAGCATCATTGAGCTACCTTCGCTTGAAGAACATATCCTGAGAGAAGGAGTCTGGAATCCGGGATGGAAGTTTACATCCGGATCTGGGGATATCATAAAGATAAGGCAAAGTCAGAATCACTTATTTATTCAGTGTGCTAATCCTATAGTTCATCAATTCATCGTTGAAAAGGGTTCAGGAAATATCTTCATTTGCTCATTTGGAATCAATGCTATGGGGCCAGATTTGGTAGGTGCCTTTAATGATCTGGACGGGGGGCTGAGCTTTTGGCCAAAATTTATTACTGCAGACGGGGATCTGGTATGTATGTATGAGGCATATGATTTAATTAGCTTTGCAAATGGTCAAACAAGCAGCTGGGGAGGGAAGCCACCAAAAATGAGTGATGAATTTAGGGATTTTACAAAAAAGCTAAGTATTGATGATAATCCGGTAATTGCCATTGTGCGGCAAAACGAAAGTGAGTAAGATAATCTTGAAATCCTGCTCTGCAGTAAAATTGTTGGGGGACATGGCAACTGCAGACAGGTTTTCAAAAAAGTTAATTTTCGGTAAAATGGAATATCGCTCAAAAAATATTTTCTTGGTAATTGTGCTGATACTTATGGGATCACTTTGTCATGCCCAATTCACTGGAACAATCAGAGATGCTCTTACAGAAAAAACTATTGCCAATGCTTCAATCTCGTTAGTGACGAGCAAAGGAGTTACTTCATGGACAAATGGATATTTTGAGATAAACATAGAGGAGTATCCGGTAACATTGACCATTACTCATCTAAGTTTTCATAAGCGGGAAGTTATTATCAATTCACCCGTAGAAAGTGGCATGAATATATTCCTTGAACCAAAGACTGTTGATTTGGCTGAGGTTGCAGTATACGGAAAGCGCTTGAAACGTTATTATGAGAAGAAAAATTTCTATGTTGTTGATTTTGATTTTATTGACAACAATATATGCCTGATCGGATTTGAAAACAAACAATTGAATAAAGGGAAAGTTATTCTGATTAACAGTATTGAGGATACCCTTGCTTATCTTAATGTCAACCAGCCTAAGAGATTATACAGAGATGCCTATGATAACCTCCATCTCATTACTAAAGATTCGATATTCCAGCTATTCTATAATGCACCACGCTTTCATCAATTGTTTCCAACGCATCAGGAGGAGATTCCTTATGAGTTCTTTCAGATGAAATTTATTGAGGAAAATAAGTTTCTGTTCAAATCAATATCTCCCAGGGATCAGGCCCATGAATACTTCGTGATTGACACACTGCTAAAAACCACTGAAATTCTAAAGAAGATTAACAGTTATGAAATGGCAGGTGCGCGATCGATTACAGCCAACATGGCGAGGCCTGAAAGAAGGATTCCGGGCAGGGCAGGTGGAGAATTATCGATTAGTATGATGGAGTCATTACGGGATGTTTATGAAATGTATGTGTATGATATTTCGATAATAAGCTTCCCTGTACACAGTCAAATGTTTAGGGTAGAAAATGGATTTGTTTTGATTGATATGGTGAATAATCAAATTAATCATTACACTTCAGCATTTGAACCAGTTAAAACTGTAAGATCGAGACTTCCCAAGCATAAGATTCGACAAAAAATTGTGATACAGGATTCCAAAACAGGTAAGATATACTGGATTTACTACAAAGGCAGCAAAGTGCTACTGGGAGAAATTGATCTTAATAGCGGACAAATTGTTCACAACCTGGAAACCCCAAGTATGCCATTTATTGAGAATGTCAAAATCAGAAATGGTACAATCTGGTTTACGTATCAGCCCAGACTGGGAGAAACTGTCAGAAGTTTATTCAGGATGATTTAATTTGCAGATGAATAGCCTTGCTGACAAAAAGCTGTTAGTGGTATATTTATCGGTATAATATACAGGCAAACAATCTATTTGGAATCTAGTCAAATCTTCACCTTTCGTACTAATTCTCATTAAGCACTACTCTAAACCCAACATTAAAAACCATTTGATAAGGTCGATAGGGCAGACGATAGCTTGATGTGGCTTTAAATGGCCGGTCATACCATGAGCCGCCCCTTGCAACTCTCTTCTGAGATCCGTCAGGTTTGTTTCTTCCATCCTCAGAATAAGGATAGGGCCGATAACTTGTGAGTGTCCACTCCCACACATTACCATGCATATCGAAGAGTTCCCAGGGAGATCTGCGATACCGACCAATTTCTTCTGATACAAAACCACCATCATTATAGACAGTATCTCTTGGAATCCAATCATCATATCGGTTTGGATTGTCAATGATTCGAACACTTTCATAGTGTTTGTGTGCTGTACATGCGGCAAATTCTTTGAGCTTTCTATCTCCCAGATTGGCAAAATTTGTGTAGTCTGCATCCAGATTTCCAAACCAGAAGGGTGTTTCACTTCCAGCTCTGCATGCCCACTCCCATTGGGCTTCTGTTGGTAGTGTAATGTTTAGTCCGGTTTCATTTGACAACCAATTACAATATGCCATGGCTTCTTCCCATGAGATTCTCACAACCGGTTGATCCGGGTCGTTCAATGGATATCCTTTTCTGCCAAACTGATACCCATGACGGTGCTCGTGGCGGCTATCATGATCTGGATCGAACAAGGCAAATTGTTCATTGCTGATCTCAAATCTGCCTATCCAAAACTCTTTTTCTATTTCTACCTCATGAACAGGTTGTTCATCTGCCTGCAATTCGCTTCCCATGGCAAATTTCCCGGCTGGTACTTTAACTAATTCAAGTGTAATGCCATCTGCTAATGGGATACTAATCTGGTGATTACCCAGGGCTATTTGCTTACCCCAGGCTTGGTTTGCCGGGAAAGCCCACTTACCTGGTTTTGGGTAATTATTTTGAGTTTCAGGGATTGATTCACCAGATGGTGCAGGACTAATCTTTTTAATTTCTGGCAGATATTCATAATCAGTATTTGGGCCGCCCAGTTTTGGCCCATAAACTAACTTGGATGCAATGGAGGATTCTGCATTTTTGTAATTCGGGATATCAGATCTCCTGCCATGGAAAGGAGCATTGAAATCAATCCAGCAAATAAGTTTGTCTGTCGATTCTTTATCCAGATTAACTCCGTGATGCCCTTTATTAAGAATCTGCATCAGTTCAGTTTGATCTGCATGTACGTCCATGGGTACAAGCATGTGCATGTCACTCTCAATACCAGGTCGTCTAACAAATCGATGCAACTGAGCGTATGATTCGCTGAAGTGTCCGCCATAATCCCTGGCAGCTTTTCCTGCAATTTGAGAATCCCAATCCGATATCATTTTATCGCCTTTCAGGTATGGGACACCCGGAGTTTCTCCATCATGACAACGAATACAGTAGCGGTCGAGAACCGGCTGAACTTCATGGCGATACGAGAAGCCTCTTTCTTTACCATAGAAAGGCGTAATGGGGTCAACAGACTTACGGGCAGCGAGAGTCATTTTGGGTATTGGGATGGTATTTTTATCTTCATGACAACCAATACATGAAATGCGTTCGCCTGGCATTCCGGTAAACCAACTCCTCATCAGTTGAACTGCTTTCCCTTCCCTGTCAAGAGCTTGAACAAATACCGGAGTATTGGCTGGGATCTCGAAAAATGCTGATCCATCTGATTCCACCGGAACAGTACCCAATATCCTTTTAATATCCCAGGGACCATCCATCCCGATAGTTCCCAGCAAGCCTCCTTGTCCGAGCGGACTAAAATGATAGGTTCCAACTCGTAAGCTGCTAATCTCGCCCCTTGGGATCCCTTTTAATCCCCCTCCTTCATAGATGTCCTGGATAAATACGGTGGCTTTATCGTTTTCCAGATCAATACGATCAGGGATAATATGTGCTTGTTTTCTGGCCTCCAGGATTTGGGCTTCAATGTATGCCATGCCCTCTTCTTCTGCTATCAGAGTCATGTTGTTAAATACGTCCACAAGATAGATTCCCCATAGTGATTCAGGGGATTTCTTCACAGATACAAGGAAATATTTCTCACTTAAAGGGTAGGGTGTCAGGAACTGTGGCCATACACCATCCGGCAGGCGATCTCTTGCAATTGCATCCACTATTCGTCCGCGATGAGGAATTTCGGTAATTACACCATCTGCTTCTTGTCTGCCTTTGGCCGGGTCGAGTAGTATTAGCCGACCTGAACGGGATACACTATGATGCCCGCTTGCAATTCCTGCAAAAGCGGTAGGGTGGTCAGGAATCTGACGTGCACCAAATAATGAAGTTGGAAAATAGGAATTGGATCCATAATAGGCTTGCTGTCCTGTTCCATCAGGATTCATGGTGAAAACGATTCGAGAATTCGAATGTGGCAGATCGGCATATTCCCATCTCAGATACATAAGTTTTCCGTTTTCCAGGACCACCGGATCCCAGTTGCTATCCTGATCAAAAGTGAGCTGTCTGATATTATTGGTGCCTGGGTCAAGCTGAAAAATCCCACACATCTTATTTCCGCCATTTGTGCATGGAAGTCCAAGGAAGGTTGCTGTTGAACAAAAAACTATTCGTCCATCCGGCAGGTAACAACCATCAAAACTGTCATAATCGCTAATGTCTTCAGGTGTTAATTGACTTGTACTATTCTTGTTGATATCCAACTCAAAAAGGTGCCAGCGATTATGTGTTCCTATGGCCGAGAACATCAATTTCTTACCAGAAAAATGTAAATCAATATCTTTCAGAAGATGTCCCTTTGGCGGTTTAAAAAGTTGATTTTCTTTCAATATTCCATCCTGAACAGATAGGATATTTATGGTATTTTTCCATCCCTCAGCGGGATGGGAGATTTCTGAATTATTCTGAAAATTTGTTGGAGCCAGACCAATTCCGCCACTCATAGCATGGCGTGCACTTTCACCAAGGTCTCGTTTAATAACCAGGATCTTCTTATTGGCCAATAAAGGATTTGCCAGCAAGGCAAGATCCAGTGTTTTCTTAATATTTTTCGCGGCATTAATCTCTGAAACCGAGCTTTTAATTCCTTTTCCAAGCTTCGATTTGAGCTGCTTTAACTGATCAATGCCATTTAGGAGTTTATGGATATTGGGATATACCTTCGGATGGGCGCTGGAAAGATCCTCGATGGCTAATTGATATGCTTCAAAATCGCTTTGGATAATCCATTCATTATCTTTTTTGATATTTGAATTTGTCTGTCCCCAGGCTCCCAGCCCACATAATACCATGGTAACAAATATCAAATATTTCATGATGATCAATTTTGGATTTCGCACAAGACGAAGATATCCAAAGCTCTTGTGTTTACAAAACCAGAAAGTCGGGAGCATGTGAGCAGCCTTTGCCGCAACAAATATCTTCACTTGTACTGGATGAGGTAGCAATGAGCATCACATGACGCCCGGGGTCACATGAAGTAGATATCAGAAGAAGAATTGATCAAGCCATCAAAACAAAAAGAATTGCAGTTTTCCTATTGATTCTCAAAGCCTTTCAATCGTTCCTTGGACTTATTGTAAAACAAAGCTGACCAATATTGACTATTCGTGCTTCTGGCCAATTTATAGTTTGATATCGCCTTTTCTTTGTGGCCTAACAATCTGCAAGCCTCTGCGAGATAATAATGATAAGCAACGAAACCGTGGTAATCAGGCTGATTCAAATGAGATTCGGCAAGTTCAAAATTCTCTGTGTTGATGGCATATACACCTTCATATAGGTTCATGTAAAGTATGTCTGAAGAGTGATTCCTTGAAACAAAGATCTCTCGGGCCATGTTCAAATACTCTTCTGCATTCGGAATATTTTTTAATTGTCCGTAAAGGATACTTATACAACCATATGATCTCATCATTAATCGCATTTTATCCTCCTCCTCGAATTCTTTATGCTTAGCCATTTCAAGATTGTTATTGAAGATAGCCATCGCCAGATTTGGCTTATTTCCCGCCAGGGCAAACCAGCCTTTGTAATGCCTCATATAGATCTCCTTTCTAAGGTCACCATTATCCCTGGCTAACTGTATTATTTGATCCATTATATCAAAGGCTGCGTCTAAGCTATCACGTATTAAAAGAACATTTGCCTTCCAATATAGTGCCTTCTCTTTGTCCTTGAGAGTTTTACTTATTTGATACAGCTGGTCACTGTATTTCCAGACCAGATCAAACTCACCCCGACGGTTATAAATGGATAGAGCTCCCCAATAAGATGCGTGGAAACCAGGATCAATCCTTATTGAAGTGAGATATTGATTTAGGGCTTCATCGTTCTGCCCTTGAGCTTGGAGCAAATTGCCATAAGCATGATATCCATAACCTGAATTAGGCATCAATTCAAGATAGCGTATATAACGCTCTCCCGCTTCCTTATAACGTTTCTCCAACAGATAGAGATCAGCTAGAAACATATGTGGGGCAGCGTAATACCTATCGGATTTACTCGCTTGATTGAATAAGTCTATCGCCTTCTTTTTATCCCTGTCTACGCATCTGTTACCTGCAAAATAAAGGCAATGTTTATCCTTTGGATAATATGCTAATAGGCTGTCGGTCATATTATCACATAAAGAATAATCCCGAGCCGCATGAGCATTCCAGGCTTTAATCATATAAGCCTCACCTCGACTCACCTGGTTGACCAATTGATTGGCAATAGAATCTCCATCGCGACTATATAAAAAGAGATGGGCAAGTGCAAAATCAGGATCCAGTTCAAGTGCTAGTAATAAAAGAGAATCAGCTCGAAGTAGATCATAGTTCTCAAACATATCTCTAGCCTTAATAAAAAGCTCCCTCGCCTCCTCCGAGGTCGTAGTAATAGGCATTTCACCTCTCTTCTGTTTACAAGCAACAAACGACAAGACAAGAACAAGAACAAATGGCACATGAAAGCCTCTCATGGTTTATTCTCCTATGAACTTATAGCCAATGCTTCTGATCCCAATTATCCAATGACTTTCTGTCGGATCATCACCGATTTTTTTCCTGAGATTAGCAACATGTGTATCAACGGTTCTGGGGGTGACATAGATTTCCTTGCCCCAAACTTCATCTAGAATCTGATCTCTGGGCAAAACCTGCTGTGGATTCTCTAAAAAGTATCTGAAAAGAGCAAATTCAATATTGGTCAGATGGATCAGTTCTGATTCTTTTAGCAGGGTATTCTTACCAGTGTCCATAACGAATGGTCCGTATGTCAAAACTGACTGGCCAAGCTGTATCGAGACATATTTTGATCTTCTTAGAACAGCTTTGACTCTGGCTTGCAATTCATGTAAGCTGAAGGGTTTGGTAACATAATCATCTGCCCCAACTTCAAGTCCAACTACTTTGTCTATTTCCTGACTTTTTGCTGTGACAATAATGATTGGTGTACCTACTCCTCGTTTTCTTAACTCTTTGCAAATATCTATTCCTCCAATACCCGGCAACATCAAATCCAATAAAATGATGTCATAGTTAAGGCTTTCACCTTTGCTTAGGCCTTCTGTTCCTGTTTTAGCTACATCAACTTCGTAGCCCTCCTGTTCAAAATCGTCAATCAGAGCCATTCTGATGTCAGGATCATCCTCAATCAACAATAGTTTTTGCATCATGACTTACTTCGATTAATTGGTAAATATACACTAAACGTACTTCCTACACCCAATTCGCTGTCCATCTCAATACAGCCATTGTGGGCCTTAACGATCTCACTGACAATGGATAGTCCAATACCACTACCGGTGATGCTTCCAAAACTTAGTCTTTCACTTCTGTAAAAGCGACTGAAGATTCTTTTCCTTTCCTTTTTAGAAATCCCAATCCCGAAATCCTTAACTGTTATCCTCACAGTCTGCTCAACAATGCCAAGTTTGACATCAACTTTTCTGGAGTTACCTGAGTATTTAATAGCATTATCAATTAGATTGTAAATTACCTGATGAATTCCCTGTGAATCAACCATGGCAAAGATGGGCTCTTCCCCCAAATCAAGGGTGACTTCAAAATCCAGATCACTGTTTCGCATTACAAGGTATTCAACCACCTCCCGGATTAAATCGGATAAATTACACGGCTCGAAATGAAAGGTTTTTCTTCCTTCATCCAGACGTGAGAAATCCAGGATATTTTCAACTAAATGTGAAAGTCGCTCGCTCTGATTCAGCATACTTTGATAATATTCGAGTTTACGTTCATCAGACTTCACCCGCTTATTCACAAGCCTTTCACTCATCATTCTAATTGAGGTTAACGGACTCTTAAATTCATGTGAAACCGTTGAGACAAAATCAGACTTAAGATGTGATATACGGTATTCAACCGTTAAAGACCGCATTGCCAGAAACAAGCCTACTGCCATCGCTGCAATAATAAAAATGAAAACAAGGAAATAGACCAGCTGACCGGCTTCACCCAACAATGCGAAAAACCCGGTTGAAGTATCCTGTAATTTTAATTCCCAATGTCCAAATTCATACATCAGAAGACTCAAAGACTTCTCATCGTCATCGAAATCGGATGAGTGCGCGAATTCTTTATCATTGTTATCTCTAATTTGCCAGGCGATTCTTCTGGGGAAACTGATAGTATCTGACAGCACTCCAAAATTCCTTTTCATCAGCTCCTTTGTGTTAAAAAGTAAGCCCACATTCTCATTCTTTTTTAAACGACAGCTAAAAAGGACAGTCAGGGTATCCTGAATACTATGAATATGGGTGACTTTTACTCTGGGCTTATTGTTCAGGTCAGTGGTTAAATTTCGTTCAATACTGGTGAAAAGATTGCTTAAGGTAGTATTGATTTCAATCCTTTTATCTATATCTGTCAACAAAGAATCACACCAAAGTTGTCCTGGAGCACTCAGATTCTCTCGTACGGAGTTAGAATACGACTGCATTGCTTTTCGGAACAAGATCATATATTCGCTTTCAGTTAAATAGATCTGAGGTAAGCCGATAAAGAAAAATACTTCCAAAGCATCCAGGTACAGCTTAGTATTGTCACCGCTAATGGGTATTATGAATAGATCTTGCGAAGATATTTCCTTAAGTATTGCGGGAGACCTGCAAGACATAAGGCTCACTAATTCAGGTTGTTGGCATATGTCTCGAATTCTATCAAATAGTGCTCTCAACTCATCATTTTCATTTTGTTCCCTCTTGATACGAGCCAAACCACTTAAGGCCTGAAGAGTTACAAGCGGATCTTTTGCTGTGCTCACAACTTCATTGTATCCATGTAATGCCTCTGGTAAGTCATGATGAATAATTTCCTTCGACTGTGCGTCAACAAGTTTTTGTATGATGGAGGAACCCGGTTCCGTTCGAGTCCAAAAATCATCAGGAACAAACAAGGTTGTTCGATCCAGCAATTTTAAAAGACCATCAGGTTCCCAGCTAGCTGCAGTTAAAACCACACCCTCATCCAATAGAGCCTGGGTTACACTGTCGGGCTTTAATGTTAAAAAACGACCTTCACCTTTGAGATTCCCGTCTGAAAAGGCATCCAGATATGTGCTTATTGATTCTTCTATGCTACCGGTAAAGTAACGGCTCTTACGAACCAATCGGTCATCCTGAATCTTAAGTTCAGCAATCCTGTTTCCCTGAATACCACGGTATGCAAGAATACTGAGCAATGTTCCCGGCAATATGATAACCAAAGAATAGAACAGCAATAAACGCCTGTACTTTCGTCTTGAGGATATCTTTATCATGCTTACACAATTGTTAGTCCCCTAATGTGCAAGAAATTTAGCTTTCAGGTATGAAGTTAAACAAAGTTTTTGTTAAGATTTGTCAAGAATTGCCTACCTGAACATATCATAATAAGGTTTACCTAACTCTTTCTTATTTGTTTCAATACTTGTTTTCGCAGAATTCAAAGGCAGATAATTGTGGGACTCCGCCGAATAATGTCTTTTAAGAGAACTGTGTCTTTTGCAGTCAAAACAGCTCAATAGGATTTATTTGCAAAAAATCATTCCATGAAAGATTCTTATTATCAATAAGATAGGTTTTGTATGGGTGAAATTTTCTCTAATGGATTGAATTACGAGATAGGCACCCACTGAAGATTCTACCCAGTCTGAATGGCTAGTAATCAATGAAAATATTGCAACATCTCCATAATTAGAATCAATACAATAAGTAAATTGCCATATTGAAATGAATATCAGTTGAACAATTGAGTTGTTTTCCACAGATCCGTCATAGCACTCATTTTTTGAGTAAAATAAGTAGGTAAATGGAGTAACAATCCAGGATTTGCTGAGTATTTATAGTGGATTGCATTATTCTTTATCTGGCTTATGGACGATAACACCCTTATGTGTGAAGTAAGATCTGGTGATATTGATCGTCTGGGCTTGCTTTATGAGAAATATAAGGAAGCTCTTTTTTCTTATTTTTTTAAAGTAACAAAAGGTGATCATGCCGGAGCTGAAGATTTGGTGCACATTGTATTCCAAAGGGTGTTAAAATATAAGGACAGATTCAATGGAACAGGTAGTTTTGTAAGTTGGTTATTCAGTATTGCCAGAAATTGTGGTATAGATTATCATCGTAAAAAGCCCTTTAACTATAGTATTGATCAGTATCCAAATTATCTTATTGGAGATGATGATTCTGATAGTGAATTATTAAGAACTGAACAGATCGATGTTTTATATCATGCCCTTAATTTACTTGAACCTACTGATAAAGAAATTCTGATTCTGGGAAAAATAGATGAACTTAAGTATAAGGATATTGCAGATATTCTTGATTGTTCTGAATGTGCCGTAAGGGTAAGAATCTTTAGGGCACTTAAAAGACTAAAAGATGTGTATTTAAAATTGGAACCTGTAGAGAAATGAAAAAGGCAGAATTATTAAAGGAAGGCTTTTGTGAGGATGAAATAGATGACCTGATAACTCTTGATAATCAGCTATCGAGTCTTCCAAAAGGAAAGGTTACACCTGGAATGAACAGTAAGTTCTACCTATGGCTTGAGAAGGAGAAGTCTTTGCAAACTAAACCATCCATCTTATCAGTATGGATGAAATGGATACAAGGGCCAGTAGGCAGGGTCGCAGCAGGAATTGCTCTTTTTGTAGCTGGTTGGCTGGGTAGTACAATGATAAGTTCAAGCAACGACAGAGATATTAGATTTGGTGTTCTGACTTCTGAAGTAAATGAATTAAAACAATCTCTGGTACTCACCAAAATGCAACAGAGCTCTTCGATGGACAGAATTCAGGCCGTCAATATGGTAAATGAGCTTAATGATGTAGATGATGCAATTATACAAAGTATGTTAATGGTTTTAATCTCTGATCAAAATGATAATGTTCGCTTAGCTTCTCTTGAATCACTTTTGCATTATGCCGATTCTCCTATTGTTAGAGAGGGCTTGATCAGGTCAATTTGCCTACAGAGCTCTCCCCTGGTTCAACTCCGTTTGGCAGAAGTGATGATGAATCTGCAGGATCCTGATGCTATTCCGGAAATTGAAAAAGTACTCCAATCCAGAGATTTGAATTATACCGTTAGAACCAAGTATAATGAAACACTCAAATCATTAACCTGACATGCGAAAATTCCTGACAGCCGTTCTATTCTTATTTCTCCCCCTGGTGTTAGCAGGCCAAACATCCGCAGTAGAGGAGGTACTGGTTATTGAAGTCCCAAATCTAAGTACAGGAGGAAATTTTTGCTTTGAAAATCCAAAGGGGTCTGTAATGATTACAGGTTATAATGGTGAGGTGATATTGGTGACAGCTAAACTCCGCTATTCTAAGATTGAATCCTCCGGAGATGACAAATTAAGAAAGCTCCATCAATATCCTTTTGAAATGAGTGCTGAGATTAGGGGAGATAAGGTTGTTTTACTCTGTAAATCAAATGGTAAAACTGTTGATTTTGATATCAAGCTGCCACAAAACTTCTCACTGAGCATAAAATCCAAAGATAATGGTGAAGTTAAGATAGTTAAAGTAAATGCTGATATCGATGTGGAAAATCCTCATGGTGATATTATTCTGCTGGGGATTATTGGATCTGCGAATCTGAGCTCAGTTGAAGGAAGTATTTATGCTGACTTCAAAGAGATTGATTCTACAAAGCCAATTATGATTTCCACACTGGAAGGAGATTTAAGCTTGGGTATACCTGAAGAGTCCAAATTGAGTTTTAAATTGAAAAGTACTGAGAAAGAGATCTTAACAGACCTTAATATAGTACGACTTAATCGCGGATCAATAATCAACCAAAAAGAAGATAAAAAAGTCTTTGTGATGGATGACTGGACAAAAGGAACACTAAATGGAGGAGGTGCTTTATGTACAATGAACACTTACTATGGGAATATCACAATAAAAAAAAGGTGATTTGCTGTAACTTTTTGAATTTGCCGGAGTTCTTACCATGAAAATCAATAGTGTAAAATTAAAAGATAAACAGATGAAAAGACTAATATCATCAAGCCTGTCAATTTTAATAGCAGTTGTATTTATTCAGGGTTCCATCGTTTCGGTACATGGACAACAGCAGGAGACTACTGGGGAGTGGAAGCTGGAAAAGAAAGGTTCAAGTCTGAATTTCTCCTTCAAGATTGAGGATAATGACGGATTTATTAATCAGAATACATTTAAAGCTTCTGATTTTGTTGGTTTGAAAACTGGAAACAAGATTACTTTCAGTCTGACAGGACCAGCCGGAAAGATGGTTTTTAAAGGAGATGTTAGTGCTAACCAGGGAATGGGAACCTATGTTTTTACCGCTGATAACAGCTTTGTCAAGATTGCAAAGGAGAATGGCTTTGATAACATTAAGATTGAAGGGCTGATGTTGGCATTATTTCAACAAACACCGAAGAGTTATTTTGTTGATCTGAAAAAACTAGGATATTCTGGAATCGGATCAAAACTTATTGCATTTATCGCTCTGGGAATCACACCGAAATACATTATGGCAATTAAAGATGCTGGATATCCTGATCTGTCAGCAGGTCAAATGGTGACTTTCAAAGCTCTTAATATTTCGCCTGATTATGTAACCAAAATAAGAAAATGGGTTGGAGAAGACCTCTCATCAAGTGAAATTATACAATATGCAGCTCTGGGGGTGGATGACAATTATGCCAGGGAAATGAATCAAACCGGATTAGTTTTATCTCCGCAGGAATTATTGCGTTTTAAAGCTCAAAAGATAGATCCTGGATATATTGCCTCAATGCGTAAACTTGGGTTTGAAGATTTAAATCCCAGTAAAATAGCTCAACTGAAAGGACTGAATATTACACCTGAGGTTGTTACTAAGATCAGGAAGATGGGATTCAGAAATGCTGGTGTTAATGAAATAGTTAAATTTAGAGCTATGAACCTGACTGAAGAATTCGTGTCAGAAATGAATAAGGCCGGATATCCCGATTTGACTATTCATCAGCTCATCCAATGCAAAGCCATGAATATTAATTCTGCCATAATCAGGGAAGCAAAAGATTTCTATGAAGGAAACCTACCGGAGTTTTCCAAATTGATTCATTTCGCAGCAATGAAACGTACCCCTGGTAAGTAATATTCACAATAAACCTTGCACAAATAGTGATCTTAGACTTCTGTACCATTTCTAATTAGTCGGATATCCTGGTTTCAGGAGTCTCTTCATATTATTTCCTGGTTTTAAACTCAACATAGACCGGATAAAGCCCCAACCCATTGGTGTCTTCGAAGCCTAACCTTGTAGGGTGATTTAGTGAGAATTTGTATAAGGTATTGGGTTCCAGCTTTACCGGTATATTTTATCTACCCGCGAGAGAGATACAGTTTCATCCGGCCATTAAAATCAAAATTTAAACGGATGAAAGTGTTAATAGTTGAAGATGAAGTTATTGCGGTGAGAAATCTACAGCGATTAATCGCTGGTTTCGATCCGGATATTCAAATTGAAAAGGCGCTGCATTCTGTGGAGGCTGCGGTTGATCGATTAAGCAGTGCAAAGCTACCAGACCTCATTTTCATGGATATTCAACTCTCTGATGGACTCTGCTTTGAGATTTTGAACAGTATTCGGCTTGATGTACCGGTTATTTTTACCACAGCTTTCGATGAGTATGCGATTAATGCCTTTGACACACTGACAGTAGACTACCTGCTAAAACCTATTGGTCCTGATAGCTTCAACAAAGCAATGGAAAAGTATCTGAGATCTTTTTCAAATCAATCTGGTCATTTATCAGAATCACAACTCAATTCAATTATTCAAACCTATCATGAGCGAATCAGTCCACTAAAGAGAAGGTTTCTTGTTCGTTCAGGGAAGAGATATAAGTCCATTCCGATAGAGGACATAGCCTACTTTTATAAGGATGAGCTTACATATCTCGTATGCTGGAACCATGATCGTTTCCTTATGGATGAGCCACTTACCGAAATTGAGTCTTATCTTTCGGCTAAAGATTTTTTCAGAATAAGCAGACAGTACATAGTCCATATACAGGCCATTGATGAGTTGATTGCCTATTCCGGCTCCCGATTAAAAGTAAAATTGCTTGGGCCTGATAAGGAGATGATTGTTGTGAGTCAGGCCACCGCCTCAGAGTTAAAGAAATGGCTATCACACTGAAAGATTATCAACTCACATACATAATTAATTATCGTGGTTAAGAAGTGATAGCTAATACCCAAATAGACCACTTCTCAATCCACAATTACCACAAAACTCAACACTCATACCAACATTCAACTGGTCCTTGTCAATGTCTTATTTAACTGCAATCTTCACGGCATGAGGAAAGTAAAATTTTGTCTATTGATCGGTATTTTGGCCTGGAATATTGGTTTATCCGGACAAACACTTAACAGGCCGGAGAGTATTGTTTATGATGGAGTCCACAACAGGTATTTGATTTCTAATTACGGGAATGGTCAAAATGGATCCATCCTGGCTTATGACCCATTTGAAGATGTATACTCTAATTTCAATACTGCACATTCGGTTGGGCCCAAAGGACTAGCGATTTATAACAATGTGCTGTATGTATCTGAAAGCGGCTTCATTAATGGTTTTGACCTGGATTCTAAGCAACGAGTTTTTAATAAGGAAGTTGGAACCTTCTGGATCAATGATTTGACCGTTGATGAGGACGGAAATCTTTATACGGGAGAATCAAATACTGGAGTTATTTATAAGGTAAGCACAACTACAGGACAAGTTGAGCAATGGGCCACAGGAGGGCTTGAGGATGTCAATGGCCTATTAGTGGATCAGCCGAATAATCGATTGTTGGCTGTTTTTTACAAACACCATTCACCTATAATGGCTTTTGATTTAGAAACTGCAGAAGCATCTACTCTTGCTGAAACCATTTATTCCAGTTTTGATGGTATTACAGTAGACAATTGTGGAAAATATTATATTTCCAGTCAGGCATCACAAAAAGTATTTGGTTTTGATCAGGATTTCTTAAATCCCCCAACAATAGTCGTGGAAGATTTGCTCAAACCAGCAGATATCTTCTTCAACAAAGAAATGGAGGTCTTATGCATTCCTGAGATTGATGACAATCAAATTGTTTTCGTTGATGTTTTCAAGACTTGTCAGTCACCAATGCTGTTGTTCCCTGAAGATAGTCAAACGGTAGTTTCACTCGATGAGGTCCTTTTCTCCTGGGAACCTATTCTTAATGTCGATTATTATAGATTTGAACTGGCAACTGATCCTGAATTCAATGGTATGCTTGTTGTTGATGGTACTGGAGTTCCAGAATTCCTGATTGAATTTCTTAGCCCTTCAACAAACTATTTTTGGAGGGTTAGGGCTTATAAGAATAACCAGCCAACGGATTACAGTAATGTTTGGAGTTTTACTACAGGTAGTACTAGTAGAATAAATAATAATGAATCAAAAAATGAGTTCAAGATATTCCCAAATCCCGCCAGAGAATCAATAAATCTGAGTTGGGGAGACGAAGTGCCTGTGTTGTTACAAGTTTATAATTCTACCGGGCAAAAAGTGTTTGAGTTTAGTCAATTTAATCAATCCATTTACTCTAATCAGAGAATCCAACTTGACGATCTGAAACCTGGAATTTATCATTGTTCTGTTAAAATGCAGAACTGTAAACCTAGGACCAGAAGAATGATTATTGATTGAAATGCTATTACCTGAAAAACTCCTCAATTATGGATTTAGAATTAAAAACAATAGCAATTACTGCAATAATAGCTGTATTATGTTTTTCCTGTGATAAGATAGATGATAGAGAAAAGATCTCAAAGCATCAACAGATATATACATCAGTTTTCGTGACTTCGATGGAAATTGGCAGAAGCCACAGAAATATGGGGATGCTGTCAATACGGTTTATGATGAACGCAGACCCTTTGTTTCTTCCGATGGGAAGTGCTTATTTTTTGCCAGCGATCGAATAAACCAACTTAAACCCTCTGCCGCGTACATTGACTATGGTAATTGATGGATCCTGCCTAAACCTGCCTCTCAGCTTGTGCATGAAAACATCCATACTCTTAATACTGAAATAGTTATCGTCGCCCCAAACTTCCTTAAGAATATAATCACGGGCGATCAGCTCCCCCGGGTGTGCACAGAGGATCTTTAGAATTCCCGCTTCCTTTGGAGTCAGTCTCAAGGTATCTGATGAAGATTCCAGGGTAAAAAGATTAAAATTAAATTGATATCCCTGGAATTCAATTACCTGATTTTCTGATTCCGTTAGAACATTGTCATTTGATCTTTTTAACAGAACCTGTACTCTGAGGATTAACTCCTCCATATGAAAGGGTTTTCGCAGATAGTCATCAGCCCCAGAAGCATACCCCTCTACCACGTCATCCTTTTGAGTTCGAGCTGTCAGAAAGATGATCGGAACATCCGGATTGATCTCCCTTATTCTCCTACCCAGTTCAAACCCATTCATCCCGGGTAACATAACATCAAGCACACACAGATCAGGTGTGTCTTTAATGAACGTTTTTAATGCTGATTCCCCGCTTTTCTCATACCGTACACTGAACCCCTTTGATTCAAACAGATCGTTAACCATGAGTCCGAGATAGGGATCATCCTCTACAAAAAGTATTTGAGGCTCTTTCATGGCAGTGGTAGTTGTATAGTAAAAACACTCCCCGTTTCATCATCCGATGAAACCTGGATATCACCTTTGTGCATTCGGATGATCTGCCTCGCATAGTATAAACCCAGTCCAAATCCTTTAACCTGATTTCCTTTCGTCTGATCATGCCGAACATAGGGCTCAAAAATCTCCTCATAGCTTTCGATGGGTATGCCTATTCCCAGGTCAGAAACCGTAATTTCAACTAGACCAGGACCATCAGGATTGGATGTTGTGACCTGAATAGTCGGTTTCTCCGCTGAGTATTTATTGGCATTATCAAGCAGGTTATAAACTACCTGTGTCAAATGATCTTTATCTCCCATTACTATTGACTCGGTGGCATCCAGAGAAAGTTGTAAAGAGCCATCCCGATGCTTCACCTGCACCTCAAATACATTTGCAATTTCAGCAATGATCTCATGCAGATCTACCCGGGTTTTACAAATCTCCACTTTCCCATTTTCAAATGCAGCCAGATTCAGCACCTTCTCAATCATCAGTTTCAATCTACGGTTCTCCTTTTGAGCAATATCCATAAATGCATCTGCCTTCTCTGGATTTTTCCTGAGATCAAACTGGATGAGGCCTTCTAATGCCAGAGACACATTGGCCACCGGCGTTTTGAAATCGTGTGTCAGGTTATTGATGAATTCTTTTCTCATCTGGAAAACCTGCTTTTGTCTGAATACGGCTGTCAGAGCAACAATCAAAGCAACTGAGACAATGATTAATAAGAGGATATTGCCACCCACAACCCAGCCCATTTTTTGAATGATATGTCCGGCTCGCTGATCAAAGTCAACATGGATTTGGGTAGGTCCTGGCTGACCAGAAACACCCGGAACCTCCAGGCTGAATGTGAGTCCAGACTGCTTAGCAGAATCAGAATTTTGTGTGATTCTGTATTCAGCTTCCATATCCATCTCGGACAATACCTTCTGTATAACTGAGTCAACATTTCGGTATCCAAAAGAAACTCTTGGTTGGTTTCTGTTGAGATTCGTCGAGTCATCAGGCCGGTAGTAGGCTACAATCCCACTACGCCCACCATTCTGCGAAAACATCCGCAGCTCGGTCTTTTGCATAGCGGTTTGAATCGATTGTCGCCAATTCTCTTTCTCGTTCTGATAAGAATTGATCAGCCACAAAACCTGGAGTATTATCAGGCAGATCAACGCCAAACTGATCACTCCAATCAACCATTTGAATTTAACCCGATTCATAATTCAGTATAAAAATAACAGGATTTAAGGATCCATCCTCTTCATTTAAGACTATTTAAGTCTTTTTAATTCAGATTTAACCCCCGTGGGAATCTGACCCTGTAGCTTTGCTTGCATGAACCGTAAATACAGTATCACATTGATGATTTTCTGGATGATGGCTTTTCCGGCATTATCCCAGCTCAAATATCAAACTGGTGACAGGGCTCCAAACTTCTCTGCCACGAGTCTCGATCAGGAACAGGTTTCATTGAAAAGAATGAGGGGGAAAATCATTGTACTCGATTTCTGGTTTATCGGATGCGGTCCTTGTCGTGCACAGATGCCCAAATTGACTGAATTGGCCAATCAATATAAAAATCAGAGCGTTGTCTTTCTGGGAATCGCCCCTGATTCATCGGTCAAGGTCAAGAAATTCGTTGAGCTAAAAGGATTCAACATCAGGCAAATTCCCGATGCTCAGAAAATCTACAATAAGTTCGGAGTCACACGTTGTCCAACGCACCTGGTCATCGACCAGAAGGGAATCATCCGGCACATTCGAACCGGCGGCGGGGCAGATCCTTCCCAGTCGCAACTGATTACGATAATCAACAAGCTTTTAAAATAATATCATCATGAAAACAGTCGTCACCATCACTATGCTTTGTCTTTCCAGCGCTTTATGGTCTCAAGAAATCATTGAAAATGGAGAAAAACCATCGTCTCCGGATGCCGGTAGGGTCGTCAAAATTGAGAAAGTCTTTGCCGTGCCAGAAACCGGAAACGACTATGTCCTGCAAAATCCAAGAAAACTAACTATTACAGAAGAGGGCCATTTCTTTATTCTTGATCAAACCTCAGTGCTGGAATTCGATGCAAGTATGAATCACATTCGAACCTACTCTCCTGAAGGGGAGCAGATCATGCTCCATTCCATGCAAATAAGCAAAGAAAAAATTCACGTTTATAGCCGGATGTATCCTCCATGCCTGTACTCTTTTACTCGTGCAAACCATAATGTAAACATGTTTGTGGCCAGCGATCGAATGCCCTTCTATCTTTTTGAGTATCTGAACAGGCACTATTTTTTGGAAAGCAATATGTATTCTGTCAATAAAGAAGGAAAAGATCACAAGGAGAAAACAGATCTGGATGTCAAATCAAAAGAGTCGATGGAAGGGGATACTCGCACAGTTGTAACCTTTGATCCCCAAGCCGCATTTGATCCGGAATCCGGTCTGGCATATGTTTCCAATACGCCTGAATACCTGATCAACCAGATTGACCTGAAAACAGGTAAAATCCTCAGGAAGTTTAATCGTAAATATGAAAGAGTTCAAACCCACCCCAGTCAAGCAAGGTGGTCGAAATATAAGCTTGATATGATGAATATCCTATGTGTTGATGATAAAATCTGGGTCATAACATCCACGGTTGATGAGAAGAAGGGACAACTAGTTGATGTATTCAATCAATCCGGGAAATACCTTGATTCATTCTGGATTAATTGTCGTGAGAAGGGACAGGCATTAAGGTTTTCTGCTAAAAACATTGCTGTATATGGTGATCACCTTTACATATTGTATCTGGATACTAAGAACCGGGCAATGATAGGAAAAGGGGAAATCTTTGATTAGTAGCTTCCGAACCTAACTTTTCACAAATTGATTCCCCATTTTAAACTTACACTGTAGCAATTCTTATAATACGCTGATCTTTCTATAAGCTAAATGATTTGTCCCCCTCACAATTCCAATATAAACTCCCGGATCAATTGTTTTTTTTAAAGAAACCACCCGGGTTATGCTTCCAATTCCATGAATGAACTCATTTACAGAAACAATAGGATTACCCATCGTATCGTACAAGGTCATTTTAATATTATCAGGTTCCCGCAGATCAAACTCAAAACGTACCTTCTGATCCCGGCAAGTAACTCCCAATTCTTGAGGTAGAAAAGATGCCAGATTTACAGCTGAAAGATCTGGCTCCTCGCCAAAAATAAAAACAGCTAAATCAGAAGCTCCTGACAAAGAATCCTGATGAAAAATTTCTGTTGTCTGCAGGTCATCGGATTCTGTTTCTGACACAAGCAGTAATCTGTCATCCTCAGTTTTCAACATCATAACTTCTCTGTCTTCTCCACTCCCTCCAATGAAACTCGAAAAGGTCAGGTCAGAAAGGTCTGGTTTCATAGTAGTTACAAAAAGGTCACTTTCTCCACCAAAATCCTGGTCCCACCCATTTCTGATGACCGGATAATTAGATGAATAGGTGTAGCCACTCACCACAACATCTCCAATTGGATCAATCAGTATTTTCACACCATTGTCAAATTGGTTACCTCCCAAGAAAGTGGATGCCTCAAGCCTTGTCATGTCCCAATTTAACTTGCAAACGATTGCATCATCATAACCCCCTGGTCCGCCATTATAGGTTCGATCATAGGCATTCTGCGTTACAGGAAATCCCGGAGCCCCATGGCCGGTGAAAAATATGTGGTCATCCTTTACCGTACAATCATACCCAAAATCACCACCGGCTCCACCAATATAAGTTGAAGCTTCAATTTCAGATAAATCGTCAGACAGCCGGGTCAGGATCACATCAAAGAAACCATTGAATGTCCTATCATACGCACCTTCTGTGACCAGATAATCATTTGAACCAGTAAAACCGGTAATCAGAAGACTTGTCGACTCCTGACTGAGGTACCCGGCTTCAAGTCCTGATCCGCCCAGATAGGTGCAACCCAACAGTATGGTGAAATTTCTATCAAACCGGGCTATAAACAGATCGGGCTCGCCCGTAGAAACGCCCATGAAATTTTGTTGAACTGCACCATCGTGGACAGGCAAATTTGTAGATTTGGTTGTTCCGATCAGGTATAGAGAATTATTGATAATTCTGATCCCATATAATTCATCATCCCCGGATCCACCAAAACAGGTCTGCTTGATCACCTCGGACAAATCCCCGTTCAATTTAAATAATACCGCATCAGTTCCACCATTTGGCTGACTCCGGTATCCGGTTCCCATTGATTCAAATCCCTGATCCGAATTGAAACCACCCACCAAAATATTCCCCTGGTGATCCCGCTCCATGTTCACCCCTCGAAATCCTTCCACAGGACCCAACACAGCACCGGCTAAGATGGATGATGAGTCTGGATGAATCATGCAAACGAAAAGATTGTAACGGTTATCAGTAAAGCGATTGATCACCGCTTCATCAGCTAAAAAATCAGCAGATTTGGTCAGTCCTGCAATATAAAAAGTTCCATTCGGACCCTCCTCTACCGCTGGTGTTGGCCAGGCCTCTTCCTGATCGGCTCCTCCCAGGTAGGTAGCATATTGCAGACTTTCATACATCTTTCCTGAAGTTAGCTGGGCAGACAAAGTGAGATGGCTCAGTAGAAATACAATCAATGGGGTAATCCGGATACTCATATTCATTGGTTTGTAAAGACTATTGATTCCAAACATATCGGTGGTTGCAACAATCATGTCCCTGCATCAGGGTCTTGGTGCGGATGAGCTTCAATTTTGGATTAATCCCTTCCGGAAGGCCATAATCTGCGTGGCACACACAAGCGTACCCAAGATCCTGTGCATTGGCATCCCTGAAAACGATCTCCTCCACACAGGCAGTAATCCGAATTTCGAAAGCGTTTTCACTATCTTCAACAATTTCGCGTACAATAGTCTTTCCCAGATTACTGTTCTCATCTCTGAACGGACCGGCGAAGGTGTCAAGTGACTTGATTTGGCCACTCAGTTGTTTCCCCATTTTCACATTTTCTTCATAGCTTGACCTCTTAAGCATTTCAATCAGCTTTCCTCTTCCAAGCTCCTTCCCCAGGTTATTCAGGATGCCAATGTATTTCAGATGACGCCGCTTTTCGGCCTGCAAATAGGTAATAGGAGGATCCATTTTATTCAAAAACTTGTTTTCACCCTGTTGAGGAAAATCGGCTTCCCCTGACAATGAGGAGGCAAAAAGAGTACTTGATGCCATACAGCTTAATGCACAACAAGGAATAATCTTCGCTATAAATCCTCGGCGACTCTGATCCGGGGCTATTTTATCCTTCATTTTGCAATATTAAAACAGTTATGGGATCAAAAAATTAGATTTCGACAATTGGCCTGACTGGTCTTTTATTGGCTAAGAAGTCCGTTATATGGTTTGAATACAGTACAACAAAATGGCATTTCCCAAAGCTTTCCAGTCTGAACCATTGAACCCTTCATTTTAGCCTTAGAACCATCCAAATAACCACCTACCGAATTAGATGAAAATAAGTGGAATTATGTGTTGCACCAACACATTGTTATCGTCCTAAAATAAATTCAGGTTGTGATTATTAACATTTTAAAAACCAGAAAATGTACCAGTCAGTCATCCTTTCATTTTTTCGGTCGCTGAAAAAAAGCAAAACTAATACCTTGATCACTTTCATTGGTCTGATCCTTGGAATTTCAACTTTCATTGTACTTTACCTTTATGTTGACCAACAACGAAAAGTTGACCGGTTTAACGAAAATTTCAAGCGTATCTATCGACTTGAATTGGAAAGGTGTGCTGCGCTACAGTCTGGAGTTGGACCAGAAGTTGAAGAAAATATACCTGAAATAGAATTGTCAAGTCGGGTGCTTCAACCCTGGTGGAAACACTATCTAAGAATACAAGACCAGGACTTCATCGAGCAAGATATCATCTTTGCCGACCCCAGTTTCTTTACCATATTCTCCCACGAATTTATTGCCGGTTCACCTGAAAGTGCGCTGGTTGACCCAAACTCCATTGTTTTAACGCAAAGTATGGCCTACAAATTTTTTGGTCATGATAGTCCGATCGGGCAAACATTGACATATGGAGGAAACCAGTTACTGACAGTCACAGGTGTTATCAAAGATGTGCCACTTTCCCATTTACCAATCAGTGCTTGTATCTCCTACGTCACTCTCAAAGATGTTTTGTGGGGTGGACAAACAGCTCCCATGCGACAACTGGTTGGATCAAATAATTTTCTCACCTATGTATTAGCCAGAGAGAATACGCGTTTTGATGAAGCGTTTACTACCAAACTGAATGATCATTTTGTTGGGTTACCTCCTTATGTAAATGGAACAGAACCCACTTTTTTTATGCGCCCCCTATCGGAGATATATTTTGCTCAAAATATTAGCATGGAAGGGTGCCTTCATGGCAGTCTTACGATGACAATTGCCTTTCTAATTATCGCCATTATCGTATTAGCCATAGCCGCCATTAACTACATAAATATTTCGATTATTCAGGGGGCTTTGCGATTCAAGGAATTGGGTGCAAAACGAGTATTGGGAGCCTCTCCCGGTAAAATCAGGACACAGATTTTACTTGAATCATTGGTCTTTTGCTTTGCAGCGATGGCCCTATCCTACCTTCTTGTCTCAGTTTTTCTGAATCAATTAAACTCATTTCTTAACATTGAACTTTCAATGCAAGTCATCAGGCAGTTCTCCTTCTGGCTTCTTTCTCTGACAGTACTGATTCTCCTGACACTGATTTCGGGAGTCTATCCGGCCTATATTTTGGGCAGGATAGACCCCTGTAAGGTGATTAAAGGTGAACAACTTGCGGGAAAGAAAGCTCCTACACTCAGGAGAATTCTTATTGTATTCCAATATTCTATATCGGTCTTCCTGGTATTAATGACACTCTCTGTTTTTAAACAGCTCAAATTTATGAAACAGAGGGATTTAGGGTTTAATGCTGATAATCTCATGATTGTTGATCTTCCCAGAAGTAAAGGTGCACAGGTATCCGTTTTGGAAGAAAAATTCCGCAAAATTCCCTCTATTACGCATGTATCCTCAGCAAACCAGGCATTAGGCGGAATAGCAAACACAAGAACCATCACTATTGACAACAATGAATTTAGATACAGACTCAATATGGTGGATCCTGAATATATCCCCACTTTGGATCTGGAAATCGGTGAAGGGCGCAATTTCAATCTAGAGCAACCCACCGATATTAATAATAAATACATCATCAATGAGGAGGCTCGAAAACAATTGGGATTCAAACCTGGTGAAGCGGTCGGTTCAATATTGAATATTAATGGCCAACCAATAGAAATTATTGGCGTATTGAAAGATTTCCATTACAATTCGGTTCGGAATAAAATTGATCCACTGGCGTTGAGCTGGGCCCGAACAAGAAATCCTCAGATCCACATAAAATATAAGCCAGGGAATTATGAAGAAACCTTGGCTGGAATTCAGCTGACCTGGAGTGAGTTGATTCCAGAACTTCCGTTGAAATATGAACTGGCCACTCAATTGTATGACCTGGCATATCGGGATGATGAGCAGATGGTTGGTCTTTATACCTTGGCTTCAATTATTGCCATTCTATTGGCCTGCATGGGACTATTCGGGTTATCAGGCTACACAATAATTGTGCGCAAGAAGGAGCTTTGCATTCGAAAAATCGTTGGTGCCGGATTTAAAGAAATTTCATGGCTTTTACATAAAGAGTATCTGATCCTGATGATCATATCCTTTATTATTGCGATTCCTGTCGGAATGAAGATGATCAATGTATGGCTTAGTCAATTCCCATATCAAACCCAGATCGGAGTCATGTTATACACTTATGCTGTGTTATTAGTAATCATGGCTGGAATATTCACGGTATCGTTTCATAGTCGCCGGGCAGCATTATTGTCACCAATGGATTTTATCTCTTCAGCTGGCAGATGAAGGTATAGAGTTTTGGTGCGCTTGAGATTCTGCTGGTGAAAATAACCTCAATATCAATCATATCGAAGACTCTTGATCGGATTTTGCCTGACAGTCCTAAGCGCATGAAAACTGATCGTTAACAAGGTTAAAAGAAGTATTGGAATTCCCGGTAATACGTAAACAACCAATCCGGAACTAAACTGAACAGCAAACTTCTGAAGCCAACTGTTCATGATCATGATGGATAGTGGTATTCCAATGAGGATGGCTATTCCAACACAAATGAGATAGTGTTTCGATATCACCAGGATGATTTGAGATATGGTAGAACCCAATACCTGTCAGATACCAATCTCTTTGGTTCGCTTCTGGGTGATCAGGGCAGCAAAACCAAATAATCCAATGCAAGAAATGAAAATGGATACTCCGGATTGAATTGTCGATAAACCGATTCAACGGCTCCTAAATTGTCAGCAATTGCCCCAGATGACAGCCTTACGTATAAATATCTGTCTGATTTTGAATCAATCCATAAAATCAAAGGTTCTATTTGTTGATATAGAGATTCAAAATGAAAATCCTTCACAACTCCAATGATGAACCCATCACGACCATAAAAATTAAATCTTTTCCCAATCGGGTCTTTTAATCCCATTTCATGAATGGCTGTTTCATTTAAAACAAATCCATTCGACAGGTCGGTGGTGGTATCTTCCATGAAGAACCTCCCCGCCTCCATCTCCAGATGAAAAGCATCCAGAAAATCTTCATCAACTGAAAAATAGTTCATCATCAGACTCTGGTCGGTGGAGCTCTCCTCCCAGCCACTAACCATGGTATAATGCCCAGTCTCTGATGGCAAGTCTGAACATCTGGTTACACCCATAACTGCCGTTTCCTTTCCCAGAGCTTCTTTGAGCGACTCATATTTTTCATTGTTCAAGCCTCTCATGGAAATGGCTACCAATCCCTCAGGTTCATATCCCAATTTGCTATCGTGAATAAAAATGAGCTGCCGGGTAATAATGACTGAACAAATAATTAATACGAAAGTGGTCGAGAATTGAAGCAGGATGAGTGAATACTTCAGAAACCGGAATTTTGAAACGCGACCTTTCTGTCCCTTTAATGCCAAAATCGGCTTAATGTATGAAAGATATAGTGCCGGATATAATCCAGATAAAACACCGGTCGCAATTGTTATGGCCACAATCCCCGCCGTGATTGGAAAATGCAGCAGCAACGATGAATCTAATTGCTTTCCGCTCAGCGCATTAAAAAACGGGAGGGTTAATTGAACCAGTAAGATTGACAAAGCGAGAGATAAAACCGTAATGACAAATGACTCAAAAAAGAATTGCCATACTAATTTCATCCGGGCTGCCCCAAATACTTTTCTAACGCCTATTTCTCTCGAACGACTTATTGAATTGGCGGTATTCAAATTAATGAAGTTCATGCAGGCTATGATCAGAATAAATGCTGCAATAGATGAAAAGAACAGGATATACCCTCCAGTTAAACCTGATCGTGATGAGCATTTATATGGATATCAGCCAAAGGCTCTAATGCATAGGTGCTTCCTAAGAACTTATAGAACTCGGGATCATATTTCTTCACATGACCCAGGATTTTTTTATTCACCTCAGCAGAGTTATTGGATTTGCTGAGCATTATATAAGTGGAGAAATGAGGGATATTCCATCTTTGCATCCAAGTGTATTTCTCGATTAGCGGGTTAATCGGACTGATAAAATCAAAATGCAAATGAGAGTTTTCAGGAATGTTTTCAATTATTCCTGATACCATGTAGTCATCGCCATTGATAATTGACAGGGTTTTACCCATGGGATCTTCATCACCAAAGTATTTGTCAGCAATACGCTCTGTGATCACAACAGCGTTGGGATTATCCAGAGCAGCAATTAGACTCCCCTGAATGAAGTTAAAAGAGAACAGAGAGAAAAAAGTGGGATCAGTGAAATAATATCCCGATTCAAAGAATCGGTTTTCGTTCACTTTGATAGGAATCTGACCGATCAGTTGTGAATAATCATATACTCTGACCGACTCGATAATATCTGGATAATACCTGTAAACATGGCCTTTTGAATTAAGTTGATGTTGACACACTAAAAACTGACCTTTAATTAAAAGGTTACAAGGCTGTGTTAATTCATCTTGATTGCTTTTGCATCAACCCAATACATTCTGAACTTTCGGGCGAAAAACAGGTATTTGCCATCCGGACTTAAAACCGGACAAATATCATGGTGCAGGGTATTCATGCCTGACTTCATCTTGGTAGCGTTGGCCCAGGTTCCATCCGGATTCTTGTAACTGATATACAGATCAGCCATATCCCGACTCCTTGAAAAGATCAAAAAACGCTCATCCGGAGCTATACAGGGAGTCATTTCACGGAAATCAGAGTTAATCGCTTCTCCCAAGTCAACAGGAGTCAAATACTTTTCACCATCAAAAACAGACATCCAGATATCTTGTCCCCCTCGAGCAGCCGGCATTTCAGAAGTAAAATAGAGATTCCCGTTATCTGCGAATGAAAAGGTCCAGTGGGTAGCATGAGCCGTTACCACGTCATCAATCGGTTGCGGATCTGACCACCCGTCATTGGTTCTTGAAACAAACCAGATCCGGTCCCGTTCTGGTTGACCCATTTGGGGGGCCTGTCTTGAAATAAAATAGAGTCTGTTTCCATCAGGAGAAAAAATGGGATCAATAATCCCATCTTTCAATCCAAAATCAACCTCAACCGGGACCGACCAAACCTGATCCTCCATTTTTGAATACATGGTACATTTTTTACCCTGGTTCAGACTCCAAACAGCTTCTGTTCCATCCATTGAAAATGAAACTGCCGAATGGTAACCGGTCTCGAATGTGAAAAGCCTGGGTGCAAATTTTTCCGGCTTTTCCCCAGGTGGTTTTTGACCGAAATAGGAGCCGACATAATTACTTTGCATGGTCTCAAAATCGATAACATCCTGAGCCGAGCATGCAGCAAGCGTGAATAAGGACAAAAGGCTTATACAATAAATGGCGCTAAATCTTTTCATGATACTTGAATTAACATACAATTAAAAAAATCGTAATCAGGATAAAAATGTAAAAACCGGGGTCTGCAAAAAGGATACTATCATCAGGCTAATCGTATAGAATCCTGGCATCCACCCAGAAGTTTTTCAATTCACCATTCTGATCATTCCTCATAAAAAAGAAATACTGCTGGTCTGGAGATACATACGGACAAGTTTCATTGGATCTAGTATTAATAGGTGATCCCATGTTCTTGGCTTCCTCCCAGGTGCCATTTGGTTGTTTAAAGCTGATAAACAGATCTGCAAATCCAATGCTACCCCCATGTCTGTCAAATATGATATAGGATTCATCCGGAGCAAATAACAGGGGCTCCATTCCAGGTGGTTCTTGTCCAAAATATGCACCCTGGTAAGAAGATAAATTTTGGATTTGGGGGATAGGGATATCATCACAGGTACAAGCTGCAAAAAGGAGTATGCAAACATAAAGAACACCAATTGTTTTCATCATTTTTTCAGAAACATTCTAATACATCAATCGCATAAAGGATATCAGCATTCTTGTCAAATCCATATTGCTTAAACCTTTCATAGGTCATTTCATAGTCGGGTTGGACAAAATAGCTGAAATCGGGCACCTCATGGGGATACATTCCAAATCGTTTATGAGAGATGTAACCTTTTATTCCAGAATTCTTCAGGGTGTATTCCTGAATTGATCCAAAAGCAGCTTGCTCCTGTCCGGAGGGCCTCCCAATGATTAGACCTCCACATTGTTTAATCCTCTGCATAAGAGTAAATCCAGAACTAAATGTTTTATTAGATGAAACAACCGCAACATGCTCGGGACAATAGAATCCGTCATACTTCCCGCTTTCATAAACGTTTTGAAAGGTGGGCATTTGTTCAATCCGGCTGTTCCATGAATTTCGTGCAATTTCATCAAAAAGAGGTTCTAGATCCGTGTTCCAACCATACCGGTCTTCGGTGAAAACATAATCCTCATCCTGAAGTGGAAATACTCTACTTTCATTAAAGTTTTCAATGGATTCTTTACTATGAAGTTCGAAATAGTAATCAGATAGCTTTTTTACTTCATTTGGTATTCCGGATTTGGCAGTAATTACCGCTTCATTCCCGTATATCAGGTAGGTTAGGATATCAGCCATGGTAGATGCTCCTCCGCTATTCCTCCGTAAATCAATAATCAGATTCTTTGTTCCCGCTGATTTCATTTCCTGAAGCATTGAAATAAACACCTCAGTTGCTGCCGGGATACCCTGAATAATTTGATCTATTTCATCAGGTACGGGCTCTCCGGTTGCCCGGGTAAAAGCCTGACTGTTATTCTTGATTAATTGCGTACGACCAGATGTTCGCCAAATCTCAAATGCTTCGCGATATCCCACCATAGAATTGATCACCAACAAAGCCGTTTGCTTATCTTCTTCAGTAAAGGTGTATGTAAAATCACATTGCTCTGTTGAAGGCATGGGGACCGATGTTTGCGTAGAATATAGAGGATAGCTGATTTCCTTTGGAATCGGTAAATCAAGCTCTTCAATTCTACCATCCGATTTCAATAACTCAATTAATATGCTTCCGTCATCCTCCCATTCAGGTATTAAGTATTCAATCCAGGACTTATGCCACAAATGACCTGGAATACCTGCCAGAACATTATATCGATTATTCTCTTTGCCTGTCAAAGCTCCATAATCACGGTATATCCGCTCTACCGGGATTCCTTCGATTGAAAGCAAAACACTTCCGGTCAGGGGGAGATGAGCAGAATCAGCAACTCCATACACATAGAGCTTATCTTCAATCGAATTGAAATAAATTGGAATCCCTCCAGGTGTTTTATTATTGTAATTAACCGGCACAAAAACTGTTGTATGGGAGTCAAGCATGGTGCCAGTAAACTCTTGCAATTTCCATCCATAATCAAGCAGATCCATTCCAGCTTCAGGTATCGAACTTATCAACTGATGAAAACGCCGGTGAAAGGCAATCTTTCCACCACCATTAATATAAGGATCAGGATGAACCGTCTCCAGTAGTTGCACATATTGCCTGGTATCTTCAATAAGTTCTGATTTGCTATAACGGGTCTGAGACTGTACAACAACAAAAGTTGACAAGGTAATGGCAAGAAAAACAACAAATAAAGCTTTCATTTGGTTTGAGGCTAGTAATGATAATTAAACATGTATGCTTTGTCATCTTACCAATAATACGAAGGAAATCAAATCAACGGCCGGGATTTCTTCTATTGGACAGTCAAATCGACAAGCGGCGTCAGTTATTATCGATTTAAGGTGATGCCACTTTAAAAGATGGCCAATGAATTCGGGTGGAAAAACCACATCACTAAATCCTTCCAGCATATTTCAAATAATCGGGCTTCAACTCTTCCACGAAGGAAGTACTCACCCATTGGATACCCTCGTTTTCAAGGAACAGGTATTTTCCGTCAGGTGAAAGGGATAAAAATCCTCCTGTATAATAGGGGGTTTGAAACCTTTCAGTCCATTCTCCATTTGGTTTGTTAAAGCTGATCTTCACATTTGCTCCGGAAGAAGTATTTTCACATATGATCATGTACTCCTCATTGGGTGAAATAAGCAAAGCATACTCGTATGATTCAGAATTGTAACTCTCTCCCAATTCAATTGGCTTGGTGAATTGTCCATTGATCCTCTTTGTGACAAATATGCTTTCATTGTTTGTAAAGGGATCGCGCGCAAAATATAATGATCCATCTGCCGCAATACAATGCAGTCGTTCTATCCGGTTTGAATTGATCAAGGGAGAGGCAGGAACAGGATCCGACCAACCATTCTCTGTTCTCTCAACGAAAAAGATATCTGTTTCCTCCGCTCCGTTTGGGTAATAGTACATTTTCAGCATATCAAAGTACAATCGAGTCCCATCAGGAGAGAAAACCGGACGATCCAAATTTAGATCTTTAGCAAACGGAGGTATTTGGGGTACGGTCCATCTCCCATTAACCATCTTCATATAATGCAAACGGAGATTCCCTTGGATCCCGTTTTCCGTATACAATCCAACATTGGTTGTCCAGTAGACCTCTCTGCCATCCGGGGAAAAGATGGCTGTACTATGCTCAAAATTCTCATCCACTGAAATGATACCAGGTGCAAAATATTCAGGGATTTTACCAGGAGGTTTCTGTCCGATGTAGGGGCCAGCCTTATCAAGAAATCTCGGTGCATCCTGCGCCAACACAAAAGAGATACCCCCGCATAAAATCAGAAAAGTAACTAAATACCTGAGTCTCATCATTCTATTGTTTAAATGAATTATTTAAAATCAACAATACAACAAATTCAGTCAAGTGGGAATATTTTTCTGTTACCGGACAGACAGATCGACAAATAGAAGGATTTAGAATTTAGTCTTTAATACAACGGATTGAATGTCCAGTATATATTTAAATCAGTGAACATATTGAATTCTCCTGAATCTATCCTCTGTCCTGCCCCCAGGGAACAGATCCCCAACTTCTTAGCATTGCCCCACCAGTATTCACTCGTCCAGCAATGGGATCAAGGGGGACCGATCTTTTTTCTTCCACTGGTCAATTGGATCGATTGGCGGAAGGAGGAAATCTGAGACTTATTGTCATTTTGTTTTTTAAAACAAATGCTGCAACCATGAAGAAAATATTAACTTTTTTACTCACGCTGGCTTTCCTGACCGGATCATCCTCTTGTCAAAAGGAGATTATCTACGAAAACGGCATCACTAATTTAGGCGGAGAATATTTTGGACAGAAAGCCCCCGCCACCAAGCCAGAAAGATTCGGTCCACGAATCATTGAGGGCACTTCTGATCGGAACTGGCATGGCAAATTGGGCTTTTCACCTGATGGCACCAGGTTTTTCATGGAAGTTTATTATTCGGACTCGGTATACTCTATGCAGATTCTTGAGATGGCCATGAAAAAGGAATTCTGGATGATTCCGAATTCCCCAAACTTCACAATAGGCTCAAATACAACAAGTCCTGTGTATTTGAATGACGGAAATTCTGTGCTATTCCTCTCTTATCGCCCCGGAGGGGGGCCATTTGGACTAAACAGGAGCGAGTTGGTTGATAATGAATGGACTGATCCAGTTCCATTTGTGGTCCCAATGAAGGCCGGGTTAAGTGGAGGCTGGGAGTGTTCAGTTGCCCGCAATGGAAATATCTATATGCGAATGGAAGAAAAGAATAGTCCAAACGGTCCGGATTTATTCGTGATCAGAAATGTAGATGGCGAATATCTACCGCCCGAAAATCTCGGTTTGAACGTAAACTCACCAGAAGGTGAGAATGGTCCATTTATTGATCCCGATGAAGAGTATTTGATATTTGCCTCAAAAAGGGACGGAGGAAAAGGTAGCTTTGACCTCTACGTTTCATTCCGGTCACCTGATGGAGGCTGGGAGCCAGCAAAAAGCCTTGGATCAGGAATTAATACCTTGCGGGAAGAAACTTGTCCGTATGTTTCGCCAGACAAGAAATATCTGTTCTTTAACCGCTACAAGAATGGCATTAGAAATCCTTATTGGGTGGATGCATCAGTGATTTATAATTAAATACCAAACTGCCTTTTATCTCATCATGAAATTAGCGGCACATTCAGTCCGGATGGCAAGGCGTATTAAACCTAATAACTATTCCGGAAGATATACTATCCATTCTTTTATGCATAGTGCTCCTGATTTCATCACTCCAGGCATCATGACCACCATCGGAAAGGAGAATGACATTTGAATCAATCTTAAGACTATCAAGGGTCTGTTTAAGCAGTTTTACCGATCCATCAAGGAAGAAATCATCATTATCTGCAACTGTGATATTTATCTTTCCTGATAAAGATGATTTCAGGCTTTGAGAATTACTTATTATCAGGCGATTAATATCATAATTCTTCCAGTTCTCTAGTGCTTTTAAGAAGATCCTGCCAGTAACCCTATCGAACAGCTGTTCGGGTTTGCCATCCGTGTCTTTGTGACCGAACACTGCTTCAAATGACTGGTACTGTCCACCCTCTCCCAATGCAGATTCCATTTCAGACCAGTCCATATTGGTAAATTGTAAATCTGCTAAGCGGATTGCAGATGTGAGGTTCCCCTGCTCATCATAGAACAAATTGGCATCATCTGCATACAGATTATGTCCGACAAAATCAGAAAAACTAACCGGATCCGGCGAGCCGGCCCATAACATTCCAAAAGTATCAGGATAATTAACCGCGAGCCACAGTGAAGCCCATGCCCCTGAAGATTGTCCCACCATAAACCGTGCACGTGGATCAGATATTGCCCTGAAATTCATTTCAAACTCTGGAATAAACTCCATAACAAATGAAGATGCCCGTGGCCCATTATTCTCTGAATCTGCAAATACATGATATCCATACCTGGAATCCTGATTCATTATTACAAATATCTTTTCTTCACCATACCCTGAAGCTCCGTATCTCTTCTGCTGAAAATCGTCCTGCGATGCCGTTACATGAGTTGTGCCCCAACCAGGGAAAACAAAGACTGTAGGGTAAATTCGCAAACTGTCTTCATAATATGATTCGGGAAGCACCACCTCTGCTTCTATCCTGGTCTCAGAATTGTAGAATTGGCTCAGCATGGAACTCTTAACCTCAAACAACCGCACAAATTCGCTCTCCTGAAAATCAAAAACATCGAGAACATTATTAACGGTAAGCTCAACCACATCATAGTTCTCTTTTCCGACATGAACCACATCATTATCACTATAACAGAGTCCATTCTGCATCAGGTTGCAGCTTGTTGTATCGAGATCCACAAGCACGCGCACAGAATAGGACCCCTCAAGTTCTTCAACGGTTGTAAGAAATCCTGTTGAATTATCATTATCGATAACCAATTCCTTTCCGGGCTTCCAGTCTTTGAAGTCGCAACCTATGGTTATAAAAGGTCTATAAGGATTTGGAATATCGGGATCTACAAGAGTATCTTTTGAAAGCAGAATTACTGCCCTACCTGTTATAGCTACATGACTGACCTCCCGGGTGTATTTCAACACAAATTCTGTTGTTGATTCTCCCTTTTCAATAATGTTACACGCTGCTAATACAATAATTAACA
Source organism: Bacteroidota bacterium (assembly GCA_018669475.1). GTDB lineage: Bacteria > Bacteroidota > Bacteroidia > Bacteroidales > UBA12481 > JABHCC01. The sequence continues at coordinate 19,143 of JABHCC010000113.1, read as the reverse complement.
AGCCCAACGGCAAAAAGCTTTTATGTAATTGCCTTGTCATAGTATGTTTATTGATTGATTAATTTCTCCACAACTTGCAGTCTTTCTTTGATGTATACTTCATCTGGATTAATTGCTAAAAACCGTTGTAAATATCCTTTTGCTTTTTGATACCTGCCAAGGCTGATATTTTTCTCTGCAGCCCTATGTAATCCTGCAAGGGAGGTTGGGTATAATTCCAAAATAAATTCATACACCTCCATCGCTTCTGTAGATTTTCCATCCTGATCCAGTTTGTCACCTTCCATCATAAGTGTGACGTCTGAAGTGTTTAAAGTAAAACCCAGGTCTGTGGATAAGGTATCATAATAGGATTGTATATCTTTCAGACAGTTGACAGGGTAGTCTGCAGCTAGCGAATATCCTTCAAAAAGTGCGCACAGACCTTTTTCCCCTGGCAGAGACCTTAAATTGTTTTGTGCAATATCGTGAAGATGAAAACCTAATCGAAATGCCTTAGGCTGCTTGGATTCAATAAGACGAATAAGAGATTTGGTATATTCATAGGATGGTGTAAACTGGTTTTCAAGTTTTACATATAAAAAGTGATCTAGCGTGTTTTGATCTGAGAAAAAAGTGGTGGCTTTTTTTGTCATATAATCGCGTATCATTGGAGGGGTAAACGAACCGCTTTCAATAAGGATTGCGTTGAATGTAGCCGGATGATTCATTAGGGCATACATGCCAAAACAGGAACCTGCCTGTGGCCCTATCAGAATATTGTAGTCTGCTGTACGGTATTGTTTGTTAATAAAGGGCATCAATTCTGTGGTCAAGAAAGTATGGAAATTCTCTACACCCTCGTACTTTCCATTCTTTTCAAGAGGCAGTAAGTCCCGGTATCGGTCGGTATTATGAACACCCACCAGGATCATTTGTGGTGCCAGATTTCTATAGTTTAAGCCTTCAAGAATTGAAATTAGTTCTACAAAATAAGTATCCAGACAATCACCATACAAAAGATAAACAATAGGATAATCTAATTTAGTTTCCTCGTATCCTCTGGGTAAATGAACCGCTACTTTTCTATCTTCGCCTAATGTCTCAGAATTTAAAATATGGTACTTGCCAATGACAACATCTTCAGAAGCTCCCTGGCTTTTAGAGCCCAATGCCAAAAACAAAAAAAGTGCCAGTATGAGTGATGATTTACTTTTCATTTTTATTTTGGTTTATTATTATCCGTTTTATCTGAGAAGATGAATGAGTGATAGTTTTGCTGTACCCTGAAAAAGCTAAGAAAATGGTCAACTCATTTTTAGCAGCTTGTGGAATTGAAGGATGCTGGCAATTGAGATTTTACATATATAATATCCTGGAGCCAACCCTTTCAGATTCATATTGATCATATTTTCATTGGATGTAAGTTGCGCAACCATGCATCCCCGGGTGTTAAATAATTCAACCAAACACCGACCTCCATATCCCCCGGTGGAGACGGTAAGATGGTCAAAGCAAGGGTTCGGATAAACCCTCACAGGTGTTTTGAAAGATCCCTCAGCAGGGAGACTGCTCATGACACTCACCTTATTAACCTCCAGCCTCTGTCTGACTTGAACCTCGGTGAGAATTTTCACCTCCCCATCCGGCCATTCGATTAGCAATGAGTCTACCACTTGGGCATCACCCAGTCCAAAATGGGCCGTCAGTGGCCCTTGAGCAAAGCACCCGTGATGAGCGACAATCTCTCTCATTTGCCAGAAGGTGCTTCCGTTGATGCTTGCTTTTATCCGGATTTTTGCTCCCAGGGCTGACCTGTTCAGTTGCTCTCCCAGCAGATAGACTTGAATCCAGGCATGGTCATTACCCCGGTTATTATAAAGTGTATTGTTATGGTTATTGACATTGGATACAAACAGGTCCAGGTCACCATCCAGATCATGATCAGCCCAAACTGCTGCAGAAGAGGGCTCTGAATCCCTGGCAACAATTTCACTTTCTACTTGGCTAAATGTTCCATTGCCATTATTTCGGTATAGGCGATTTACATGAGGGTTGTACATCTGATGAGCCGTCATATACAAATCGATCCAGCCATCGTTGTCATAATCTCCCCAATACCCCCCCGTCCAGAATCCTTCATCCGAAGCCATCTCCTGATCATTAAGCAATTGAAAGTTCCCGCTTCCAAAATTTTCGAGCAGTTGTGGGGGATCGGGATAGGATGCCGTAAACAGATCAAGATCCCCATCATTATCAAAATCTGCCGGATTGAACAGGTACTTGTTTGGTGGATTTGTGATAACATTATCGATCAATGGGGCAAATGTTCCATCGCCATTGTTCTCAAAGAAAACGGGATGGTTGGCGTTTCGGGTCCAGATCACATCTTCATCCCCATCATTATTCATATCAAACCAGGTGCTTCCACCTCCTTCGTCCTGAATCAGTCCTATTTCTGTATTATCCTGCAATTCAAATGAATCGCCTGTGTTTTTATACAATTGGCATCCTTTGATATTGGGGTTAGCATGCGGGTTATGATTGGCCACAAAAAGATCCAGGATTCCATCCCCATTATAGTCTACCCAGATCACGTCCTGGGTGGTTTCGACCATCGAGCCCCGGATCCCTTTATCCTCTTTGGTAAAGGTTCCGTCATCATTATTGAGATATAGATAATTCAGGTGTTCAGGACACGCAATGTATGCATCAATGTCTCCATCCCCATCGATATCAGCCCAGGTAGAAGCAACGGAACCACCATCATGAACAACGGCCCGGTCTAAATTTCTTGAATAGGTGCCATTTCCGTTGTTTTGGTATAGGATATTAACCGCTTCATTGCTACCAAAGATCAGGTTGCTTATGTGCAGATCGGGGTATCCATCATTGTTGTAATCAACCCAGCTGATCCCAAATGACCAGCCAGCCTCAGCCACCGGCTGAATGTTGCTGATTCTGTTAAACTGTTGCGCTTGCAGGGTAAAGGCACAAATAACTAAAACACAGATTAGAAAAGTTTTCAAGTTAGTCATCTGTCAAATGAATGGATATATTAAGGCCCGGCATTTCTGCAACCGCCAGGGTATCTTTCGAGGCAAGCAGATAGGTTTTCAGGATGCCCTTCTTGCACGAAAGAACACCTTTGTTTGGATCATAATTCACCAGCTTTGAACTCAGGATCTGATATTTTTTTGATTTTTTTCTAATAATAACGGATGCATTTTCAACAATGATCATCCCTTCATCAGAGTAAATCTTATTCCCCATCATAAATAGTCTATCAGCAGCACTGTATTCATCTGCCTTCAGGTTGTGTTTTTTGATGATTGGATACCACCATTCTTTCTCAACTCCCGGCTTATCAATGGATATCTGATTCTGTGAAAAACAGGGTGATACTATTACTATAAGCAGAATTGCCAGAACTCTAAATCTTGCTAAAGTCGATTTCATTGTATTTGTTTTAGTCGTTTGATTATTCTCCTGCCACGGAAAAGTAACAATAGGATTAAGGGGCACTGGTCTTTTTTCTTCCACTGGTCAATTGGATCGATTGACGGAAAGAGGAAATCTGAGACATATGGATGCCAACTCCAGTTGGGACTGGCATGGAAAGCCGGCCTTTGACAGTTGGATACAACCTTTGATAGATTGATATAACCTCTAATAGAACTGATAGATTATTACTGTTGCAACTGAATGTCAGGTTCGTCATATAAGTTATAAAATCATATACAATGAAGAATCAATTACAATATGTCCTGAGAAGGATGAAAAAAAACAAAATCCTTCTTATGCTACTGATGTCGGTAACATTAACAATGTGTGTCCATGATTCTGAAAAGGACATTTCAGAGTGGAAACAGGACATCGATATTTTGGTTGGAAAAATAGAACAGTATCATCCCGAACCATGGAAAAAAACGAATAGAGAAGTTTTTCTGAATAGAGCTCAGGATATTAAAGAAAACCTGAGAAAATGGGATAATGAAAAAATTGTAATTGAGATCATGAAACTTGTAGGAATGATACGAGATGGTCACACACAAGTTAAACTATTGAACCAGAATGTATATAGTCTATGGTTTCCGATTAGAATTGAAAAATTTTATGATGGACTTTTCATTACAGCAACTGATAATGATAATTCTGCATTATTAGGTGCTAAGGTTCTAAAGATTGGCAGTCAGAATGCATATAAAGCATATAGCCTTGTGGGGGAAATAATAGCTTCAGACAGTGATCATAGTATTACACGAACAGCAGTAAATTACCTCTCCAATGCTGTAATACTCGAAAATTTGGGAATTATTGAAACTAGATCTCAAATGAATATGGAGATCATTCTGCCGGAAGGTATAAGGCAAGAAGTGATTCTCAAGTCAGCTACTTGGGATGTGAAATTTAATTGGGCTTATAATACGGAAGCAGCTCCCACAAATAATGAGATTAAGACCGTTTTTGAAGATAAATCTGATTCTTTGCCACTTTTCCTCTCCAGAGTAGTACCAAGCAGGGATCCCTATTGGTTTAAATATATTCCTGAAGATAGGATGATCTATTTTCAGTACAATGATGTAACAAACTGGTCTCGTGAACCTTTTGCAGACTTCACCAAGAGATTGTTTGGAATATTTGATGATAATGTAAGTCAGATTGACAAGTTCATTATTGATTTAAGATTCAATGAAGGTGGTGACGGTTCACTCCTTCCACCACTGGTGCGAGAGTTTGTATTAAGAACGAATTCATTACATAGAGGTAAGCTATTTATTATTACAGGAAGTAATACCTTCAGTGCTGCTCCAAATTTCATTGGACAGATGCTGAGAAATACCAGTGCCATTACAGTAGGGGATATTGCTGGTGGGCCATTAAATTGGTGTTCAGATATTATCAAATTCACTTTGCCAAACAGTAATCTCATGGTCAATATTTCAACGATGGCTTGGCAGCTAGGCCATCCAACTGATAATAGGGGATATTATCCTCCTGACTATTATATCCCAACCCTGTCAACAGACTATTTTTCATTTGCCGACCCTGTTCTTGAGGCTATTAAAATTGATGAAGTTAAGTCTATGAAGGATATACTTTTTAATGAAGGTTGCGACAAGTTTTGGTCAGCGTATCAAAAGAGAAAAAAGGCCTATGGTGCTCCAGAAAACTGGTTTCCATATAATTCATTTGACCTTTTGCTTTATGCCTTCCAGACCCTTGCTCCTGCTGGTAAGATAGATGAAGCACTGGCTATATCAGAATTAAATACTATTCTTTACCCAGAGGATGTTCGCGCTTGGTATATGCTGGCAATGATACAAGAAGCCAAGGGAAATTTACAAGAGGCCTTAGAAAGCTTTGATAAATTACTTTCTATTGAGCCATATTACGTTGAAGCAAAATGGGACAGGGATAAAATGAAAGCTCTGGCAGATCCTCAACAAATAGAGGCATCAATATTAAATGGGCATATAGGACAGTATGGAGTTAGAAGTGTTATTTTGGAAGACAACTTTCTTTACTATCAGCGTTCTGGCGGATCAAAGTTGAAACTAATCCCAATATCCGAAGATTATTTTCTAATTGAAGGCAGTAGTACAAGGATCAAATTTATTGTTGAAAGTGATACTTGCAATGCCATCAAATTGCTTACTTACATTGGAAGTTCAGCAACCTATATCCGCTCACAAAATAAATGAGGATTATCGGTTCAATGCATAATTAATTCCCTGACCGCTTGTCGAAAAGTTCGATCCTGATAGGGAAAAATCAGTAGAATTGACTCTTCAAAAGGCTGTAACTAAAATTAATAACATCAAAGATGAAAACTCTCCTCAGTATATTATTGGCTATAAGTTTTTTAACTGCTCATGGACAAGAATACAAGGCTAAAAAGTATATCAAATCAATAGATAAGGAGGAGCTTCGTAACCATCTGGAATTCCTGGCATCTGACGAATGCGAAGGACGTGAAACAGGGAAAAAAGGCCAAAAACTGGCAGCAGATTACATCAGAGAAACCTTAGAAGGCTTTGATCTGAATGGGTCCCTTCCTGGGATTGACAACTATTTCCAAAAATTCAACTTGATAGAAAACAGACTTGATAGTTTCTTTATTATCTCAAACAATACCAGACTGGATTGTGGGATTGATTTCAGAATGGGGTCCATGAAAGAAAAATTCGCCGGAACCATTAATTCAGACCTTGTTTTTGTAGGTTTTGGACTGGAATCCGACTATAAAAACAAAGATGTGAATGGGAAGGTTGTCATTTACTTTGAGGGGCAACCAGATAACCTGAATCAGAAATCCGACCAGAAAACTCTTCCGGGATATTACAATGATACCAATGAAAAACTCGAAACTGCATCAAAGCATGGGGCCTGTTGTGCTATTCAAATCAAACACAACGAACAACTACTAAAAGCTATTATGGAGGCTCAGTCTTCAATGATGAGGTCCAAAATGGATTTCCCTGAAAAAAAACTGGAATCCTCAAGTAATGACTTTACCAGTGAGATTATGGTCCACAAGAATGATGCAGCTGAATTATTGGGCATGTCAAATCAGAACCTGGAAAAAATTTATGACAAACTCAATCGGGGAAAAGTGACTCCGAAAATCCCTCCAAGCACTATGCAGATAAATGCTTACAGAACCAGAAATGAAATATCCACAGAGAATGTGATTGCCTATTGTGAAGGTGGCGCCAGAAAAGATGAATTAATAGTTGTGGTAGCTCATTATGATCATCTTGGCAAAACAGACAATGAAATATTCAATGGAGCTGATGACAATGCCAGTGGGACAGCAGCCTTACTTGAAATTGCAGAAGCTTTCAGTTTGGCTAAGAAGAATGGTGAAGGGCCTGAGAGAAGTATTCTGTTTCTGGCAGTATCGGCTGAAGAAAAAGGACTTTTAGGCTCCCAATATTTCATTGATCATCCTGCTTTTCCATTGGAAAACATATCTGTATGCATTAACATGGATATGCTGGGAAGGGCTGATTTCAACCATTCTGATAATCCTGACTATGTGTATGTATACAACAGTGAGGCAGAAGATTCCGAATTATTCAATCAATGTAAAGTGGCGGCCGAACTCACATCTCCAGACCTTTCACCAATCTATCAATTTAAAGGGAAAACCAGGCTGCGGGGAGGTTCTGATCATATGAGCTTTGACAAAGCTGGAATTCCGGTATTGTACTATTATACAGGCACTCACATGGATTACCACAAACCCAGTGATACATCAGAAAAGATCAATTATGACAATCTGGCCAACATTACAAAGCTGATTTTTACTACTATTTGGGAAATTGCAAACTAAACACAGATGAACATTACAAAGATTTCAAGTCTCTTCACTTTCACTATTTCCATTTTATTCTCTTGCATAAGTTGCACTTCGCAAGAGAATGGATTGATTGATTTGGTCAAAGTTAAACGGGTCAATCTGGCATTTATGGGTGTTCAACCTGCATACGACCTCGCCCTGATAGGAGATTACGCTTTTGTGTCAAGCAACAAACAGATTGTCTCTATCTCAATCAGTGACCCTGAGAATGCTTCAAAGGTTGGATTTGTTGAAATTCCCGGGCCGTGTTTTGGATTATACAGCCATGAGAATCTGCTCTTCGCGGTTGGTGAACCAGGATTAATAATAATCGATCCCACAGATCCAGAAAACCCTCAAGTTATCGGTCGATATGAAGAACAAGGATACTCGCATCAAGTTCGTGTCACAGCTCAGCACGCCTATGTAGCAACAGACAGAGGAGTTCAAGTTATTGATGTATCAGATTGCAATTGTCCAAAATATCTTCGAACACTTAATAGCGACCATGTTTATGGTATTGAAATCCACGGAGATATGCTACTGGCGGGATATAAAAACATAGGGATGATCACATACGACATTTCAAATCCAGCTGCAATCAGAGAACTCTCAAAACATCCAGCACAAGGAGGTGTCATCATGTCAGACAAAGACAATGATCGTCTTTTTTCATGTTCAGGCCAGGGAATCGTGATAAATAACATTTTCGGGAAAACAATTAGTGAAAAGTTAGGCACCTACAGTCCAGATCAAGAATTGCGAAGCATTTTTGCCAATGATCAATATCTATTTGTTGGTGAAATAGTTGGAGTTGAGATTGTTGACATTTCAACTCCAGAATTGCCTGTGAAAGTGGCTGAATATGATAAACTCAGAAACCTGCACGAACTGATTGCCCGGAATCATTACATCTATATTACCGATGGTTCTGGGTTCTATATATTATGTTATTGAAATGAACCAACTTTTCTGATCTCTTTCAAACTTTATAGCCAGCGTATTCTGAATGTCAAATTTTTTTGGCATCTCCGTAAGCTTGTGAAAACAAAAAACGACCTTCCTTTGGAATCAGAACAGAACCATTGATTTGGATGCCATCCTCCTCATGACCCATATTTATTGTTCAATGAGATCATCGATGACAAGTTTACAAAATTTAGAAAACTGGAATTGTCGACCACTTTGATTGGCTAAACAAACAATTCCAATATTATGATTAGGAATGATAAGAATATAGCTGCTGAATCCTGGTTCCCCACCATCATGCCATAATAATACATCGTTTTTTGATTTTGTATTTAAGTTCCAACCTAAACCCATTGATTGCTGATCAGATTCAAAAGTTCTTTTATGTGATAGTTCAATTGCTTTATCTTTAATGTGAATATTTTCTTCAATGTACTTCATCAAATCACTTGTAGTTGACTTTAATCCACCTGCTGCACCAGCAATTTGAAAAGTAATATGAGGCATTATATTTCCATTCTTATCATAGCCTTTTGTATAACCTGTAGTATCTGTTTGACAATAAACAGCTTCTGTGTTCATCATATTAAAAGGTTCTGAGAAATATTCTTTAATTAAATCAGAATAGGACATCTGATATACATTTTCCAATATCATCCCTAAAGTTATCATCCCAACATTGGAGTAGCGCCATTTTGTACCAGGTGGTGTATCTGGTTTCACCTTTTGCAAATCTTTTCTAAAAATTGTTCCTGAATCTCCTTCAAAAATATTGATGATATCAAACATTGTTGGATTTTCAAGTCTGAATATTTCATCTGGAATAAGGTCTTCAGGTAATCCTGAAGTATGATTTGCTAAATTAATAACCTTAATAGGTTTCCCATCATAGTTTAAGTTATCATAGTTAGCACCTAAAAATTTGCGAATATCATCTTCCATATTAATCTTGTCTTCAAGGACAGCTTTGGCAAGTATTATTCCCGTAAATGTTTTTGTGAGAGATCCAATTTCATATATTGTATTTTGATTCGGCAACTTTTGCTCTCCTTTTTCTGTGTTTCCGTAGTTATAAAAGAATCTTTCGTTATTAACAGAAATGCCAAAAGACATACCAGTAATTATACTATCTATCATGACTTCTGATATTCTTTGATGAATAACTGAATCAAGTTTTGTCTTCAGTGGGTTGTCTGTCGGTATGTTGGTTAGGTTTTGTGCAATCCCGGAACTAACAAAATAAAAGCAAATTGATAGAATTAACATTTTTCTCATTGCCATTGCACAGGCCGGAACTGTTTTCATCAGAAAGTCCATGCGACTTTTTCTAAAAGGAACCTCATGATTGGTCATCATTTTTTTGTCAGATTTGTGTCAGGCTTATTCTGAATCGGGATTGCAGGAAATATGACCGTAATCTCCGTGATCAGATGTGGATAAAAACTCCTGACCAAAAGTCCAAACAGTATCTCAGACCCGTATTCTAAAGATTTAAACTCGCCGGTAAAACTGTTTGGGGATGATTCCCGAACTCTTACAAATTCGATACCCCCGTAAAGTTTTGAGAAATTATGATAGATTTTCACGATTTGGTCCTCTCCCTGCTCTTCGATGCACTCATTTGTGAAATGCTCTGAAACATAAGCGGATATCTGGCTTATATCGCCAGATTTTATAGTTTCCAGAGATTCCTTCATGCATTTTCCCGCATGCGTATTTGGGATAGTGGTGGTAACCTCTTCAATAAAATCACCAATGTTGGAAATACAACAACAGGAAAGACAAAGGGTAATACAAACCAGAAATCCGTACTTAAGTATTCTCATGACTAATTGATTTAAATTACGCTTGAAGCTAGGCCCAATTGACCAACAGAATTTAGTTCTTCTGTATATGGTCAAGTAATTCTATGAGCGGTTATCCAGCCATCGGGAATACTAGAATGGGAAAGAAAAGAGAAAGGCAAATAAGCTGCATTTTGCCTTGTTTTGTTGCCGCTGAAAGAACCCATTGGCCTTTCATAGAATGAACTGATTCTCCTTGTCACGAATAAAATTTATAAGCGTACTTTAAACCTTAACTAAATAGGGCAAAATGATTTAGCCAGAAAGAATTATCAGAAAAAATGAAAGCTATCAGAAAAAAATTAATAGTCTGCGGGTTAATAGGCATTGCCTTTTGTTCACACATCGATTGTCTAAGCCAGAATCCGGTATTTATCGATGTGTCAGCAGTATCCGGAATAAGCTACATCAACGGTCCCGGAAGTATTGCCTGGACAGACTACAATCAGGATGGATTGGTTGACTTATTTGTATCCACCTATACATCACCATGTCATCTCTTCGAGAACCAGGGAAATGGGCAGTTTGTTGAAATAACCGAATCTCCTTTGGTTAATGATAATCACGGTGGTCAGGGCAATTTTTGTTATGGTGCTTCATTTGTAGATTTTGATAATGATGGTGATCAGGATAGTTATATTGTAAGATTCAGAGATGTGGCCGGACAAAGTAATGAGCTGAACAATCTGATGTTTATGAATATCGAAGGCAGATTTTCTCAAATCTTTACAGGAGATGCCGCTAATTCTGGCGGCGCGTCAGTTATTCCTTCCTGGTCTGATTTTGATCAGGATGGAGATATTGACCTGTTTGTCACTAATCATGGATCTCCTCCTGAATTTGCAGGGCAAAATGATCTCTTTAAAAACGATGAAGGGGATCTGGTTCAAATTAGTGATCATGTCCTGATAGAGAAAATGAAAATTTCATATACGCCAATCTGGGCAGATTATAACAATGATGCGATTTGCGACCTATTCATAACACAAGGTCCGGGTCATCAGAACTCTCTTTTCCTTGGCAAAGGAGATGGCGAATATGAGCAGGAAAATAATGGTGAAATTGTAACAGATATATTCAACTCTTACGGTGCAAGTGCTGGAGATTTTGATAATGATGGTGACACAGACCTGTTCTTATGCAATGGGGGTGCAAGCGGAAACAGGATGAATGGACTTTATGAGAACAATGGTAATGCCATTTTCGATCTGGCAGTATTTCAAGCTGACGGATGGCGAGAACAAGACTGGAACATGGGCTCAGTTTGGCTGGATTTTGACAACGATGGCGATCTGGATTTGCTCGTCACCTCTTTTTCCAATAGCCCGGATCAGGGTAACCGACTCTATGAAAACAGGGGGCAGACTGGATTCATCATGCATGATGAATTGATTTTCTGCAACTTGTCTAGTCCAACATATGCTGCATCAACCGCAGATTTTGATCAGGATGGTGATCTGGATCTGTTTCTGAGTACAATTGGAGGTGGTAAACTCTATGAGAACCAGACCCATGGAAACAATTGGATTGAGATATATTGCCAGGGCAGCGAATCCAATCGAGATGCTTTCGGAGCTCAAATCAGGATAAAGTCAATAATTAATCAAAATCCAATCTGGCAAACCAGAACTCTACTGAGCAATTCAGGATATGCTTCACAATCTGAGAACTCGGCACATTTTGGCCTGGGAACCGCAGAAATAATTGATTCTTTAGTGATCATTTGGCCCGCAGGCAACACCGAAGTCTATACCAACATTTCTGTTAATCAACGATTGAAAATAACTGAGATGGAAACATTAGGAATAGCAGATAATAAGCTGGATAGTGAAATTCATCAAATCGCTGCATATCCAAATCCTTTCGATCATGAACTTAATATCAGCATTAGCCAAAAGATAAGTAATCCCACAATTGAAATTTATGATGTCTATGGACGTAAATTAATATCTGAAGAATTATCCTCAAACGAAACAACAATAAACGTTGAGCAAATAACAAACGGAATATACTTCTTGCGCACTTTGAATAATACAACACACCAGATGATCAGATTGGTCAAACACTAATTTTATTTAATCATGACGCTAGCTATAGACAGGATAAGTGTTAGTTCCGAACGGTGCTGACAATAAACACAAGACCATTTGAAATTTTCTGTTGCAAAGGTTACTGATCAAAATATTCCACGGATGATTGTAGTTGGTATCGAAAATACTGACCGAGACAAAAATTATACCCCAACCGCTAATTCCGGTATTGAACACAATTTTGAAACCGCTGGAGAAGCTGATCAGTTTCTTGAATTTCTTGAAGATGAACTGATGCCCTTCCTTGAAAGCCGTTATCGTGTTGCATCTCACCGTTGCATTGTTGGATGGTCATTTAGTGGACTATTTGCAACTTATTCCGCAATTAAGAAACCTGATCTATTTAATTTTCATCTCTGCATCAGTCCGGCAATATGGTGGGATAATGAATTGGTCTATGAAGAGATGCAAAATATATCCGGTTTTGATCAATATAAACGAATTGTATTCACTCTCGGTAAAGGCGAAGAGGGAGGCTATGTTTTTGAGTCAACTAAAAGGTTGCTCAACAGACTACAAGAAGACCCAATAGACAGGCTATCGTTTCAGCTTCTTGAATTTGAAGGAGTTGGTCATTCATGGGGTGTGTCAAGTGCCATAAATAAAGGTTTGCAAACCCTTTATCAAGAGTTTATTCCACCATCAGATATCATTTCAGGACAAATGAATAAGTTGAATGAATACTATGAAAAAGCAGAATAAACATGATGAAGCGATCAAGAATTACAAAAAAGCAATTGAGTCTGAGCTTCATAAATCAGTCCCCGATGGGGTCAACTTGCACTATTTCAACAAAGCTTTACAAGCACTAGAATATGACAAATAGAATTTAAAGGCGTCCAATAACCGTTAACTATAATCTCCCGTGCACTAAATGAACCAGACTATTTGATCAGGCAGAGCTTCTTGCTGGCAATAACAATACCATCCTTCAACAATTCACACAGATAATGACCCGTTGGCCGGTTCTGCGTTCCAAACTTCAGGGTTTTAGTTCCTTCGCTGATCAGTCCGGAGACTAAGAGGGTAGTTTCCTGCGACAGGATATTGACCAACTGAATATGATAATCTCCGGGCGTGCTAATCTCATAGTCTATCTGAAAAAAATCACTCGCCGGATTGGGATAAACCTTCAATTCCTGTTCTACAAATGCATAGGTCAATTCAACAGAGGTATTAATCATCCTGTTGAGAAATAACTTAGTTGCAGATCCGTTCATGGAAGTATTGCCCAGAATAACATCCATGTCGCCGTCGCCATCCACATCTTCTGTGCTTATGCTCCAGCATACCTCATCAGGAAATAGATTCCCATAAGGGCGATATAGACAGTTGTCAAAGTTTTTATAGAAATTCGTCGATCCCAAGAAATTGCTTGTAATCAGATCCGGTAATCCATCAAGATCAGCATCCAGAATTCCAGCAATACTCCCCTCCCCGAAAGGATCTCCACAAGCCTCAAATTGACCGGTACCAATATTTGTAAATACCTGAGCCCCGTTCTCATGATTGGGTAACATCAAATCTTGATCTCCATCCAGATCCAAATCGTAAAACACACCATGTCCCTCACCCGTTGCAAGACCAATTTCCTGGCCACTATCGGTGAAATTCCCGGCTCCATCGTTCAGGAAAATCCGATCAGGATTGTTCAGATATTCAAGGTAAATATCCAGGTCTCCATCTCCATCCACATCAGCAATACTTTGGTAATAAGTTGTTGCATTCCCAATCTCTGAAGAGGTGTCAAAAATACCTTCACCATCATTATACCAGATTTTACTGGGATGCATATTACGGGCAACTACCGCATCCAGATCCCCGTCAAGATCGACATCTCCAAGCAAAACCTGCACACTCAGATCATCCGCTGTTCCAAGCAACTGTTGGCTTTCTGAAAATAATCCCTGACCATTATTCAGCCAGATTTTATCGACATCCATGGTGGATGCGATGAATAGATCAAGGTCACCGTCTCCATCCAAATCGCCCAGCTGACCACTATGTGCAGTGCTTGTTTCAAATCTTTGTCCTGAATCCACAAAAGTACCATCGCCCAGGTTGGTCCAAAGACGAGACGGACCTTGAAAGTTTACAAGCACCCCATCGCGGTCGCCATCTCCGTCTACATCACCAAAAGCTACACCAAAGCATTCATCGCTTCCCAGCGTTTGGGCGAACTCAAATCCAAATTCCTGGGCTGTCACGTTGTGAAATCCAAGCAACAAACCGATCAGGAAAAATCCTGTAAAGACATAACTCTTTTTCATTTGAAATCAATTTTTAACCCAAAGCTATCTCTTGACAGAGCTGTTATTTGCAAATTTCGACAGGAGGTCCGTGCATTCGCTAGGAGGAAGTAATTAATCAATTTATTCTTTAAATATTGTGAACACAATTTAACATAAACACAATGAATCAGATTAAAAAAATAGTCCTAATACTTATCATAGGATTTGGATTTATACCGACCCATGCTCAATTCACGCCCGACACCTTATGGACCAAAACCTATGGTGGAATATCGAATGATGATGCCAAGGCAGTTATTCAAACCGTTGATTCTTGTTTTGTGGTTCTTGGACTCACCTCATCACTTGGTTCCAATGATATCTGGTTGTTAAAGATTAATGATAGCGGCGATATCATATGGGAAAAGACTTTCGGTGGGTCCTCGGGAGAGGATAGCTTCATAGTAAAGCAAACTGCAGATAATGGGTTCATTATCAGCGCAAACACTGAATCATTTGGTCAAGGCGACAAAAGCCTCTGGCTTATTAAAACGGATGAAAACGGGAATGAACAATGGAATAAAATTATTGATAATACCATTGACAATACCTGCCAGATACAATATGTATCCTTAACATCAGATGGTGGATACATTATAACGGGAAGTACTGGTGACCACATGTTAAATCATCTGGATGCATGGTTAATCAAAGTTGATGAAAACGGAAATAAAGAATGGGATAAAAAAATCGGTGGATCGGGGAACCAAAAAGCATATACAGTTTTTCAATTAAATGATGGGGGATATATATTATCAGGATATGCCTGTGACGATAATAACAAAGGAGATTTTTGGTTGTTTAAGACCGATGGAACCGGAAATCTTTTATGGCAGAATACTCTCGGTGGGTCTGAATGGGATGTTGCCTATTCCATGCAAATCACCTCCGATAATGGATATATATTGGGTGGCATTACCAGGTCAGAAGGAATGGGGGAAGAAGATTTCTGGTTGATTAAAACAGATTCACAAGGACATGTACTCTGGAGCAAAATCTATGGTGAGGAACTTACCGATTACATTTATTCCATTCAACAAACACAGGATGGCGGATATGTGGCTGGAGGATTTAAGAACTCTCCGGGAAAAAATGATTTTGATTTCTGGGTATTCAAAACCGACTCACTAGGAGAAAAAGAATGGAGTAAAACGATTGGAGGCGCCCGAAACGACAATGCTTTCTCCATCACACAAACATATGATCAGGGATATATTCTGGCCGGACGAACCAATTCATTTGGCCAGGGGGGTGATGATGCTTACTTAGTAAGAATCAAGGCCTTAGACATAGTTCTGCTTGAAATAAATGAGATGGATAAAAGTGATGGTTTTCTTCAGCTATACCCCAATCCGTTTACCTACTCAACTACTATCGAATATGAGGTTGATGATTATGAAAAAGTAACAATCAAGGTGTTTGACTTGCTTGGTCAACATGTGAAAACACTTTGCGATTGCCATCAATTACCCGGTTTAAAAACCATCGTTTGGAATGGTGAGGATCGCAATGGCAACCCCATTTCTCCAGGTTTTTATCTGATCAATTTGAAAATAAATAACCAGAGCCTTTCAAGACAATTATTTAAGTCTGAATAATAATCTGCAAAAATGGATGATACGGTGGGGTTGTCCATTCTCTGACCGGGTCACAGTCCGGTATGCTTTTTTATATTCCTTGGGTATAAAGCTGTACTGATACTGGCCAAAACAAAGGCTGACATTCAATATGGCGATAGCAATGATTACTTGTCTTTTCATAATTTTGGTAGAATTTATGTAGGAGAGAAGAACTCTTCAAGAAAACTAAAGGCCTTTTTCCAGCATTCGCGGCTCATGAATAATCCCTGATGTCCTGTATTATAGGCAATATGTTCATACGGAAATTTAAAATGGAAGTCCTTCATTCTACTAATAATTTCCTCGGCCATTTGCGTTGAAGGCCATAGTTGATCACTTTTTGCTGACAACAATAGAACCGATCCTTGTATCTCTTCAACCGGGATTCTGGCAATTTCCACAAAGTCATCCTGTTGAAGATCCTTCAATGCGCTGTCCAATAATTTCAACCTGATAATCTTTCCAACATCCTTTCTTGTTAACGAACTTGGCACATACGGAATGCTGTTCCCGTTAAAAGACCATGATGATGTTGGAGATTTTCCAATGTTCCTGAGTCGAGCCGGAATACCCTGCCAAACCACAGAACTTGGCGACATTGCAACAACTGCCTTAATTTGAGGATATCGGCTTGCCAGTAATAGTCCTAATTCAGCCCCCTTTGACCCGCCTATGATTCCATACTGGTCCGGAATTATCCCAGGCTGATCCGAAAGCCAGTTCATGACTCGTTCAAAATATTCTATGGGAATCTCTTCCAGTGATGTTGGTAATCCATGAGCCTTGAAATAGGCCAATGAAAGAACAGCATAGCCTTTTTCAACTAATAATTTGATCGGTTTCTTCATCCGACTGAATGATTTCCCGCCCTCTGAGCCACCGAGCATGATGATGATTTTACGAGCAGACCCTTCCTGCACACCAAACAAGTCTGCCACAATACCGTTTTCTGCTACCCTCGTTGCTTTCATCCCTCTGTCTCTTATTGTAGATGACGGACTCCTTGTTCCAGCAGTTCCTGTAAAACATAAAGTAGAAACCACAATCCAAATTATAAGTACTTTCTTCATCTGATAAAACTATTACGAACTTGGCACATACTGAATGCTGTTCTCCTTATAAGGCCATGATGATGTTGGAGATTTCCCACTCGATTAATTTTTAGTTTATAAGTACTACTCTTTCATGAAAGTGCTCTTGAGATGAGCTGACTTTGACCAAAAAAACACCGGTTTCATTGAACGAAATTCTGTAATCAGAAAGGCCTGAAGGATCCCCTAAATCCAGGGCTTTGTACTTCAGCGCTCCGGATAGATCGTAGATCTCAACAGACACATCTGATCCACGCATTTGGTCCAGGTGCAAATGAAGCTCTCCCTTGCATGGGTTTGGATACAGAAAGGGTTGTGTTTCATCAATGACCTGGTCGTTTATCCCTGAGATAAGGCTGTTTTCATAGATTAACAACAAGCCCATAAGACCAGCTCCTGCAATGATATCATCATCACCATCGCCATCAATATCATAAACTTCCAAGGCCAGAGATCCGTAGAAATCCTGATGCAAAACGAAGCGAGTATAGAGGTTCGACTCATTAAAAAAAATGCAGAGTTCACCAGGGTCATATCCTACAGCGATGGAAACCCACAAAACATGACCAAAACTTTGTGTTACATGCTCCTCGGTCCAGGTTGGTATATTACCCTCCGGCTGATAAAAAATGCTGACGGTATTGGTTCCCGCACTCACTCCAATTACATCCATCACACCATCAGCATTGATATCGAAACACTTGGCGTCATGTGCATTGGTATATCCTGAAACAATATTTTCTCCTCTCCAACCAACAGTGGGATCTCCACTGTTTTTCCAATATCGGATGGTGCCATTCTCCCAGGAAGAAGCAACGATATCCGGGAAACCATCACCATTCACATCCGCCACATCAATTGACATCACGTGAGGATATCTTCTATCTACATTCAGTCGTTTCCAAGTGTTTAAGCCATTACCATCATTTCTCCACCACAATACTCCAATACCCGTTGATATGGGGGTGTGTTCAGATCCTCCAACTATGTCATAATCTCCATCAAAATCTAAGTCGCAGATACTGAGCGCTTTTATCCCTGGCACGTTTGCATCCACAATATGCTTGGTGAACCTTGTTTGCCCCACGGCTGAGGAGCAAGACCAGATGATCAAGATCAGTCCTATGATTTTACCTGTTAATCGCGTCATTTTGAATTCGTCTCGACAAATAAATTACAAAGTCCCATGAAGGATTCAATTTTTCGATGGATGGTCATCCGACTCCATGAGAGGCGAATGGGCTTCGCTTTAATTCCCTTTCTTACGATGGTTTTAAAACTCACCAATAAATAGCACCATCCTTATGAAAATAAAGCCGATCATTTTAGCAATAGCCCTCATGGTACTATCGAACATCCCGGTTATTTCTCAAGTCACATTCAGTGATGAACTAATCCTTTCAAGCAGTGCCAGGGAAGCCATGTTTGTTTACGCTGCAGATTTAGACAATGACGGCGATCAGGACATTATCGCAGCTTCAATGGGCAATAATTCAGTCTCCTGGTTTGAGAACACAGACGGAAATGGGACTTTCAGTGCTGAGAAAGTCATCTCAGCCGGTGAACAAGGCATATCCAGCGCCATTTCAGCTGATTTAGATGGTGATAATGATATGGATATTGTCACATCTGCCTATTTGGGTGATCGAATCAGTTGGTATAAGAATATTAACGGGACTGGAGAATTTGAGCTGGCACAAGAAGTGTCAAATACAGTAGATGGAGCAATATCAATTTTTATTGCCGACATAGATGGCGATAATGATATTCTAGCTGCCCTTCCGGAAGGAGACAAAGTAGTCTGGTATGAAAATAGAGATGCGAAAGGAAGCTTTAGCAATCAATCCATTATTTCAACAAATGCACAGTTTGCTCACTGTGTGTACAGTGCAGATATTGATGGTGATAATGATTT